>CAZCDU010000021.1:42064-49790 GCA_964497125.1 uncultured Victivallales bacterium | reverse complement strand
TGGTTGTGGTCCAGGATGTCGCGGGTTCGAATCCCGTCGCCCGCCCCAGATTGAATACTACACTCCCCGCCCCTTGCGGAACTTCGCCGGTGTGGTGCCAAGCTGCCGTTTGAAGTGATACGTGAAGTAGCTCTGATCACCAAAGCCCACTTCGTACCCGATATCAGCACATGAGCGATCCGTCTGCGTTAGCAGTTCCTGGGCATGCCGGATGCGGACCTGCTGGATGATCTGCAGAACGGTCTGTCCCGTGAAGTCTTTAACCAGGTGAGCCAGTCGAGAGGCACTCAGACCCACGTGTTGAGCAACATCCCGCAAACCAATGCTGGAAGCATATTCGTCACCGATGAATTCCAGCGCTTTGTGCACATGCTTGTTTGACCGGTTCAGACCATGCAGATAAATGCCGTCAATGAAGTCGTCCAGTGCTCCCATCAGACGCTCGGACAGTTCTTCAAAACTCTGAGCCTGGATCAACTGATTCGTCCAGGCGTGGTTCCGTTCGATCAGGGGTTCCATGAGAGGGTTGTCCTCGATGGCTGCCCGTGTCAGACAGGTCAGCAGCTCAATCACGCGTGCTCGCAGTACGACAAGCTGGGGTGCGGACATGTAGATCGTAGCCAACATCTCGTTCAGGATCCGTCTCGCTTCATTCCGGTCACCCGCCCGGATGTTCGACAGTAGCACACGCTCCTTCTCAAACGTATAGAGCGCATCCCCTCCCCGGTTTCTGACATCGGCAATCGCCTCATTGATTTGCTGCTGCTGGAGAATCTGTCGACGACGCTCTTCCATGAGCTCCGGCTTCCACCCACTCAGCGTGTAGAACGCTTCCTGGGTGCGACGAGCCATGTCGCGTACGCGGTCCAGCGGCCAGACGTCAAGGCCAGCAACGAACGCTTCCGCCGCTTCCGGGGCTAATCCCTGTCTGACCAGGTAAACGAGAGCATCATCCTCATCCCACGACGCATCAGAAACCATAACCTCAGTACCCACCATGCTCCCCAGGATCATGCGTCGGTCTTCGAGGCCCAACACCCATGTCATAACACCCGGAGCGACAGCATAGAGATAGGGCCCGCTGCTGTTGATACTCTCCTGCAGGGCATAGCTCCGCCGACGTCGACTGTTCTTCAACTCAGCTATCGGGTCGTCTCCAAGCACGCATGCCCCCGCCAAGTCCAGAAAACGCGGTGGCAGAGCCCCGGAAGAACGGGCCTCCCTGCGCACTGATTCCATAAGTCGCTTCGACAAT
This sequence comes from uncultured Victivallales bacterium, assembly GCA_964497125.1. Taxonomy (GTDB): domain Bacteria; phylum Verrucomicrobiota; class Kiritimatiellia; order UBA8416; family UBA8416; genus CAYLXP01. The sequence goes on along the minus strand of CAZCDU010000021.1, from coordinate 48,535 downwards.
ATCGGCATACCACGACCCTCTATTGATTGGATATTTGCCCAATATGCCTCATTCTTTTAGCCAATACCAGCAAGATCCTTATAGTTCATAACACAAACCGCCTATTTCTCATCACCGGATATTGGGTATGCTTCAACTTCCCACAGATCCAGAAACCAAAACAACGGAGGAAAAGGATGAGCATTCTGGAACAGATGGCAGCAGATCTTATGAAGGGCAAGGCGAACGATGTGAAGGCTGCTGTACAGCAGGCTCTCGATGACGGAATCGAGCCGGGCAGCATTCTGACTGATGGCCTACTCTCAGGCATGGGCGTAATCGGCGAGCGCTTCAAGAAGAACGAAGTTTACGTTCCGGAAGTGCTGATCGCAGCGCGCGCCATGAAAGCCGGCATGGAGATTCTCCAGCCCCAGCTCGCCGCCTCCGGTGTTGAGCCCCGTGGAACGGCTGTCGTGGGTACGGTTAAGGGCGACCTGCATGACATCGGCAAAAACCTTGTCTGCATGATGCTCGAAGGCGCCGGCTTCAAGGTCTGTGACATCGGTATCGATGTTGACCCCGAGAAGTTTGTTGCCGAAGCCAAAGCCAACAACGCTGACGTGATCGGTGTCTCCGCTCTGCTGACAACGACCATGACCAACATGAAAGCCGTTGTCGACGCCGTCAAGGCCTCCGACGCCACGGCCAAGGTCATGATCGGTGGCGCGCCGGTAACCCAGGCATTCTGTGACGAAATCGGAGCCGACGGCTACGCCGCCGACGCCGCCTCCGCTGCAGACCTGGCCTCCTCCTTTGTCGGCTAGACAACATCGCGATTAAAGAAAGGTCCGGTTCCGTCAGGAGCCGGACCTTTTTTTGTTCCCCCATTTCTGCTTCCCATTTCTGCTTTCTGCTTTCCCATTTCTGCTTTACTCTCACTCTCACTATGAAACGCATTACCGAACAACTCGCAGACGGCCGCATCCTCGTCTCAGACGGGGCATGGGGAACCTACCTTCAGAAGAACGGTCTCACTCCCGGTGAGTGCCCTGAATTATGGAATATTGATCACGAGGATGTCGTGCGCGCCATTGCAGACAGCTACGTCGCAGCCGGCGCCCACATGATCGAGACCAACAGCTTCGGAGGCACGAGCTTCAAACTCGAGCACTACGGCCTGGCTGATCGTGAGACCGAGATCAACAAGGCGGCAGCCGGGATTTCGCGTGCCGCTATCGGTGACACAGGGCACGTCATTGCCTCGATCGGTCCCTCCGGCAAAATGCTGCTCATGGGCGATGTCACCGAGCAGGAACTCACGGATGCATTCGCCGAGCAAGCTATCGCCCTTGAGCAGGGCGGCGCCGACGCCTGTTGCATCGAGACCTTTGCGGCCATCGATGAAGCCACCCTCGCGGTCAAGGCAGCCAAGGCGAACACGGGACTGGAAATCATCTGCACATTCACGTTCGAGCGCACGGTCCAGGGCGACTATCGGACCATGATGGGCGTATCGCCGTCGGACATGGCCGCCGCCATGCTCGAGGCCGGGGCTGACATCATCGGGACCAACTGTGGCAACGGTAGCGAGCGCATGATCGAGATTGTGCGTGAGATTCGAGCCGCAGCCCCCGCTGCGCCCATTCTGGTCCACGCGAACGCGGGCATGCCCGTGAATGTCGATGGCGTCGATACATTTCCTGAAAGTCCGAGCGACATGGCAGCCCATGTGGCAGGGCTGATCGAAGCAGGCGCCGGCGTCATCGGAGGCTGCTGCGGCTCAACCCCTGACCACATCCGCGCCATACGCACGGCGGTCGACTCGCGTTAGGCGTCAGCCAAGATGGCTCTCTGCCCTGAAAGGGCTTGATATACCAGCCCAGGGCAACGCCCTGGGTGCTCCATATGCTGACACTTGAGCCCTGAAAGGGCGGGATATATGACGTTCGCACATACGCGCGTTGCGAAGACAGTCCGACGTTGGAGCCCGGATACCGTTATCGTGGAGATCGCATGAACCGCATCGCCATAGTCGGCCCCGGAGCCATAGGCTCACTGTTCGGCGCACTCCTTGCGCGCGAGGGAAGCGACGTATTCCTGCTTGATGACAACGAGACGCGTGCAGCTCAGCGTTCAAGCAGGGGCATTCGTGTCGTCGATGGCGATTCCGAATGGGTGGCAGCAGTCACGAGTTCAACAGACGCCGCCGATTTCGGTATCGCGGATACCGTCATGGTCTGCACGAAGGCCTACCAGACAGAGTCGGCCATTCGGGATATGACGCCCCTTGTCGGGGCCGACACAATCCTTGTTTCGCTCCAGAACGGCATGGGAAACGCAGAGCAACTCGTAGCCGTGGCGCCCGGGCGCTGTGTCTGTGGAACCACAGCCATGGGGGCCATCCTGGGCGAAGCGTATGCCGCCCGCTGGACCGGTCGCGGTGCCACCCAGCTCGCACCATTTGGCGACACACCAATCGCTGCCGCCGAGTCTGTCAGCGCCTTGCTCACGGCTGCAGACTGCGAAAACCAGGTTCTGGCGGACGCCCAAAGCATGCTATGGGGAAAACTCATCATCAATGCCGCAATCAATCCAGTCACCGCCATCCACCGAATCACAAATGGCGAGCTGCTCGAGAACGGTGAAATCCGCGAGCAGGCATACATGGCCGCGCGCGAAGCGGCCGCCGTCGCAGATGCGCTTGGTATCGCCCTACCCTACGATGATGTCATTGCCGCCGTCACCAGGGTCTGCGTGAAGACTGCGGAGAACCGATCTTCAATGCTGCAGGATGTCGAACACAACCGTCGAACCGAAATCGACGCCATCACCGGTGCTATCGTTCGGGAAGCAGCCTGCCTAGACGTCCCGGTTCCTGTCAGCACAAAGCTACTCGCAGCCATCAAGACCATCAGCCGAGAAGACTAAGCTCCAGCTCGGTCTTCAGAATTTCCCAATGCGCCAGCTTCGAGGCCAGGAGCTGAAAGAAGTCCCGGTTGTGCTGTCGATGACGGACATGGCAAAGCTCGTGAATGATGACATAGTCAATGTGTCGGCGTGCGGCTTTGATGAGGTCCAGGTTCAGCGTAATCCGGTGTGTCTTTCCGCTGTAGCTCCCCCACCGCTTGGACAAGGGGCGTACGACAAGCGCCGGCGCTTCTCCGTACTCGAACAGCGTGAGACAGGCGGCAAGTCGATCAGCAAAAGCCTTGCACGCTCTCTCGTAGTACCATTCATCCACGAGACTCTTCACATGGTCGCGGTCCATGCGCCGGTGCGTGAGGACGTTCAGCTTCCCAAACTGAAGGGCGACGCGCTCGGTCTCCGCAGCCCGAATCTTGCGCACCAACAGCTTGTATGAACGCCCCCGGTATCGAAAGGTCTCACCGCTAACGTATTGCCTGCCCGCGGCAGGTCTAAACTGGGCAAAATAGCGCTGCTGTTTCAGCACCCATCGGAACTTGCGCCGGAGAAATTCGTCAACTCGCTCCGTCGTTGCATCGAGAGGCGCTTTGACCAGCAAGGCCCGCGTCGGGAACACCGTCGCCGCTATGGTCTTCCTCGCCTCAAGAAGCAAAGAGTACTCAAACGCCACATTCCCATATGTAAACCGATGCTCCATCTCCCTGCCGCCTTTGTTCCCTTCGTTTCCTTCTGTTCAAATCCCCTCAGCACGTCACGCCGTAGGCCCCGCGAAGGCGGATCGATGAGCACTTTCGCGCTCTTCGCGTCTTTCGCGGTTAGCCATTCCGATTCTCCACCGCCAACTCCCAAACCAGCGAGATGATCTCGTCAATCTCCTGCGCATCCAATGGCACACCGTGCTCTGCCTTCACGACATCAAAGAGATAGTCCTCAAGCTCAATCCTCACCCGGCGTTCAACTTCGATGTTGCGGTGCCAGTCGATGATCTTGTGTTGATTCACCTGTTCGCACATCGCTTTGACCATCTCACATAACCGTTCATCCGAGACTTCATGCGTTGCGAACCTGGCCTTCAGATTGCGGAAGTACGGGTGATACGACTTCTGTTCTTGAATCGCCCTGGGGATATCATTGTCCGTATACTCAAGCACGTGCCCCTGGTATTCACGGGCCATACCCAGGAGAGCCTTGAGGTCCTCCTTCTTCGCAGCCTTCAGATCATCAATCAAAGCCCTGATCTTGTCGCTGAATCGACGGTAGAATTCGGGGTCACGATGGTAGTTTTCTTTAATCGTGCGTTCGGTCCACGCTGCAATTGCCTCTGCCTGTGATTTCTCCGAGAGTCCGCGGTCCAGATCCGCAATGTAATCATTGAACTCGCCCGATTCGGCAATACAAAGCGGCTTGGAGAGCTCCACCACGTATTCGGCGGATACGTACTTATCGAGAATTCGTCGGATCTGGTCCTCGTACTTCGAGAAATCGACCGATTCCGCGTGCTTGGCCTTCTGGATCTTCTTCAGCTCGACGAATCGTTTCAGGTCGCCTTGGTAGCGCCGCAGCTTCTCCGCATCGAACTTCTGCGTGAAGTCGTGCAGCATCATGCAGGTTGAGAACTGCTTGATGAAGTCGTTCACCAGCTCGTAGAAGTGCTCCCGTGTTTCGACATCGTCCTCAAGCGTCCGGACATACTCCTCCGTATCCTGCTTGTTCTGCACGGCATTAAAGATGGAGTGCAGTTCCTGGTAGACCCGCTCCAGCTCATGAATCTTCTCATCGGTGTTCAGCAATGCCCGCTCTATGTCTTCGGGATCGTAGTTCGAGAACAACTCCATGGCGTCATGAAGGTTCTGGGCATTCTTCGAGTAGTCGATAATGAAGCCATTAACCTTGGCCTCACGGCCTTCATCGCCATCGAAGAGTCGGTTAACACGGGCAATGGCCTGGAGCAAATTGTGGTCCTTGAGCTGTTTCGCCAGGTAGAGAAACGTGTTGCGGGGCGCATCAAAGCCGGTCAGCAGCTTGTCGACCACGATTAGGATCCGCACGCCATCCGGGTTCTCCTTGAAGTCAGCGACCAACTTCTTCTCACGCGCCTCAAGTGATGAGCCATGCTTGTGCTTCTCGTCATCCAACCACTTCGCCACGATCTTCTTATGCTCAGGGAGGGTGTCATCCTCCTCCCTATCTGCCGTATCGGAGACGATCACTTCCACGGGCACACTGTCCTGCAAGCCAAACGCCTCCATGAACATGACGGCAGCATACTTAGACGGCGCGACGATCTGCGCCTTGAGCCCGGTGTCGAGGAAAGGTCGGAAGTGCTCGAGGGTATCGAGGGCAATGGTCTCGATTCTCTGGGTGGTCTCCTCAACAATCTTCGATGAGTTGAACTTCTGCTGAAGGTCCTTCTTCTGCGCTTCGGATAGGTCTTTGGTGATCTCATCGTAGAACCGATCCAGCAAGCCTTGTTGGACGTTTTGCTCGACAAAGCGCGGTTGATAGATCAGCGGTAGCACGACGCCATCCTTCTCGGCTTCAGAAATCGTATAGGCATCAATCATCCCGCCGAACTTCTGCTCGCTCGACTTCTCCCGTTTCATTAAGGGCGTTCCGGTAAAGGCAATCTGACACGCCTTCGGGAGCAGGTAGTTCAGTTCGATATTGGCTTTGCCCGCCTGGGAACGGTGCGCCTCGTCGATCAGGATGAAGACGTTGGGATCATCGTCAACCAAATCACGTGCGGTCCGTAGCGAATCGAACTTCTGAATCAGGGCCGTGATCACCCGCTGGTCCTTCTCTCGAATCAGTTCCAGCAACGCTTTTGCACTAGTCGTGCGCTTCACATCCTTTTTGATGTTGCAGGACGCGAACGTATCACTGATCTGCTTGTCCAAATCCCGGCGATCCGTCACCACCAACACGCGGGGCAGGACTATATCGGAATCATCGATCAAGCACTTCACCAGCATCACCATTGTCAGGCTCTTGCCCGACCCCTGCGTGTGCCAAATCAGGCCGCCCTGCCTCCTACCATGCTCATCGAAGGTCTTTAGTCGAGCCAGCGTCTTCTTGATCGCGAAGTATTGCTGATACCGGGCGATCTTCTTCACGCCACCATCGTAGAGAATGAAGTTGCGCACGATATCCAGCAGTCGCTCCGGGCGTAGCAACCCATAGATGCCCCGATCCTGTTCCGTGACGGCCCGGTCCGGGATCTGTGTATACTCCCCACGAGTCAGGTCGGCCGCGACCTGCTTCATCACTGCGGGTTCAACGGGAGCGTTGATGACAGCCGCCACCTCCGCATCCAGGGCAGAGGAATCAGCATCCTTCTCCTTCCAATGCGCATAGAAGCGCCCCGGCGTCAGCATCGTGCCGTATTTCAGTTCCTGCACGTTCGTGGCAATGAGAAGCTGCGGAAAGAGAAAAAACTTCGGTGTTTCTGTGCGTCCTTGGTTGTGAACCATCTGAGCAACGGCATCGGCGACCTTGACCGACTCCTTCTTGCACTCAATCACGGCAAAAGGAAAACCGTTCACGAAGAGGACAATGTCCGGGCGACGG
>CAZCDU010000021.1:25146-41964 GCA_964497125.1 uncultured Victivallales bacterium | reverse complement strand
TCCGAAGCGCGGACAACACCATCCCCCATATCGATCTGCTCGGCCTCAAAGATCGCGTCGCGAATGCTCTTGTCCGAGATCTCGGGGCTATTGACGGCCCGGAGGGCATCGAAGGCAATGTCGCGCAGAATGTACTGCGAATTGCTGTCACGGAGAGCGGTGACTTGAGAGCGGGAGAGATAGGTGTAGCCCAGGTTCACCAGCTCAAGAATTGCGGGAATCTGCGAAGCTGATGCCTCATCGAAATCTGGGAGCGTGTAGAGGTCAGACATGGCGGCCTCCTGGGGAGAGAGAGACTACCACGAAAGAGCACAGGGAACACAAAGAGAAGAAAGAGGGTCTATAGTTCATATGTATGCGCTATCCTATCTGTGTCGACCGGCCGTGTTCGTTTCTGTGTTGATCTACCGTTGTGTGTTGGCCGATCGTAACTTGCAGTCAATCCTGCTCAAGGCTTCTTCCGTGCTTTCTGTGTCTTCCGTGGTCTAAATTCCGGCAGCCGAATCGTCCCCGTCACCAGGTTATTCAGCAAATACCGCTTCTGCTCCCGCAGCACAGCCAGCTTGCGCTCTAACGTGGCGATCTCCGCATCTGCGGAGGAAAGGACAGCGGCAATGGCGCGCTGTTCGGCAGGTGAGGGAACGGGAGCCACAACTTGATCAAGGATCTGCACTGAGAGACCTGGCTGAGCAACACCTGTTGCGAACCTATTCAGATTCAGATGTTCAAGTTGGTAATACAGCCACTTTGATGATGTGTTGTTCACTGGGGTTGCGACTACCGCATGCTCAGTCGCATAGAATTCTCCACTCGCCCAGCAAACGTTTCCGCAGAGAGCGCCCTGCCTGCCGATCAGGGCATATTCTCCGTTGTGAGAACGCGAACCGACATATCCACGTAAGCCATTTCCTCCAAAGCAAGGAAAAGAGTCTTCGGTCCTCACTTTAGAGATCGCTGACGCGGCCATGAACTTCCCAGATTGGAGATCACATATATCGCGAAGCTGAGCCCTCTCCCACCCCCTCGGTATCCCATCCTTCTTCTTTCCGTGTCCTTCCGTGTTTTCAGTGGTTGCAAACCCCGGCAGCCGCTGCTTCCCGGTCAACAGCCGCTGCATCAGCCCCTTCTTGATATTCCGCTTCTTCTCAATTTTCGTCTCATACGCCCGAATCGCCCGATCCCAACACTCCAACACCCCCGCAATCGCCTCCTGCTCCGGGAGGGAGGGGAGAGGGATGGAAAAGGCCTTGAGCTCTCCCGTATCAATGCGCCCAGTGCCATGCCCTGCAGCATCCACTAATCCCAGAAGTCGGCCCTTTTGCGCATGCATTACACACTGAAGATAGGCGGACATGCACTCGCCCTTGGTACAGAGAGCCTTGATGTCCTGGTTGAATGCAACGTCCCTACCAGCACGGCACACTGGCACGTCCCGAAAGAGCGTCATTCCTCGGATCAAGATCAGCAGCGAATCAGTTGGTGCCGTGTGAGCGTGACTGAACCCCTCGTCAGTCAGGCGATCTTGCGATTCCGTAATCACTGGAGTCTTGAGATCCTTCGCGGACACCCATGGCTTGCTTCCGCTCCAGAAAGATGCATTCCCCTTCGATGGCGTCCCTCCTGAATGCACGCTACAAAGAGATTCTATGGTCTGCAAAGTCCAGTCGGTCGGAATCCACCCGACCTTCGTCTTCTTGTATCCCAGTCTATTCTCGTTCTTTTTCATGGTCATTTCGCGGCTTTGGCGTGTTTCGCGGTTTGCTCTCTCTCACGCAGCAACCGGTCGATCATACCACCAGGGCTGACATGCGGCACCCAGCGTTTGTCGGCATTCTTGATGACGAATCGATTGCGCTGTTCCGCGGCAGCGAGGTCGCCGTCGCGATTGCGCATCTCGAGAATCAGCATCCGATTCTGCTCAAGGGCTTCGCGTACCCCGGGAGCAAACGCGCTGCGTTCAAGCCCCCAGGCGGGGCACCAGACAAGAGGTTTCTTGAGCTCGAGCAATCGATCAAGGATCGCCTTCTCAATCGGCGAGTGGAAGCCGCCCAGGTAGACGGCCGCATTGGGGATGCTCTTGGGGCGTGGGGCATTGCGGCTGCAAAGCACACCAAGCTTCTCCCTGTTCCACAGCGCGGGATTGCCCATCCCGCGTAGGCCATCGCCTAAATCCGTCACACACCGCCAGGGATTCATGCGGATGTATTCGGCAATTCTCGCCTCCGCCTCAGGCGTGCGGACAATGGACTCGTAGTAATTGCGGTGCCAGATCTTGCCGGGGAATGGCGCCAGTCTTCCGGCCTTCACCCCCGCAATATACTCATGCACCACCAACGATTTGAATGCACCAACGACATCCCCCAACGCCACATCCCCCCGCCGCATTCGCACCAGCGCATGGAAATGATCCGGCATCACCACGTACGGGCATCCAAAGGCGGCACCCACAAGGGGCGCCCCTACGATTTCCATCCCATCGGCGGCGTACGGGCTCCCCTTGTGGGTGCCCTCCCCAAGGCCAGCCCCTACGGCGGATTGCGGCATTTCTTGCCACACGCGGCTAACGACCTCTTTCGCAACAGAATTGGCAAATATCTCGCCGGCATTCCGGTGCGCGCAGATCGTCACAAAATACAACCCGCCGCCGGCGTAATCATGCCCCTTCATCCGAATCGACCGGCGGTGATGGATCTTTGGGTCGTACTGCACTTTGGTCATTCCTGGTTCTCTCGCGCATCGACAGCGCGTTTACTCTTGAGCACGCTGGAGAGCATGGCGACCCCCTGCTCTGTGAAAACCATGGGAGGATAGCGGGTACCGCCGCGAGCATCCCCGGAATTGGAGGTCACAGTTTGTGACCTCAAAGCTGCAAACTCTTGTCTATCAAGGACAAACGAAAAGTCCTCTGGGAAACGATTGGCATTCCTGCGGACCGCTTGCTTCAGAGCTTTGGTCTCGACGCCATAAAGCGCTGCAAGATCCCGATCCAGCATGACCTTCTGCCCCCGGATCATATAGATGGATCTCTCAATTCGCTCCAACGGCAGTAACGCTGTGTCATCCATGCCCAGATCCCCTTTTCGCGTCATTTCGCGCCTTTCGCGGTTCGATATCGCTCCCGCATCTCACGAACAAGCCGGCCCGTCCTGCTGTCATCCTCAGGCAGGCTGCTCTGGGCAATCTCGCGTTCAATCTCCTCGACCGTTGGCAGGCTGGGTTTCAGGTCCTCCGGAAGCGCGCGTGTGAGCTGGTATTCGGAAACGCCAATTGGTTTCGCGAGCCCTCGTAGGGCGTACTCGAGCACCATGCGGTTTGAGCCTTGTTTCTCGCGACAGAGGACCAGCCCCACGGAGGGTTTGTCGTCCGGATGCCGCAAGAGATCGTCGACGGCATTGAGGTAGAAGTTCATTTTCCCTGCGTCTTCCGCAGCGAACGGGCGTGTCTTGAGGTCGATCACGAAGTAACACCGCAGCTTGAGGTGATAGAAGAGCAGGTCGATGTAGTAGTCGTCATCGCCGATAGACAACCGGTACTGGTTCCCCACAAAGGCGAACCCGCTGCCAAGCTCAATCAGGAACTCCCGCAGATGCTGGAGAATGGCGTTCTCCATCTCGCGCTCCCGGATGTCATCGGTCAGCCCCAGGAAATCGAAGAGATACGGGTCTTTCAGGACACCTTGAGCCAGATCCGACTGCGGCTCCGGCAATGTGCGGCTGAAGTTGGTGACAGCCTTTCCTTTACGCTCGTAGTCACCCTGTGCGATGTGAAAATCCAAGATATTGCGACTCCAGCCATGTTCGACGGTCTGGCGCATGTACCAGAGCCGGGCGGAGAGGTCCTCGATCTTCTCTATCAACAAACAGTTATGCCCCCACGGCAATTCTGCCGCAAGCTGCGGCAGATTCTCCCCGTCAATTTCTGCCACAGGCTGTGGCAGAATTGTAATCTCCTCTGTATAAGCAACATACAGCATTCGCATGCGCCAGATATTGCGTGGGGAGAAGCCCTTGATATCGGGGAATTCGTGGCGAATATCGCGGGACAGCTGATCAATGACTGCAGTCCCCCATCCTTCACCCTTCTGACGCTCGACGATCAGCTTGCCAATCTCCCAATAGAGGGCAATGAGCTCCCGATTGGCAGCCAGACTCGCACGTACCCTTGCTTCCCGGATGCGAGCCTTGATCCGTCCAAGGAGTTGCCCATAGGCGGCAGGGCCAAAGCTATCGCCATTGGCCGTTAATTCGGGGGACGCCGTCCCTTCAGTCTCTCTTCGCGTCATTTCGCGCCTTTCGCGGTTAGATATCGCTCCCGCATCACTTCCCCGAGATCAGATTAGTCAGCATCGCCGTAATGACGGCCTTTTCCTTCGGCTTGCTCTCCGCAATCATCAGGGTCATGGCGACAAGGGCATTGTCGGCGATCCGCTTGTTGCCCTCTTTGTCGTAGATGAGCTTGTTCTTCTCACCGAAACGAAGGAACACAGCCGCTGCAATGCGTTTGTTGCCATCAACGAAGCTGTGGTTCTTGACGAGGAAGTAGAGCAAGTGGGCTGATTTCTCCTCCACAGAAGGGTAAAGATCCTTACCGCCAAAGCTCTGCATCACGGCATTGAGTGAACTGTGCAGGCTCTTGTCCTTTTCCTTCCCGAATACCGCTGAGTCGCCGAACTTGATCCGCATCTGGTCGATCAGCTTGATCGCTTCGTCATACGAAACCGCCTTGGCCTTGCGGCGTGAGGTTTTGCGGATGGCCACCCGCTGATGATCATAGTCATCAAGCAGATCCAGGGCGTAGGAATACTCGGACACCGTCTGAAGCAGCGCGGTCGCTTCGTCGCCGGAGAGTAGCTTGCGCTTGGAGATGTCCGCAGCCAGCCGAAGCGTCTGGTTCAGCGCCTTTAGACGCTTTTCATTGACGCTATAGCCGTTGATAAGGTGTTGTTTCAGTACGTTTGTAGCCCAGATCCGGAATTCCGTACCACGCTTGGATTTCACTCGGTAGCCCGTGGAGATCACCACGTCCAGGCTGTAGAAGGCCACAGGCTTGTCAGAGCCACTAATATGCATTTTTTGCATATTGCTTTTCTGCGGCAACTCTCCTTCTTTAAACACATTCCGAACGTGCCGCGAGATAACAGACTGATCCCTGCCAAACAGCTCGCACAGTTGGGACTGGTTCAGCCAGATCGTCTCTGCCTCAAGCTGAACATCCATCTTCACACTGCCGTCTTTGCTCCTATACAGCGCGATCTCTGTCGGTTTCTTCACACTCATGGCATCCCCTATTTCGCGCCTTTGGCGTGTTTCGTGGTTCCTATCCCCAGCGCTTCCAAGTGCGTCGCCATCTCCGCTTCCAGTTTCTCCAGCTCCGCATCCACCTCGGCTAGCTCCTTCAGGTTGGCCTCGATGTCGACGTCCGGCTCTTCCTCGAAGGTGTCGACATAGCGGGTAATATTGAGGTTGAAGTCGTTCTCCTCGATCTCATCCGGCTGGACAACACGACAGAACTTCTCCTGGTCCTCTCGCTTCTCAACAGCATCCACGATTTTCTCGATGTGTTCGTCATCCAGGAAGTTCTGTGCTTTCCCGGAACGAAACAGCTTTGAGGCCTCGACGAAGAAGACATCCTTGCGATCCTCATTCGCGCCACCGACCTCACGCGACCGGTCCAAAACCAGGATTGCCACTGGAATACCGGTTGTCTGAAACAGCCCTGCCGGCAGCCCGACCACCGCATCAATGATGTTCTCCTCCAGCAAGGCCTTGCGGATCTTGCCTTCGGACGCGCCCCGAAAAAGCACTCCGTGTGGCACGATCACAACAGCCCTACCCTCCTTGGCCTTGGCCGTCTCGACCATGTGGCTAATGAAGGCATAATCACCTTTTGTCCTGGGCGGCAGCCCCCGCCAGAAGCGCCGATAGGGATCGTTCTCCGTGTTCTCTCCCATCCACTTCTTGAGCGAGAAGGGTGGATTGGCAACGACCAGGTCGAACTTCATTAACTGATCGTTCTCTTTGAGCAGTGGGTTGTTGAGCGTGTCGCCTTGCTTGATCGTTGCTGAGTCCTTCCCGTGCAGGAACATGTTCATGCGGGCCAGGTTGTAGGTACCCATGTTGCTTTCCTGACCGTAGAGCGCGTAGTCCTTTGAGCCCCGCTTCTCGATCTCCGCACCAGCCAGCAGCAGAAGGCCACCCGCGCCACAGGCAGGATCGCAGATACGCCAGCCGGGCTTGGGTTGGGCAAGCCGCGCCAGCAACATAGCAACGGAATGAACCGTGAAGAACTCCCCCGCCTTCTTGCCGGCATCAGAGCCAAACCGCTCAACCATGTACATGTAGGCATTGCCGATGACATCGTCCCCGGCCAATGTCAGGTCGATCTTGGCGAAGTCGGTCATCAGGTTGCGCAGCATCTTGTTGCGCTGATCCGTATTGCCAAGAACAGCGGCATTATTGAAATCGACGGTAACGATTCCTTCCAGGCGCTCACTGTTCTCGTCCTCAATCTCGTGCAGAGCTTTGTTCAGAAGTTCGCCGAGATTGTCTTCATTGATCTGCTTGTAGAGGTCGTCGAAACTGCACCCTTCAGGAATGACGAAACGTTCGCTCTTTATGCGCAGCCTGATGCGCTCTTCATCATCACCATACCTGTCCTTCAGCTTCTCAAGTGTATGGGCATGCAGATCGCTGATGTACTTGTAGAAAAGAAACAACAGCACGTAGTCCTTGTAGACGCCTCCATCCACGGTACCTCGGGAGGAGTCCGCCGCGCTCCACAGCGTCTGGTTCAAGGAATCCTGGGTATATGCTTTTGCGTCACTCATTGGCATCTCCTATTCAAAAGATCTCTCTGCTTCTGCAAGTTCATGGTCCAGAATCTGTCGATGCAACTCAATCTTCCTCGCTGCCAGCCTTGCGTACGTACGACTACTGTCACCCAACTCAACCAGAGCCTGCTGCCTCTCAAGCGGAGGAATCGGAATACTCACCTGCGCCAGGTTGCTCTTACTCACAAACGGGACGGTGGTTGTCTCCTGTAATCGGCGAAAGAGTCTCTGTCCATTCTCTGAGTTGATATAGAGCGCAACATACTCCGGCATAACCGATGGATTGCCGATCCTCAGCACGATAATTGACGACGGCACAATCCACGGCCCGGGCTCCTGAAATACCGCGGCCGCAAATCTCCCGCGGGTCACAACAAGCACATCCCCCGGGAGCAGGGAATCCGCAACGTCTAACTCCGTTCTTAGCGGATCCTCGTCGCCAAGCACTATAGCCCCACCAGCCGTGATATTCCTCGGCAGCAACAGACAAAACCGCCCACCCGGCTTGTGAATCACCCTCCCCCGGAATGCATGTCCGGCCGCAATCTCACTAAATTCCCGCAGTCTCACGCCCCATCCTTATTTCTCGCGATAACAATATCGAAATATTGCAATATACTCAATAGCAATATATGCAATATCTCCATACTGTCCATATAGAGAGTGGCCGCGATCGAGTTGAGCTAATTGCTGATAGCCCGTGTATCAAAGATGAACGCGCCGTCGAGTCGGCAGGGCGTGAGGCCCAGGGCCTTGAAGCTGTCAAACAGCGCCTGCGCCTCTGGACCGGGAGGCGGCGAGAGCACGGTCCAGTCGATCTTGTGCTCCTTGATATCGGCAAGATACTCATCGAACGTCAGCAGATGTGACCGGACCAGCATGGCCGGCTTGCGCTTGAGGTAGGCCGTGAAGACTGGACACACGTATCCCGGGGATGGCCCCTGCCAGTAATGGAAAGAGGTCACGAGTACGCGATCCTCCTCCGACACACATTGATTCAACGCCTCTGCAATCTGCAGGGAATTCCGGGCCGCTACCAGCTGACGTGAACCGTCATGCGTCAACATATACTCATAGCGCAACGCCATTGCATGCATGAAGACCATCAGCGCGATGCCCACCGTCACCAACCAGGCCGAATTCTCAGAACGCGCGGATCTCCTCGTCCCATCCGCCCCCGCTTCTGTATCAGTACGCGCACCGGACGCAATCCGGTCGAGGAGCGACACGAAACAAACGGCCGCAAGCGTCGCCCATGCCGGATAGAGTGAGACCGTGACCCACGGCACCTTTCCCGGCAGCACTGACAAGAACACCACAGACGGAACCAGGAGCAATAGCGGCCAGGTCATGCCCCACCGACGTCCATCCACACAACGGGCCCACTTCACCGGCAACACAGCCACCCCGGCCACCGCCAACGCCGCGCTGACCACACCCAGATCGTGCGGGAGTCGTGACAGGTAGTAGTGCCATCCGCCCTGCCAGTTGGCGGCCCAGCGATCGGCGCCAGACGCAAAGTGGATGTGCTTGGCGAATCCGGCGCAGATCCGCTCCAGTAACCCAACCGATTCCCCCGGAGGCACGGCAATCGTCACAACACCATCGACGTTGCTCTTCAGGATCACGTACCACCACGCGGAGACACAAAAGGCACTCAGCAGTAACGCCGCTGCACCACGCCATCGCCTCGCGCGATTCTCCAACAGCCAGAGGAGCAAGGCGGCCCCAACGTAGAAGACCGCGGTCTCCTTGGCCAGGAGAGCACCCCCCAGGCATACGCCGGCCAGCAGCGGGCGCTTACGCGTAACGAGAAGAAGCGCACCCAGCCCCAACAGAGAAACCGGAGCATCACGCTTCAGCCACACGTCATAGAACATGCTGCTCGGCATCACGCTCAGCAGGAAGCAGGACCACAGCGCAACGCGGTCGCCGAACACCTTGCGGTTCAGCAGGAAGAGCATCCCAAGCGAGCATACTCCCACCACGACACTCAGCAGTTCAACCCGTTCCGCAAAGCCTGACGCCAGCGGTGCAAGCGGCAGTGCGAGAAAGAAGAACAGCGGCGGGTGGCGCCAGAACCAGAAAGAAAAGACGTCGGTTCCATCCGACACAAACGATCGGATCGAACAGAGATTCATGGCCTCATCCCATGTCAGGAGATGACCAAGCCAGCGTAGGCGGAAAGCGGCGAACACAACCCCGCACAAGCCAAACAACAGGGCCGAGCGCCATGGGGTCTTCAGCATGGATTCTCTCAATAAACCGCCAACGCCAGGATGAGCAGCAGCGAATCAACCGCGAGCCCGCAGCTGCCCAGTACGCGACATTTCGTGTCGCTGGTCGTGATGAACTGCGCTGACTTGCGAAAGACATAGGGACTCAAGAGCAGGGCTATTCCTTTAACGATCATAATGTAGGCCATAACCGTCATCACCAGGCTCAGCCGCGATTCATGCATACGGGCCAGTACGAGCACGGGGGCAGGATAGAGCAGCAACAGGCCGCCCAACGCGCGCGGCCCCAGGAGCTCATCCATGTAGATGAATGAAAGCCCAATGGTGACCGGCGTCACGACGAAGAGCCACTGTTTGAGATACTCAAAACGCCCCAGCGGCATGTCGTAGACCACCCAGGCAGCCCAGAGCAGTGCGATCGTTGCAAGAACACGGCCGGCCCATTTGTGGCGAGGGAAAACAGCGGCTACACGACGGGCCGTATCGGGAGCAAAAACCAAACATCCGTGGAGGACCAGCAGCACGGCAGCAAGTCCAAGGGTCCACATTGCCAATCCACTCATGGTGTCTATCCTTCCCGTCTCACGATTCCGGAGTCTTCAATTACTTCTACGAATCTGAATTCTAACGAATCCAGCTACACGCCTGTTTCTGTAGCTGAATCCGTGGGCATTCAGATGCTTCTCTATTTTGTAGCTGGATCCGTGAGGATTCAGACACGTCAACTGTTACTCATCAGTACGCCATAAAGCGTCTGCGGCATGGCCCGTTCGATTCTGACATTGACCAGATCACCAACTTCACAACCGGCGGCCGGGTCAAAAATTACGATCTTGTTCGTGCGGCTACGACCCGACCAGCGGGCCTTGTTACGCAAGCTTGGTCCCTCTACCAACACCTCCTGCGTCGTCCCGATCTGAGAATCGTTGATACGCTGGGCACGCTGATCCTGGTCGTCCAGCAGCACTTTGTTCCGTCGCAGTTTCTCATCGCCCGGAACATCGTCATCCCATTCCGCCGCAGGCGTACCGGGGCGAGGAGAGTACTTGAAGATAAAGGCATTGTCGAATCCGATCGTCTCCATGAATGCCCGTGTTTCCTCAAACTCCGCCTCGGTCTCAGAGGGAAAACCAACAATGATATCTGTCGTAATCGCGAATTCCGGAGTGGCCTCTCGCAGGCGCTCAACGGCCGCCGCATAATCCGCAGCCGTATAGCCCCTTCGCATCCGCTTCAAAATCCGGTCCGCCCCTGACTGCAGGGGCAGATGGATATGAGGACAGACCTCCGGGACCTGCCGCATGGTCTCTGCAAGCTCAGGCGTGCAGCCCGAAGGATGACTCGAAGTGAAGCGGACGCGCTCAAGACCGTCAATATCACTCACAGCCTCCAGCAAGCGGCTAAAGGGCTCAACGAAGCCGCGCGGGGAGCGATAATCGGCGGGCCACACCTCGTTGCGTCGCCCGTACATCATGACGCTTTGCCCAAGCAACGTGACCTCCTTGACCCCGGCAGCGACCAGGCTCCGCACCTCGTCAACCACCTTTGCGCCCGGACGACTCCATTCCCGTCCGCGTACATCAGGAACAATGCAATAGGCGCAGCGCCGATCACAACCGAACAGGACATTGACGAATGCAGAATGCGCTCCCTCTTCGTGGCCACTGAGAGCCTCGAAGTCCTCATCTTCGGTTCCCACATCAAGCACCGGGCCCTCACCGCTCCGGACCATATCCAGAATCGCAGGAATGCTCGAGAAGCGGCGTGTGCCCACGGCAAAATCGAGCGTCGGGACCTTTTTGAACACAGAAGCCCCGAGCCGCTGCACCATGCATCCCATCACGCCCAGGAGCCTGTCAGGCCGATCTCGTTTGGTCGCCCCCAGCAGACCCAATTTGCCAATGGCCTTGTCTTCCGCTTTGCCACGCACACTGCAGGTGTTAACAACGATCAGGTCGGCCTGGTCTTCGCTCGTCACACGTGTCAGTCCATGCCGCTCAAGCAGTACTTCAACGGACTGCGTATCACGCACATTCATCTGACATCCGTAAGTCTTAATCAGAAATTTCATTCACTGTCCTTTGGCTCATCTTCCCGAGACGGAGGGTCCTTCTCTTCAGAAGACGCACGCTTGCGTAGCCCAATTCGCTCCAAAAGGTCCAACGAAAAATTCACGGGATACCATTTGGGATCATCCAGAGGCCCCCGCAGGCGGAACTCAAACAGCTTGCTGATCGGGTATGTCAGAACCCGCACCAACTTCGACACAAGGGAGTGCTCTTTCATCAATTTGACTTGGATGTCAAAGTCGAGATCGCCGCCGAGCGTATACGCGCCATCGCCCTTAAGACTCAGAATGTCACCCTCCACCGTGATCTTGTCCGTCTGAATCTGGCCGTTGCCGACGCGGAAACTCATGCCGGCATCGCTCTGGCGCAGCACAAAATCCAGCCCGGGGATGACGCGAGTCATCAGGCGCGACAGGCCGCCGAATACGGGCAGAAGAAACACGCGGCCATCCCGAATCTCGATGTTTCCAGCACCTTGAAGTGATTCCCGGACATCCGGCCCTGTTCGCCCCTTCAGGACCAGGTCCCCCGAGAGCTGTCCAGTATACTTCCGCTTGGTGCCTCCCGTTGAGATCTCCTCCATGAGCCGTTCAAAGTCCGCCCCCCTCAGCTTCACATCCGTTTCAAAATCCACCTCACGTATTCCGCGCGGGGGGGCGGTTAGCCCGATCGTCCCGGATGCTGTCCCCCCGTAAACGCTCGCCTCGATATTGGTCAGGACGAGGGAATTGCCAACCATGCGCACATCACACGATCCGCTATCGCACTCGAACCGCTCCACCCCGACGTGATCGGCTTGTACAGCCCCCTTGAGGTCTGTGAGAGCGTGCTGTCCACCGTAGTCGACAACCCCGGAAGCCGTAACCGTCGAAGCCCCGTCAAACGTGACGTACCGCGTGAGCAGGTTAGTCAGGATGCCCACCATCTGGCCCATGGCCAGCGGGCGCAGCGATGATTCAGCCTCGAACCTCACCGTCTTGTCATCAGGCGTCACAAGGAAACCCACACGCGCCATACCTTCACGGCGCACAATCAGAAGGTCCTCAACGTTTGCCTCCCTGGTACCATCTCGCAGCGTCACCTCAACGGAACCATCGGCACGCAGAAGTTCCACGTCACGGTAGGTACAGTCCCGCATGCGGAAATCGCCGGTCACGTAGAGATCCCCCTTCACACCACTACGTCTATCGAAACGCCACTCGCCACGCGGCGGTTCATTGGGGAACGTGAACCGCTCCGTCAGCGTCTGAGCAAATGACATCCGGTGCGCCGCGTAAACTGAAGCCAGTGCGTTGGGGTCAAGATTTGTAACGAGGCGACCGGAGATAACGCGTTTACCCATATCGTAGGCAAGCGATCCGCCCAGCCGTCCCTCATAGCCGTTTCCGGCTAGGGTCGACTCCAGGTTCCGAACTTGGATGTCCTGGTCCACGCCATCAATATCAAACGCCGTGCGTTCCAGGACGACGTCATAGAGACGGCAGTTCGTGACTTCAACCTTGAACATGCTGCGACGCTTGAGCCGACCTTGCTTTCGCCGCGCTTTCGCCTTCCCCTGCAGCGGACGCCAAATCGCGTTATCCACGGTGATGTCAGCGACGCCGGAGTTTCCTCGCAGCCAATCCATCACGCTAATTCGTATGTGGACCGTCGCAGCTTCGAACATCGGATCGCCGAGAACCTGCTTGCGGTGAATGGAGGTGTCTTTCAGCAGCACGTACCGCACGCCGTTCAGGCGGGCCGACTTCATGTCGAACGCAAAACCGCCTCGGTTGAGCCGGGAAAGGACGGCCTGAGAGATCGGCCGTGGAAGGCCAACGGTGTTGGCGTAGAGCACAAAACCGACGACCAGGGCGATCGACAGGAGCCCAACCGTTCGCAGCAACCACCACACAAAGCGGACCACAGCATGCGACTGTTTCGACATCAGTCGCCCTCACCGGCAGCCGGTTTCGGAGTAGAGTCGCCTGTTTCCTCCTCAGCAGGGACAGCCAGGGGCCGGGTAAGCAGAGAGGCAAGTGTTTCCGAAATAAGGAAGACGACATCCTGCCCTCGTACCATGGCATGGACGTGTCCGTTGCCATCGGCAGCCCCAACCAGCAGTGATTTCTGGATACCTTCCTCGCCTTGCAGGCCAAACGTTACGGTCGTAGCGGGCACATCAAGCCCATAGGTCGCCAGCTCCTTGGGATTGTGCGCTTCGACACGAATGGCACGCACGTTTCCTGCCACAAACAGAATCTGGTCAACGACCTCCTTAACCGGCACCAGTTGGGTTTCGCCAACACAAACCCATTCGTTGTCGGCACCACGTTCCACGCCCAGCTCTCCGGTCGATGTCGACACCATCACGCGCCGCACGTGATCCGGCTCCAACGCCAGCATGGTCCGATCGCGGTACAGCAATGGCGCCACGCAGGCGGCATCCAGCCAGGCCAGTTGCGACTGTGCGATCGTGAAGACATCATCCTGCCCAACAACCTTTGCATATCGGGATTGCTCACCTAAAACGACTCCCCCAATAAGCAAGGTGCCATCCGTTGCCAGCACGTCGCCACCCGCGACAGGCTCTTCAGAGGAATTCGGGGTGCCATCCTGAAGTGCAATCACAAAGGCCGGTGGTGAAAGCCCTACCGCGTCGAGATTCGTGACGGGGTCATCCCGGTAGGTATGCACCGACAGTGATGCAACGCGTTCAAGCAGCTCGCGGATGCCCGGCGTGTCGGCAACCCACTGGACGGGTTCAACGACATGCCACCGCCCCGACTCTCCCGGCTCTCGTGACAGCACCAGCTTCGTCTCTCCCGCCTGCAGCACGATCCGCCCGGCGTGATTACCTCCCGCAGGGAAGAGGCGACGGTCACGCAGTGCATTCACCTCAACACTGCATACATCAATAATCTCGTCAGCCACCGTGTAGATCGCATTGATCTCGCCGCGTTTGGCAAACACTTCACCGTCCTGATCGGACGACGCTTTTCCGAGAAGCAGTTCCTGCCCAAGGCTATCACCCTCGACCCAGACCGTGACGCGAATCTGGGCAGCGTCTGCAGCCAACCCACATGATTCCACGCGTGCGCTGGCCGCCATCTCAAGGCCACCGGCGGACGTCGACTCGGCACCAGAGCCCGTCTGTTCATCCCAGAAGAATGACTCCACCTGGAGCGCATAGAGCGCCGTCAGCAACGTCTGGACTTCCGCACCATCGGCGTAGGCCGAAAGGGGCTGTTGAAACATCCAACCGGTTTCGCGCCGCACCAGCTGAATGAACCCCGCGCCCTGCCGCTGCAGCTCGAGGCGAACCGTACTCTCGGGGGCCCCGCGAAAAACGGATCGATCGCGCAGGGATTCTATCGAGGTCGGTAACGCAGCATCGACTTCTGCCGGAATCGTCAGGACAGCATCAGACCCGCCCTGGCGTGCGTAGAGACCCTTGCCAAAAGGCATGGCATCACCAAGATGAAGATTCTCTCGCCGTCCCGAGGTATCAACAGCAACGGTAACACGGGGAGGCTCAAGCCCGTAATCCGCCAGCGTCAACTCGCGAGCCTTGCGTTGCTCGGCCGTAATTCGCTCATCCCAATCCAGCATCTCGAGCATCGCCACAAGCCGTTCCACCTCTGCCGCGTTTCCCCGCCCGCGCACCGGAGACTTCAGGAACCAGTCGTCGCCCTTCTTGATGCACTCAATCGTCAGATCTTTGCGGCTAATCGAGATTCCTTCGACCGGTTCAGTAGCCAGGTCAAAGACACGCTGGCTCTCCGTGCGAATTGCCCGGCGAACACGTTTCTGCTGGTCGACGAGCAGCAGGGCACCACCCAGCAGGACAACACCAACCAGTAGTCTCAATGTGGTTCTATACGTCATTCAATTTCCCCGGCGCAGGCGCCTACTAGCGGCGGCGCTTCAGCCACACGCAAATGCCCAGAAGCAAGATCACCGATGGGCTCATGACCACGGTCAGAAGCAGTGCTTGTGTCCACTGCTTGTCATTCATTTCAAGTCGCAACTCAAGAGGTGGGCGTGGCGCAACGGTGAGCAGCGACTCACGTTCAACCAGCCAATTCAACGCGGAAAGGAAGAAGCTGGCGTTACCGCCAACGCCGCTGCGCATGGCGGCGTTCGATACGAAATAGGAATCGCCAACAATGACGAGTCGTGTGGGCTGAATCTTGACGTCAACGTCAACCGGCCCCTTCTCAACCGCGACGGCCACTGAAACAGGGCCGCGCTGGTCTGTCCCTTCATCGTAGCGAGGCGGATCCTGGGACAGGTCGTGCTCAATCCACCCTTCATCTCCCGTGGCGGCCAGGACACTGACACGGGCACGGTCCTCTTCCTTCTGACCCGAACGGCCATTTCGGGCTGGGGCCGTGGCCAGCACGGGGCGTGGCATATAGAACATCGTGGTGATGTTCTTAAACGCCTTCGTAATCGCGTGATCCCCATACTGAGCGATGACGAGTTCCCGCCCCGAGAAAGTCAACCCGGCAGCGACGCCACTACCCAGACCCACGCCCCACCCGTCCAGCAGTGGACCCAATCCTGCGTCCACCGATGGATCCAGAAGGAACATCACGCGCCCGTGACGGTTGTTCAGGTAGTCTTCAATACGGCTGACTTCCATTTCGGAGAGCTTCTTGTCCGGCCCCGCCACAATCAGCGCCGCACAGTCTTCCGGAATGCCGCCGGCCTCGGCGAGTTGCAGGCCACGCACCTCCATATTGTCGCGGCGGATTGTCCGGGCGATCGCAGAATAGCCGCCCTGGCGGTTGAAATCCTCAACATCGCGCTCGCCATGACCTGACAGAAAGTAGATGACCGGCGTATGCTCCTGGGTAACACTCAGAATGGCCGATGAGAACGCCTGCTCGCCCATGAAGCCAACCATGCGTTTGGCTACACCGGCCTCGGTCAGTTCCACCTCGTACTTCGCCAGATCCTGAATCTCGACATACTTGCGACGACCTCCGCAGGAGAACACGATGACGTCCTCGGTCGTGACATCATACTCACGAGCCAGGTCCCGCGTGCGTGCAATATCTCTGCGAGGATCGACCACCTCAAGCGTGAGGGTGGTTCCATCGAAGCGATCTGCCGCATAGACGTACTCACGCAGCAACACTCGCACTTCGTCGTAGAGCGCCGATTCGGAGGCAAGAAAAGCGATGACATTGATATCCGCCGTCAACCCGCCCAGTAGCCCCAACGTCCGTTCCGAAAGCTCATGGTGTGAACGTGTTTGAAGCTGGATTCGGCAGGGAAAGCGAGACACCAGCAAGTTGAGAAGCAACACGACGGTCGCCATCAACACGACGGCTACCGCAACGTTGAGTCCCGTCACGATGCGGCGACGGCGTTGCCGCCGAACCATCTGCCTTACTTCCTGTTCTTCAACTATCATATCAACTTACACCCTGCCCCAATCGGCTATCTGCCTTTCCGGTCACCCCTCACAGCCACTCCACCACCCCACACGCGGAGGTCCCGGGCATCCCTCACAGACCTAAAGGCCTCTCAACCACGCCAGCCACCCCACACGCGGAGGCTCGGGGCATCCCTCCCAGGCCTAGTGGCTTCTCAGCCACTCCAGCCCACCCCACACGCGGAGGTTCGGGGTGTCCCTCGCAGGCCTAGTGGCTTCTCAGCCACTCCAGCCCACCCCACACGCGGAGGTTCGGGG
>CAZCDU010000021.1:4913-25046 GCA_964497125.1 uncultured Victivallales bacterium | reverse complement strand
CAGGCCTAGTGGCTTCTCAGCCACTCCAGCCCACCCCACACGCGGAGGTTCGGGGTGTCCCTCGCAGGCCTAGTGGCTTCTCAGCCACTCCAGCCAAGAGGGACACCCCGAACCGAAGCTACAGCCATCTCCGCGACTCAAGAATCCGGACTGATGCAAACAGCATCAGTAGTATGACCGACAGGTAGAGCACGACAACCTGAAGATCGATCCCGCCACCGGCAAATCCCATCACATGTGCTTCCAGGGAAACATACTCAACAACACTATCCCGCAGGAAAGGCGTCGCACCCGCCAGGGATTTCACGAAAAACGGCAGACATATCGCCGTGAAGCAGCAGATTGCCGCCACAATCTGGTTTCGTGTCAACAGTGACACAAAAAGCCCAATCGCCACGCAGCAGGCAATCACGAGCGAGAGAATCGTGGAACCACCAACAATGGCGTAGTGATCAACACTCTCGATGCCGGGGCTGACTTTGGCCAACCAGTAGACACTGGCGAGAGCCGGCGTCGTGGCGACCCAGCAGAACAGCAAGGCGCTAAGGTACTTCCCCGAAACGACCGCTATCTCCGAGACCGGGGCAGTCATCAGAGACTCAATCGTCCCGGATCGCTTCTCTTCGGCGAAGAGCCGCATGCTGATGACCGTTATCAGAATGGGCAACCACAGTAGAATGGCTACGAGTAGAATGAGAACAACCGGTTCGTCGGATCCGCTCTTCGTCTTGACGGCTTGCAGGAACGTCCATCCCGTCGCAGACACGAACACCGCTGCCGTGATGTAGGCGACGGGAGAAAGGAAAAGCGCGGCAAACTCGCGTTTGAAAATCGTGAATGTACTACGCATCAGGCGCCTCCCTCTGCGGCGGCGCCGAATCGTCTGCCTCCCCATTACCGGGGGAGTCCTCGCCTGGACCGTCAGAGCTGTCGGGCTCCTTCTCGGGGGCGTCTTCCGCCTGATCGGGGGATTCATTCTCTTGCGTGTCAGAGGTAAGGGCCCCCTTCGTGATAGCCACGAACACGTCCTCAAGATTGCGGCGTTCAATCGAAAGCTCTCGAAGCTGCCACTCATTCTCACAGACGCACTTGAAAATGCCGTCACGCACATCGGCGCCCTTGGCGCACTGACACACGAGCCGGCTCCATTCACCAAGAGGCTCACAGATCACTGACTCCACGCCCGGTATCGTCTCGAAGGCCTGCAACACGGCTCGCCGCGAGCCACAGACCTCCACTACCACCTTCTCACGGCCCTGCATGAGGCCCACGAGCGCCTCCGGCGTGTCCGAAGCCACGATCTTGCCGGCATCCATAATCAGGACGCGCTGACACAGCATTTCGACTTCCGGTAGAATATGGGACGAGATCAGGACTGTGTGTTGCTGCGCAAGACCACGGATCAACTCACGGATGTGACGAATCTGGTTCGGGTCCAGCCCAATCGTCGGCTCATCGAGGATCAGGCATTCGGGCTCATGTAACAGGCAATCCGCTAATCCCACGCGTTGCCGAAACCCCTTCGAGAGGCGACCGATAACCACCCGCCGCTGCTCGGTCAGCTCACACTGTTCCAATACCGTATCGACACGTTCCCGCAATCTCCCCTTGCGCAAACCCTTGAGAGCCCCGCGAAAACGCAGATACTCACGGATACGCATATCCATATAGAGAGGGACGTTTTCCGGGAGGTAGCCGACCTTGCTGCGAACCGCCATCGAATCCGTGAAAACGTCAGCACCGCCGACAAAAGCGTCACCGCCGGTCGCCGGCAGATAGCAGGCAAGAATGCGAAGCGTGGTTGTCTTGCCCGCGCCGTTTGGACCGAGCAATCCGACGATCTCGCCTTTGCCGACCTCGAACGACAAGCCATTAATGGCCGTTACCCGCCCGAAACGTTTTGTCAGATTCTTGACCTCGATCATGGGTCACGCCGCTCCACTACACAATTTTGTGCCTCAGACTTTGACTGATGCACGGATTGGGCTATTATGAGGCTTCTCCGAAGGCAGTCAAGCCACCACGGAATCAGGGAGCACAATTGGGGTCAGAACGCTATACCGGGTATCAGGCAGGGGCCGCATCGGCCACGCCATCGGCTGCAATATACCAGGGACTTCTGGTTGGCAGGACCAACCGTGTCAGGGAGAACTCCCCGGACCGGGCTTTTCACTTCTCTGAGCGGCACCTGCAATGCGTCTGGGCCGACGCCCATCTGCGCCCCGCTACTCTGACGACAAGGTCGGGCGAGAGCCTCGCCGTGGTCGATCCCGGCCGTTGGAACCTGGAGGCCGGCCCCGATTTCCTGGATGCCGTGCTCCTGCTGGGCCCGGAGCGTCGGCGCATTCAAGGGGACGTGGAAATCCACATTCACCCGGCCGATTGGGGCCACCACGGCCATGCGGATGACCCGCGCTACCGACGGGTGGTCGCCCACGTCACCTACACACCGGGAAATGCACGACTTGACTCTCTACCTGCCGGAACGGTCGAGGTCTCGCTGCGAGCCCCCCTCTCTGCCGTTCCCTCTTTCTCGTTCGAGTCCGTCGACGTCACGGCATACCCCTATGCCGCCCTCCCCGATTCACCCCGCCCGTGCGCGGCCATTCTCCAGCAGCGGCACCCCGACCAGCTTGGCGAGCTGCTGGAGACAGCAGGAGCCCACCGGATGCAGCTCAAAACACAGCGTATCGCGGCGCGACTGTCACAGAGCCATACGGACGACGTTCTCTACAGAGAGATGCTTGGTGCACTTGGCTACAAACGAAACACCGGCGTCTGCCGGGAACTTGCCGAACGTGTTCCTTATGAAACACTCCGAAGCCATGACCCCCTCGCCGGCTACGCCGTCCTACTGGGTGTATCTGGGCTGCTCCCCACAAAACCATCACCACGCTGGGACGCCGCGACACGCGAGTTTGTACGACGCGTGTGGGATGCATGGTGGCAACGGCAGGCACGCTGGCAGAGCGTCATGCTCGACCGGCAGGCCTGGGACCTCGCCGGCGTGCGCCCCCAGAACCATCCCATCCGCCGGCTAGCCGCGGCGGCGGCATTCTTCTGCCGGGCCGAATCCCCCACGCAACGGTTGACGGCCATTGACACGGTGGATCCGACAGCGTGGCGCATGGCGGTCACCGGATTCTTCGGAACGGAACCGCCACTGGATTACTGGCACCATCGTATCAGTTTGGCGTCCCCTCCCCGGGACAAACCCATCGCGATTGTGGGCAAGGCCCGACTATCCGCCATCTGCACCAACGTCCTGCTGCCATTCCTGGGAGCATCGGAAATCCCGACGGAAGCACTCATCAATGCCCTGCCGCCGGAACAGACCAATACCATTATCCGCCAGACGGCCCATGCCCTCTTCGGGCGCGACCACAATCCCGTTCTCTACAGCAAAAATGGGCTTCGCCAACAGGGGCTCATGCAGATCTTCCATGATTTCTGTCTCGCCGACCGTTCTGGCTGCCAGAATTGCCCCTTACCCAAGGCCCTGGAGAGATGGGGATAGATCGTCTGCCCAGAATGCCCCGTTTAGACTTGATAATACACGGGCTGCTCCGCGATACTCGTCCCCGCACTTAACAGAAGGAAGAATACTATGGGATGGTTTACGTCATCGTCCAAAAAAGAAAAAGACAGCGCTAAAGGGCTCTTCGTCGTTTGTCGCGGCTGCAAAGCCCACATTTTCGAAGAAGAGCGTACCAACAATCTGAAGGTCTGCCCCAAGTGTAACCACCACGACCGGCTGACCTACAAGGAACGACTGGATCTCCTCGTCGATCCCGGAACGTTTCGCGAGTTCAACAAGCACATCACAACAGCCGACCCTCTCGGCTTCGTGGATGGCAAGGGAAGCTACGCGGACAAGGCCGAGCAAGCCAAGGCCAAGACCGGTATCAACGAAGCGATCGTCACCGGCAGCGGCAACATCAACGGCATCCGCGTTGTGCTGGGCATTATGGACTTCCGGTTCCTCGGCGGCAGTCTTGCCAGCGGAACCGGTGAGAAGATCCTGCTTGCAGCCGAACATGCGCTACGGATGAAACGGCCCCTGATTCTCTTTTCGGCCTCGGGCGGTGCCCGCATGCACGAAGGAATCGTCTCGCTCATGCAGATGGCGAAGACGTGCGCCGGCATTGCGCGACTCAACAAGGCCAAAGTCCCCTATATATCCGTACTAACCGATCCGACCTTTGGCGGCGTATCGGCCAGTTACGCGACGGTGGGCGACATTAACATCGCCGAGCCCGGAGCCATGATCGGATTCGCCGGACGGCGCGTGATCGAGCAGACCATCAAGCAGAAGCTCCCGTCTGACTTCCAGACCTCGGAATACCTGCTGGACCACGGCTTCATCGACGCGATCGTAAGCCGCTCCGAGATGAAGGATTACCTCCATAAAGTACTGCTGTACTGCAGCCGCAAAAAAGCTTAACCCCCGGGGATTTGACATGAGTCTTGATTTTGAAAAAGAGATTGCCGAAGTAGAAAAGCGGATCGCTGAGCTGACCGCTGCCGATACCGGGCGAAGCGAGAAGCGGAAGACCGAGATCACGGGACTGAAACGCAAGGTAAAGACCCTGACGAAGAAGGTCTACTCTGATCTCACGCCGTGGGACACCGTCCAGATTGCTCGCCATGCGGACCGCCCTCTGTTGCGGGACTTCATCAAGGGAATGTGCAGTGAGTTCCTCGAGCTTCACGGTGACCGGCGCGAAGGCGACGACAAAGCCATGATGGGCGGATTCGCCACCATCGACGGCCAGCGCTGTATGCTGATCGGAATGGTCAAGGGGCGTACGGTTGAAGAGAAGGTCGAAGCCAACTTCGGCATGCCGAACCCCGAAGGCTATCGCAAGGCCCTGCGCCTGATGCAGCTTGCTGAGAAGTACGGTCTGCCGATTGTCTGCGTTGTCGACACACCAGCCGCCTACCCCGGCCGGGAAGCAGAGGAACGGGGACAGGCTGAAGCCATTGCGCGGAACCTGACCGAAATGGCAATGCTCGAAGTGCCGATCATCGTCGTGGTCACCGGCGAGGGTGGAAGTGGTGGTGCCCTTGGCATTGCCGTGGGTGACGTGGTGCTCATGCTGCGCTACGCTGTCTACTCTGTGATTCCGCCCGAAGGCTGCGCTGCCATTCTCTGGCGAGATGCGGATAAGGCGCCGCAGGCAGCCGATGCGCTCAAGATTACGGCAGAATCCCTGCTGGATCTGGGTATCATTGACGGCATTATCGAGGAACCGGCCGGTGGTGCCCACCGTGACCCGGAAACGACAATCGCGGCAACCAAGGAGGCAATTGTGGATAACATCAAGCGCCTCAAGAGACGCCAGATCCGCCGCCTTGTCGATCAACGGTATAACAAGTTTGCCAAGATAGGCCGCTTCCAGAAGAAGCGTCACTCGTAGCATTGACGAACAGATCTAACGAACCCTGAAACCTGAAGAGAGGTTATGATGGCTGCAAAGAAGAAGACCACGAAGAAAGCCCCTGCTAAGGCGACGAAAAAGACGGCGGCAAAGAAAACGAAACCGGCCGCTGCAAAGAAAGCGACTAAGAAGCCTGCCAAGAAGGTGACAAAAAAGGTAGTAGCGAAGAAGGTCGCCAAAAAGGCCGCAAGCAAGCCAGCGAAGAAGACGGCGAAGAAGGCGGCTCCTGCCAAATCCAAGCCTACCGTCACCGTGCGCGAAGTAACGCCGAAGGCCAAGACGGCGAAACGTATTCCGCTGCGCATCACAGACACAACCCTGCGCGACGCCCACCAGTCTCTCTGGGCAACCCGTATGCGCACCAAGGACATCCTCGGTATCATCGACACGATCGATGCAGCGGGCTACTACTCCCTCGAAGTATGGGGCGGCGCCACGTTCGACGTCTGCCTGCGCTTCCTCCGCGAAAATCCCTGGGAACGCCTGCGCCAGATCAAGGCCCGCGCCAAGAACACCCCGCTGCAGATGTTGCTCCGCGGTCAGAACGTCCTGGGCTACAAGAACTACCCGGATGACCTGCTTGATCGCTTCGTCGAGCTCGCCTGCCAGAATGGCGTGGATATCTTCCGTATCTTCGATGCGCTGAATGATACCCGCAACCTCGAATCGGCCATCAAGTCAGTGAAACGCCACGGCGGCCACGCTCAAGGCACGCTCTCCTATACCATCAGTCCCGTCCATACTGTTGAGAACTACGTCAAAGTGGCTCTCGAACAGAAAGCAATGGGTATTGACTCCCTGGTGATCAAGGATATGGCCGGCATTCTTACGCCTATCATGGCGGAGAAGCTCGTATCTGCCTTGGTCAGAGACGTTGGCGTCCCCGTTCAGATCCACTCGCATGCGACGAGCGGCATGGCGATTGCAACGTATGTTGAAGGTGTACGCGCTGGTGCTGGCGCCATCGACTGCGCCATCTCCGTGATGTCCAGTTCAAACTCTCAGCCACCAGTTGAGACCATGCTGGCAATCTTCGATGAAACAGACTACCACGCAAACCTGGACGTTGACTGCCTGCGTAAGATCTGTGCGTACTTTGAAGAGCTTACGCCCAAGCGTGCACACGTCAGCAAGCCACTCAACCCGATCGATCCGGAAATTCTTATCCACCATATTCCGGGTGGCATGATTTCCAATCTGCGCTCACAGCTTGAGCAGCAGGACGCGTTGGACCGTCTGCCGGAAGTACTGGAAGAGCTACCGAAGGCTCGCAAGGACATGGGCTATCCCCCGCTGGTAACGCCGACCAGTCAGATCGTTGGTGTGCAGTCTGTGCTCAACGTTCTTTCAGGGGAACGCTTCTCAATGGTGACCGAAGAGACTCGTAATTATGCCAAGGGCCTATACGGGAAATCACCGGCGCCAATGGACAAGAAGCTCAAGAAGAAACTCCTGGGAGGAGCAAAGCCCATCACGTGTCGCCCTGCAGACATGCTTGAGCCCATGCTCCCGACCATTACGAATGAGATCGACCCGGAGTTGATTCAGGCCGAGGAAGACATCATTTCATACTGCCTCTTCCCCGAAGTCGCACTCGACTACTTCAAGTGGCGCGCACTGCCAACGGAAGAGCGCCCGTCACCACCAGCAGACAGCGAAGGCAAAGCACCTGCTGCCGAAGCGACAGAAGAGCCGGCACCGCCGACCAAGCGCTTCCTGACAGACGCCGACTACAAGGAGCTCTCAACTCTGGCCAACAAGGTTGCGTCTCTGAACCTGAACGAGCTTACGATTCGTCGCAACGACCTCTCGCTCAGCTTGAAGGGCACCGGCATCGCAGCATCAGAAGTGGCCGCACAGCCGGCTGCAGACGCAGCAGTCGAAGAAGCGCCGGTCGAGGCGCCAGTTGAAGAAGCGCCGGCTGCTGAGGAAGCCGCTGTGGACGGGCCTACGATTGATGCGCCGCTTAACGGAACCTTCTATCGTTCATCCGGTCCCGGCGAACCCAAGTTCGCTGAGGAAGGTGACAAGGTCAAGAAGGGCCAGGCGGTCTGCATCGTCGAAGCCATGAAGCTCTTCAACCAGATCAAAGCCCCCTCAAACTGCAAAGTCGTCAAGTTCCTCGCCGAACACGGTGACGCTGTAGTCAAGGGACAGCCCCTGGTCGCAATCGAAGAGTAGTAACTCTCGCCACCGCCGGGCTCCCCCCGGTGGGGCGGTGATTCACTGCCTAACAAAGGGCGGCACTACGAAAGTAGCGCCGCCCTTTTCTTTTCCCACCAACCACATTCGCCCCCCCCGAAGACTTGCACGAAACACCCCCCCAAGCTTAGACTCAAGTGAAGCACATGCAGTCACAGCCAATCGTAGAGGAGGACCTATAGTGAACTACCGTGACGTGGGACGCACCGGTTTCAGTGTATCAGCACTCGGAATGGGCTGTATGCGATTGCCCGTACATCCGGACAGCGGTGCGATTGATGAGGCAGAAGCCATTCGTATGATCCGCTGGGCAATCGATCACGGCGTGAACTACGTCGATACGGCCTTCGGCTACCATGGAGGCGAAAGTGAAGTCCTCGTGGGCAAAGCGTTGCGCGATGGCTATCGCGAACGGACTGCGTTGGCAACCAAAATGCCTCACTGGAACGTCAAAGAACATGCCGACCTCGATCGGATATTCAAGACGCAATGCGAACGTCTACAGACAGACAAGATCGATTTCTACCTGCTGCACGCACTCGGAAAGGACTCATGGAAGAAAATGCGCGACCTGGGATCCCTGGAGTGGATCCAGGAACAACGTGTTGCAGGTCGCGTGGGGCACATCGGATTCTCCTTTCATGACAAGCTACCCGTCTTCAAGGAGATTGTGGATGCCCACGAGTGGGACTTCTGCCAGATCCAGTACAATTATCTTGATGAGGAGAACCAGGCAGGGACCGAGGGCCTGAAATACGCGGCTGGCAAAGGCATCGCTGTCATTGTAATGGAGCCACTTCTGGGCGGGAAGCTTGCCCGTCTGCCGGATGCCGTCGCTGAAACGCTCGCCCTGGAAGCCCCCGGCATCTCCGCCGTCGAACTGGCACTCAACTGGCTCTGGGACAAGCCGGAAGTATCTTTCCTCCTAAGCGGCATGAGCACCATGGAACAGATTCAGGAAAACGTGGCGCTGGCGTCGAAATCGGAAGTCGGCATGCTGGCTGAAGCTGGACGTACTGTCGTGACTCACGCCCAGGCTGGCTTCAAGAACCTAACACCCATCCCCTGCACAGACTGCGGTTACTGCATGCCCTGCCCGCAGGGGGTGGCCATCCCGGGGAACTTCTCGCGCTACAACGATGCCCGCGTCTTTGGCGGCATCGAGAACAAACGCCGACAATACGCAAAGACCGATGTCGAGAAGCGCGCCGAGTCCTGCATCGGCTGCCGTGAGTGCGAAGAGAAGTGCCCCCAGCACATTCCCATCAGCGAGTGGATGCCGAAAGTACACGAGCTTATGAAAGCCCAGGACTGAGTCCCGGCTCTACTCCCCACGAGTGTCGTGACAACCGTGTGACGTTGTAGGACGAGCTTCCCCGGTATTCCGGGGAGCTTGTCATCGCGCACCAACCACACGCTCCCGAGCACGAGCGGCCCGCCCCGCAAGACAAGTAGCACACAACGCGCGGCACAACGCTAGTGCGGTTTGAGTAGCCCTGTAGCCACATGCACAGGCTCCCCGGAATACCGGGGACTCGACCGAAGGGAGCTTGCGAAACGGTCATAACATTGCTTGGCATCACCTAGCTCTCGCGGTACCGCTTTGGAGTCTGGTTCATGACCTTGCGGAAACAGCGGGTGAAGTAGTTCCCATCGGAAAAGCCACACTCGAATGCGATGTCTGTAATGGTGCGATCCGTGTGTTTCAGCAGTTCAGAGGCCCGCCCTACTCGTACTCGTGTGAGATGATCTATCGGCGAATGGCCGGTGCACTCCTGGAAGATCCGCGTAAAATGTCGTTTGGAAAGATGCGACTTCTTCGCCAGCTCGTCCAACGTGATACGCTCCCGGTAGTGCGTTTCGATGTGCGCGATGGCGTCCCCTATCCGTAGCAGGTCAATTGACTCATCGGTCGGCTCGGACGAGTAAGTACGCGAGAGCTGGACAGCCAGTTGCATGAAGAGCCCTTTCGCCATGACTCGGTATCCGGGACTGCGCTGCTCGGTCTCGCGAGTCAGCTCACGGATCATGTCGTTGACGAGAGTCAGTTGTCGCTCAGACAGCTGCAGACGGCTCTCGAAGTTGTGCTGCATCCGAAAAGCAGGCTCGAGTGAGAAAAGGGCATGAAAGCCCGGTAGCGTTCGAATGTCCCACTGGCGCATCATCAGCGCTTCAGGATCAAACAGGATGTTGGCCAGGGCCAGCCCATGCATCTGCAGGTACTGGTGTTCGTGATTCGGGGCGATCACGAAAACATCGCCACTTCGGACCGGAAAGTGCTGCCCATTGATCACATGCATCGCCGTTCCCTTGAGGATAATCACCAACTCATCAAATCCATGACTGTGAAGCGGGAATTCCGGCTGGGGATCACGAATACAGACCTGCAGCGGAAGGGTTGGATCCTCAAAGAGATCCTTCTTCTCCAGCAAATGCGCACGACTATGACGTCCACGAACCATGGCCAGATCGTGCTATACCTTGTCAGAATCGTCAAGGCGGACATTCCCCGCTGCTGGTACGTTATCGATTCATTCAGCCACTTAACGAGGAGACGAACATGAGCATTGAACAAGCATACGATCTGGCCAAGGCACGCTACGCAGCCTTTGGAATTGACACCGAAGCCGCTATTGAGAAGGCCCTGGCACTTCCCATTTCACTTCACTGCTGGCAGGCAGATGATGTGGGCGGGTTTGAGACCAAACCGGAGGGACTGGACGGCGGCGGCATCATGGCCACCGGTAACTACCCCGGCCGCGCCTCGAACGGTGATGAAGCTCGTGCCGACATCGAAAAGGCGATGTCCTTGATTCCGGGCGCGCAGCGCGTCAATGTTCATGCCTGCTACTCTGAGACTGACAGCTTCGTCGATCGCGACGAAATGGACGCATCCGCGTTCACAAAATGGATGGACTGGGCCAAAGCCAAAGGCGTCTGCCTCGACTTCAACCCCACCTTCTTTGCGCATCCCAAGGCTGAAGACGGCTTCACGCTCTCCCACGCCGATGAGGAGATTCGCGCCTTCTGGGTAAGGCACGGCAAAGCCTGTCGTAAGATCGCCGAAGCCATGGCCGAGGCCCAGGGCTCCCCCTGCTTCGTCAACTGGTGGACCCCGGATGGCGCCAAAGACATCCCGGCTGATCGCTTCGGCCCTCGTGCTCGCATGGCCCAATCGTACGATGAGATTATGGCCGACGACTCAGTCGACAAGACGAAGTGCGTCGACTTCATCGAGAGCAAGCTCTTCGGCATCGGTTCTGAAGAGTTTGTCGTCAGCTCTGGTGAGTTCTGCTCCGACTATGCCATCAGTCGCGGCATGGGGCTGTGCATGGATATGGGGCACTTCCATCCCACTGAGACCATTCATGGCAAGATATCGAGCCACCTCCAATTCCTGGACAAGATTCTGCTGCACGTAAGTCGCCCGATCCGCTGGGATTCAGATCATGTCGTCCTCTTCAACGATGACCTGAAGAGCGTCTTCCTTGAAATCCAGCGTGGCAACGTCTGGGACCGTGTTGTCCTCGCCCTCGACTTCTTCGATGCGTCGATCAACCGCATCGGTGCCTACGTGACCGGTACTCGGGCCGCTCGTAAGGGCATCCTCTACGCCCTGCTGGACCCGACCTCGCAGCTCCAGGCCTATGAAGCCGAAGGCAAGAATGCCCAGCGCCTCGCGCTCATGGAGGAATTCAAGTCCATGCCGTTCGCGGCCGTATGGGACAAGCTCTGCGAAAAGGCAGGCGTGCCGATCGGGGCCGACTGGTTGCCCGAGATGGAAGCCTACGAAGCCGACGTTCTTTCGAAACGCGCATAGCGAGGACCTGCAGATGACGCCGTTGGAAACCATCGTCGAACTGTCACATGAGTTTGGAACCACTGACTACGTCAAGGGCGGCGGTGGCAACACCTCGGTCAAGGATGCAGACACCCTATGGGTTAAGCCCTCGGGCACCACGCTATCCGGCCTAACGACCGAGACCTTCGTGGCCATGAATCGCGCGAAGATCGATGAGCTCTACGCTCTGGAGACTCCGGCGGAACCGGCGGAGCGCGAGGAACTGGTCAAGAACGTGATGGCCGCAGCCGTGGAGAACGATGCAGGACGCCCCTCGGTTGAGGCGCCCCTACATAACGTTTTCGACGCAACCTACGTGGTGCACACGCACCCCGCGCTTGTGAACGGGCTTACCTGCGCCAGGGACGGTGAAGCCGCCTGCGCAAGGCTGTTCCCTGACGCGCTCTGGGTTGAGTATATTGACCCCGGCTATACGCTCTGCATGGATGTCCGCAAGCGAATTGAAGACTACAAGAGCGAACACGGAAAAGAGCCCGAACTCGTCGTTCTTCAGAATCACGGCATATTCATTGGCGCCGATACAGCGGATGGTATCCGGAGTCTGTACCAACGCGTGATGGGAGCCGTGCAGGCGGAATATAAGAAAGCGGGGATCAGCCAGGACATTGCCATTTCGGAGGTGCCCGAGAACGCAGAGACTGAGGGCCAGATAAAGAATCTGCTGGGAGATGCCGCTGCATTTACGGCCTCCAGTGGCATGTTCAGCTACGCACCGCTGCCCATCTCCCCCGACCACCTGGTCTATTCCAAGGCCTTTCCGTTCACGGACCAGCTCACGGCCGAGGCCGTCGCGAACTACAAGGCCGAACGTGGTTACGCACCGAAGGTGGTTGTCGCGGGGGATCGAGTCTACGGCATCGGAACGTCTCAGAAGAACGCTAACCTCGCCCTGGAACTTGCCCAGGATGGCGCCCTGGTGCAGCAACTGACCGGAGCTTTCGGTGGCTTGAACACCATGACCGACGCCCAACGCGAGTTCATCGAGAACTGGGAAGTGGAATCCTACCGTGAGAAGCAATCAGGATAAGATATGTCCTGAGACTTCACGGGTTTCCTAGTGATTCCGGCTCTTCCGTAGGGCGGGAAATCTTCCCGCCTACTCCCGTCTGTCGAACGGCCGGGAAGATTTCCCGGCCTACGAAGAGCGTTTCACCCCTGAATACTCCGGCAGAGGAACAATGCCGGGGCCTCGCTAGCCTGAACAAGCTTTGCGGCTCTAGAACACCAGGTTAAACAGCCAGCCCACGATGAGGATTCCGGTAGCGGCGGTAGCCACGAAGATGGCGATCAGGCGGGGTTTCATGACCTTTCGCAACAGCACCATCTCCGGCACCGATAGCGCGGTGACAGCCATCATGAATGCGAGTGCTGTTCCCAGTCCGACCCCTTTGCCGATCAACGCCTCTGCAATAGGAATCGTACCCAGCGCATTGGCATAGAGTGGCACGCCACAGGCAACGGCGATGAAAACGCTAAGCGGATTATCGGGTCCGGCGTATTTTGCCAGGATGTCCTCGGGGGCCCATCCGTGGATCCCCGCCCCGATCCCAATGCCAATCAGAAGATAGACCCAGACCTTCCTGACGATATCGCACACATGCTCGGCAGCGTAAGCCAGCCTCTCCTTCTGCGTCATATCCGGCCGGATCTTGTTGAACCCCTCCGTGGCGAACACTGACGCTTCAAGGTGGTCCTCCGGCTTGGCACGCCCAATGATCATCCCGCTGACCACACCGATCAGGACGCCCATCCCCACGTAGGCTGTCGCCACTTTCCAGCCGAAAGCGGCCCACAGAACGGCAACGGCCGCCTCGTTGACAATCGGCGAGGTGACCAGGAAGGAGAACGTGACGCCCAACGGAATGCCGGTCTCAACGAACCCGATAAAGATCGGTACCGATGAGCATGAACAGAATGGCGTGATGATTCCCATCAGGGAGGCGGCAAGATGAGCCTTCGGACCGTGAATTTTCTCCAGCATCACCTTCGTCTTCTGCGGTTGAAAGTAGCTGCGCAGGTAGGAGATCACGAAGATCATGAACGACAGCAAGATCAGGATCTTGATCGTATCGTAGATAAAGAAATGCACGCTGCCCCCGAGATGCGTTCCCATTGACAGCCCAAGACCATCCTCGACCAGCCGTGCTACTGCATTGTCAAGCCACTTGAACATCAATGACCTCCTGTGGGGTCTTTCCGCCACACGTCACTAAGCTATGCGCAATCCCGGAGGACCATGCAGGCTACCCCACCTTGCTTAGCTCATTCAAGCAATCCAGGGCGAGCTGGCGCAAGTTCGGGAGACGCTCGCACTTGCCGGCATCAGGATGGACGTAGGGGTTGCGCGCATATTGGATAGCGATCAGTAGCCCCGCCAACGTCAGCGCTTCATCGTCGCTCTGAAGTCCTTTGACACGCATCGGGTTCTCCACATTGATCAGCTGTCCCCAGCGGGGGAAAGAGTAGTGGCGCGCGAAGCAAATCAGGAGGATGCCGACATCCTTCAGACCATCAGCCTTGAAGTTCCCCTTCCGCGCCAGCATGCCTAGGAGGATGTACTTCACATTGGCAATCGCGAAATGGATCTTCCGGCTGCGCGTGGCCTGCATCAGGCTGCGCTGAAACGCCATATCCACCCGACGTGCCTTGACATCCACGCAGGCCTCAAACAGGCGCACGTTTGCAGGATCGTTGGCCAGGCGGGTGACCCTCCCTTTAAGCCGCGCACGTACCTCGCACTCCACCGCAAGCGAATAGGAAAAGGCGATGCTGCGCGCAAAATCCGGAGCGCCGCTCTCGCCCTGCGTCGAGAACAGGTACTCAGCCGTCGTCAGGGCTCGTTTGGACTCCTTGTTCAATTTGTCATAGTCCGGCAGCTCGGCGCGCAGGCATTTCTCGGCATCGGCACTCAACTCCTTGTAGCGGTCGGAAGCCGACGCCGCCTGCATCTTGCGCTCGGATTCGAGCAGCAGTTCGGGGTCGGCCATCGTGGCGATGAAATCGAAGGCCTCACTCCTGACGTAGGGATCGGAGTCTTCTCCCGCAAGCAGGCCCCGGATGGTGCTGAGTCGTGCATCGCCTTCCTCAAGCGTTCCCTGCTCCCGTGCAGCCGTAATGACAGCAAGCTGCTTGCGGCTCTCGCTGGCAGCGTCGTATGCCGCCCGGACGGTATCGAAGAAACTCTCCATCTCCTCTTCGATGCGCCCCTTGTGAATGACATGCGTCGCCCCCATCTTCGTGGCCAACGCACCCTCTTCAAATGTACCGACTCCGGAGATCATGATGATCGGCAACAGGGGATCGTACGCCTTGAGAATCTCGATCAAGTCGAGTCCTTCACGGTCGGTCCGCATCTGGAGATCGGTCACCACGACATCAGGCCGCTGCTCGACAACAACCCGTAATGCCTCGTCGGTATCGGCCGCCTCACACGCCTCGTAATCCTCCAGCAGAATCGTCCGCACAAACGCATCTCGATACTGCGCATTGTCATCAACAATCAGAATCTTCACGCTTCACTCCAATCTTCATTACAAATTCCGCTCCACCATCGGGGTGATTGCGCGCCTCTACGGTGCCATCGTGGAACTCCTCGACAATGGTCCAGACCCAGTTCAGGCCAAGCCCCTCGCCCCCATCTTCCGTGCGCGTCGATACGCCGTACCGGAAGATGTTGTCGATCTCTGACTGGCTCGCAAGCTGACCCTCCGCGTTGCAGATTCCCCCGCCTGTATCCCGTATGGCAATGGTGACGCCTCCGGATTGGGGGTCCGCTGACGTGGCGACGGTGATCGTGCCATCCGGTTCGCCACTACGCTTGATCGCATCGACGGCGTTGGTCAGGATGTTGAATACGGCCAGTTTCAGCAGCCTCGGTTCAACCGTGCACTCGGGAACGCTTTCATCATAGTCCCTTCGCACCTCTGCCTTGCCCGGCAGCGAAAGCGAGAAGACCCCGATGATCTCATCGAGCAGGGCGCTGACCCGAACCGTTTCGTAACGAGGCCGGTTGATGTAGCTGAATGAGCGGTAGATATCAACGACCTCCTGCAGCAGCCGCGCGTTGTTGAGCAGTCCTTTCACCGAATCCGCCAACATCCGGCGGCGTGGATCGGGCGCATCCGTCTCCTTCTCGGCGCTGAGGATCTTGTTCACGGTCATGATATCCAGTTTGTAGGTGGCGATGATATTGGTGAGATCGTGCCCCAGATTGCGCGCCAAACTGATATTGGCCCGGCTGCTTGCATTACGAACATGTCGGCGATTCAGATCAAAGACAGCGACAACTTCCCGAAGCTGCTCCGCAAGCCGCCCCGCCGTTTCCAGGTGCCAATCGCGCGCCTCGATGCCAGGCTTCCTCCCCCTCGACTGGAATAGCGCCAGCCACGTCGAACGCGGATGATCCTCAGCCAACGTGAGGTCGCACATCACACAGTCTTCGATCCCCTCCGGCACCACCGGAGTGCCCCTGCTCAGAGCGTCTACAGTCTGCGTCGCAAACATGTGCTGCCGACACATGGCCTCGTAGTCCACCGGGCTGTCCCCATCAGTTGACGGCACACACGAGGACACCTCGAGGGAGCCATCTTCTCCCGGCGTCAGTTCGAACAGGAGTGCAGCACGATAGCCCATCGACGCCACGACCAGGCTCGGAATCTGAGCCAGCAGCGCGGCCCGGTCAATGGGCGAATCCCCCGCTGAGGCCTCACGGAGCGACTGCGCCACACGCAGGAGAACTGCATCCCGCGCCAAATTGTTGTACGCCTTCTCGAGTGCGGTGGACGGTGACGTCATCAGTTGCGGTGCCGATTGTGACGCGGCATCAATGCGCCTGACCACATGTCGTATGGGCAGAATCAGCTTGCTTACCACCAAGCCATAGCCGGCGCTGACCAGCGCGAACAGCAGCAAGGCCCATAGCCGGTAGCGTTGCGAGAGTGCCGTAATGGGTGGATAGCGGTCAGGCGTCGTGTAGTGGAACGAAAGAAGCCCCACCCACGGCTCTCCCACTTCACCGGCAATCTCATACGACACCACGTTCTCGAAGTTGCGGTAGAAAAGCGTGCTATGAAAATCATTCAGCCGATCGAACTTCTCAGCATCCTCAACAACCACCAGCTCGGGCTGATCGTTGGGTACGATACGAATACGGAAGACACACCCGGCCCCGTCCAGCATGCCCTTAGCTTCGCTCCGCCATTCACGCACCAGCGCCGCGTCCGGGACCTGGTATGAGCGATGCTGCAGCAGAACTCGCCGCGAGAGATCCTGCAAGCGTACCGTGTCATGCGGGAACAGCTCGCGGAAGCTGTACTTGATGATCGATTCCTTCTCAACCTGGTAGTACTGACGATCCAGCTCGCTCAGCAACATGAGCAGCGTCAGAAGGTAGAGCAGGACTGAAATGGGGAGCAGGTAGTTCTTTCGATGCATTCTCAAAGCCGTGCGCTCCTGTGCGTTTCAAGTACGGGATCAATACTACACGCTCAGAGTGTCGAGTCCACGCCAT
Organism: uncultured Victivallales bacterium; assembly: GCA_964497125.1. Lineage (GTDB taxonomy): Bacteria > Verrucomicrobiota > Kiritimatiellia > UBA8416 > UBA8416 > CAYLXP01. The sequence continues at coordinate 8,032 of CAZCDU010000021.1, read as the reverse complement.
TTGCGGTGCGCATTAAACTTGGTGGATCTGCAGGATGTTCGTGTATCCAACGCGCATCCGCATCCAGTTGGCGACAACAGGATGTACTTCTAGAGTAGAGCCAGTTGTCGCCAACTGGCTCCTCTCAGCTTCATTCCCCACCGACACAAGGTCGACAAATACTCTGAGTCCTACCGGATGAAGAACAGGAATCCCGCGATCTGTCCCCGCTGCAGGCCAACGTACACATCATCGACATAAGCCGTGGGACTTGCATCGCCGCCGGCAAACCCGATGGAAGCGAACTGCGTGATGTTGGTGTCGAAGAACCCGAGATCCTCAGCAATCAAGCTGTTGTTGAGATACAGATCCCAATTCTGGTTCTCATAGTCACTGTAGGTTTCAAACCGTACCCAGGAACTGGCATTCACGGACGTCCCGGCAAGCTCGGTCTTGTTCGTGCCGTTGTAAGCAACCACAACGCCGTTGCTGTTGACGTAGTACGCAAACGTGCTGCCGCTCGGTGGGGTCGGCGCAACGCCCTGTAGCGGGCGGACATACACCGCTGTCCAAACGTTGCTGTGACTGCCAGTAAACGTGTGTTCCATCTTGCCGCTCCGGCTCGTGATGCTGCCGGCCTTGCTACCCCGCTTCACGCTGTCCTGCACGATGGCGCCTGAACCCGTCCAGCCGCGCTGTCCGTTCAGATCCCCGAGCTCTAGCGCGTCAAAGGGCTCGTTGAACGGCAGCACATAGGGGTTAGCCGTCTCGGCAGGTTGGATGTTGATGTTATCGACATAGGTGTAGGTATTCGTCCCCATCTCCCTGAACCCGAGCTCCTCGAAGCGGGAATCGATGTTGCCGGCGGAAAGCGCAAAGTTCGTCGCCACCTTTACCCCAGCCACGGAGAGGGACCAGTGTTGCATCGGGTAATCCACTTCGACCAGGAAGGTCACGTTCGACCCCTCGGGCAGAGGTGTATGCATGAGGTTCGTCGCCGTACTACCATCGTATGCGGTCACCAGGCCGTTTGTGTTTACATAGAACTTGAACCGGCTGCCCGATGGAAAATGGGGTGTCGCGGCATATGTCGGAGCCACCTGGAACGAGAGGGTCACGGCGTTCTCTTCGGGCGTGAAGGTGTTGCTCAGAATGACGTTCTGAAGCCGTGCACGACCGCCGGTAACCAGGGCCGAACCGCTACCTGTCGTTGACCACCCGCGGACTGTGTCCAACGGCGTTCCCTCGCTGTCGCTGAACGAATCCGTAAAGGGCACCGTCGATGCCACCCCATGCTGCCCCATCACGAGCAGCATGCACACAACCGGCAACACGACGCCCTCTCTTCCAAACATACCCATTCTGTATCCCCTACCCTTCATTGCTTTCTATCGATAACGCCTAGTCTGAAACTTCACTCGTTACACTCGCTTGTTTCGAACGTCCAACATCGAACATCGAACGCCCAACATCGAACGAAGAGAGAATTCCAAACTTCGATGTTCGATGTTGAATGTTCGATGTTCGATGTTCATTCTCAGTTTCACCCCTGTATAATCCGAGCGCGCTCGGGGGACCCGCTGACCTGAATCTTCACCCACAGTTTTGATACTCCGCAAAGGTGGACCGTGGCCTCCGGACGCGGTCGAGCAAAGCAAGCGCCTCTCGCGAGACAGTATCGAACATCGTGCTCCCCCGTCTCTTGGAAGGCTCTTCACTTGCACGACGCCGTCGGGACGCCGGCGTCCACCTTTCACGTCTCAACGTTTCACCTCTGAACGATCCGAGTCCACTCGGGGGCTCGACGCCCCTCAACCTCACCCATCCTACCTGAACTTAAACAGCGTTCCCGGAATCCACACACCCGAGGGCATGCTGAGCACGATGTCGACATCATCCACTTCCGCCATGTCATTCGTGCCACCGCGGATCAGGCCAAACTCACTGTAACGTGTCGCATTGGTGTTGTAGAACTCGTACCAGGTGGTAACAGGGGACCCACCGCCGACGTACAGACGCCACTGCTTCGTGTCATACTTGCTGTGCACCGTGAAGCGTGTCCAGGCGTCGTTGGTGACAGTCACGCTGGTCAGCTCCGTGGCATTCGTGCCATTGTAGGCCACAACGTTCGAGCTGGCGTTCACGTAGAACACGAAGGTCGCGTCGCTCGGAATATTGGTGGGCACCTCGCTCCCGAACTCGGGCTGGAGGTAGAAGTCGGTCCACACTTCGGTCTCGTTGCCGCCGAATTGGTGGTAGGCCCGTCCTGTTGAAGACGTCACGGCGCCGGCCTTCGTGCTGCCACCATAGGTCAGGAGGTTCTGGACCACGCTATCCGTGCCACGCCATCCGTTCTGCCCATTCAGATCGGTGAGCGCCAGGGATTCGAATGTCTCGCTGAAGGGCAGCGTCCAGTCATTCGGGTCATCCTGAATAGTCAGCGTGAAGTTCGTTGGGCTGACCAGGTTGGCTGTAGAGCCTGTCAGCGTGAACTCGAGCGTCTCCGGATCCTCACCGTCTGTGTCATTAACGATCGTGAGCGTGATGTTCTCACTCGTATCGTTCGCGGCAAACGTCAGCTGACCATCGCTGTAGGCCGTGTAGTCCGCCGATTCCGCGCTACCCCCCGTCAGGGCGTAATCCACCGTCAGCGAGCTGACGGGATACGGCGCAGAGAGCTGCACTTCGATCGTGATCGCACCAGCAGACTCAGCCACACTGTCCGAGATCGCTGCAAAGGAGGCGTCCACCGCTTCCGAGGGATCCACCTCTATCGTGGCGGTGAAGTTGCTATCCGCTCCCGCAGAGCAGTCGCTGAAGTTGCCCAGGCCAAAGATGATGGTCTCTTCGGGCTCCGCCACGATATCATTGCTGATTGCGAACGTGAAGTTCTGCGTGGTGATCCCGCTGGCGAAGTTGAGCGTCTGGGTACTGTAGGTATAGTCGTAGATGTTCGACGCCGTTCCGCCGGCCAGAACCACGTCCACGGCACAGGCACTCTCATACTCCCAGGAGAGCACGACGGAGCCGGTCACCGTCCCCGAGTCTTCAGCATAGGAGGCCGATGTCGGCGCAAATGACGCCCGCGGCGGCAGGAAGGTCGGCTCACCCGTCGCAATGTAGATATCGTCCAGCGGCGC
>CAZCDU010000021.1:0-4813 GCA_964497125.1 uncultured Victivallales bacterium | reverse complement strand
GTCACGTCGGTCTGCACCACGGCATCGTCGCCCTGCCACCCGTGCTGACCGGCCAGGTTGGTCGTATTCAGCCCGTTGAAGTTCTCCGTGAACGGCAGGCTCCAGTCATTTGGATCGTTCTGGATCGTCAGCGTGAAGTTGGTTGGGCTCACCAAGTCGGCCGTGCTCCCGGTCAACGTGAACTCGAGCGTCTCCGCGTCCTCGCCATCAGTATCATTGACAATCGTGAGGGTGATACTCTCACTTGTGTCGTTGGCGATAAACGTGAGCTGACCATTGCTGTAGGACGTGTAGTCAGCCACGTCCGCGCTACCACCGGTCAGAGCGTAATCGACCGTCAAGGGTCCCGCCGGGTATGGCGCCGACAGCGAAACATCGATTGTGATCGCACCGGCAGACTCAGCTACACTATCCGATGTCGCCGCGAAGTAAGCATCCGGCACCTCCGAGGGATCCACCTGGATGGTTGCCGTGAAGCTGTTGTTCGATCCTTCCGTGCAGTCGCTGAAGTTGCCCAGGCCGAAGATGATAGTCTCTTCGGGCTCGGCTACGATGTCATTGCTGATCGCGAACGTGAAGGTCTGCGTCGTAACGCCGATGGCGAAGTCGAGCGTCTGTGTTGTGTAGGTATAGTCGTAGATGTTCGACGCCGTCCCGCCTGCCAGGACCACGTCCACAGCACAGGCCTCGTCATACGACCAGCCGAGGACCACCGTGCCGGTGACCGTACCCGAGTCCTCGGCAAAGGAGTCCGAGGTTGGGGAGAACGATACCGGTGGCGGAAGGAAGGTCGGTGTCCCAGTCGCGATATAGATGTCATCTACCGGCGCATTCGAGTCACCCCCACCAGTCAGAATACCGAACTCAGAGTAGGCGGACACCGTCGTATGGTAGAAATCACGATTCGTGGAAATCTGAGAGCCATTCAGATAGAGGTCCCATGTCTCGGATGCGTAGTCGCTGTTTACCGTGAAGCGTGTCCACGCATGCTCGACGACCGTTGCTGTTGTCGTCACCATCGATGTGCCGTCGTAGACGACGACATTACTGGCCGTATTCACGAAGAAGGCGAATGTCGACCCCGCCGGCGGGTTCGTCGTGGTATCGTCACCAAATACCGGCTGAATATAGAGATCGGTCCAGACATTGCTCTCCGTGCCGCTGAACTGATGGAACGCCCGCCCGGTGGTTGAGGTGATGCCGCCGGCTTTCAAGCTCGAATCATACGTGACATCGTTCTGCACCACGGCATCCTCGCCCTGCCAGCCATTTGTCCCGGCCAGGTTGCCCAAGGCTAGGCCATTGAAGTTCTCGGTAAAGGGAAGATTCCAGTCGGTATTGTCATCGTTGATCGTGAGCGTCACGTTAGTCGGGGCAACCAGCCCCGCATTCGAGCTGCCCGTTAGGGTGAATTCAATGGTTTCATTGGGTTCGTTGCTCGTGTCATTGATGATGTCGAATGTAAAGCTCTCACTTTGGTCGCCTGCCGTAAACGTGAGCTGGCCGTCGCTGTAGTTCTCGTAGTCCTCGCCATCCGTAGCGGTCCCACCGGTCTTCTCATAGTTAATCAGTACCGTACCGTAAAGGTAGACCTGGGATAGGGTCACCGTCACCGAGACCGTACCGGCGCTCTCGGAAAAGGCCGTATCCAGCGTGGCAAAACTGGCATCAGGCGTCAGAAAGGAAGGGCCCTCAGTATCCAATGCCACACTATCAACAGAAGTCGTATCCGCGCCGGTGCCGGCACCACTGTAGACGCCGAACTCGGTGCAGACGTTCGCATTCGTGTCGTAGAATCCCAAGTCGTTGGTGGCCAGGGTCTCGTCCACGTAGAGGTCCCAGGTGTCTGTGGAATAATCGCTGCGAATCGTGAATCGCGTCGTGCCGGTTGCGGATACCGAGGTGTCCGTGAGTGTCAGTGAGTTTGTGCCGTCATAGACAACAACGTTACTCGATGTATTGACGTAGAAGGCATACGTACTGCCCGCCGGAGGGTTCGTGGTGGTATCGTCCCCGGGGATGAGCTGAATGTTAAGGTCGGTCCAGACCGCATTTTCGCCATCGGTGAACGCATTGGTTAGCACGACATTGACCAGCTCGGCTACGCCGTTGGTAACGATCGCCGTTCCGCTGCCGGCCACGCCCCATTCGTTGGAGCCGTTCACAAGCGCGTTAGTGTCGGCGTAGGAGAACGTATCAGAGAAGGGAATCTCTGATGCCAGTCCGCTTGATGCGGCGGCAACAAAAAGCCCGGCTACGATAAGCCAGGCGGACCACGTCACTCTGAATATAGAAAATCGTTCGTTTCGGACTGTATATCGCTCACTACCGTTATGCATTGTGCTGCCTCCTCAATCATCAAGGATGTGGTTTTGGAGTTCAGCCCGATAAGTTCCCTGGATCAGCCATTCCCCCGGTCCTAACCGGTCAGGTCTCAGGCTCCCCGTCTTATCTAATCTGTCGGAAGGACTTGCCTTCCCTTAGCTCCAACCACACGGCTTCGTCACCATGACTCCGCCGACAACACACGTCTATAAGTGATACACCTCCTACTTCAGTGCATAATCATACGCCATCCCCCGCCCGCAATGCAAGGAGTCTTTTTTGTTTGAGAAGTCCCTCGAATCACATGTAGCTAGAACCCGTCCAAAAAGGGGTCCCTGCCTGAAAGGGCTATATATACTAGCCCAGGGCAACGCCCTCGTTATACCTCACATCTCCTTTGGAGTCCCTACTTGGAGTGCGGCGGCAGAGTCCCTGGGCGCGCCAGCGCCCAGGGACGGCGACGCCGCTTTTCCCCAGCGCGCAGAACTACCCCCAGCACGACGCAAAAGCGGTGTCGACGTCCTACACTCGCAGGCTCGCTTCGGACTCTGCCACCGCACTCCAAGTCAACAGCCCCCTCATTTTGCCTCCCAGCGCGCAGTATAGCCAGGGCGTTGCCCTGGGCTGGTATATCTCGCCCCGTTGGGGCTTTTCGGACGACGTCTAGCTAGACGTGCCACGGATACAGGAGTGCACGTTCGACACCGCTAGAAAACGACGATTCCTGTGACAAAACCGTGACAGGCAAATTGTAAGTTTCCCGTGGATGGAGGAGAACTAACCCACAATCCACGGAGACGCTGACATGAACACACTACTACTGTACCCCGAATTCCCCGACACTTTCTGGAGCTACAAACACGCCCTTCGATTCGTTGGCAAACGGGCATCACTACCGCCGTTGGGACTTCTGACGATCGCGGGCATGCTGCCGGAGACATGGAATCAACGCCTGGTTGATCTCAACGTACGCAAGTTGCGCGACCGGGACCTCGCCTGGGCTGACTGCGTCTTTATTAGCGGCATGGTCATCCAGAAGGATGCGGCTCTGCGCATGGTAGCGCGCTGCAAGACTGCCGGGCTGACGATCGTAGCCGGTGGCCCGCTATTCACCATGGATCACGAGGCCTTCGACCAGGTCGACCATTTCGTACTCAATGAAGCCGAGCTTACACTGCCCCAGTTCCTGAATGATCTGTCAGCCGGCAAGGCTAAGCGCGTATATGCCGCGGAAGGCTTCGCGGACATGGCCCAAACGCCCGCGCCGCGCTGGGATCTACTGGACATGAAGCGCTACCATGCGATGGAGATTCAGTACTCACGTGGCTGCCCCTTCAACTGCGATTTCTGCAACATCACGTCACTGCTCGGACACCGGGTACGTACGAAGAGTTCCGACCAGATTCTGGCGGAGCTCGATAGCCTGTATGCCGCCGGATGGCGTGAGCAGATCTTCTTCGTCGATGACAACTTCATTGGAAACAAACGGCACCTCAAGACCGACCTGTTACCGAAACTCTCGTCCTGGCGTAGAGACAAGCAGGGCATTTCGTTCCACACCGAGGCCTCGATCAACCTGGCTGATGATCCACTACTGATGTCCCAGATGGTGGACGCCGGATTCAATGCGGTTTTCGTGGGCATTGAAACGCCTGACGACGACTCATTGGCGGAATGCAACAAGAAGCAGAACAAGAACCGCGACCTTGTCGCCGACGTCAAACGCATCCAGCGTGCCGGACTACAGGTGCAAGGCGGCTTTATCGTTGGGTTTGACAACGACAAGCCTTCTGTCTTCCGTCGACAGATCGAGTTCATTCAGAACAGCGGCATCGTCACCGCCATGGTCGGCATCCTGCAGGCACCAAAGGGCACGCGCCTCTACCAGCGCATGGAACGCGAGGGCCGCATTCTTGGCAACGCGTCGGGAGACAATGTTGAAGGGACAACCAACATCATCCCAGCCATGGACTTCACGCGACTTCACGAGGGCTATCGCCAGATCCTTAATCACATCTATGCGCCACGTCACTACTATGCCCGCGTTAAGACACTGCTGCGCGAGTACCGGCAACCACCGAAACGCTTCAAGCTGACCCGAACGGACCTGTTGGCTCTCCTGCGATCAGTCTATCGCCTCGGAATTCTCGGCAAGGAACGGTTCCACTACTGGCGGCTGCTGGCCTGGACCTTCGTACGTCGCCCACGCCTACTCCACCTCGCCGTCACGCTCGCCATCTCAGGCTACCACTTCCGCAAGGTCTGCGAACTCCATGTGAGGTGAACAGGGACAGCGCAGAACGGCACTAATTCAAGCGTTTCCTGCACAGCTGTGAGGTGTTTCGGCGTGCCATTGAATGACGAATAACGAAACACCCAAGCACGAAGGAATGACTAAGCTCGAATGACGAACAACGGGTCCAGAGTACATACACTGGCCCCTCTTTTGGACTTAGATCTTCGGACTTCTTTGGGTATTTGGGTATTT
>CAZCDU010000020.1:33430-51514 GCA_964497125.1 uncultured Victivallales bacterium | reverse complement strand
TGCGGCTTAACCTCTCAGTGCATTGTGGTCAGCGCAAAATAAACTCACGCTAGGTCCCTACGTTGCCCAACCCACGGCTTAGACCGCGGCAATTCACCTTTTCATACTTTTCATAGAACGTTTGACAGTGCCTCATCCTCAATGCCCTTTACTGCCCGGAATCGGCGCATCGCCGCCTCTTTCAATCATCTGCGGGTACACGTCATCCCACCAGTTGTCGTAGGCCCTGGTGAGGCGTTGCTGAAGTTCGGGCATGCTGGCGGACAGATCCCTTCTGCAGCCCGGATCTGCTTTGACGTTGTAGAGCTCCCAACCATCCGTGACGGCCCAGTGGAAGTCGGTGCTTTCCTTTGTTGAGGTATACACCATCCTCGTGGCTTTTCCGCTCTTCACGGCCCGTCCCCTGATGCAGACGCCTTCCTTGCAGGGGCAGGTGTCGATCCGTATGACCATGTGGTCGCCCTGCTGAACCGCTGCCTGGATATACTTGTGCTGCGCGGCAAAACCACTCTCCCAGCGTGCGCCATGCTTGAAGAGCATTCGGTCGCGAGGAAACGCACCGTCGGCCGACTTGAGCAGCCCCAGCAAGCTGTAACCGTCAAGCTCGTTAGCAATATCCTCGGGCAATTCCGCGTCCGCAATGTCGGCCAGGGTCGGGAACACATCGATATATCCGGTCAGGGCATGCTCCGTCCGCGGTTGCAGCGTTCCCGGCCAACGCCAATACGAAAAAGCGCGCGTTCCGCCCGGCCATGCCGAGGTCTTTGCACCGCGCATCCCGGCATTGTAAAGCTCCACCCCCAGCGTCCCCCCGTTGTCATTCATTAGGATTACCAGCGTATCCTTCTCAATCCCCAACTCACGTAGCGCCTTCATCAGCCGCCCCACGTTATCGTCGATGTTCTCAACCATGCCACAGTAGGCCGCTTCCTCGTCCGTCATCTTGCCATGGAAGCGCTCTTTATACTTGTCCGGGCACATGACGGGTGCGTGCGGCGTAACCGTCCACAGGAAGTAGCAGAAGGGCTTGCCGTTGTCCTCTTTGACATGATCTTCCATGGCCTTAACGACCTGGTCGGTAAGGATGTCCGGAGAGAAGCCTTTGATCCGGTCTCCTTGCAGCTTGTTGTTGATGATGATCTGTGGGTCCCAGTACATTCCCGTTTGGCGCGGGCCCCTGCCGGCCGTCCGGAGATACAGGTCGTATCCTCGCTTGTCAGGTGACGGAAAGCCCAGGTGCCATTTGTTGAAAAGCGCTGTCGCGTAGCCGTGCTTCTTCAGGACCTCACCGATGGTTGTCCGGTCGGCGCTCAGCGCCTGCCGGAGACCGGCCTTGGTATGCGTGACTCCGCATTTGAATTCATGCATCCCCGACTGCAGCCCTGCCCTCGTAGGCGAACAACTCGGCCCAACATGGAAGTTCTCGAAACGGACACTCTGTTCACGAATCCTGTCTATGTGCGGGGTCTTGATGTGCGGATGGCCATTACAGCTCAAGTCGCCATACCCCTGATCATCGGTCAGAACGAAGAGAATATTAGGCCCGGCGGCCCGGGCAGACACAACGCTGAAAGCAATCGCGCCGATCACCCCAATCATCAAAGCTCTCATGGTCTGCACTCCCTTCTCCCGTTGTTTCAATCAATCTTGTTAACGTAGACGTAGTAGGCGCCGCGCAGCAGTCCATCGTCACCCAGAAACGCGGTCTCCAGGTGCGCAGGCCCCCGCTCTAGCTCGACCTCGAAAACGGCGGCCTTGTCCGTTGTGCTGATCTCCGTTTCCTGCGCCTGGTCGCCAATGCTGATGCTCGCCCGCCTGAACGGCATAGCCTCGCCGCCGGTATACATGAACCAGCGGTTCTCGGGCACGGCTTCGCGGCGCCAGCCTTCGTCTGAATGCTCGATCCCCTCGACAATCGCGCGATCCTCTTCGCGTGGCCAGCGGCGAAGCTCAAAGCGGTACAGCCCGTCTTGCTCGACCATGATCTCCAGGTAGCCGTTCTTGCCCACGCCCTGGCGAATCTGGCCCTGCTGGAATGCCAGGTAGCCGTTGTCCTCCACGCACTGGTCCGGATCGTCGAAATGTGGATTGTCGGGGTGCCGCCAGTCGTGCGAGCGCAGGCAGGTCTCGGGCTCATCTGCAGCCCCGATTGAGATCGGTATTTCGGCGTCGAATCGGGTCGAGACCAGGCCCCACCACGTTTCATATTCACCACGCAGCCGCGCAACGACCTCGGGGTGGTCGGCAGCCACGTCGTGACGCTGCTCGCGATCGCTGGTGGCGTCGTAGAGCTCCCGCCCGTTGACTAGCCGCCATTCCTGGGTCATGACCGCCGACTTGCGCCACTTCACGGGATTCGGTAGGCGCTGAGAATCCGTCGTGATGACGCGCTCGGCCCAGGATGGGTCCTGCTGGGTAAGCAGCGGTTTCAGGCTCTTCCCATGGAGGCCCAGTCGCGAATAGCCTGCCGGGTCGATCCCGCAGAGGTCCATCATTGTGGGCATGAAGTCAACGAAGGACGTCAGCGTATCAACGTCTTGTGGTTCGATAAGCCCGCCATTGGCCCAACGGATAAAGAACGGTACACGATGCCCTCCGTCATACTCCGAGCCTTTCCCGCCCCGAAGACCGGCATTGTAACCAGCCGTAGTGAACTGGTCGGCATCCCGTTGCTGGCCCGCTGTGCCGCCATTATCGGTCATAAAGATAAGAATGGTGTTGTCGGTGATTCCCAGTTCATCAAGGTGCGCATTAAGCCGACCGAAGTTGTCGTCGATGTTGGTGATCATTCCAAAGAAACGCTCACAGTCGTCGGAATGCCCCTTACCCCGGTAGCGGTCGTGATAGGCAGCATCAATGTTATACGGCGCATGCGGTGCGTTCGGAGTGATGAAACAGACGAAGGGCTCGTCCTTGTGACGATCAATGAAGCTCATGCCCTCCCGGAACCAGACATCCGTGCAGTAGCCGTCGAACTTGCGTGGCTCGCCGTTGACCATGTAGGTATCGTCAAAGTAATCATTCTGCCACCAGTCAGGCATCTGGCTGATTCCGCCTCCGCCATGCGCAACGACCTCCTGGAAGCCCCGGTCCTGGGGGCGATACGGGTAGTTGTCGCCCAGATGCCATTTGCCGAAGAGACCGGTGGCGTAGCCGTTTTCGGCAAACACGTTGGCAATGGTCACTTCATTGCCACGAAGGAGCGAACGCCCGCCTACGGTATGCCACACCCCGGTTGAGTTGGCGTAGTGCCCCGAGATCAACCCGGATCGTGTGGGCGCACAGGTCGGGCCCACGTGAAAATTGGTAAACCGTACCGCCTCATTATAAAACCGGTCGATATGCGGCGTTTCAACAATGGGGTTGCCGGTGCAACCGAGATCACCCGGTCCCTGGTCGTCCGTAAGAACAAAGACGATATTCGGTCTGCTTGTTGTCATATCCCGGTCAACTCCTTTTGGCCACCAGCCGCACCTGGCGCAGGATGAGTCCGCCGCCTTTGCCCATGTTGACATGGCGTATGCTCAGACGTAGCGTGTGGGTGCCCGGTTCCCTGATCTGTACGGTACCAACGGTGCAACGGATAGCCGGCCAGTGATCGTTGCCGCGCACGCCGAAACGCTCGTGATCTTCCAGTGTCGCATCGATGGCCTGCCCGTTGACTTCGATCGTGATTTCATGACCGGTATCGGCCACGCGATTGCCATCGCCGTCCGAGTATCGCCCCAGTGCGCATTCGACGCAGACGTCAAACGTCCTGGGTTCTGGGGTCTCGAACGACCATTCCAGCACGTGACCTTCCTGTAGGGATGCCGCAACGGCACCACGGACCATGATCTCGTCCGCCATGGACTCTCCGGTCGCTACATTACGCGCGACGAGGCTCTCCAGCGTCACCAAACCGTCCGGTTGCTCAATCGTCTCCGGATGCACATCCGCCTCGCCGTCGATATCGAGGGCCATGACGCGGTGGATGTCGGTCGGGGCCGCGGCCCCAATCTCAATGGTCGTGTCCTGCAACCCCGGCGCCCCTGGTACAGCGTCCTGGCTCACCGGAAGCGCAGCGTCAGGGGCATCCAGGAAGCAAGCCTTCCTGGCTGCGTTGTTCAGCCCGCGTATGGTGAGGCGCTCCCCGGGAGCGTCGAACATGTGGAAATACAGTCGTCCGGGACGCCTTGTCACGGCACTCCAGTTAAGGTCAGTGGTGAATGGGGTGGGGGAGGTGTTGTAGATCGCTTCGCCGTTTGTCTGGAGCCAACGCCCGATATCACGCAACACCGTCACGCTGCCCTCCGGTACCCGCCCCAGGCTGTCCGGACCGATGTTCAGAAGGTAGTTCGCGTTCTTGGCAACGACATCGGCCAGCAGCCTTGCAATGTCGCTCGCCGGCCGGAAGTCGAGATCGAACTGGTTATACCCCCAGTGCTTGTTGATCGTGGCGCAGGTTTCCCCGTTCTGGGCCAGCGGCATGGTAGGCACTTCATTGTCGCGCAGCGAAATGTAGTCCCCCCACTCCTTGTCGCCCCCCGGTCCAAGTCGGCTATTGACGATACAGTCGGGCTGCTTTTCCCGTACGAACGCCAACAGCTTCTTTGACTGTTCCACCGTGATGTTCGTCGGCGTATCAAACCACAACTCGGCAATGGGGCCGTAGTTGCTGAGCAGTTCGTCCACCTGGGGAAAGACTTTGTCGTCCAGGAAGTGCTGGAAGTCCTTCTTGTCCTCGTCGTAGTCCCAGTCATTACCGGCGGCATCGGGATGGTGCCAGTCCAGTGCCTGGGAGTAGTAGACGCCGAAACGGACATCCTTCTTTGCACAGGCCTCGGCCAGCTCTCCAATGATGTCGCGCCCGAAAGGCGAGCCGTCGACCACGTTGTAGCTCGACGCGTTCGACTTGAATATGGCAAAGCCCTCGTGGTGCTTGGCGGTAATGACCAGGTATTTCATGCCCGCATCACGTGCCAGCCCGGCAATGCCATCGGCATCAAACTCGACTGGATTGAACTCTGCGGCGAGCTTCTCATACTCGCGCACCGGGATCCGCATGTGATGCATGATCCACTCTGCGGAACCGATGTTCAGTGTATCGTCCTTCCATTGCCCGCCTGGAATGGAGTACAGCCCCCAGTGAATAAACATGCCGAAGCGGGCGTCCCGCCACCAGGTCATGTCTGGATGATAAGTTAGGTTCATATAGCGTTTCCCACTGTTGGGATCTCCTGAATCCCCGTAATGAATCTACTGTTTGTTGTGTTTCTGAATAGAGACCACCGTACGCTCTACCAATGCTCGACCTCCTCAATCGGTGGATTCACTGTTCGGGAGATAAGCCCCAATGGCCACCAGGTTCCTCTGTAACGCTTTGACGGAGATACGACGCGTGTCGCATTGCTTCTGCGCCGCCATTGCCGCGGCCATGCCGGCAGCCTGACCGGTAATATAGCATCCCGGCATGACGCGAATGGAGGCCTGCATGTTTCGGTCCGTGCTCACGCAGCGTCCGGCAACCAGCGTGTTGTCGAGCCCTTTTGGGGTGAGGATGCGGTACGGGATGCCATAGCTCTCGCCTTTCCCGAGCCGAAGTGTGCTGAACTCCCGGGCAAACGTCTCGTAGCTCTCCCTGTCGGGCCTGGCGATATGAATGTCGATGGGATAGGAGTAGCGGCCGATCTCATCCTCGAAGACGGAATCCGGGCGAAAATCGTCCTTGTTGAGGATGGCGTCACCCATGATCCGGCGGGTCTCTCTCACGCCCAGCAGGGATCCCGTGGCGACCAGCTCCATGTCTTCAAACCCCTTGAGATACTCCTTGTAGTAGCGCTCGTATTCGAGCATGGACTTCCTGCCCCATACATAGGCGCGGGTGAGCGACTCTTCATCGGTACCGTCGACCTCGAACGTATGGCCGATATTCCCGCCACCCACTGCAGCGCCGACACGCCACATGCCCGGCAAGTGCCGGTCCTCGAGCGTGAAGACGCCGTCCTTGAACGCTTCCTCGATCCGGCTGTTCCCGGTTCCGAGACCGGATGCCCTGACCTGCTGCCAATCAATCCCCGACCAGAGACTGCAGAGCGTGCCCGGCATCATGTTGCCGTCGTCATCGCCCATCTCGTACGGCGCGCCGGCCATGGCGGCGAGGTCTCCGTCGCCGGTGGCGTCGACGAACACCTTTGCGCGAATCGCAAACATCCCCGACTTGCCGGCACAGACGGCTTCGCTCACGTGCCCATTGTCCGTGACCACGTCAATCAACTTCGTCTGCAGCGAGAACGGCACGCCGGCATCTTCCAATAGGGAATCATAGACCCGTTTCAAGACTTCCGCCCGAATCCCCATGCCGTCTGCGGGAACGGTGCCGTCCGCTTCCCTGAGCGCTTCGAGAATGCGTCGGCCAACGCCGTCGGCGAGAAAATTCACCCCGTCGGTAAACTGCATGAAAGCAGGCACCATACCGGCCGTCCCCATGCCGCCAAGACAGCTGTGCGCTTCAATGATCCTTACGGACGCGCCATGCCCCACGCAGGCCAACGCCGCGGCAACACCAGCCGGGCCACCGCCAACAACGAGCACATCCGTTTCAAAGCGCACGTCTATGGTGCGTCGATACTCCAAGGCCTTCTGTCCATCCTGCATTGCATCACTCCTCTTTACACAGACTCAATAACGTCGATCATCTTTTCGTAGTTCTTCATCGCCAAACCAGAGAGCTCCCTTCCATACGGGCATGCGGATGGCATCAGTACGAACGCCCTGCCGTCTCCGGAAGTACCTTCTTCCAGCGCCCGTTTGATCTTCTCTGCAAACTGACCGGTCGGCAGGTTCTCGATGTCGCTGGCTTCCAGATTGCCGAACAGTACCATATCGTTCCCGTAGTTCTCCCGTACATAGGCCAGTTCGACATCGCCTTGCGGTGGCGGTTCGATCGGGTCGAGTCCGTCTGGATTCATCGAGACGATGTCGTCGAGGATGTCTTTCAGATTGCCGTGCGAATGAACACGCGCATACCCGCCGTAACGTTGAATCGCCTTTACCATCGGCTGTGTGTAGCGACAGACGTACTCACGAAAGAAGGTCGGCGGCAGATACGGCGGCGACGCGTACTCCGGTCCGCAGATGCGCCAAAGCCGTCCCGGTAGCGCCTTCGATACCGCCTCGATTCCCGGCAGCAGCGCTGACGCGATACGCTCGAGCAGTTGGTGAAACAGCTCCTGCTCCGTCATGGCGATAACCGTGTATTCCGCCATATCAAACAGGCCGGCGGCCTCGCAGAGCGGGTCATGGGTGTCAAGCATGACGATCCCCGTGTCCCCTAGCTCTTTCTCCTGTCTGAGCACATATTGCGGCTGCACGTCGCCGGCCTGCTTGGGCAAGGGGAGCTCAAGGTAGGCCTTTAGGTCGTCCACGTCCTTCAGCAGATGCTCCGTCGTCCAGACCGTGTTCACGTCGCGGTCGCGCCGCGTCCGCGTGGTCAGCGTTCGCCCCGGTGCGTGTATGCGCCGAGTGGTAAACTGGCTGCCGTCTCGTTCGACCGATTCAACCTCTGTGATCTCTCCGAGCGGGTCGGGCTCAAGAGACACGTATGGTGCACCGCACCTTACCATTCGGTCGGTCTTCTCTCGCGCCAGTTCAATCAGCGGATGCCAGGACGGATCGTTGTAGATGTTGTAGGGATCATCGTTCGCGGTGTTCTCCGTTCCGTTGATCTCATAGAACGAGACCGCAGGGCGGTCTACCGTTTCGCCACGTAGCGTGGCCATCAATCGTTCTCGTCTGTTCATCGTTTCAGCTTCTTTCAAAATGAATCGCCCTGAGCGTGTTTTCGCGGTTGGTCAAGACCGCCTCCTCCATCATCGATTGCGATGAGCTTGAACTGACATGCGCATTGACCCAATATACCAGAGATTGCTGGAGGCAGGAATGGGTATCTGACTATGCGATGTACAGGAATTGCCTTCTTGGCCGGCCACCACCTTGCAGCACGGCGATTTGTCTCCGCTGGTGCACACAGCTGCCCGTTGAGGGACAGGCGTTGGTCGCTGTCTGCAATCGCGCTCTGAAGCGACGTAGGATGAATTGAGTCTGGAAACAAGTGGGGGCAACAATGATGAAACGTAGATTCCTGATATGCAGCGTGGTGTTGGTTGGTTGTGCGGCGTTCGCAGCGCAGGCACCGGAACGTGGACAGGATCTCGTCGCCGCCTCAGGCGTGCACGGAGGATTGGTGGTGCACGTGGGCTGCGGTGACGCTAGTCTCACCGCCCAACTGCGGGTGAACAACAGCTACATAGTCCAGGGACTCAACCAGAACGCCGCCGAGGTGAAAGAGGCGCGGACGGCCCTCACCGATGCCGGGATCTATGGCGATGTCTCCGTGGTCGAGTGGACCGGGTCGAGCCTTCCTTATGTCGATGGACTGGTCAACCTTGTCGTCGTGACCGACCCCGCGACCGCCGTTCCCGCTTCTGAAATCGCACGGGTGCTGGCACCGCGCGGGGTAGCCATCGGCCCCGCAGGAGCTGTCTGTATTCCCCAACCGGCCTCTCCTGTCGGGAACGGTCGGGTCCGCTACCAGAAACCGGTTCCGTCCGCCATAGACGAGTGGACCCACTACCTTCACGACCCCAGCAACAACGCCGTCTCTCAAGACACAGAGATCCACCCGCCCAAGCACCTCCAATGGGTGGGTAGTCCCCGTTATTCGCGCCACCACGACCACATGTCGGCGATGAGCGCCTGTGTTACTGCCAATGGCCGCATCTACCACATCATGGACGAGGCCAGCCGGCTCTCCATCTACCTACAGCCCGAATGGAAGCTGGTAGCCCGCGATGCCTTCAACGGGACACTGCTGTGGAAGCGCGACATTGACGTGTGGTATAACCACATGCAGCGTCTGAAGAGCGGACCCGCCTTCCTGCCGCGCAAGCTCGTGGCCGACGGCGACACCCTCTATGCCGCCCCCGGCATCCACGCCCCGGCTATGGCCATCGACGGCGCCACCGGCAAGCCCCTCCAGACCTACGTGCCCGACATGGCTTGCGATGAGATCATGCATTCCGATGGCACGCTCTTTCTGGTGGGCGCCGCGCCGGATGCCGAGGAGGACTCCGTGGACGCCCGGGCCATCAAGGGAACCGCGAGTCGCCGCATCGTGGCCGTAAACGCTGCGGACGGGGAGATTCTCTGGACGGTTGAGTCCAAGGTCCTGGCATTGACGCTTACGCTGGATCAAGACCACGTCTATTTTCATGATGCCGAAGCCATCGTGTGTCTCGACCGCAAGACAGGAGATAAGACGTGGACGTCCAAGCCGATGGCGTACTTTGAGAACATGCTGCCGGAGTTTGCACCGACCATGGTGGTCTACAAGGACGTCCTCTTCTTTGCCGGCGGCGAGGGGTATGTTGCTCACCGTTCATCCCGCGACATGATGTACGCCATTTCGACCAAAGATGGCAGAACTCTGTGGAGTGCCGAGCACCCGCCCTCCGGCTATAAGTCGCCCGAAGACCTCCTCGTGGTGGACGGCCTTGTCTGGTGCGCCGAGACCACTTCCGGGCGACAGTCCGGCGAGCTCATCGGTCGCGACCCCTGGACTGGTGAAGAGAAGAAGCGTTTTCCGCCGAACGTCGAGACCTATTGGTTTCACCATCGCTGCTACCGGGCTCGGGCCACCGAGAAGTACTTTCTGATGTCACGCACGGGCGTGGAGTTCGTTGACCACGAAAACGAAAACTGGATCATCAACCATTGGGTGCGGGGTGCTTGTCTCTACGGTATCATGCCGGCCAATGGCTTCACCTACGCACCCCAGCACCCCTGCGCCTGCTACCCGGAGGCGAAGCTCAGCGGCTTCAACGCCCTCTCTTCGCATCGCATCCTGCCGGCCGCTGACCAGGAGTCGCCGCGGCTCATCAAAGGCCCGGCTTATGGCAAGGTCGGCTCCGCCCGTGTCGCGTCGCCTTCCGAGTGGCCCACCTTCCGCCATGACGCCGCTCGCAGCAATCACGCCAGGACCACCGTCCCGGGAGAGCTTAAGCGCGCTTGGCGGACGAAGATTGCCGGGGATTCGCATCCCGGGTCGACCATTGCTGACAAGATCAGTCAGCCGGTGGTCGCCGGCGGCAGAGTGTTCCTGACCGCCGTTAACCAACACACGGTTCTGGCTCTTGACGAAGCCACCGGCGAGACGCTTTGGCGCTTCACGGCCGGCGGTCGCGTCGATTCCGCACCCACCATCTACAAGGGAACCGCCATCTTCGGATGCAACGACGGTTGGGTCTACTGCCTGCGCGCCGACGATGGGGTGTTGGTATGGCGTTTCCGGGCCGCGCCGCAGGACGCGAGGATCTGCGCCTTCGAGCAGGTTGAGTCGGCATGGCCGGTGCCCGGTAACGTCCTGGTCGTCGACGACACCGCCTACTTCGTTGCCGGCAGGTCCATCTTCCTCGATGGAGGCCTACGCATCTATCGGCTCAACGCGGTCACCGGCGAGCTCCTCTCCGAAACGGTGATGGACGATCGAGACCCGGACGGTAAGAAGATCCAGGACTACATCGAGTGGCTCAACATGCCCGTGGGGCTGCCGGACGTTCTCTCCAGCGACGGGAGTCGCATCTACATGCGCTCCCAGCCCTTTACCATGGACGGCAAGCGGGTCCGCGTTGACCGGATAGAGGTGGAGCAGCAAACAGGGGAAGAGGCGCACCTCTTCTGCCCGTCGGGCTTCCTTGACGGTTCCTGGTGGCATCGCACCTACCAGGTGTATGGGCGAAGCTTCTCGGGCGGGCACTCGGGTTATCACCGGGCCGGTCAGTTCACCCCCTCCGGCAAAATCATGTCCTTCGACGACGAGACTGTTTACGCCTTCGGCCGCAAGCCCCAGTTCTACAAGTGGACCACGCCGATCGAGCACGAGCTCTATGCCGCGACCCGAGTCCTCACGCTCGCTCCGGCCCCGCCCAAACCGGCCAAAACCGGTCCGTCTACCACAATCGACATTGCGAACTCCGCCAGCCTCGATCCGACGGGTATTCCGTTTACGGTGGCAGCATGGGTCAATGCCAAGACCCCGAATGGCGTTGTCCTGGCGCGTGGCGGCCCCGCCAATGGCTATGCGCTGCTCCTTGAGCAGGGACGGTTGGAGTTCGACATCCGCACCGACGGTGGACTCTTCAAGGCAGTGGCCAGGGACAAGTTGCCCCAGGGACAATGGGTCCACGTGGCCGGGGTCCTGGGCGACGACAACCAGATGGCTGTCTACGTGAACGGCAAGCCGGTCGGGCAGGGGAAGGCGTATGGTCCCATTTCCGCGACGCCGATTCAGTCCATGCAGATCGGTGCGGACGTTGACGGCAGCGTGGGTGACTATCCGTCTCCGTCCGTGTTCAAGGGCAGCATCGACGAGGTGCGTATCTACCACGGCGTCGTCACTGCTGCCGAAGTGCTGGCCATGGCCGGCGATTCCAAAGCCGTCGCTGTCGCTGACGCCAAGCTCGTCCTCCACTGCCCCTTTGACAACGGCAAGGCCCGCGACGTATCCGGCAACGGGAACCACGGGAACGTTAAAGCGGCAAAGCCCGCAGAGGGCCGATTTGGGAGAGCCATGCGCTTCACCGGTGCTGCCCTGGGTACGGGCCAGAAGCGGGGCAAAGGCGGCCCTCGGAGCCGTTACGTGCGCCAGTGGACCCAGGACCTGCCACTCTTTGCGCGCGCCATGGTGCGAACCGAGGACATGCTCGTGGTGGCCGGTCCCCGGGACATCATTGACGAGACGAAAGTAGGCAAGCTGCTGGCTTCGCCTGAGATGCAACAGCAGATGGCGGAGCAGTCCAGGATGCTGGCCGGCAAGAGCGGTGGTCTCCTCTGGCTGGTCTCTCCCAAGACGGGCGAGCGGTTGGGCACATACACCATGGCGTCGCCACCCATCTTCGACGGCATGGTTGCTGCCAACGGCAAGCTCTACATCAGCACCATGGACGGCGCTGTGATCTGCCTGGATGGCGAATAGGGACCTTCTTGCGAAGCGGCGGGCCTGGGGCGCCGATTGCCTGTTCGTCGTTGATCCGCCTTCTGTCTGGTGCGTTGGCGATTCCCAATCTTCACTTTCCAAGATGATGCTGCTGAGCCATTGGTGCAGCAATGGGTGACATCTGTGTATTCTCGTCGTGTGGCGGCCTGCGTATGATGTTCCTTTCGATTTAATTGGAGGGAATAGATATGCAGGTGACGAGAGAAGAAGGCAGACTCTTGATTAAGACAGATGCGTACACCGTGACGCATTCGCCGGAACAACCGAACTACCTGGCGATCACGTTCGCGTCTGGGATTGGCGCAACGCTCTTTGTCGCATCAGGGTGCGATAGGGATGACGGCATTGATGAGTTGATTTCGCTTGATGCCCCTCTGGTCACGGAGGAGGGGGACCGAACGTCTCTCGTCTTTCATGGCCGTACGACGTTGTGGGACGACGTGGACTACGTGTTTGAGTGCGACGCGAAGAAGATCCTGTACCACTACACTGTCAAGGGGGCAGGGACGCTGGAAACCGTGCGATTCTTCGAGGGGTTCCTGAAGGACGATCCGCGGATGAACGACAAGTTCTATCCCTACTTCTGCGGTCCCGGACGGCATTTGGCCTATCACCGCCCGGTCAAGGAGTTCATGCAGTCGTCGGTGCCGGCATTTGAGCGTGTTTACACCTTTGGGATCAACTCGGTCGATACCCGGGAGCTCGGGTTCTACGAGGATTTTGACATCCGCGTCAACGGTGACCGTCACTACTTTGGCGGGGACTGGCTGGCCACGCCGGCGCCGTTTCTCTATCTCATGGGCAACCGTGAACGCAAGAACTGGGTTAGTCTCGGCCTCTGCGTCGCCCCGGGCGAAGCGGGGTTCATGGGGTATCGTTATGCCGGCGGCGAGGGGTTTGGCCTCTCGGTTGATTACGGCGGATACACCGAAGTAGACGGCTCCTGGCAGAGCCCGACGATTGCGCTGCAGGAGACGGGCGAGGATGTGTTCGAGGCTTTGGATGCGCAGATGGAAACGTTGAAGGAGCTGAACTACCTGCCGGCTAACGACCGCGGTGAGCTGCCCGGCTGGTGGCGTGAGCCGATCTTCGGCGGGTGGGGTGAGCAGGTCTTCCACTCCAATCGCTGGGAGAATTTCTTCAGTGGCGAGCATGACGACTGGTCGCACGATAACGTTGACGGATTCTGTTCGCAGGAGGCCTACGAGGAGATGCTCGCGACGCTTGAGTCCAAGGGTGTCAATCCGACGATTCTGATCATTGATAACCGCTGGTTCCAGAATGGCGCCGCGATGGACGTAGCGGAGGATCTCTGGCCCGACCTGAAGGGCTTCATCAAGGATCAGCATACCAAGGGTCGCAAGGTCATCCTGTGGGCCTCGCCCTGGAGCTACTGCCGCTCCTCCAAGGGCAAGGATGTACCGATTGAGCAGCACATGTATGTCGATGAAGAGGCGTTGTTCGTCTTGGAAATCGACACGGACGTCTTCTACCCGGCCTGTAAGCGTGAGATCAAGAAGGTGCGCCGAGACTATCCGCTACCGGCACCAACGCTGACTGACGCGAACTGGCGTTACACGGCGGACCCGCAGAATCCGGATTACGCGGCACGCGTGAAGGAGAAGATTCACTACCTGCTCTCGCCGGAAGGTCTGGATGCCGACGGGTTTGAGTTCGACTACACGCACTTCATTCCAAAGTACCGTGGGACCAAGCCGATCACGCCGCGCGAGGAAAAGACGCTGTGGGGCGTGGAGAGCCTGCACAGCATGATCAAGCTCTACTATGACGCCGCCAAGGCCGCCAAGGAGGATGCGCTGATCATCAGTCACACCTTCAACCCCTACTTCAACGATGTGGTTGACATGCTGCGACTGCAGGACATCTACACCGATGCCCGCAGCATCGTGCCGCAGATGGAGCAGCGCGCGAAGATCGCCCATCGCGTGGCGCCGGGTTGCGTGGTCCACACCGATCAGCACCCCATGCCGTCTCTCGAAGCCTGGCGCGAGTACGCTGAGTTTCAGCCCTCGATCGGCAACCCCTGCACCTATTACGTCACCGGCGTCGAAACCACACGGGAACGGTTCGAGGCAAGCGACTACGAGCTGTTGAACCGGGTGTGGGAGACGTATCGGGATGGCTTGAAATCGGTGTGAGCATACCCGTAGCCGCAGGCACAGGCTCTCCGGAATACCGGAGAAGCCTGTCCTACACGGTTTGTTGTGTAGGGTGAGCTTGGTTCCCGTTGGCTACTTGCCCTTCTTGCGCTTCTTGCGCGGCGGGGCGGTGCTGGCGCCTTCTGTGAATGAGCCGATGTACTCGCGGTGCACGGCGGGGGTCGATGGGTTGTCGATACGTTCGAGCATCGTGGCCAGGGCTCCCTCACCGATCGTCTGCCAGGGGACGCTAATGGTTGTTAGTGCGGGACAGTCCGGGAGATGGCGAATGCCGTCAAACCCGGTGACGGAAACGTCCCGTGGCACGCTGAATCCTGCTGCCGAGAGATGAAGGCAGATCTCCCGGGCCAGCCCGTCGGAGACGCATACCCATGCCGTGATGCCTGCTTGCGTGGCCGCCACAACGGGTTCCGCGAGTTGTTTGTCGCTCATTAACGAGCCGGTCACGTTGAGAACCGCTTCCGGCTTCATCTCAAGCCCAAGGCTGTTCATGGCGTAGAGATACCCCGAGTATCGCTCAATGGCCCATGGCAAACGTTGGTTGAGACTGACAAAGCCGATTCTATCGTGCCCCAGCTGGTGAAGATATCTCACCAGCCGCTCAACGCCATGCAGGTGTTCGGGGCCGGCAGAGTCAGCATCCCGCGGACGGATGGATCGCGTAACCGTGACGCAGGGAAACCGCGTGCCAATGCCATCCAGTACGGCGTCAACGTACTCGCTTGTTACAATGACACCTGCGATCCGGCCGAGCTGCATGGCAGGGGGCTGGTGCTTGGGGTCCTTGAGAAGCCGGCATTGCTTCTTGTCCAGGAATTCGATGGGGACGGAGATGCGCTGCCGCAGTGCTGCATCGCCAATGCCTTTGAGAATCAGGTGCAGGGGCGCATCATGATGGGGTCCTACGACGCTGGTAAAGCGATGTACCTCGCTGGCGATGGTCAAGATTGTGGGGGATTCGCTCCGTCCTGCTGGCACAGTCACTCCTTGCATTTACGTTGCAACGCCTGCACGAATGTCACATATTGGCGTCATGCCGAAAAGAAAAATGAAGCCTCGTGAGGGCGTTTCTCCGCTCGATGCAACCTGGTACGCTTCGCGGTTCAAAACGGACTTCATCTATGACCGGCCTTTTGGCGCTGGGGATGAAGCGATCCATCTTTTCCATTTCCGAAACGAGATCAGTCTGCTGGATGGCGATGGTGAAGGGCCGCGTGCGGCGGGATCGGCGATTCTCTATCCACCCAATGTGCCTCAGCGGTTCCAGGGGATTGCGTCGTCGGAGAAACCGGTGCTCTGCGATCACGTCGCGTTTCCGGCGGGCAGCGAGGTTCGCTTGGGCAAGTTGGGGATTCCGCTGAACCAGGGGTTCACAATTGCAAACCCGCAACCGGT
The DNA here is from genome assembly GCA_964497125.1 of uncultured Victivallales bacterium. Lineage (GTDB taxonomy): Bacteria > Verrucomicrobiota > Kiritimatiellia > UBA8416 > UBA8416 > CAYLXP01. The sequence continues at coordinate 35,905 of CAZCDU010000020.1, read as the reverse complement.
CATGGATAGCATCTTGAGTATACGCTCCGAGGAGCGCAATGCCCATGAGCATTGGCGCTCAGCGACGCGGGCCTACAGAACGGTACTGATGCTACAGTTGGCCCGCGAGGTAGCCCGGGATGCTGAGGCCTCGACTTCGCCTCGCGATACGCATGGCGAGGAGCTGATCCGTGACATCTGTGCGATGATCGATCGCAACCCTGCGCATGCATGGGTGGTTGCGGATCTCGCGGAGACGGTCAATATGAGCCGTGGCCGCTTCACGGCGCTCTTCAAAGAAGTGACAGGCGTGGCCCCCCAGGAGTATGCAATCAACGCACGGCTGCACGAGGTCCGCGTCATGCTGACGAATACCAGTCTTACGGTTGCCGAGATAGCCGAACGCTGTGGCTTCAGCAGCGCCTACTACTTGAGCCGCCTGTTCAGCAACCGTGTCGGTTGCCCACCCAGTCGCTACGCTGAAAGGTTCCGCCTGGCAGCGGAGTGACACGGCAATTCTAACGACTCCCGCCTCTTCTCTATCTCTCCCGTAGCTGGATTCGTTAGAATTCAGATCCGCAGCATTCGAGTTCCACCTCTGTATGACTTGTCCTCCATAGCTACTCCAGCGACGGAGGATCCGAGTGCGCTCGGGCCCAGTTTGTGTGAAACGTGGCCTCTGCATGCGCGTGGGGTAGGGCGAGGCGTCCCTGCCGAGCCGGAGCAAGGGGAGTGTGAGACAGGATGCAGCGACGTGCTTCGCTCAGAATTGCTACACCTATCACCCTCCACTTGCTCACGGCTCACCGAGACGGTTCGCCCTACCTTGCCCTGTTTCACCTCTGTATAATCCGAACTCACTTGGCGGCTTCGCTAGTCTGCCATGGATTACAGGTGAAGCACGAACATCATGCGTGCATGCGAAATGAGACATGCGTGCATTCACTAGAGCGGGGAAAGGTAGTAAAATGTCTGATAGCGGTATAAATGTGTAGGGGAATGCACTAGATATTTGGAGAGATAGGTGTTCTGTTGTCGGGGACAACGTTGTGTCGTCCCCCGCTTTGGGGGTGCCTACAGTCATATCCTGAAATATGCCAAGGAGGTCCCGATGAAGAGATCAACGTTTGTGGAATTGATGGCTGTGGCACTGCTTGCGATGACGGCGATATCGCACGCGGCCACACTCGACTGGGATGGCGGCGGTGGCGATGGGTTGCTGAGCACGGCTAACAACTGGGATCCCAACCAGGCGCCGTCGGCGAGTGATATTCTCAACATTGGTACGGGCGATACCGTTTCGCACGAGAACAACTTACCCGGCAGCGTTACGATCAACCTAACCGGTAGCTCGACGCTGCAACCTGTCACTACCGTGATCCGTTTGAACGGCTCCACCATTGATGTTGGCTCGGGCTGTACACTTACTACTGCTTCTGACAAATGGTTCGACCTGAACAACGGGACGCTCAATTTTGAGAGCGGAGCTATTGTAACCGTGGATCGGTGGGAACAGAAGGGTAACAACACGTTCAACTTCGCGCTTTCTGCGTCGGGTTTCACGGCCCTCACTCCCGATGAGTTCCGTATGGGTGGTGGGGCAACCATAGCCAATGCGACCTACACGGCGGACCTTGCCAGCTACACCGGTAGTGGCGGAATCGTCACCCTGGTTGATTTCGTTACCGACTGGGGAAATATGGACAATTCGACGTTTCAGGGCGCTGGCGGGTTGATTGTCAACAACCCCGGCTCACACACGGCCCGGTTTTTCTGGGACGATACGGCTGAGGCCATCAAGCTCAATATCGACCCAACCGTCACCTGGGATGCAGGTGGGGGCGACGGCGAATGGAAGACCGGTAACAACTGGACGGGTGGGCCCGAGAACCAGGCGCCGGTCGCCAACGACACGGTCGTCATCTCAAACGGCGACACGGTAAGCTATGACACTTCAACGGGTCAGAGCTTGCCCGGTAGCCTCACCGTGAATCTCAGTGGTAATTCTACGCTGACGGCCAGTGGTGGTGCGATCCGCCTGAACAACGCAACCATCACAGTGGGGGCCGGTTCGACGCTGACGAGTACGGGCGGGACGCACTGGGATCTGGATGATGCTGACATCACGTTCGAAGACGGCGCGATCTGTACGATCGATGACTGGGAGAACAAGGACGATAATACGTTCACCTTCAATCTCGGCGCCAGCGGATTCACGACGCTTACCCCAAACAGATTTCTGTTCGGCAACGGATCGAAATCGTGGGATTTCGCGAATACGACCTACACCGTTGACATGGCGGCCTACACCGGTGGCACGGGAACGATCACGCTGGTCAACTACACGACTGATGCGCAGGGCAGGGGGAACGATGCGAATTTCCAAACCGCGACGCTGAACGTCCTCAATCGTGGCGACTTCACGGGCTCCTATCTGTCGTGGGATGACACGGAGGAAGCCATCGTGCTGAATGTCATGTATCCGACGTGGGATGG
>CAZCDU010000020.1:0-33330 GCA_964497125.1 uncultured Victivallales bacterium | reverse complement strand
GGGATGACACGGAGGAAGCCATCGTGCTGAATGTCATGTATCCGACGTGGGATGGTGAAGCGGGCGACGGTGAATGGAAGACGGCGACCAATTGGAGCGGCGACGCCCTGCCGAGCGCCGGCAGCACGGTCACCATTAGCAACGGTGACACGGTAAGCTGGGACGGTTCAACGGGGCAGGGCTTTCCCGGTAGTCTCACCGTGAATATCACTGGCAACTCCACCTTGACTGCTGTAAACGTCCTTCGCCTTAACAACGCGACGATCACCGTTGGGTCGGGTTCCACGCTGAGCGGCAGCACGTTCTGGGACATTGGTTCGGGAGATCTCATCTTCAAGGACGGCGCCATCTGTACCTTTTCAGAGTGGGAACAGCGGGACAATTGTACCTTCACGTTTGAACTGGGGGCAGCAGGATTTGCGGAACTCACGCCGAGTAACTTCCGGATCGGCGGCGGATCCAGCATAGCCAATGCGAGCTACACGGTGGATATGGCCAGCTACGTGGGCGGAACGGGGACCATTACGCTGGTGAATTTCACTAACGATTATGCCACGATGGATAACACAGCTTTCCAGACTGCAACCCTGAATGTGCTGAACCGTGGGGATTTCACGGGCTCCAATCTGTCGTGGGATGATACAGAGGAAGCCATTGTGCTGAATGTCATGTATCCGACGTGGGATGGCGATGCCGGGGATGGCCTGTGGACCACCGCCGCGAACTGGTCCGGGGACGTCCTGCCTGCTGCGGGAGATCCGGTCTATATCACGAACGGAGATAGCGTTGAATGGAACAAGACTGCGGGCTCTGGGAACCTGCCGGGCAGCCTCACGGTTAACCTGTCCGGCAATTCAACACTGACCGCAAGCGAGGTTATCCGTCTCAACAACGCCACCATCAATGTCGCGTCCGGCTCCGGACTGACCAGTATTGGTGGCACGCACTGGGATCTGGACAATGCCGATTTTGCTTTCGAAGACGGCGCCATCTGCACGGTCGATGATTGGGAACAGAGGAACGACAATACGTTCAGTTTCACGTTGAGCGAAACGGGATTCGCGACACTGACCCCGAACATTCTGAAGAGCGGGTCCGGGGCCACGTGGGCCGACGTGACCTACAGCATCGACATGTCTGCCTATGATGTGGTCAACGGAAAGACTGTCGTGCTGATGGATTTTGGTTCACACGCGGCTCCGTTCGACGGCACCTTCAATCCTACCGTAAACGTAACCGGGGGTGGCGGATCGCTTACGTTTGATACGGATGAGTCGCAGCTGATTTTTACGGTCGACGCGAACATGCCATCGGTGTTCCTGTTTAAGTAACCGCATAGGGCGCTTCCAGGGGCGTTGAACGCACAACCGGAGATGAGCTCTGCTCCCGTAGGACGGGCCTCTTGCCCGTCTTTCGTAGCGAGGAGCCACTGACGGACAAGATGTCCGTCCTACGGGGGGGGGCAGGGGCAAGGGCCGCAGAGAAGTGGGGAAGTTTGGAAGAGATGAGGCGAATGAGATACTTGAACGCAGTCGTGATGTTCGGAGTGTTGGTGCTGTCGGCGGCTTCGCAGGGGGCGACGGTCTCCTGGGATGGCGGTGGTTCTGACGCGAATTGGTCGACGGCCGACAACTGGGATGGCAATGGGAGCGGGACCGGAGGAATACCCGGTGGTAACGACACCGTGACTATCGCGACCGGTGACAGCGTTATATCAGATATCGGCACCTGGCCCGGCGGGTTGACTGTGACGCTTAGCGGCGGATCGGACCTGGCGCAGTCCGGTAGCGCACTTCGTCTGAACAGTGCCAACTTGCATGTGGGTCCCGGTTCGACGCTGTCCGGCGGCTTCTGGGATCTCAGCGGGGCCGACATTACATTCGAGAACGGTGCCGCGGCGACAATGAGCTCGTGGGAACAGAAGTTCAATAACACGTTCACGTTTGAACTGGGGCCTACCAACTTCACCACGCTCACGCCTGGAACGCTCCATGTACCCGCCCATCATAATACGACCATGTCGAATGCAACCTATATCGTCGACATGACGAACTACGCCGGCGGACCGGGCGTGATTACGCTACTGGATTTTACGACGGATGGGGCAGGTGTGACCCCCGAGAAATTCCTATGGTCGACTCGGATTGTGACCAACGGTGCCGAGTATCCGAAGTCGACGATCACGTGGAATGATGCACTAAGTAGTGTTCAGCTAAACGTTGTGGATGCGCTGTGGGATGGCGAAGCGGGGGATGGATTCTGGACCAATGCGGTGAATTGGCGGGGCGATGTGGTGCCTGCTGCTGGTAACATGATTCACATCTCAAATGGGGATACCGTTGAATGGGATGGTAGCGGCAACCTTCCCGGTGGCGTGACGGTGAATCTCACCGGCAACTCGACCCTCCACTCGAGCTGGGTCCTCCGCTTTAACTGGGCTACCCTCAACGTGGGTGCCGGATGCTCGCTGACGAGTGGCGTGAACAACTTCTTCGATCTTAACCATGGAACCGTCAACTTCGACGCCGGCGCGACAAACACGGTTCACATGTGGGAGCACAAAGGAAACAACACGTTTGGTTTCACGTTGAACGAGACCGGATTCACGACGCTGCACCCCGTGTCGCTCCGGTCCGGCAACGGCGTCACATGGTCCAATGCCACTTACAATATCGACATCTCGGCTTACGACCGGGAACGGGGACAGAACATCACGTTGATCGATTGGGATTCACATCACGCGAACTTCACCGATACGTTCGATGGCGTCACCGTTAACATCACCGGTCACGAGGGCGGCACGCTTTCCTGGGATGCTGCCGAGTCCCGTTTGATCCTGCACATCGTCCCAATCCAGGGCACAATCCTGATCGTGCGGTAGGGGAGCGCGTCGCGTCAGTAGTCATTGGTCGTCAGACGCAAATGACCATCCCCAGAACACGCGTGCATCCCGGTTTGTGATTCGTGCATTCTGTGCGTCCATACAACACGCTATGATCCGACAACGAAGGAATCGATAATGGGATATTTCAGGATGAAGACACGCTTGGTAACGATGGTCGCGGTTTCCCTGCTATGTGGCCCCGGCGTTCTGCAGGGGTCGCTACCCACGCCACCCGAAGTCTGGCGGGACTACGATCCGGATGCCGGGGCCTTCAAGGAGGAGATCGTTAGCGAGCGCACAGCTGACGGCATCTACACCAAAGACGCCTACATTAGTGCCTACATCAACGGCGCAGAGGTTCGCGTGTTTTGCAAGTACGCCGTCAAGGCCGGTGCAAAGAACGCACCCGGGTTGATGGACGTGCACGGTTGGATGGGTGGGCCGCGCCCGGACATGGGGTACGTCCAGGATGGCTGGGCGGTCATGTCGCACGATTACTCGGGCATTACGAACCGTGCCCACTACACGAAGTATCCCGAAACGTTGGCGCATGGGCACATGGAGGCGGGAAAGATGGGCTACAGCCTTATCTACGACCGCATGCCCGACGGCACTCAGCTAACCGATCCCAAAGCCACGTCGCACTATCTGTGGAACGCGGTTCAGCGCCGGGCACTCAGCTACCTGCTTGCCCAGAAGGAAGTGGCCCCGAACCGCATCGGTGCCAAGGGCTACTCGTACGGCGGCACGATCATGTGGAACCTGGCCATGGATCCGCGGGTTAAGGCGGTTGTCGCCTATTTCGGTATTGGCTGGATCAACTACTACCGTGATCGCGGGGTGTGGAAGCATAACAACCCGTATAAAGAACCTGGGAAGACGCCTGGGCACGAACTTTACCTGTCCGCCGTTGCGCCCCAGGCACATGCCCCGTATATCACCGCGGCCAGCCTGTGGTTGAATGGATCGAACGACCATCACGGCGGGCATGAACGTGGTTGCGATACCTTCAAGGCCTTTAAGCCGGGCATCCCGTGGGACTTTGCCATCCAGGCACGCGGCCACCACAACACCGAGAAGCTGGGTGACGACTGTAAGCTCTGGCTGGAGAAGCATGTGCTCGAGAAAGATATCTTCTGGCCGGAACGCCCTGTTTCCAAGATCGGGCTGGATGGCGAAGGGGTGCCGGAGTTCCGCATAACCCCGGCTTCCCCCGGCCGAATCACAGAACTCAAGGCCTACTACGCCCTGAAGAACCCGGTCAGCTTCGGGCGGGCGTGGCGTGATGCGAACGCTGTGCGAGACGGCGACACTTGGGTGGCAAAACTGCCGGTGCTCAACGTGGACGACTATGTCTTCGGCTTCGCCAGCATCCGCTACGACAACAACTGCGTCGTCTCCTCCGATTTTGAAGCCGCCATTCCCTCCAGCCTTGGCGACGCCGTGGCGACGGACAGACGATCGGACGTGATTTCCGAAGGCACAGGAATGTGGAAGAACGTGGCGCCGGTGGAAGGCGTGGGGGGCATCAAGGGCTTCCGACCGCTAGACAGTCGTTGGGGGACGTCGAGCACGCAGTTCAGCGACCCCAAGTGGAAGGCGCCAGAAGGGGCCGCCCTGAGCTTTCAGTTTTACTGCACGCAACCGCAGGCGTTGACGCTCACTGCAGATCGCGGTTTCGTCACGGATCTGGCCATCACGGCCTCCGATGATTGGCAGGCCATGACGATCAAGGCGGAGCAGCTCAAACACAGTGCGCATGGCCATGCCCTGGGGGCCTGGTCTGACATTGACAGCATTGCGATCAAACCCAAGCCCGGCGCAGACATCACGAAGGTGGTCTTCGCGAGTTTTAAGTGGGTCGCACCAGAGTAGCCAGCACGCTCCGCGTGGTAGTCTGACGATAGGCGTGAAGCGACGAAGGAGTTTCAGATGAGTATACTAACCGCAGGTGCGACATTTTCGGTTCGTGACGAAGGCGGAGAAAGAGATTTGCTGCCGGACGTACAAGGCGACGTCCTGCGTGCGGCGACGGCAGATGGTGCGGTGTGGGTGGCGTTTGCCCTTGCTGAGCATGACCGCTACACGACGCTGACTATCGAATCGTGGCAGGGAATCGCGGATCGCCCGGGGATGAGTCTTCACGTGACGGCTCCCGCCGACAGGCCCCTGCAGTTCACTGAGTTGGACTACATGGGATCGTTCAGCGAACGGGAGGGTGTGCGCCGGATCTCATGGCTTTCGCCGTCGAAGCATTTCGGAGTGAATCCCCCGGGCGCTTTTGCTCTGTTCGAAGCCGAATCGGACGAGGAACATGACGAGACGCTTCTGCATATCTGGGTGAATGAGAATCAGCCCCATCCGAATACCGGGGGGGCGTGGGACCTTGACTATACCCGCCAGTGGCTGGCCGACTGGCAAGCGACGTTTGGGAAGCGCAGTCAGATGGTCGTGAACGGTGAGTCGCTGCAAGAACTCTACGACCTGGTGCCGTATGCCGAGAAGGCAAACATCGACGAGATATACATCTTCACCAATACGTGGCGACCGGACCCGTTCTGGCCCATGACGGACGTCAACTGGGCGCTGAACCCGAAGGTCTTTCCGAATGGGCGTGCCGATTTGCGAGCGTACTCAGACCACTTGGCGGAGCGGGGCATTCGGTTGGCGCTCCACTACGTGAGCGGCGGCATCGGCCTGTATGATCCGGTCTATGTTGGTTCGCACCCGCATTCCGATCTGGCCGCGTGGGGGTGTGGCACGCTGAAGGTTACGCTTGAGGCCGAATCGACCAATCTTCTGGTGGCCCCCGACGCCGGCATGACATGGCCGCTGTCCGAGAGGCGGCACCTGGCTGATACGGTGCTCCGCGTCGGGGACGAGTTGATCGTGCCGGGAAAAATGGATGTACTGGCTGACGGCTCCTGGCTCCTGTCGGGCTGCGAGCGCGGTGCGTATAACACGGCCGCGGCCGCTCATGGGGCGGATCGTGCCGTCAGGTTCCTCGTGGTTCCCTATGCGCAGAACTTCGTGCCGGACAACAGCAGTGACCTGCTCACCGAGATCGCGGACAACTACGCGAGCCTGCTCAACGAATGCCGCATTACGCATGCTGAATTTGATGGAGCCGAGATTCACTGCTACGACGGCAACTATGGCTACATCAAGTTTGCCCAGCGCATCTACGAGAAGATGGATCATGGGATCAGCGGTCACGATAGCGGTGCGAGTGCACCGCGATGCTTCTTCGAGTATCGCTTCAAGAGCACCCAGCAGGCACTGCGCGGCAAGTGCGGGTTCACACACGGCAACTGGCTGGTTTCTTTCCAGGTGGACTCCGCGTCGCGTCCCGCTTCGACCATGCTCGATGCCAACTTCTTCCTCAGCCAGGGGCACTGGGGTGGGGCGATGGGGATTTCCAAGCCGGAGCCGATGTTTGGGGTCACGACGCAGATGCTTGCCACGCACGGACAGACCGAGGCTCTGCTGGGTACGCTGCATGACTGGAAAGAGGCCTGTCAGCAGTTGACGGACGCGCAACATGCCTTGATCGAGGATTCGCTGGGTGTTTCGAATTGGCCGATGCCCGAGGCGAGCAACCATCGGGTGTCGGATACGGTTTACGCCGTGGAGCGACGCGACGACGGGTATGAGCTTGTTCCGACGCGTGTGATGACGCGTGAGCGTGGTGACATCAAGTGGCAGCTGGGGCAGGAGTATGGGCCTCTCTCTCCGCGCCAGTTTCTGCGTCCCGGGGAAGCGGTTGAGCTTTCGAATGCGTTTGATGCGCAGCGGCCTTCATTCGTGCTGCGCGTTTTGCCGGCGTATGACTCCACGTTGGAGGCCGTCCCCGCCTCGGCGGTCTCTGTTGATGCGGAGAGCGTATTTGACGACAAGGACTTCTTTGTTGAAGGCAACGAGGCGTCGTCGGTCTCGGCAGTGGGGTGTGACAACATCGATCTGACTCCGAGCGCATTCGCAGGCCTGTTGTCGGCCGAGAACAGCAGTCCCGAAGCGATCTATCATGTGCGAGACTTGACCGAATACCCGCTGCGGGTTGATTTGAGTGCCAACCGCGGGTTGAGTATCGAACTGGAGGGCGACGGCAGCGGCGCGCTGGTGTTGGTGCAGCTGGAAGGCAAGGGGTGTCGTGATTACGTGATTCCCATCGACTTCGAGGGTGCGCGTACCGTCGAGATTCCATGCGGCGAGGTCTCCTGGGCACGTGCCGATTGGGGATGGCGTATGGGTACAAAGACCATGGACTATGCCAAAGTCGCACAATGCCGGATTGGGCTCGGGATGGTGCCGGCAAACAGGCAGGTGTCCGTACGCATTCGTCGCATGACGGCACTCGCAGAGCAGCCGGTGCCGTTGAAAGATCCCGTCGTCACGATCAACGATACTAGTCTGCAGATCGCCGGCAGCGTTGATACCGGCAACTACCTGGTTTTCGATGGCACGGATGCTGTCGACGTCTTCGATCCGAACTGGCATCATGTTGGCCAGCTGGATGTGCCGGTCAACGACCTGGCCGCACAAGTCGGGATGAACTCGGTAAGCGTGCAGGCTGCCACCGGGCCCTGGATGGAGCTGCAGATGATGACGTCGGGGACGCCTATGCGGGTTTCCTTTCCATGGGACGAGGATGGGGTATGAGCAGGCTTGTGGTCAGGATGGTTTCGCCACCGAGTGGACTTGGATCATTCAGAGGTGAAACGTTGAGACGTGAAAGGTGGACGCCGGCCTCCGGACGGCGTCGTGCAAGTGATGAGCCATCCAAGAGACTGGGGAGTACGATGTTCGGTATTGTCTCGCGAGAGGCCCCTGCTTTGCTCGACCGCGTCCGGAGGCCACGGTCCACCTTTGCGGAATATCGAAACTGTGGGTCGCGTCTCAGGTCAGTGCTCTGCATCGCGGCGCTCGCCATCGCGGGCGTCATGTCGCACGCAAGCGGCGAAGCAGCGTCCCTGCAATTGCGCGATGTCTTTCCCGCGACAGGAACGCAGGCGGGGACGTTCAACATCGAGTACCGAGACGCTGGCGTCAGCTTGCAGACGGCACAGCTCGACGAGGTGGCTATTGATGGCAATGTGCTGATGGCATCCGGCCACGGCTACCGCATCACCTTCGCCGTTCAGCCACGCGACACCTACCTGGTTCTGCGCATCACGGACGTTGTCGAGCCCAAGCCCGGCACATTGATGAAACTGTCGTTTCAGCTGACTCGGGGGAGTCGGTTCACGCTGACGCGACTGGACTACATGACGGTGCCGACTCATGGCGACAAGGGGATGTCGTGGCCGTGGATCTGGGGGAGGACGGGGGACAGGAGTCAGGAATCAGGAGTCAGGAGTCAGGGGGCAGAGAGCAAGCGGGTATCCGCTCTGCCTCCTCCTTCTCGTCTGCCGCTCTCGTCGCCCGCTATCGTAAGCCGATCCGCGGCCGGTGGACGAGAACGGGCGACGAGAGCGGATGACGATTGGGTGGCTTTGGTACCCGGCCGCGCCGGCAATCCGCTGGGAGCGTTTGCGATTCACACGCCGGCCAATGACGCGGAGTTTGACGAGAACCTGTTGCGGATGTGGGTGCGGGACGGGCTGCCGCATCCGAAGGTTGAAGGTGAGTGGACGCTTGAGAGAGCCAGGGCGTGGCTGCGCGACTGGCAAGAGCGTTTCTCCGACCAGAGCTGTCTGGTGATTGGGGCTAAGGATCGCGCGGAACTGGACACGATGACCGAGTGGGCGCAGAAACTCGGGATGAAGCGGGTCTACCTCCACACGGACACCTGGCGTGGCGAGTACTGGCCGGCCAACAACTCCTACCTGCACGTGAACACGAACGTGTTTCCCCGTGGAGAGAGAGACCTGAACGCCTACACGGCCGCGCTACGTGAGAAGGGCATGAGCTTCGCGGTGCACAGTACCGTCATCTCGATCGGGCGGAATGATCCCGACTACGTCAGGAATGGCATCCATCCGGGGCTGGCTAGGTGGGTGCGTGGTACACTTGATAGGGGTACGGGGGCGAGGGATGGCACTCTCTACCTTCGTCCGACTCCGGGATCGAAATACCCAGAGGTCGTCCGGCATGCCTGGCGTGGGCCAGACACGATGCCCCACTTTATGAATCTGCAAATGTTCCTTGTGGGGGATGAGTTGGTCAATGCCGGGGTGGTGGCGCATGCCGATGGGGATGTCTGGGTTCTAAAGCAGTGCCGTCGAGGCGAGTGGGGTACGCAAGCCGCCGCACATCCTGCGGGTACAGTCACAGACGGCATGGTCCGGGGCTATGGCCAGGCGCTTGTTCCCGATTGTGATTCCGAGCTCTTTGAGGAGACGATCCGCCGCTGGACGGCGTTCTGCAGTCGCAACAACGTGGATCACCTCGAGTGCGATGCGCTGGAGATTCATCAGGACAGGCCGTGGGGAGCGGGGAAGTTCAGTTGGTTGTTGAGCTCTGGTCTCAAGCTGCCAAGTACCAGCAACACCTCGGGTGGACGGCCGCTGCCCTTCCATATCGAGTACTGGTTCCGCAGCTCCCGGGAGGTATTCAATAACCATGCCCGGGCGGGGGTAGCGGGCGGCGCCAGTCTGCCACTCTACCTGCATAGCGACATCCGCCAGGCGACAGGGCCCTACGAAATCCTCTACAAGCCCGGGCAGATGGTCGGAGTAGGGGGGCAGAGCTTTAACGTCTCCTATCCGTGGCCAATGTTCGGCGTGACGCCTGAGATCCTGGCCAACCACGGTATGGTGCCTGAGGTGGAGAATCTGATCGCCGACTGGCGGGCCGTGCTGCCGGATGTCGCGCCTGAGGTCCGCGAGGCAATGGCGAGCGAATACGGAGAGTACCGTGGTGCGGCCGGACGAAACAACCAACGGGCCACCGACGTCCTCTTTCGGCCGGAGATTGTGAGCTGCATGGGACGCGTCGTTCCGCTACGGATGGTGGGCCGCGCCGGCGGTGAACTCAACTGGGGCTTCGGCCAGGAGTTCGGCCCCGTTGTCCCGAGGCAGTACCTCCGGGTGGGTGAAACGATCGAGCTCTCCAATGTCTACCATGCCCAGGAGCCGGAGTTTGTGATTCGGGTGATGGGGGCAATGGAGGACGAAAGCGAGAAAATAGAACATCCAACACCCAACACCCAACATCCAACATCCAAGGAAGAGTCGAGCATTGAGGCATCCTACGAGACCGGCACGACCACAGACTTCTCCGTGCATCCGCTGCACGCCGCCCGGCATATCTGGCCTGCGAGTGAGCTGCACAATGGTGAGGCAAAAAGGGGAAAGGTGGAGGTGCGCCATCTGTTCCAAGTATCTGATTTGGCCGCCTTGAAACGCGCCAGGCTCTACGTGCAGGTGGATGACGAGGCAGTCGCCTACGTGAACGGCAAGAAGGTGTTTGCCGGAGGACGCTGGGATCAGGCGCTTTTCGTTGATCTGACGGATCTCCGCCAGGGCAATAACACCCTGTTGATCAAGGCGACCAATTATGGTGCCCCGGGGTGCGTGACAGCCGCGCTGCATCTCGATACGGCTGACGGTACGCGTGTGCTGGCCAGCGATGGCGCATGGCAGGGCAGGGCGGCTGACGGCGTTTGGGGGGCGGTTGGCGATCTAGGTGCCTATGGGGACAACGTGTGGCCCAAGGCAGAGCCGCAGCTGTCTGTCCTACGTACCGACCTGATGCCCAATGGGGCGACCATTGAGCAGGCCCAGGGGCATGAGTTGACCGTGAAAGATGGCGCGCTCCATATCGTGTGCCGCAATGCGTCCACCTCCGTGGTCGCGTATGTTGACGATCGTCCCGGGTGGGCGACATTGCTGGATATGAGCGATGCACGCGGCATTGGCTGCACCGTCACCGGCGACGGGAGCGGCGCGGTGCTGGTGATCTCCATTGGGGAGCACCACAAGCGCGACTACGCCATCCCCATCGACTTCACGGGAACACGTCATGTAGAGATACCGTCAGGCGAAGTGGCCTGGGGGCACTCAAAATGGGGCTGGCGCTGGGCCGCTACCAAGTTCGACTACAGCCGCATCCGCAAGGTGCAAGCCGGGTTCGGCACCGTCCCGCCCAAGACTCACGCGAAGGTTACGGTGAGCAACATCCGCCCTCTGCGCCAGACGGCTAAACACCTTCAGGATCTCACCATCAAGGTTGGAGCGGGCCGCGAACTAATCGTGCCCGGCACGATCCCGAGCGGGCACTACCTATGGTACAAGGGCGGTGACACAGTTGGTCTCTACGACCTCAACTGGAACAAGATCCGCGATCTTGCGGTGCGCAAGCAGAGCTTCACCTTCCCGACCGGGGCGTTGACCGCAACACTGAGCGCCGCGTCACCAGGGCGACGATCCTGGTTCGAAGTCCAGTTCTTCACCAAGGGCAAGCCGCTGCTCTAGGTCGGCAAGCCGCTTGCGCCAACGAGAACGATTCTTCAGTCAGTATCGTTGATCCGTCAATTTGGGTGACTGCTTCGTTGGGGTGGTGGGCGAGCGATTGCGGCAGCCCTGAAAGGGCGACATATACTAGCCCAGGGCAACGCCCTGGGAAAGAGGAGAAGAAGAGCATTAGCCCTGAAAGGGCGGGATATAGTCTTCGGAGAATGCGCCATGCCTATATCCCGCCCTTTCAGGGCTAAATACGTCTAACGTACGTTACCCAGGGCGTTGCCCTGGGCTGGTATATCCTGCCCCTTCGGGGCGAAGAATCGGCCGTACCCCGGAGCATCCCTTCGGGCCGAAGGCCCCGCCGCCCCAACCACCACCCCAACAGAGCATTAACCTACGATGGGGAGGCCCTTCTTCTGCGTGCTACATTGCTCTCAACCCCATTCCATTGGGGCTATCAGAGAAAGAGGTACGCTTGATCTGATGAACGGGTGGTGCGACCAAGAGTTGGGCACAGTCATCCATCACGACTGACGCGAACGACCGCGACTTGGTGGTGTGACGGGATGGATGCGGTAGTCGCGGGGGGTGACGCCGTAGCGTTGCTTGAAGAGGCTGTAGAAGTGGCTGCTGTTGGTGAAGCCGCATTCGTACATGATGCTGAGGATGTCGTGATTCGACATCCGAAGCTGCCGAGCAGCCTCGGCAAGGCGGGCCTGGTTTACGAGCGTCGTGGGGGTGTCGCCGAGAAGTCGGCGGCATTCCCGTGCCACGTGCTCTGGCGATCGACCGCATAGCCGGGCAAAGGCCGCCGCACCGCCCTGCAATGTCTCGATATCCTCAAGTCCCGTCAGGCCGCGTTTCAGCCAATCGGGAAGGTGTCGTACGTCGGGTGCGGGGGGCATGATCTCGGCAAAGAGGTTCAGCATAAAGCGGTGCACGTAGAAGAGTTGATGGACGCGCGTAGCCAGACGCTCGGTCTGATTCTCCAGCGCATCAAGCTGTTTCTCGCTCAGGTGGACGCCATCCGGAATAGGGGCATCCGACCAGAAAAAGCGCCCATCCAGGCAGGGGTAGTCATGTGCCCATCTCTCCAGGATGTCTTCCGGAAAGGCGATGTTGGTCAGGTGCATGGGTTGCGGACCAATGCTCTTGAAGCGGTGCACGTCCTGGGGGCGTATGAAGCGGATGTCGCCCGTGACTAGCTTCTCTTCCCGGTCTGCCGTGATATGACGGCACTTCCCCTGCGTAATCCAGGACACCTCCGCGTAGTCATGGCCATGCAGCCCCATGTTTGTGTGGCGGGTGTAGCAATACCGTGCAACCACGAACTGGCTGCCCGGATCGAAGTACGCTCTCCTTCGGTTGCCGCGATACACTTCACTCATGGATCAATTATCACCCAATGATACAAAAACGTCAATGGCAAGGAAGACGACATCATCTCATCTCGGTTACCATAGATACAGTATAGGTCAGGTGTGTGCGCCGGGGCGACCATGGCCGGTGCGGAGCAAATTCGCAGCCCACAGGGGGGCGGCACACACGGGCAGAACAGCAGAAGGAGAGTCAGACATGAGGAGCATCACACTCGCAGCAGTCGTCGTTCTGGGTCTTTTCGGAGCGTTTGACGCCACCCAGGCGGCAGCCATCACATATACGGGCGCAGATGGCGGTAACTGGAACGATGGCGGCAACTGGTCGGGCGGCGCAGCGCCGGCCGCCAATGATACCGTTCAGATTAACAGCGGCGATACCGTTAATCTTGATGTCGAATGGCCGGCGAATCCATTGGAGATCAATCTCGACGGAACGATGACCCAGAACGGAGCCATGCGTTTGTGGAACATCAGACTGAACGCCAGCTCAACCGCTACGAACGACCTCACCGGCAATAAATGGTTGGTTCTGTGGGGTGGTGGTACGGAAGTGAATTTCGATTCCGGAGCAACGTTCATCCAGGACTCCGGACGGATACAGTTTGCCAATAATGCAGATCAGACCCTCGGGTTTAACCTTGCAGCCGGTGGCTTTGACACGATCTCCGCTAACTTGCTGCATTTCGATGGCTATGCGGGCCAGACAATCAAAGCAGATATGGCTAACTATACGGGGGGCGCCGGTACCATCGTGTTGATGGATCTCACAGGCAATAACGGCCTGACGGATACAATTTTCCAGAACGATCTCAACCCCGTAGTTGCCAATGCCGGCGCCTATGCCGGCTCCTACCTGCAATGGAATGAAACGACTTCGGCCATTGAACTCGTCATTCCGCCGTACCAGTGGGACGGTGGCGGGGGCGACAACGACTGGACGACACCCGAGAACTGGTCGACTGATGTAGCGCCGGTCAGTGGCGATACCGTCCAGATTGACAGCGGCTATACCGTGAATCTTGATATCGAATGGCCGGCGAATCCATTGGAAATCAATCTCGACGGCACGATGACCCAAACTGGTGCCATGCGTCTGTGGAACACCAGGCTCAACGTCAGCTCAACCGCTACAAATGATCTGACCGGCGGCAAGTGGTTGGTCCTCTGGGGGGGTGGTACGGAAGTCAATTTTGATTCCGGAGCGACGTTCATCCAGGATTCCGGACGGATACAATTTGGCAATAATGCAGACATGACCCTCGGGTTCAATCTTGCTGCCGATGGTTTTGACACGTTGTCCGCTAACTTGCCTCATTTTGATGGGTATGCGGGTCAGACAATCAGAGCGGATATGGCAAACTACACCGGAGGCGTTGGCACCAACGTGTTGATGGATTTCGCCGGCAATAACGGTCTGACGGATACGATCTTTCAAGGGCTTAATCTGGTTGTTGACAATAAAGGCACGTACGCCGACTCCTACCTGCAGTGGAATGAAACGACATCGGCCATTGAACTCGTCATTCTCATCCCACTGTATGAGTGGGACGGCGGCGGGGCTGACAACAACTGGACGACTGCGGAAAACTGGTCGACCGATGTAGCGCCGGTTAGTGGCGACACCGTTCAGATTGACAGCGGCTACACCGTGAATCTTGATACTGACTGGCCGGCGAGTCCGTTGGAGATCAATCTCGACGGTACGCTGACCCAGTCTGGTGCCATGCGTCTGCAGAACACCACGCTGAACGTGAGCTCAACAGCTACGAACGATCTGAGCGGCGGCAAATGGCTGTCACTCTATGGTGGTGCGGAAGTGAATTTTGATTCCGGTGCAACGTTCATTCAGGACTCGGGACGGATTCAGTTTGACGACGTTGCAGACATAACCCTCAGTTTCAATCTTGCTGCTGGTGGCTTTGACACGTTATCCGCCAATCTGCTGCATTTTGATGGGGTTGTCGGGCAGACAATCAAAGCGGATATGGCCACCTATGCAGGGGGCTCAGGCACCATCGTGTTGATGGATCTCGCCGGCAATAACGGTCTGACGGATACACTCTTCCAGAACAATCTCAACCCCGTAGTTGCTAACGCCGGTGCGTACCCCGGCACCAGCCTGCAATGGAATGAAACGACGTCAGCCATTGAGCTTGTCATCCCCGGCGGCCCTTACACATGGGACGGCGGAGGCAGCGACGATAACTGGAATACTGGCGCGAACTGGAACTACGACCAGGCACCTGGTGCGTCAGATGATGTGGTCATCGGCTCCAGCTATACGGTTACCAACGCTCAGAATGAGTTTGACACGCTGAGCATCGGGGCCGGCTCGACGGTGACCTTTGGCGAGGATCTGTCGGGCGGGGTGGTAACCAATGCCGGGACGATGGATCGTGTCGGCATCTTCCGTCTAAACGGGGCCCACATTCACTTGACCGGGACTGGCAGCCTGGGGTCAAACATCACGTTCCTGGATCTGAACGGCGGCGATCTCAGCTTCGAGGACGGTGCTTCATTCGGGAATGCCGGCATGTCCTTCGAGCATAAGGGCTCCAACCGATTCGACTTCGAACTCAGCGCGACGGGCTTCACAACGCTGACGGCTGGATCGCTCCACTTGAGTTCCGACATCGCAAACGCGACCTACGTGGTCGACATGGCTAACTACACAGCATCCCCGCAGGTGATTGACCTAATGGACTTCTCCTCGGGAGGCACGCTGACCGACGCCCAGTTCCAGACGGCGACGCTGATCGTATCGAATGCCGGAAGCTATGCCGGCGCCTCTTTGCGGTGGGACGATGCCACCGACAAAGTCCAGCTCTTCATGCTCACGGGAACGCTGTTCAAGTTCAGGTAGAAGACAGGATTGCGGATGACGTGCCTTACGTTATGAAGCCTGGTTTAACTAACGACTAACTGACCACTCTGGTTGCGGCCACTGGCCGCCTTGGGGGAGAGGAAACGAGATGTGCAGGATGATGCAGGCGGGTATGGTGGCTCTGATGTGCATGGTGGTGTCGGGGCAAGGGGCCACGAAGACCTGGAACAACGACAATGGCAACGGGGCCTTTGCAACAGCTGACAACTGGGTCGAGGATGCAGTCCCGGTCAGTGGTCTCGATTCTGTCATTCTGGATCCCAGTGAAGGGACGGCCTGGTTCTCGAGCGAGTTTACCATTGCGGCAGGTCAAAGCATGACTTCCTCTACCAACGGCGTTGCGATCCGTATTGGCTCCGGGGGCGTCCTGACCGTGGCGACAGGCGGCATCCTCGACTTCTCGACTTCGGGCGCCGGCCTGGCAGAGAATGGATTGCTGAATCAACGCACGACCTTTGAGCCAGGTGCGACGGTCTCATTGGCAGGCCTCTATACCTCATCGGGGTGGACCATGGAGTTCACTGCGGATGCGGGGGGCGTCACGAAGGTTGACGTGGGCTTCTTCTCTCCGAAAGGTCCACTGGAGTTGGACCTGACCGCCTACGATGTTGCAAATGGAAACACGCTGGTCCTCTTTGACTACTCCGGGGGCGCCGTTTCCGGGGCCTTCAGCGCCACGAATGTGACTGGTGCGCCCGCAGACGGTTCGGTCCACTACGCCTATGACCAAGGTGGTGGGGACATGGCTATCGCCTATGTTCTCGATGTTCCGTACATGTGGGACGGAGGCGGGATCGGCGACGACTGGACGACTGCCGCGAACTGGAACTTTGATGCCGTTCCGGGCACGTCGGATGAAGTCGTGATCGGCACAGGTTTCTCGGTGACGAATGGCCAGGCGGAGTTCGGGACGTTAACGATAGCGACCAACTCGACGGTTGTGTTTGGCGAAGACGGTCTGCCGGCCGCGAGTACGATTGTATGCTCGGGGACGGTAGCTCGTGCTGGTGTGTGGCGTCTTAGTGGAGGCGGCACGCTCACGCTCACCGGCACGGGCAGCATGGGGTCGGAGGTCTCGTGGCTGGACCTGCAGGGCGCTGATCTCACTTTTTACGATGGCGCATCCTTCGGCAACACGAACATGAACTTTGAAGCCAGGGGCGTGAATGCTTTCGGGTTCGTCCTGTCCTCGAGCGGCTTTGCTACGCTCGATCTTGGTCAGCTCTGGGAGGCTGGATCCACTTGGGCGGACAAGACCTTCAATATAGACATCTCAGGCTATGACAGGTACCTCGGTACGACAATCACTCTGATGGACTTTTCCGCCGGCGGACTCGGCGGCACGTTCAATTCGGCGTCGAATAGCCCGACCGTGAACATCACGGGACACAGCGGAGGCACGCTGTCTTGGGATGCGGTCAATTATGACCTGATCCTGGAGATGGAGCCACCCCCGCCAAAAGGCGCTGTATTCGTTATCCGGTAGTAGCGGAGCCATTCTGATTCTCACTGTTCTCCGAGGTGTTTGATGGACCCACAAGACAGAGCGTCATTCAATAGGGATTGGGTTCCGCAGCCGGTGTTTGCTCAGAAACCGGAGTGTGTTGAGCTTTACTGGAAAGCGTGGGAGCTCGCCTATGACCATGTCAGGGAACAGGAGGGCCTTCCACAGTCCCCTTACATGGATGAGGCCTTCCATGGTAGCACCATATGGATATGGGATACATGCTTCATGGCCCTGTTCTGTAAATATGCACCTGACCGATTTCCCGGAATCGAATCGTTCAACAACTTCTACGTGCCCTTTCATACCGAGACCTTCCAGGATGGTTCATTTCCTCTGAGCATTCAGCATCCGGACAATCCACCGCTGTTTGCCTGGGCAGAGCACGACAACTATCTCTTCACGGGTGATGATGCCCATGTTCGAAGCCTTCTTGCCGACACACAGTACCTCCAGAAACACTTTGAGTGGTTTGATGAAATTGAGAGGGGATGGAAGTTTGAATTTGCCGGCGGGAGCAGCATTGCTGTTGCGAAGCATGCTACGGAGCTGGGATATCGTTGGGGCGGATGTGAGAGCGGAATGGATAATACGCCCAGGGAGAAGCATGGTCTTTGGGTTGACGCGATTGCGCAACAGGGGCTTTCTGCGTTGGCCATCTATCGGATGGCAGAGCGGGTGGGGGAACTGGCCATCGCTGCAGAGTGGAAAGCGCGATATGAAGCGATAAAGAGCAAAGTCAATGCACACTACTGGGATGATAAGGATGGCATCTATTACGACATCTCTCTTGACGGCGATCAATTCTACAAGGTGAAGACACCAGCGTCCTACTGGCCCATGCTGGCCGAGATGTGTAGCCCTGAACAAGCTCAGAGGATGGTGGCGCATATCACCGATCCGGAGACCTTTGGCGGCGAACGTCCGTGGCCAACGGTAGCGCGGGATCATGAAGGATTTATCGAGCCCGATGGCGACTATTGGCGTGGCGGCGTATGGCTGCCTACCGCGTATATGGCGACCAAGGCGCTTGAAAAATACGGCTTCTACGCCGAGGCCGATGAAGCTGCGGAGAAGCTGTTGTCGCACATGCTGCGCACCTACAGAGCGGTGGAACCGCATACGGTCTGGGAGTGCTACAGTCCGACTCGAGACTATCCGGGCGTTCGCAACGGTGACGAGATTGTCCGCAAGGATTTCTGTGGGTGGTCAGCATTGGGGCCCATTTCCATGTTCATCGAGAACGTATTGGGATTCCACAAAGTGGATGCCGGCAACAGGCGTGTCGAATGGCGGCTGTACCAGGAGAGCGGACATGGATTGAGGAAGCTGCGGTTTGGGGACGTCGTTACGGATATCATCTACGACGGAAGAGACAGCGTCCACGTTGTCAGTAGTGCGCCATTTACGCTTGTCATAAACGGGACCGAGCACAGCGTAGAGAAGAGGGACAACCGCATTGCCGTCGAAGCGCAGGCGTGAAAGAGGAAGGCAGAATGCGGGAATCGGAATGGCTGGTGCCGGAGTAAACAGGACGTAAACTTGGCGAGAGGGCGCTTGCCACTCGGAGAGTGGCGCGTACTAGAGTAGCCCCCACTCTCCGAGTGGTAGGGCTCGAGGGCAAGCGGAGTAACGGTGAAGTTTCAGGCTAGCGAAGCCGCCGAGTGGACTCGGATCATACAGGACGGAAACTTGGAGACCGGAAAAGGTGGACGTCGGCCTCCGGACGGCGTCGTGCAAGTGATGTGCCTTCCAAAGAGACAGGGGAGTACGATGTTCGACACTGTCTCGCGACAGGCGCCTGCTTTGCTCGACCGCGTCCGGAGGCCACGGTCCACCTTTGCGGAATATCGAGACTGTGAGTGAAGTTTCAGGTCAACGGAGCCCCGACTGCACGCGGATCAATCATTGAAGTCTCTAGTTAGAGAAATGAACGGAAAGGTATATGTTATGAAGACTTTTGTATTTGCACTGATCATGACGTTGTCGGTCTTCTCTTGTGCGTTCGCCCAGAGCAGCACTGTCGACGTCTTCATCGCAACGGGGCAGTCCAATGCGTATTGGCCCGTCAACCCCGACCACAGTGGCACCTACCAGTTTGGGCATGGTGTACAGGACGCTCTCGCCGCCTCCGGTCTCTTCTCCAATCCCACCGTGGTGATCGACGGACAGCCGGGAATGGAGATTAACCATTGGTATGGCGACACGGGCCCGAACTGGCTTTACGAGAAACAGTTCTTTGGAACTTACCAGGGCAGTACGGCAGCATTGGAAGCTAGGGTCAATGAGATCATTGCCAATGGTGACATCCCGCGGTTTCGAGGAATCTTCTGGTTCCAGGGCGAAAGTGATGGCGAGGAAGCGGGCCAGAGCGATACGTCGGAAGCCGTCTACACTGCAAAATGGAACGGGATACTCGACGAACTGGCTTCCGATCTCAGCGTCCTGAGCATCAGCAGCAATGATTTTGGTTTCGTCATGAATACGGTCGGCAATTCCGGCACGCGTATCAACAACACCCTGGCGGCGATCACGGATGCCGATTCAAGAGGGGTCCTGTTCGATACCCAGGTCGCTCCCTACCGCACCAATCCTGCCGACATCCACGGCTACGATCACTATGCGGTAGGTCAGGCAAATGCCCGGCTCTTCATACAGACCTTCGTACGGCCAGTAGATATCTTCATCATTGCAGGACAGTCCAATGCGAATGGGCAGGGGTTGGTAAGCACGCTGACGCCACAGCAGAAGAGCGCGCAGAACGCGCTCTTCTTCTGTTCATGGCATCTCCAGGCGTTCAACGCTGAATCAACGCAATACCATTCGGGATGGTTGCCCCAGACAGTGGCAGGCTCTACCAGGGCAGATCATCTTAGTACGACCTTTGGCAACAGCACCGACTTTGGTCCTGAGCTGGGTTTTGTCGCCAGGGCGAATGCGATCGACCTCACGACAAACCCCATGGCCATCATCAAGTATGCGGTGGATGGATCCGCTTTGACGGTCAATCCAAATTTCTCGGATTGGGATCTGGCGGCAACGGATTCGTATGATGGCGATTGTTGGAGAGGGCTTCAGGCCGCACTGGCTGCCGCTGTTGCGGGACTGGAGGCTACAAACTACACCCCCAACTTCAAAGGGCTCATCTGGTGGCAGGGCGAGAACGGAACCAGTGTTGCAGGCTTGAACAGCTTCATCGCGGCGGTCAGGGATCTGCTGGCTAATGACTATGGCCTCCAGCATTCCACCAACTTCCCTGTCGTCATCACCGGCAACGATTTCTGGGGGGCGGGGCTTGAGGCTGGTGTCGCTGATCCTGATGATCATGTCGGATTCATTGACTCGGTGGAATACGGTCAGGTTGGTGGTCACGGCAATGTTCATGTCGGCAGCGGAGACGGAGCTTACTCTACTGACGAAACGGGCAATGGCACCAATGACATGTGGGACATTGGCGTCGCTTATGCCGATGAGATGTTGGCGATTGCAGGAGGTGGCGGTCCCGCTTTACCCGGCTCCAGCTACGACGTCACTTGGGATGGCGGTGCACCAGGCGACCTCTGGACGAGTGTATCGAACTGGAGTGGAGATGTGCTCCCGACCTATGGTGACGACGTGCTGATCGACGGGGCCTCGGTCGACTACGATGTCACAGCGGGCGCAGGCAGTTTTCTTGGCGATTCACTGACCCTTGCCGGAGCCGCGGCCCTGACGGCGGACACGGTGATCCGCTTTAACGGTTCCTCTCTCAACGTGGGATCGAACGCCACGCTGGCCGGCACCTCATTCTATGATTTCAACAGTGCTTCGGTAACGTTCGATGCTGGTGCAGGCGCTTCGCTTGGCTGGTGGGAGCAGAAAGGGACTCCAAGCTTCACGTTCAATCTCGATGCATCCGGGTTCACGGCGCTGACTCCCGGCAATCTGATGCTCAGTACGGACATGAGCAATGTGACCTATGTGGTCGATATGGTTAACTATACCGGATCGGTGCAGAACCTGACACTGGTTGATTTCAACACCGGCTCAACACTGACCGATCCCCAGTTCCAGACCGCGAACCTGGTCGTCACCAATGCCGGCAGCTACGCGGCCAGCCTGGTTTGGGCTGATGCGACCGATACGATCATCCTGGATATGGGTGCTATTGACTATGACAAGACTTGGGATGATGGCGGCCCGGATAGTAACTGGATGACGGCTTCCAACTGGAACCCGAACGCTGTTCCCGTCGGTGGTGATACCGTTCTGGTGGGGCCCGGGGCCGTGGTCACCAATGGGCAGAGCTTGTTCGGCAGTCTGTATCTCGGGACGGGCGCCGCGGTCTCCTTCGGAACCCAATTCCTGAATCCTGGTACCGAGGTCATCTCAGATGGCCAGCTTGACTTTCCGGGCACCGCGCGCCTGAACGGGTCCACCGTGACGCTCGACAGCAACGGTAGCCTGGGCGCGAGTGTGACCTGGCTCGACCTGCTCAACGGGGCGATCAACTTTGTGGACGGCGCTTCGTTTGGCAACGCCAACATGGCCATTGAACACAAGGGAAACAACACAATCGGGTTCACGCTCTCGGAGAACGGGTTTACGACCCTGCAGGCCGGCACGCTGTATGCCGGCAACAATGGTCAGTTCGTTGCCGCATGGTCAAATGCCACCTACAACATCGACATCTCGGAGTACAACTATTCGAATGGCGTGTCCATCGTGCTCGCGGACTACGCTTCCGTGTTCGCCGGAACATTCAACCCGACGGTCAACATTATTGCCGGTGATAGCGGGCTGGGGGCCGAGCTCTCGCTGGATACTGATCAAGATCGGTTGATTCTGACTGTCGACCCTCCCGGCAATGACGGGCCGGTGGCTGTTGACCAGACGGTGTCCGTGCCAACAAACGGGCCGGTTGCCTTCACGCTGGTTGCCACCGATCCAGAGGGTTCGAATCTTACCTATACGGTGGAAAGCCAACCTTCACACGGCACGCTTTCCGGCACGCCCCCGGACCTTACCTATACGCCGACCAACGCGACCTTTACCTTCGATGCGTTTACTTTCACCGCCTTTGATGGTGAAGACTCGTCCAACACCGGAACGGTCACACTGGCCAGAATCCCCTACGACGACAACGAGCTGTGGGCGACCTATCACGATGCCATCCTGAACGACCCGCTCAACACCGAGTGGAGTACGAACTGGGTCGAGGATGGAATCTCCATGTGGCAGATCCGGTATGATCTCGGGCCGTGGACCGGTACGCGCACCAACGCCTCGCCCAAGCTGGCGGCGTACTACGCTTATCCCGATGGCGGCACCAACCTGCCGGGACTCGTGCAGATTCACGGCGGAGGACAACGGGCAAACGCGACGGTGGCCAAGTACTGGGCCGAACAGGGTTATGCAGCGATCAGCATCAACTGGGGCGCCTTGCCGCTCATCGACGGAGTGCCGAACTCCGACTGGGATGGTCTGGCTTCCGGCTTCTCCCGCGATGGTGTGGCCAATGCGATCTTCCACAATTGGTGCGACCCCGACGTCTACGACGACGGCGCGACGCTTTACGATGTGCCGCATCCGATGAACAGCAGTTGGATACACAACGCGTATGCAGGGCGCAGGGCGCTGACATTCCTGACCGACCAGTCGATTGTAGACACCAACAAGCTCGGCGTCGTCGGCTGGAGCATGGGTGGAAACACGACCAGCAAAGTTGCGACCGATCCACGTATTACGGCCGTTGGCCCGGGTGTAGGCGGTACTGGCTTCCTCTACGAGGATTGGTGGGGACTGCCAGGTTCGGCGCGGTCTACGAACGGCGTGGAGGCCTTCGACCTGCAGATCCGCACGGTGGATTCACAGAGCTACTGGCCGGACATCACGGCGGCAACGCTGTATGTCCAGGCCGCCAATGATTTCAACGCACCCTTTGACCTGGTTATCAAGGCGCTGAGTCTTCAGGACACGAATATTGCGCAGCGCCTGACCGTATCGCCGCACTTTAATCATCGGCTATGGCCTGACTCTGAAGTCGCCAAGACGCTTTGGATGAAGACGCATCTGACCGGAACCTTCGACTTCCCGGAAACGTCGCCGGCGGTCTTGGACCTAACGAACCCGGACGGCGTGCCGCGTTTCCGGGTCTGGCCGGATACAAGCACCACGCATCCGATCGTCTCCGTCGACATCTACTACGGTATCGAACGCGACTCGCGCATTCGTTTCTGGCGGGATGCCGGAGCCGTTGAAACCAACGGATACTGGGAGGCAAAATGTCCGGTTTATGACTTGGATGAGATGCTTGCAGCCATGGCGATCGTCAAGTATGACGCAGGTTACGATGTGGATCTGCCATACAGCAGTCCAACGTCTACGTTTAGCATTGCATCTGACGTACTCCTCGTCTATCCGCCGGAACTGGAGACCAGCGGCGTCAAGGCAACGGCCGAGAAAGTACGGACAATTGATGATTTCGCCCTAGGTTGCAAAGACTGGTGGTATCTGAACCCGGATAATGCGCAGCACTGGCAGTTCTGGACGCGCAAACTGGGGGATCCCTCCTGGCGTGGCCCGGTTGGCGGAGAGCTGGCTTTCGAGGTTACGACGACCGCTTCCGGCAATACGCTGGGTATCCAGTTGGATACAGAGATATGGAATACAACCGCTGCCACGACCTTCAAGGCAACGGTGGGCGTGCCGGCGCTCGGAACGAACAGTGTTTTGCTGCCGGTCTCCGGGTTCACGAACGGAAACGGTGTGGCGCTCGCGAGCTGGGACGACGTGAAGCATCTCGGGCTGCAGCCGGGCCACATGACGGACAGCGGGCTTCCCGCATGGTCGGGAGATGTACCGGAATTCTCGAATCTGCGCTGGGAAGGTGGTGTCTGGACGTTTACGAATGGCGTCACGTCGACATGGCTGGAGCAGTATGGCCTGGGCTTGAATGATCGGACGGTTCTCTCCGACACGGATTTGGACGGCCTTGCAAATTGGCAGGAAGGGACGGCCGGAACCAACCCAACCAACCGCGCGTCCGTGCTCCAGCTCAACGAAGTGGCGATGATCGGGGTGGACGACTGGGTCATTAACTGGCAGGCCGTTGCCGGAAAGACCTACGGCATCTGGTTCAAGACCAACCTTACGGATGCGGGGTGGGTCGAGCGAGGCAGCGGCATTCCCGGAGTCGAACCTTCCTGCACGCACACGGTCACCGTTGACAGCGTGACCGGATTCGTCCGCGTCGCTGTGGAATAGCAGGCAGTCCTCCGGAGCGATACCTTGAATCACGAATAGCCACGGGTGTTTTGTGTCTCTGGGATGTGGACTGGAGAGTTCCCTGATTGACGATCAGTTCCATGTAAAGTACTATTGTAAGTACTGTAAAGGAGTTGAATATGAGTGCTATTGCAGCAGCGGAGATCAAGAAGCATGGGGTTTCGGCCCTTGTGCCTGCATTGGAGGCCGATGGCGAGGCCTTGATCACGGTACGCGGTAAGGAGCGGTACGTGGTGATGACCATGGCGAAGTACAACGACCTGCGTGAGGCTGAGCTGGTCCAGGCGGTGCGGGAGACGCGTGCGGATTACGAGGCAGGGCGGATCGATGACCGGAGCATTGATGATCACATGCGGCGGCTGAACGATGACGTATGAACTGGTCTTCACGCAGAGCTACACGCGGCGTGCCAAGCGCTTCATCCGTAAGCATCCGGAGCTGACCGGACAGTACCGCAAGACGCTCGAGCTACTGGAGTTAAATCCGTTTCACCCCTCGCTGCGCCTGCACAAGCTGAAAGGGCGCCTGTCGGAGCTTCACTCCGTATCGATTAATCTCTCCTATCGCATCACCATCGAGTTCCTGGTCCAGGGCCACACCATCATTCCGGTCGATGTCGGGCCGCATGACATCGTTTACTGAGGTCCCTGAACGGATGATGTCCGGTATTTGCCGGGAGGGCAGCCCACCCGCTTCTTGAAGGGATCTCCAGTGGTATAGTGCAAAACGATAAACCGATGCTTCATTGTGGAAAGCGTACAAATGGGGTTACTCTCTATCGGATAATGCAAATACGGAGGACAGCCCAACATGAGCACATTTGAACCCACATGGAATTCACTGAGTCGCCATCAGATGCCGCAGTGGCTGCAAGATGCGAAGTACGGCATCTATACGCATTGGGGGATTTACTCCGTGCCGGCGTATGCGGGGATCAGCGAATGGACGAAGAACCCGAACGCCAGCTGGTATGGCAACCGCATGTACAATCGTGAGTTGCCGGAGTTCGAACATCACCTCAAGACCTATGGCGATCACAAGGAGTTCGGCTACAAGGATTTCATCCCCATGTTCAAAGCGGAGAAGTTTGATGCCGATGAGTGGGCTCAGCTCTTCAAGGATGCCGGGGCACAGTTTGCCGGGCCGGTTGCCGTGCATCATGACAACTTCTCCATGTGGGACAGCAAGGTGAATCCCTGGAACTCAGCCGCGATGGGCCCAGAGCGCGACATCACCGGCGAACTGGAAAAGGCGATCAAGGGGCAGGGAATGAAGTTCATCACGACCTTCCACCACGCCTGGAACTGGAACTTCTTCCCGAAAGATGAGGCATTCGACACGCTGGATCCGGCGGCCGAAGGGCTCTACAGCCGCAAACGCGGTAACGCCGACATGGACGAGAAGTATCTGCAGGACTTCTACGGACAGGTGATGGAAGTCGTCGAGAAGTATGACCCCGATATGCTCTGGTTCGATTTCGGGCTGGGCCGCATTCCCGATCGCTATCGCAAACACATGCTGGCCGCCTACTACAACCGCGCCGCCGCGGCCGGCAAGGAAGTGACCGTGGCCTACAAGAGCGATCAGCTCACGCCGTTCTCCGGACTCTACGACCTGGAAATGGGCAAGATGAACAAACTAACGCCGCATCATTGGCTGACGGATACCTGTGTCGATGCCAGTCCCGGTGGCTGCTGGGGACATGTTAAGGGCATCGGCTATAAATCCCCGGAACGCCTTATCCACAACTTGGTGGACCGCGTCAGCAAGAACGGCTACCTGTTGCTCAACGTCGGACCGCGGGCAGACGGCACGATCCCCGAGCCGGCGCAGGATTGCCTGCGGGAGATCGGCAAATGGCTGGCGATCAACGGCGAAGCCATCTTCGGTACCGTCCCCTGGGTGCTGGCGGGGGATGGGCCAACGAAGACCGATGGTGGCGGAGGATTCAACGAAAACAATGAAGCCCGTTTCACCTGTCACGATGTGCGCTACACCTGCAAGGACAACGCCCTGTACGTAACCGCACTGGGCCGCCCGGGCGAACAGGTGATCTGCCCGTACCTGCGCCACAACATCGATTTCCCGAAGGAAGATATCCTGAATATCACGATGCTGGGCGGCGATGGCAGCAGCCTGCCATGGGAAAAGACCCACGATGGTCTCTGCATCACCGTGCCGGAAAAGGTGCCGTCGCCGATCGCCGTGTCGTTCAAGATTGAAACGCGTGGGGAGCTGTAGGGGAGGGATTCAGGAATCCCCCGGGGTTGCCTTCGGCTCTCTCGCAAGGTCGAGTGCCCCGGGGATCGTTAGGGTGACAAGCTACACAGGACTTGCCCTCAGGAAAGGAATCCCCCGGGCTAGCCCCGGGGATCGTTAGGGTGACAAGCTACAAGAAGGGGCAGCCCCCTCTGAGCCCGGATGGAGGCAGAACTGAGCGCCGCTCTGTCCGCTGCCTCCATCCGGGCTCAGAGGAGAGAGTGAGGAGTCGCGTGTAGCTTGACAACCTGAGGATCCCCGGGGCAAGCCCGGGGGATCTTCTCGTGAGGCTGTTTTCGTGTAGCTTGGCACGCTGAGGCTCCCCGGGGCGAGCCAGGGGAAGTTGAAGCAGAGAAGGAATATCCGATGACCACATCACATGATCGAACCATTCTGCGCGATTTGGCGACCCAGTACCGTGAGCTGTGTGACAGTGAGCGGAACCAGGCGGCGGTGGCGCGGTGGCGGGCACTCAACAACTTGAAGTCGGAGCGCCCGCTGGTCTACTGCAATACTGGTCTGCTGGGTGGTGAGATCCATCCACACCTGCCGCCGTGCGGGGCGGAGGATGAGGAACTCCGTCGGTTCGAGGGCTGGTTCCGGCACCAGCTCTGGCATGCCGGCCTCGGTGATGATCGAATCTTCTACCCGTGGGTCGAGGTGCGGGCCGGGATGTTCATGCATCCGGAGGGTGTTTGGGGTATCACTCCGGACCGGGTGTTTGATGAGCAAAGCCGTGGCTGGCGGCATATGCCGGTGCTGAAGACGATGGAGGATCTCGACCGGTTGAAGGCGACCGAGCACCGGGTGATCGATCCCGATCCTCCGCTGGCTGGAAAGCTGCGCGATATCTTCGGCGACATCCTTCCCGTTCACGTCAAGTGTTCCACGATCTATCCGGTGTGGGGGGGCACGGACCTGTCCGAGGCTCCCGGAACGCTCTTTGGGATTGAGGAACTGTTGTATCTGCTCCTGGATGCCCCGGAGATGATCCATCGTTTCATGGCGTTCACGCGTGATGCGGTGCTTGCCAACCTGATGCAAGGAGAAGATGCCGGTGATTGGAGCAACGCGGACTCATGGTATTATCTCACACCGCCGCACTGCGATGAGTTGCCTGACCCCGCGCCCAACTCGTATGGGGCCCGTCTCAAGGACCTTGCCTACTTCAGTCATGCCCAGGAATTCGAAGGCGTCAGCCCCGCCCAATTCGAGGAGTTCCTTTTCAACTACCAGCTACCGATCATGGAGCTATTCGGCAAGATCACCTATGGGTGCTGCGATACGCTCGATAACAAGGTCGATCTGATCCGCAAGATTCCGAACTTGGCCAAGGTTGTCTCAGGCCCCTTATCCGATCCGGCCCGCTACCCCGAACCATTCGGGGA
The DNA here is from genome assembly GCA_964497125.1 of uncultured Victivallales bacterium. Lineage (GTDB taxonomy): Bacteria > Verrucomicrobiota > Kiritimatiellia > UBA8416 > UBA8416 > CAYLXP01. Next base: position 5,364 of record CAZCDU010000020.1, on the reverse strand, counting down.
CGACTGCGTTATCTCATGGCGGCCGATCGCCAGCATTGTGTCCTCCGAGCACTTCGATGAGGATCAGCAGCGCCGACAGCTCCGTGAAGGTTTCGATAAGCTCAAAGGCTGCAATGTCGAAGTCCACATGCACGAACCCATGACGGTTCAAGGCGATGTGACCCGCATTGCCAGATGGGCCGAGATTGCCCGCGAGGAAGCGGGTAGAGTGGTGTAGCTCGGAAGTTCTACTTTCTACGGCCGGAACCGTGCGATCGTCAGGCCCGGGATCTTTCGGTAGTGCTTGTCGTTGGCTGTGCAGAGGGCAACCTTGTGCTCTGCCGCCGTGGCGGCGATGAGCGCGTCGGCAAGGTCAAGGCCGGCACTCAACGTAAACTCTTCCATATAGACGATCGCACGGTGAGACACATTCTCGTCAATGGGCACGGTCTGAAAACCCATATCGCGAATGAACGTCGTTGTCAGCCGCTGGTCGTCCTTGTCACGACATCCCTTCAGAAGCTCCATGTACGACACAGCCGACAGATGAAGAGCCGGTTCGGCATCAAGACGATCAGCCGCCTTCCGGTTGCCGCGTAAAGCCCAGACGATCACGTCTGTGTCGAACAGCATCAGAACTGCCTCCCCTTGCGAAGATCGCGAACAAATGCCTCCACATCCGTCATATCCTTGCGGTCCTTCCACATCCCGAACGCGGGATGGTCGCTTGCCGACTGGCGCTGCCCCTTCTCCCTATACGGCACAATAACCGCCTTTTTCTTGCCTCGATACGTCAGGTTGACCCGTTCGTTGTCATCAAGTGCCCGAAGCACCTGTTTCGGATTTCTCCGCAGATCCAACATTGTCGCATTCATAAGCCATCTCTCCCGTAGTGCACACTTACACTGTACACTTCTGGTCATATCTCGTCAAGCGCCTCGTTTGCATCATGACTCCGGCATGGTGCGTCCTTCTGTCATGGTGCAGCGTGCAGAGCCGGCTGATGGTTGCGGATATTGAATAACGGTACTACTTACGGCTTTCCCGCGGCGTTCGTCCGGTGCGCGCCTTGAACAGGCGGCTGAAGTAGTTGAGGTTGTTGAAGCCGCACTGTTCGGAGATCTCGGATACCGTCATCCTGCCCACTGCCAGCAACCGCTCAGCCTCCCTGAGTCGCATGCTGATCAGGTCGTTTATGGGCGAGACGTTGAAGAATTTTCGGTAGAGCATGGCGAATCGATTCGGACTGAGGTGCGCTAGCTTCGCCATGGCCTCTACCGTCCAGTGGTCGGCAAATGTATCGTTCAATTTCTGGCGGATTGTGCAGAAGCGTTCATAGTGGGCGTACTCCACCGGGGAGGTGGCCTTGTGCCGGGCCAGTTGCAGATACCGACTGGTCATGAGGATCAGTTCTGTCACTTTGCAGTCGAGCAATTCCTGATGGTTCGGCTTCTCCTGGTAGTGTTCACTCATGATCTCCGCGATGATGTGGCTGATTGCCGGTGGGTTCGAAACCGTGAAGATCTCGTTGAGGGGCAGGCCGGACTGCTCCATGGTCTTCTTGACAGCTTGGCTATTCAGGTGAAGCCAGTCGTTCCGGAACCCTTCGCCGCCCATTCCGCGGTGCGTTTCGCGCTGCCCGGGTGCATCAATTAGCATCTGTCCGGCTTGCCCGCGCTCCCATCCCTTCGAGGTCTTCACCTGGAAGGGCGTGTGAAAGAGCATGACAACGAAGACTTCCGGCACCCAATCGATGAGTGCACCAGGTGGGTTTGGTGTATTGACACCGACGCGTCTTACGATCTCACCGTTCGGCCTCGTGACAACAGGGGTAATCATTGGCGTGTTCCTCTCCAATTCCTCGCTTCTACACTACTGTGAGCGTGCATCAACCCTGATGCAAGAGCGAAAAAGGATCGTGCTAATAGACAAAAGTCCAGTGCATTGTCCGCTTTGCGTGACTTATGGGATACTTCTGCACACATGCTGGCCGTGTCTCGGGGCTCGGCGGGGTAAGGGCGTTGGTTAATCAACAGGAGGAAGCAGACATGAACAAGAGAGACCTTTACAGACTCCACTTGGTATTGGTTTGTGCCGTGGCGTTTGCCGGGCCGGCGAGCGCGGCCACCCGCACCTGGAGTGGCGGCAGCGACAACTGGGACACCGATGTGCGCTGGGGCGGCACGGAACCCGTCAGTGGTGATTATGCAAACGTCAATAATGGTGACACCGTCACAGTCAATCTGGCCGGTGAGATCGCAGGCCAGCTCGGACTCTCCGCCGGCAGCACCGTGAACGTCAACACCGGCGGCGATCTCACATTGGATGCCGTATCACAGAGCGCTTCGCTGAGCATCAATAATGGAACCCTGAACGTTGACGGAGGAACTGTGACGACCGAGGGGCTTGTGAACAATTTCCTCAACGGAGGCGGGGAGATCAACGTCAGCGCCGGCAGCGTTATCAACAACGCACACGCACTGCGCTTCGGCGATGGCGCGACCACCGGAACTCTTGACGTCAACGGCACCGGATCGTGGACAGGCAAGAGCCTCGTTGGGGTCGGCACCTCGATCATCAACCTGACCGGCTCCGATGCCAGCCTTAGCCTTGCTGAAATCCTAATGTGGGATACTACCTTGGAGGTTAATCTCACGCCCGGCAGCACGGGAATCGACACAATCGATCTCAGCGGCAGACTCCTCCTCGGTACAGATGGCGGTCGCAGCCAAACGCTCAACTTCGATACCGACGGCTATTTGGGCGCTAGGACGGTCGTGCTGTTCACATACGGCAGCACACTTACCGGTACGTTCAAAACGACGAATATCAGCCGCACGGGGGTCGGGAACCTTACCCTCGGCAGCGATCCCGGCGGCAACCCGGCTAATTTGGGTTCGGATCAGTACTACCTCGACTACGGCAGCGGCTCCGGTTCCTCCGTCACGCTGTACTACAATACCGTGAACGCAGGCTTGGTGGCTCATTACCCCTTGAGCGCCAACGTGAATGATGACAGCGGACACGGGTACAACGGAACGTTCCAGGGACCAGGAGGTGCTCATGGTTCGGCGACCTTTGTGTCCGACTCCAAGTTTGGCTCCGTCCTGGATCTCGACGGAACCGACGATCGCGTCTCCCTGGGTAATGTCCATACCTTGAATGGCAATAGCTGGTCGATATCCATGTGGGTCAAGACTCCGGCGACCGCGAATACAGTAACCCTGCTGGGCAAGAACAACGGCGACACCTCGTTCAGCGGGGGAGAAAGAAATTTCGAGATCACCGGCAGCCAGACTTGGGGCCCCCTCGTTGAGGCCGAGGCGCCCGTCGGTAACTTCGCCTTAAATGGGTTCGGCATGGGCGGTCAGGTGAGCAAACAATCCTCGATCGCTCTCGACGATGGCACCTGGCACATGCTGACCGCCGTGCATGATAGTTCGGTGAGCGCGACAGACTTGACGCTCTACATTGATAGCGTGGCGCAGACAGCGGGCACCCAGACCCTGAACAATAACGTTGCGGATGTAGGGGGCTTCTACCTTGGCTTCTGCAACGTCTCCGGTACTGGTGCTGCGGGCTACTTGACTGGTCAGATGGCCGAGGTCAATCTCTATAACGTGGCCATCGACGCGGCAGCAGTCGAAGCTCTGTACGATGCGTTTATTCGAGGCACGGTCATCGCGATCAATTAGCGCTGCACATGCGGGCCTGAGGCACCGTTGTCGAGAATGAGCGATCCCGCGATTTTGGCGGGATCGCGGCATTTTGGGCCGCGATATCCTTCGCGACATCGGTGTATTCCGCTAGCATTGGCGGCACTAATACTAGTAATGGCGTTGTGCGTGCCATCGCGGTGCCGCTACTTACTATAAGAGACAGCCCGACGGCCATATGACAAAGGAATGAACATGGACGGATATCGGCAAAGAAACGCAAAACAGATAGCTGGGATGATCGCCATGAGTTGCTTCGGCTTTTCGTCGTTGTTTGCCGGTGAAACGGATATCTGGGGCACCGGGGAAGTTCCGCGACTGACTGATCCGGCGGATGTCCCGCAGACCCTCGAGGAGATCTGGACGGGTTACGAACAGCACTATGACGCGCATAATCCGCTTGAAGCGAAGATTCACAAGACCTGGGAGGTCGCCGGCGATGTTGTGGTGAATTGGGTGCAGCTGACCGTGGGAACGTTCCAGGGCAAGAAGGCAATCGTTTGCGGCTATTGGGCCTATCCGAAGGGGGCAGAAGGACTGCCGGGCATTGTGATGTTCCATGGCGGTCCGCAGACGGCCAGCGAAGGCGGTGCCGTGGATTGGGCCAGACTCGGCTATGCTTGTTTTCACCCGAACCATAACGACAAGGTGAAGATGGGCGGCGAAGCCGAGGGACTTCCCAATACCGACTGGAGCGCGGCGAACGCCTGGGGGGTGCAAGGGCCGTACAGCATCACAGCCGGCGACACGACCATCGACGCGGTTCCAAGCCCCCGCAATAACTGGCTGTTTCCGCGGCAGATGTCCGGACGACGCATCATCACCTTCATGAGTCAGCAGTCCCAGGTTGATCCCGGCAAAATCGGTGTCCGCGGGCATTCCACGGGCGGAAGCCTGACGGCTGTTGTCTGCATTGATCCCCGGGTCAAAGCGGCGGTTCCGTCCGTCGGCGGGGTAGGCGGTTACATGGATAAGCATCCTGTTATCACTGGGAATACTCGAAACTATTGGCCGACAGGCGAAGAACGCAAACTATATGATGGGACCTTGGCGTCCAGAACCTATTGGGGAAAGATGCATGCCCCAGTACTGCTGTTGGGGGCCTCCAACGATTTCAATGCTCCGGACTGGAACTGCCTGGAGGCGATGAAACTCACCACCGTAGACAAACGCTATGCCTCCTGTGCCAACTACAACCACGCTTTCCCGCCCGAGACTATGATTGCCGATTACCTATGGTTTCAGGACAAACTGAAGGGTGAGTTTTCGTTCCCGGAAACACCCAAAGCAGAACTGATTCTTGATCGTAAGGATGGGATTCCGGTTTTCCGGGTCACCCCGCCAAAAACCAGCTTGAAGCTCAAGCGAGTCGAGATGTTTTACACCGACGGGCGCAATCCGTTGCTCCGCTTCTGGATGACCGGGGAATCAAAGCAGAACGCGGATGGATCCTGGGAAACTCAATGTCCTGTTATCGCCACAGACGAGCCATTAATGGCGTTTGCCAATGTCATCTACGCCATTGACCCAATCAAGGCTCCGCACCACCGCTACAACGGCCTCAGTGAAATGGCTGCCACCAGTGACTACGCTTATGCCTGGCCGGACCAGCTCCAGGCCGCGAGTGTGAAGACTCAGAAGATTCGGAACAGGCTGATCGACGACTTCT
>CAZCDU010000019.1:0-51786 GCA_964497125.1 uncultured Victivallales bacterium | reverse complement strand
CTTTAGTACGCGCCACTCTCCGAGTGGCAAGCGCCCTCTCGCCAAGGTTCACCCCTGAATAATCCGGCGGGATCCTTCACGCATACACCCTCATCCGCATCCAGTTGGAGACAACAGGATGTACTTCTAGAGGAGAGCCAGTTGTCGCCAACTGGCTCATCTCTGCTCTATTCATGTGATGCGCGTGTTCGATGGCTCATTGCGCGAAATGCCAGGGGATTCCCGCCGTATTGTCCGCAGGGGGGCGGTGTGGTAGGCTTGTTGCATGCGTTTCCGATACACAATGATCCTGAGCGCCGTGCTGGCGTTCTCCGTTTCGGCGTTTGGCTGGGACAGTAAGCCAAAGCCGTGGGATGAGCTGAAGGGGTGCCGGTTACTTGAACACTTCGGCAATGACGGCGATAGCTTTCATGTTATGCACAAGGGCAAGGAGTACATCTTCCGCCTCTGTTTTGTGGATTGTCCGGAGACCTCTGACTCGGTGAAACACCGTGTGGAAGAGCAGGCTGAGTGGTGGGGAGTCACAGAGGATGCGGTCCTGCGCACCGGCGCTGCGGCGACGGCGTTTAGCCAAGAACTTCTGAAAGGCGGCTTTACGGTCTTCACACGCTACGAGGATGCCCGCGGCCGCAGCGCCCTGAAGCGCAATTTCGCCATGATTCGCGTGGGCGATGGTTATCTTTCTGAAGCCCTGGTATCGGCGGGGCTTGCCCGAGTTTATGGCTATCCGGTTGTTACTCCCGATGGACAGGCTGCAAAGTCCTTCCGCTCGCATCTTGACGAGCTGGAGAAAGAGGCAAAAGGAGAACGAAAGGGAGCCTGGGCGACAACAGGACTGAAGCCCTCCGCCGCTGACATGGGAAGCGGGGCAGGCAAGCTGTATAAGCTGACGCGCCAGGTTGCACTCTATTCAGATGCCGCCGCACCACAGTTCATGGGGAATGTTCCGGTAGGAGCTGTGATCTTCGTGCCCGAGCAACCCGTTGAGCCGATGGTCAAGTTACGGGCCCCGTTGCGGGGAAAGGTGGTATCCGGCAAGTGCCGGCGGCGGGATCTTGCCGGTGGCGTTACGTCGACAGAACCAGAGTGAGGTGGCTGTGTATCCGGAGATTCATTTGCGATTGCCAGGTTGGGTGAGTGACTTCTGTGCCGCGTGGAACGGCTCTCTGCAGACGGTCGAAGGGCGCACCGATCTTGTCATTGGGCTGGCGCGGGCAAACGTGGAGCGCGGTACGGGCGGGCCCTTTGCTGCAGCCGTATTCGATCTTGAACGCGAGGCCCTGGTTGCCCCCGGCGTTAATCTCGTGGTGCCGGCAAGCTGCTCGGTGGCCCATGCCGAGATCATGGCCATCATGCTGTCGCAGCAGATTATGGGAACGCACAATTTGAGGAGCCCCGGCCTTCCTGCGCTGGAGCTTGTCAGCAGCACGGAGCCTTGCGCCATGTGCATGGGGGCCATTCCGTGGTCGGGCATACCTCGCCTGGTATGCGCGGCGCGTGAGGATGATGCCCTTGCTGTTGGTTTCGATGAAGGCGCAAAACCGGAGCAGTGGCGGTCAGAGCTTGAGCGACGCGGGATTACGGTGGTGCAGGACGTCCGGCGTGATGAAGCCGCGGCCGTTCTGCGCGAGTACGTGGATGGCGGCGGCGAAGTCTACAATGGCTGCAGCGAAATCGTCTGACCCGACAGATGTGTTTTCAGAACCGTTGTGTTGTCGTCCTCAAACGATGCGGACACGGCCCCGTCCCTGCCGGTCATCAGAATGGTCTCCGGCTTATGAGCGCGTGTGATCCCTTCGATATCCACGGTGGCGCCATCCTTCTCGCCACCCACGATCAAGACACGTGGTCTCGCCCGGTACATGGTGCTTTCTACCCAGTGGGTGAACGATGCGCGCGAGCTGAGGTCGGGGACGACAACGACGTCGTACTTACCCTTGTCCGCCAGGGCCTCCCTTACGGCCGCTGTTGCCGAGTCCGTTATGATGAGCCAGCGCAGCCCGTGAATCTCGGCTTCCAGAATCGGTGTGCGTGCGCTTGCCGCGAAGCGTTTCGGGGTCCCTGAGTAATGTGGCAACGCCCGTAGTTCGCCGTTCTTCCAAACAGCCACGGTACCTGGCTGGACCGCGCTCAGGAGCATCCCTTTTCCGGCCGACGCCTGCTGCAGTGTGCTGAACGCTGTCTCATACTGCAGGGCCCACCGCTCACCATCCACGGCCTGGCTCAGCAGGTAGTCATCGCCAACCGCCTCCAGGAAATCCTCATCGGCGTCCGGCATAACGGGCAGCAGGCAGCTTTTCACCGGCATCTTGCTCAGTAGCGTTGCTCCGCCCTCGATTCCGGCGCGTGGATCCGCGCTGCAGAGCACGAGCTTGTCAACGCGTGCGGCACCGTGAGCTCGCAGCGCGTCAAAGAGCAGGCGCTCGCCCGTCAACCCGGCGCCGGCGTTGATAACGACGGCGCTTCCGTCGGATGATCCCAGCGTTAGAATCGGATAGCGCCCGGAGGCGAGACAATGGATTCCGGTGCAGTCCGGGTTGCCAGGGAGTAGATTGATCACGGGGAGCACTGCAAGCACAAGCGGGAGTATCCATGCTGCGCGCCGTACGTGCTTCCCGCCCCCCAACGCCGGGTAGTAACGGTAGAGCGCGGTCAGCAATCGAATGCGACAGACATCGAAGACAAGCACGCCCCCCACGGCGGCGTAGTAGGCCACGATCCATGTTGTCGAGGGACGGGGCGTCGCGGGGAAGGGGAACCAAGTGGCGCCCGCGTAAGCCAGGGCATAGAAGCTACTGCCGATTACAGACGTCGCCGCTCCGAAAGGAAGCGCCACGGTGGGCCCAATTGCAGGCAGCAATCCCAACAGGCCGGTTAGCATACCAAGCTGCACTACCAGGCCCACGAGCGGAATGGCGATCAGGTTTACCAGGACTCCCGCAACGGGAAACTGCCCGAAGAACCATGCAGACATGGGGACCATCATGCCGAACTGGATGGCGAGCTGGGCGCCGAAGAACATCCGCAAGGCTGCCGGGACACGTTCGAGCCCAAAGCGCCAGAATCGGGGCCAGCGGTGGTTCAGAACTGCACCACCACGGATGCCCAGCCACAGCAGGCCAACCAGTCCGAGCAGGTTCCACGGGTCGATGAGTCGGTAGAACTGGACAGATGCAATCGTCATGACCAGGGCAAACCAGGCAAAGAAGAATATCAGTGAGACTCCTCGGAGGGCGCGCAGCCAGCGATCCATCGGTGGTGCCAGCAACACCAGGGAGAGCACGGCGCCGTACGAAAGCAGGAAACTGGGTGCGTAGAGTACCATGGGGTTACCGACCAGTATGAAGAACGACGAGAGGGCGAGGCCGATGGCCGTGGCACGACGCAGTCCGGTTCTGAAATACGCCAGCGTGATCAAGACCACGGCGTTCATGATTACAGCGCGCACGCTCGAGGGGCGAGCCCCGGTCAGGAGGGCAAACAGAATCAGGAAGAGAATCAGTGGCGGCACGAAAACACGTGCGCGTATGCCCGCCATCCGAAACAGTGAGTAGAGCAGAAGCGTCACGACACTGACATGGAGTCCGGAAACGGCCAGCACGTGTCCGACACCGGCATGCCTGAACATCTTCGCGATATCCCGGCCGCGGTAGGTAATGTTCTCAACGGCACGCCGCGTCCCCAGCGTGGCGGCGGAGACCAGTCGGCTGGCCGGGTTCCGAATGGTCTGCTTGTAGGTCCTCAGAAAATCGGTCTTGGCCAGAAGCGCGATTTCGGTCAGCGGCCTGCCGCGTGTCCGTTCCAGGATTGTCACGCGATTCACGTGGCTGCGCAGACGTGTAACCAGGCCGCCCTGGCGAAGGAATCGACCGTAGTCGAACTCACCGGGATTCTTGGTTGCTGTCACGGGCTGGTAGCGGGAAGAGAGTTCAACGCGGTAGCCATAGCCCTGGGGGGATGCGAGCTCGTTGAGGCGCGCAAAGGCCTCGGCTGTGCTGCTCTTCTGGGCATATACACGCACGAGAACCTTGTCAGGCTTGACCTTCAGCCAGTCTCCATCTTTATCGTCCCCCGAGCGAACCTGGTCGACGCATACGCGAAGATCGAGCTGGCCGGTCTTGCGAAGCTCGGGCTCGTGACAGATGTATCCCCGGATGCTTAGGGGAGTACCATCCTCGAGCAGGGAGAGCACCTGGCGAAGGCTTCCCGCGTCCGGTGGCCCCATCTCGGTTGCCGTGCGCCAGTAACCAAGCGGGAAGGCACACAGGAAGGCTGCTGCGAGGACCGCAGCCGTTGGCCATTCGTGCCAGCGCCGCTCTTGTATGAAAGCATAGAGGGTCACGGCGGCGCCCACCGCAGAAACGAGGGACAGCAACACGGGGGATATGCCCCAGTCGGTCATCGTGGCCAACACGATTCCACAGATCAGTCCTAACGCAAGCCCTATGGACCGCATGGCCATCATGGTGTCACCTCTTCAACGTCGGACGCTTCCTCGAGCTCAATCTGGGGGAAGAAGTCACGGTTTGACTCGCGCACACGTTTGGGACGGAAAGATGGGAAGATGATCGTTAGGATGATGCCCAGCAGAAGGGAAAGAAGCAGCACAACGGCGATGTTCTGACGACCGCGCCGCATGCGTTGCTGGGATACGACCGATAGGTCCTTGATGTCGGAAACGGCATGGCCATTCGTTTCGAGGCGTGCCGCAAGATAGTGCGCGAAGCGCTGGAAGTTCGTTGCCCGTACGCGGCCAAGCAGCTGGGACGGGTAGTTGGGGTTGGCATCCGGCCGACAGACGGCAGCGCCGGAATGGCCGCCATCCGCGTCGGTGCCCAGTGCCGGCATCAGAGCCCCCAGATTGAGCGTGGTATCGGCGTGATCAAGTCGCCGCGCCACCATCAGCGACGATCCGAAACAGTAGAACACGTAACCGGCATCAGGAAACTCACGGGCAAAAAACTCGATCGCCTTTCCCGTGGTCAGCTTCGGCTTGCCGGGGGCGGCATGCGTTGCCAGGGCCATGATGATCTGTGCGTCGCCGTCCGCCAGCGTGACCCGTGTGACATTGTTCCCCAGTGTCTCGGCCACCTTCTCGATATCGGCGTGCCACTGCTTGGGCAGATCCGCCCATCCGCGATCCTGCAAGCGCGCCATAGCATCGTCGTCAGCCATGGCGTCAACCAGGATCTGTGCCAGCTCCGTTTTACAGATGCCACCTTTAATCAGATTGGTCAGGAGGATCCCAAGCTCCGTACGATCGGTTACGAAATCCTCGCCGTGGGCTGCCTTGCGGAGGCGCTTCGCTCCTTTACAGTCCCATGCCTGTCCGGCAATCGTGGCTGTATAGACCATGTCAGCAGCACATTGGGGCTCCTCATCTTCCGGGAGCTCTCCGCCCTGCAAGGGCCCCGACAGTGCAAGGTGCCCCAGCTTCTTGTCTGTCACTAACGTCTCGAGCTGTTGCTTCTGTTCGGCTGTATAGGGGTGGTGGTCCTCGAAACGCGCGGTGCGGACATCGTGGCCGTGAAGGAAGAGGATATCCTCTTTGAGCCGCGGAAAGGCACCGACGGGCAAGTCGGCAAGGTAAAGCTCTGCAGGTGCATGCTGTCGCATCTGCAGAAGAGGCTCGTGGTAGTTGACAAAGACAAACTCGTAATCCCGGCCGTACCGGAGATTCTCTCCCACTGCCCTGGCCTGGCTCACGAGCCAGTGCGCATAGAATGCCGCACTGGCAACGGTGTCCAGGTCGCCTCCTGTTTCGTGCATCTCCCGCAGCATCTCAAGTAGAGGTAGCAGGCTTCCACTGAGTCCAGCCGCCTTGCCGCGTGTGTCTATCAATTCACGCGCCTCGCACTCACTCTGAGGACACGCGTCTGCATCCTGCCAGGTCTCCTTGAGTTCGAGGATCACCTTCTGGATGGGAGCGAGAGCCTCCTCCGCACTCTCCCGCAGCTGGATAGAACGCTGCTGCCGGGCCGAAGGGGATAGCGGCAGTCCGAAGTGCGCGAAATCGTCCCGTAAACGGGCTTCCGAGAAACCGGCGAATGTATCTTTGTGGGCCGCCTGTGATGAGAGAGAATCAACTTCACACGCGATGAAGCGGCTTAGCGTGAGTTTCTGGAGGGCCGTAATATACGGATCCGGATTCGGGACATTGAGCAAGTGACGTATCATCGTGGCACTGCGACGTGGCACCATGAAAGAGCCGTCGTCCCAGAAACACTCAAAATCCAGCAGATCAGCAATTCGCCCGGCCGCTTCGGCGTATGTCCCGCCCCAGCCGTGAATCACAATCAGTTTCTTTCGCTGCCGCATGTTGTCAACTCCCTAGCATTTCACCGTAACATACGGGATTCGTCCCAGCAAGGGCGGCGGGAGCGTGGGAAGAGCGTGGATAGGGGCGGACCCACCTCTCCCGGGAGGGGATTCCAGGCATGTACTTGAGATCGTGGTTGTTGATTCGTCAAGAGCAGATCCCCTCCTGGGAGGGGTGCCGAGTGGAGCGAGGCGGGGTGGGTCCGTTGCAGCGGGACGCCCCTTTTTACCGCAAAAAAAGAGGCCCCGCTCACAAGAACGGGGCCTCTTTGGTTGTTTGGGTTGCCGTGCTACTTCTTCAACGTGGCCTGTGCGGCTGCCAGGCGGGCGATCGGTACGCGGTAGGGGCTGCACGAAACGTACTTGAGACCCACTTTGTGACAGAACTCGACAGACTTGGGTTCGCCGCCGTGCTCGCCGCAGATGCCTAGCTTGATGTTGCGCCGGCCCTGCTTGCCGAGTTTCACGGCCGTCTCAACCAAGCGGCCAATGCCCTTCTGATCGAGGACCTGGAATGGATCGTAGTCATAAACGCCCTTCTCGACGTACTCGCCCAGGAACTTGCCGGCATCGTCACGCGAGAATCCGCATCCCATCTGCGTGAGATCGTTCGTGCCGAAGCTGAAGAACTCAGCTTCCTTCGCGATCTCGTCAGCGGTCATGGCTGCACGCGGGACCTCGATCATGGTTCCGATCATTACCTTGAACTTCTTGTTCTTGGCTTTCTGAACGGCCTTGATTGTGTCCTTGATGATGGCCTTCTGGTTCGCGAGCTCCTTCACGTTGCCTACCAGCGGCACCATGATTTCAGGCTGCGACCCCTCTACCTTGCAGGCGGCCTCAACAATGGCGCGCGTCTGCATCTCGGTCACTTCCGGATAGGTCATGCCGAGGCGGCAGCCGCGGTGACCCAGCATCGGGTTGAACTCGTGCAGCGACTCGACGATCGCCTTGATCTCGGAGACCTTGACGCCCATTGTTTCGGCCATCTCCTTCTGACCAGCCTTGTCGTGCGGGAGGAACTCATGCAGAGGCGGGTCGAGCAGGCGGACGGTGCAGGGGCGGCCCTTGAGCGCCTTGAAGATCCCCACGAAGTCCTTACGCTGCAGTGGCAGCAGTTCCTTGAGCGCCTGGCGGTACTGCTTGACGGCGTCCAAGTCGGCCGGGGCGTTCTTGCATGCCTTCTGGAGGGCGGCCAGGTCTTCGATCTCGTGCTGGGCTTTGAGACGTTTGACCTTCTCAGCAACCAGGATCAGGCGACGGAAGCTGACGATGCGATCGCCTTCGAAGAACATGTGCTCCGTACGGCAGAGGCCGATGCCTTCAGCCCCGAACTTGACGGCTACTGCCGTGTCATGCGGCGTATCGGCGTTGGTGCGTACCTTGAGTTTGCGGTACTTGTCGGCGAGCGCCATGATGTCCCCGAATGGCCCGGTCAGCTTCGGGTCAACCGTCGCAACCTGTCCGAGATAGACGGCGCCAGTTGAGCCATTCAACGAGATCCAATCACCTTCCTTGACAGTCTTGCCGCCGGCCTTAAAGAGGCCCTTCTTGTAGTCCATGACAACATCACCGGCACCAGCGACGCAGCACGTGCCCATGCCGCGTGCCACGACGGCCGCGTGCGACGTCATGCCGCCGCGCGCCGTCAGGATGCCCTTGGCAACGGCCATACCACCGATATCTTCGGGGCTGGTTTCGATGCGGCAGAGGATGACGGTTTTTCCCATTTCGGCCCAGAGCTCGGCCTGTTCCGCGCTGAAGACAACCTGTCCGGTGGCGGCGCCCGGCGACGCCGGGAGACCGACGGTGACTTTCTTCGCCTTCTTCTCAGAGGCCTCGATGAAGACGGGGTGAAGCAGCTGATCCAACGACTGCGGATCGACGCGGAGTACGGCTTCCTTCTCGGTGATGAGCTTCTCTTTAACCATGTCACTGGCGATACGGACCGCGGCTTGCGCGGTACGCTTGCCGCTACGCGTCTGCAGCATGTAGAGCTTGCCATTCTCGATGGTGAACTCGAGGTCCTGCATGTCCGTGTAGTGCTTCTCCAGCTTGATGCGGATGCGGTCAAGCTGCTTGAAGAGCTTCGGCATGGTCTCCTGCAGCGAAGGATAGTTCTTCTTGCGGTCGGCTTCAGGCACGCCCTGGGATTTCGCCCATTCGCGGGAGCCCTTCAGCGTGATCTCCTGCGGCGTACGAATGCCGGCCACAACGTCTTCGCCCTGGGCATTGATCAAGTACTCACCGTAGAAATACTTGTTCTCTCCCGTGGAGGGGTCGCGCGTGAAGGCCACGCCCGTCGCGGAGTTGTCGCCAGAGTTACCAAATACCATGGTCTGTACATTGACGGCCGTACCTTCGAGCCCGCGGATGTCGTTGAGCTGACGGTACTTGATGGCGCGAGGATTGTTCCAGGAACCGAATACCGCGTCGACGCCGGCATAGAGCTGCTCCATCGGGTCTTCAGGGAAGTCTTTGCCCGTGTCGCGCTTGACGACCTTCTTGTAGCGTTCAACGACGATGCGGAGATCGTCAGCGGTAAGGTCCGTATCCAGCTTGGCGCGCTTGGCTTTCTTGACGGCGTCCAGCTCGTGCTCGAAATCGTGATGGGGGACACCCATGACCACGTCACCAAACATCTGGATGAATCGGCGGTAGGAGTCGAGGACGAAACGTTCGTTACCGGTGAGATCGATCATGGCCTGTACGGTCTCGGCGTTGAGTCCAAGGTTCAGAACCGTATCCATCATGCCCGGCATGGAGACCGCCGCCCCGGAGCGTACGGAAAGCAGGAGTGGCTTGGGCCCGCAGCCAAAGGTCTTGCCCGTTGCTTCTTCCAGCTTCTTAAGGGCGACTTCAACTTGTGGTGCCACGGCCTCAAAGAGCTTCTTCTTGCCCATCGTGTAGTAGGCACCACAGGCTTCGGTGGTCAGGGTGAAGCCTGGAGGCACCGGCAACCCCAGGTCAGCCATCTCCGCCAGGTTTGCTCCCTTGCCGCCAAGGAGCATTTTCATCGACGCCTTGCCTTCGCTGTTCTTGCCGCCGAAAACGTAAACGTACTTCTTTGCTTTCGCTGCTTTCTTCTTCGCTGCCATGTGCAGTTGCTCCTTGTTCATTCGTCGTGTGAATATGCTTGGTCCACAAGTATGGAATCTCTTTCTTTTCTCTTCCTTATATAGCGCAGCGAGTGAACTCGTGCGCGTGCGAAACTCTATCAGACCCCTCATGCTTGTCAAGAAGGCCACATGCTTTGGGCTCGTTGGTCACGGTGGCACGTGGTATGCTCCGAAGACCTGAGAGTGAAACACGTCATTGCGATAGCGGGAGGACTGGGATGGATATCAAGTTACGGTTCCTGGGAGCGGCGGAGAATGTGACCGGTTCGTGTCACCTGATCGAGGCAAACGATACGCGTGTCCTGGTAGACTGTGGTTTCTACCAGGAGCGTGATTTCAAACATCGCAACTGGGCGCCCTTCGCCGAAGATCCGGCGACGATTGATGCCGTGGTCCTGACGCACGCGCACCTGGACCATTGCGGCCTGCTTCCAAAACTCGCCAAGGATGGATTCAATGGCCCGGTCTACGCGACAGAGCCCTCTGTGGATATTGCGGAAATCGTGATGCGCGACTCCGCCAAGATCCAGGCTGAAGACGTTGCCTACAAAAAGAAGCGTCACAAACGCCAGGGCCGCAAGAGCAAACACCCGTATGAACCCCTATTCCGCATGGAGGATGTTGATCGCGTGATTCCTCTCATGAAAGCGGTGCCCTACGGTAAAGAGCAGAAGATAGGCACGGGTGTGACGGTGAGATTCAATGATGCGGGCCACATCCTCGGGTCGGCGTCGGTCCGGTTTGAGATCACAAAGCATGGCTCAACGCGCAGCGTCCTGTTCTCGGGTGACGTCGGGCGCTGGAACACGCCTATTCTGAGAGATCCGGATACGTTCGACCAGGCCGATTACGTTTGCATCGAGTCTACCTATGGCAACCGTGATCATAAGGACAACTCGAGCATTCCCGGCACGCTGGCTCGTGTCATTCGTGCGGCGCACCGGGCAGGTGGCAATGTTGTGATTCCCAGCTTCGCCATCGAACGCACGCAGGAACTCCTCTACCGAATCGGCGAGCTGCGGGCTGAAGGGCGCATTCCCAAAGTGCCGGTCTACGTGGACAGTCCGATGGCCGTGAGGGTTACCGAGGTCTTCAAGCGGCACAGTGAGTTGTTCGACAAGGAGACCATGGAACGTATTGCCCGCGGACAGCACCCATGCGATTTCTCGGGATTGGAGCTGACGCGTTCGGTTGCCGATTCGAAAGCAATCAATGATCGCGGCGGCCCATCGATCATCATTGCCGGATCGGGCATGTGTACGGGTGGCCGCATCAAGCACCACATAGCCAACAACATCGAGCGTACCGAAAGCGTGATTCTCTTCGTAGGGTACCAGGCCAACGGCACGCTGGGGCGCCACATTCTACGTGGTGCGGAACATGTTCGCTTGTTTGGCGAGGAACATGAAGTGTTGGCCCGCATCGAGAAGGTCAACGGGATGTCTGCGCATGCGGACCGCAAGGAACTACTGCAGTGGTTGCGCGGGCTGAAGTCGAAGCCGGAGAAGGTCTTTGTGATTCACGGTGAAGAAAGGGCGTCCCACGAGTTCGCTCAATACGTCGGTGATCGACTGGGGTGGGACGCTGAGGTGGCACGCTACCAGCAGGAAGTCATCCTACACTGACCCAGCCGCCCTGCTTCTCGGATTCGTAAATGCCGAGAACGACATCGACCGTGTGCTGCACATCGACGGCCGAAACGAAAGGCTGCCGGCCGTCGCGAACTGCCTGTACGAAGTCGGCAACTTGGCCGGTGTGCCCAGTCCCGTAGTAGCTCTTGCCGGCCTCGACGCCCGGGTTGTCTCGCGCTGCGAGCAATTCTGCTTCGACGCGCTTTTCCACGTCCTTGTCCGTAAACGCGATGCGAAGCGGCTTATCGCCTCGAATCTCAATGGTGCCTGCATCCCCGCAGAATGCCAGGGTGTGGTCCCAGGACAGGTTGCTTGACGACGTGGCTTCAATGGTACCGAGCGCACCGTTGCGGAAACAGAGCGATGCAACCGCCGTGTCTTCTGTTTCGATAACACCATGGTGCGTCAGGTTGCGGTGGACACCGCAGAGCTTAGTTACGCCGCCTGTGATCCAGAGCAGCGAGTCGATGAAGTGGATGGCCTGGTTGATCAGGACGGATCCACCCTCCTTATCCCAGGTTCCCCGCCAGGCGTCTGAGGCATAGTATGCATTTGTTCGCAGACAGCGAACCTGGACAGAGGCAGTCAACAGCGTCCCGAGCAAACCCTCATCCAGGTAGCGCTTTAGAAGCCGATTCACGGCGTCAAAACGGTGTTGTGAAACGGCGCCGAAAATCACGTCCGGGTGGGCCTCATGGGCGGCGAGCATGGCATTGAGACCTTCGCGGTTTGCCACGAGAGCCTTTTCGCACAGGACGTGTTTGCCGTGTTCCAGCGCTGCGACCACGATGGGCACGTGAGAGGCGTGATCGGTGCAGACGCTGACACAGTCGAGCGATGCGTCATTGAGCATCTCGCCGTAGTCCGTTGAGACGTTAGGGATGCCGTAGCGTTCTGCAAAGGCCTCCGCCTTGGCTTTGTCTATATCACAGGCCCACGCCAGGTTCACGTTGGGCAGTTGCTGAAAACTCTCCGCATGGGTCGGTCCAATGACACCGCAGCCGATGATGCCTACGTTGATGAGCTTCAATGCTACTCTCCGTTGTTGTTCAGCGGCCAGCTCCACGTCTGGGGCGCCAGGCCCTTGCCTGTTTCCAGGTCGATTCTCTTGTCGCGATACGAGAGCGTGACGTGCTCCGTACCAATCTCAATCGTGAGCGATGCTCCTGTACGGGCAAACAGGATTGTTGCCAGCATGACCGCCTTCTCAAGTCCGTCACCGCGTCCGAAGTTCCAGACTTCGTCAGGTTGTGCCAGGCGTCCGGTGTCGTCGTAAATCGATTCCGACGGCATGGCAATGATGTGCTCAACGAGCTCCGCCTCCGGCATGGCCTGGGTGGCTTCGATGCAGACGGGGTTCCGCTCTGTGCAGGCCTTGAGATAGGGCAGGGGTTGTATGCGCGTCAGATCGCGATAGGCATGAAGCGCCAGTTCCGCGACGGGGTTTTGTTCGCGGATGGCGGCCACGTGCTCGATGACGGCATCTCGATCCATGTCCGGCGTTATGTTCAGCGGTTTGGCCGTTGGCAGGAAGGTCCGGGCCCCGCCATCGGGAAGGCGCGGCTTGACGTGACAGAACTGAATCAAGCTCTCGAGGGCGACTTCGGCGTTCAGGCAGCTTGATGCGAACTGGTCTTTCAGTTTGGCAATATCGGCATCCTTATCGATGTCAATCTGGTGCGAGGCGACAAAGGCTTCCAAGTCATTCAGCACGATGCGGCTGGCGAGCGGACTACACTCGAAGTTCTCGGCATCGACATCCGCCAGGAGTTTATCCCGGGTGTTGTCGGTGATGCGGAAAGAGCTTCCATCTTCATAGGCGAAGGCTTTTTCGGCGGCGATATAGCAGGCGACGCCGTTGCGCTCCCAACGCAGCTGGAAGCACTTGTGGATGTCGCGATCCTGGCGCAGGAAGTTCCCGAGGATCTCCTTTGTCAGGCGCGATTTCAGATAGGTGCTCAGCGTCTTTGCGAAGCGATCGTAGGCCTCGGGAGCGATGGTGGCTTCATCGTAGATCGTGTGTATGTGGCCGCTGATATGAGAGACGATGGTTACGCGCTCGTTCTCAAGGGCTCGCCGGGCCTGGGCGGACAGGGCGGTGCCGTTGCACCACATGTTCTTGGTCACGAGCCGACGGTTGTTGGTCAGAATGCCGTCGTTCACGATAACGAAATTCTGAGAATGCAAAGGTGTGGCCATCAGGTAGATGTCATCCAGGGGGATCTCCGCCACAATGAAGAGTGCCGCGGCATAGAGTGCCGCCAGCGAAACGCATTCCCCTGCGCCGGCTACATAGTTGGGTCGGTGCACGAAGGCGTCCATGGACTCGACCGTCTCGGTCTTCCAATAGGGAATGATGTTGCCCTCGTACTTGTCGAGGCCGAAGTGCGTGCGAATATCGATATCGAAGTAGTACTTGTCTCCCTCGTATCCAAAAAGGGCATTGGATTGCCCGAGGGTAGATTCGTCGATGAAGTCCCGGAACCGTGCCAGTTCAGTCTCCGTCTGGGTGAGCCCCCATGTGTCGAGGTCGAGATTGAATGCGTAGTGATCCATGATGTACTGCTTGAGCCGGGTGATACGCTTGTAGGGCTTCATCTTCTCAAGCCCTTCAAACCAGGGGTCAGCTTTCCATTTCCAGATGCGTGGTGACATGATGTTGGCCAGCACGAGGCTGAACATCAGTTCTGGAAAGATGAAGACCTCCATATCAGAAAGCGTAATGGCGCAGGAATGGCGTTCCAGGTCTCTGGAAGTCATGAGGTAGTGTCCTTGGTGTTGGGTTGCACGTTCATGGTGATTTTCACTTTCCCTTGATCGCTTCGGCCTGTCAAGCGTCGGGGGCGGTTCGTGGTACTATACGCCGCACCGATGGGGCGATAAGGATCGCCAGCAGGAAGACGGCCAGGAGGGTGTGCAGCCAGGCAGGGAGCGCCTCCTTGGGACAGTGCTCCAGAACCGAGCCTGACGTGACCAGGAAACGATCCAGCAGTAGTCCGGCCAGCAGTGCTGTCATCGCCGTTGTTGCCAGGTAGACGATTGCCGTCCGGTGTCCCATCGATTTCCACACTGCCGCAATGCCGGCACCGTTGGTGGCCGGTCCGGTCATCAGAAAGACAAGCGCGGCTCCCGGGGACACGCCTTTCGCGATCAGGGCGGCCGCAATTGGAACAGAAGCCGTCGCGCAGACGTAAACGGGGATGCCGAAGAGTAGCATAGCTACCATGCTGAACAGCCCCCCACTCAAGTGCTTGGTGAGAAGGCTCTCAGGCACGAAGATGGAAATGGCAGCAGCAATAGCAACACCCAGCAGCATGGACCTTCCAACGTCTCCGGGCAGGGTTACGAAGCCATGGTGCAGTGCACGTACCAGGCGACTCCGGGGCTTTCCCGGTTCGCAGCAACAGGACTCCTTGCAGGCCGCGTCTTCTTCCGATGAGCCCTCTGTTTCGTCGCCCGCGACACCGTTTGCAATGAGCCCGCCGACGATGCCCGTAACGAACGCTGCCAGCGGTCGAAAGACCGCCATGACCGGGCCGAGAAGGGCATAGGTGACCATGATGCTGTCTACGCCGGTTTGTGGCGTGGAGAGGAGGAACGCCATGGTGGCGCCCCGGCCGGCACCGTGGCGTCGCAGCGACATGCTGACGGGAATCACGCTGCATGAGCATAGCGGCAATGGGACACCAAACAGCGAGGCACGAATAACACTGCCCGCCCGGGCGCCTCCCAGATGGCGTTCAACGGTTGCCGGTGAGATCAGTACGGAGAGCCCACCAGCCATGCTGAAGCCAAAAAGCAGATAGGGGGCCATGGCCACAAAGGTCGACCAGAACGCAACAGTAATATCGATGATTAAACTCACCCCGTAACGGTAGCATTACGGGTGCGGCATGTACATGCAAATGCCCGTGGAAAGTGGCGAAGACCGCCAGATTACCATGCCCGAACGGGAATAACTCCCTAGAATGGGACCGGCCCTCCGGCGGACTCCTCCATGGGTATCATGTCGTCATCCGGCGGAAAGGCGTCATCCGGTGCCCCGCCTGCATCTTCGGCCTGCTCTACGCGCCAAGCCGTGAGGTTCACGTAGTATCGGTCGTTGTACTCGTTACCCCGGATGTCGAATGTGACTTTGACGCGCTGGCCAACGCTGATGGTGTCGAGTAGTGAGCATCGGTCCTTTACGCACTCGAATTTAATGTCCTGGGGGTAGCGATCGTCAGGCGTTGTGACCACGAATTCGCGTTTCGTGAAGCCGCTGTTAAACGTCTGCAGATCCATTATGAGTTTGACGGTGCCGGTGAGATCGTACGATGGCATGAGGCCCCTTTCTTCTATTCCTGCGGGCGATTGTTGTCAGCCCGTGCTATGAGTTCTTCTCGTCTCAAGTCACTATAGAATCCGGCTAACAAATGTACAGCGGGAATAGCGGGAAATGGTCGCTTTCGCGGTTGGAGATCGGGCGTGATCGGTATATGCTACATCCAGCGGGGAAGAATATGGAGCATGCACCACATAGTCGGGTTTGGGTGGAGATCGATCTTGGCGTTCTGCGCAAGAACTATCAGAAGATCGAGGAGGCCGTTGCCCCCTGTTCAGTAATCGGCGTTCTGAAGGCCAATGCATACGGACTTGGTGTCCGGCATATTGCCGCTGCCCTGGTGGACGCGGGGTGTGTTGGGTTCGGTGTCGCAGAACTCAATGAGGCCCTTGCGCTCAAGGGCTGCGGGCTGCCGGTGCAAATCCTGGGGAGCATCCTGGCCGAGGAGATTCCGCCTGCCATAGAAGCGGGAGTTACGCTTCCGGTAACGGATCTCGAGACGGCCCGGCGGATCAGCGTGGCGGCTGGGGCGTTGGGGCAGGAAGCCAGGTGTCAGTTTCTGGTCGATACCGGAATGGGACGGCTCGGCATTCTCTCCCAGAGCGCCTTCAACGTGATTCGTGAGGCCGTGCGGCTCCCAGGTCTCAAATGCGAGGGGGTCTACTCGCATTTCCCAGTGGCCTATCGTGGCGGCAGTGACTACACAAACAACCAAATCGATACGCTGTCAGCTCTGCTGGATGACCTGAAACGCGAAGGAGTAGAGTTCCGCTGGCGGCATATTGCCAACAGCGATGCGATCAACAATTTTCCCCGCGCCTTCGCGCCGCCCTTCAACGCCGTAAGAACCGGCATCAATCTCCACGGCTCCTTCGATACCGAAGGACGGCGTGCCCTTGATCTCCTGCCGGTCCTCAGTTTGAAGACGCGACTGCTTGCCGTTCGACGATTGCCTGCCGGGACCAGCATCGGGTACGGCTGCACCTGCAAGCTCTCTGAGGATACGCTCGTGGGAACGATCTCGGCAGGATATGCGGATGGATTGCCCCTGGCGCTGTCGAATCGCGGACACGTACAGATCCGTGGGGTCGCTTGCCAGGTCCTGGGGCGTGTATCGATGGATTACACGACCGTATCGCTCCAGGACGTGCCGGATGCCACCTGTGGCGACGATGTTATCTGCCTCGGTGGCGAAGGCCCCGCCGCCGTAACAGTGGAGGATTGGGCTCGTCTCAAGGAGACGCATTCCTACGATATCATCTGCTCTTTCGGCAATCGCGTGGAGAGACGCTATGTGGAGTAGATTTCAGGGGTCAGGTGTCCAGTCTTCGCGGAGCTACGACTCGGCATGCAGGTTTCGGGAAGGAAGGTCGACGGGTTGGGCTGTGCTGCTCATTGGGTCCATGCTGCTGGGGTGTCTCGTGGGCTGTGTCGATCAGGCGCCTGACCGAATCGGCACAACCATTGCCAGTGAGAACGGCGCCCAGATCAACGTCCATGTTGAGCAGAAGATCGATTGGCCGGTGGTCTCCAAAGTTGTTGCCGGCGCGCTGGTTGTCATCATCTACATCGTTGTGACGTTTCTGATCTGGAACCGACGCCTTGCGGCGGAGGTCGAGGAGCGAAGGCGGGCCGAGCAAGCGCTGCTCTCGAGCCAGCAGCGCCTGGAACTGGCTATCCGCGGCGGTGACCTGGGGTACTGGGATGTTGATTTCAGGACCGGCGTCAGCATCTACAATGAACGCTGGGCCGAGATCCTTGGCTATGCTCTTGCGGAGATTCCGCAGACGCGCGAGATGTATGTACAATCGATCTACGAGGAAGACCGCGACTGGGTCCTGAAGGCGGGTGACGAGTATCGGCGGGGGGAGCGCGAGGACTTCGACGTTGAATATCGCGTGATTACCAAGCAGGGGCGCATTCGTTGGGTCTCGTCGAAAGGTGCCATTGTCGAACGAGAACCAAGCGGTGAGCCGCGGCGTATGGTTGGCATGGTGATGGATATCACGGAACGCAAGCGCGCTGAAGCGGAGATCATTGAGGCGCGCGATGATGCACTCAAAGCCAGGCGTTCGGCGGACGAAGCCAACGAAGCTAAAGGCTACTTCCTCGCAAACATGAGCCATGAGATCCGCACGCCGATGAATGCCATCATGGGCATGGCCTATCTCGCCGAGCAGACGGACCTCACTCAGAAACAGTCACGCTACATCCAGAAGATCAGTGGGGCAGCCAAAGCGCTGCTGCGGATTATCAATGACATCCTGGATTTCTCCAAGATCGAAGCCGGTAAGCTGGAGATGGAGACGATTACCTTCAACCTCCAGGACGTACTTGATGGCGTTGGGGATTTGGTAGCCGTCCGCGCTCGCGACAAACGCGAGCTGGAGGTGCTGTTTGCCATGGGTCCGGATGTGCCACAGTCCCTGGTTGGCGACCCCCTGCGACTGGGTCAGGTGTTGACGAACCTTGCCGGCAATGCAGTGAAGTTCACGGATGAGGGGGAGGTCGTGGTGTCTACCGCGGTTGAGAGCCGCGCCGCCGACCAAGTTGTGCTGCGGTTCAGTGTACGCGATACTGGGATTGGACTGAGTCGTGATCAGCTCGATCACCTGTTTGAGGCATTCAACCAGGCAGACAGCTCAACCACGCGCAAATATGGTGGAACAGGTCTGGGCCTGGCCATCTGTCGTCACCTGGTCAGCTTGATGGGAGGGGACATTACGGTTGAAAGTGAGCCGGGCCAGGGCAGTGTGTTTGCCTTTACCGCTGAATTCGGCTGCGGCCCGGAGCCTGAGCCATCGCAGGCGGCAATTGCGCTGCCCAGCCTGAAGGGCGCCCAGGCCCTTGTCGTTGATGACAATCCAACATCACGGGAAATCCTGGTCGGCATGCTGAAAGGATTCACGTTCGATGTCGAGCAAGCCGGCACGATGGAAGAAGCGGCGGCTCTTCTGGACGTCGGGAAAGGAGAAACCCCCATTCGACTGATCGTTATGGACGCTCAGCTGGCCGGCGGGGATGGTCTGAAGCTGGCCGGCAGCATCAAGGAGCGGCTCCGTGATCGTAACCCTCCGGCGATCATCATGGTGGCTTCGGCGGCGCTCGAGTCGTGGAGCTCACGTGCGAAGGAGATGGGGTTGGAGGGTTTCGTCACGAAGCCGGTCAGTCCCTCTTCCTTGTTTGATGCAATTGCTGAAGCACTACACATTGCCGTGGCCCCTTCGGCCCGAGCAACCGCCCAAGCCACGCAGGATGATGTCGTCCGTCGCAACGTGCGCGGCATTCGAGTCCTGCTGGCAGAAGACAATGAGATCAACCAGGAGGTCGCCCGCGAGATCCTTGAGGGCGCCGGCGTCAACGTTACGGTTGTTGGCGACGGCGAGGCGGCCGTGGCACAGGCGTCGGCCGAGTCATTTGATGCGGTCTTGATGGACATCCAAATGCCAAAACTCGATGGCTTCGAAGCCACAGACCGTTTGCGCCAGGATCCGCGCTTTGAGAAGCTGCCCATTATCGCGATGACAGCGAATGCCATGGCGTCAGACCGGGACCGGGCTCTGCGAGCCGGGATGAACGACCACGTCGCCAAACCCATAGATCCCGCTAAACTGTTGCGGGCCTTGAATCGATGGGTAATGCCAGATGGCGCGGACGAAAAGCCACCGCCTCCCGTCGATCAACCCGGGCCCACAGAGGATATCGTTGCCCTGCCTGAGCTACGGGGTATTGATGTCGCCGATGGGCTCAGGCGCGTTGGTGGGAACATGGCGCTCTACCGCAAACTGCTGCTCAAGGTCCGGGCGTCACAACGCGACACGGTTTCTGAACTCCGGGCGGCCTTTGACAGCGGGGATCACGAAACAGCGGAGCGGCTCGCACATACGGTGAAGGGCGTGGCGGGCAACGTGGGGGCAGCGAAGCTTCAGGCAGCTGCATTGGAACTTGAGACTGCCGTCAAGGGTGGCGACTCGGCCGCGTTTGAGACGAAACTGGCGCTCTTCTCTGGTGAGCTTGATGTTGTTCTCAATGCCATCGCCCTTCTCGATGAAGGGGCGGGAGATCCCGCGGTCGCGACGGGAGCCCGCTCCGGACCGATTGATGTCGAGCGGGCAAAGGCATTTGCCATGGCATTGCGGCCACTGTTGGCGAGTGGCGATATGGAGGCGTCCGACCGCATGTCAGACGCGAGCGAAATCTTCGGGAGTTGCGAGGTGTCAGAGCTGGAATCACAGATCTCGGGATACGCATTTGAAGATGCGTTGGCTACACTGGATGGGCTTCTGGCCAAACATGGCATCGATGCGTCATAGCGAACATACGAATGGTGAACAGGAAGGCATAGTCACATGGTGGATTCAGACCAACTCAAGGTGTTGATTGTTGATGATACACCGGAGAATATTGATGTGCTGGGGGAAATCCTACGACCCTACTACAAACGAAGTGTAGCGTTGAATGGGGAAAAGGCCCTGCAGATTGCCGGGTCCGAGAGTCCGCCGGACTTGGTGTTGTTGGATATCATGATGCCAGGCATCGATGGTTACGAAGTCTGTCGGCGACTCAAGGAGGACAAGCGAACGCACGATATTCCCGTGATTTTCGTGACCGCTAAGGGCGAGGTCGACGACGAGACGACGGGCTTTGAACTGGGGGCCGTCGACTACATCACCAAACCGGTGAGTCCGCCGCTCGTGCTGGCGCGGGTCCGTGCGCACCTTGAATTGGCTACGGCCAGGAAGGCACTCAAGAACCAGAATACGATCCTTGAAAATATGGTGGATGAGCGGACCCGTGAGATTCAGATTACCCAGGACGTGACCATTGAGGCGCTTGCCTCGCTGGCAGAGACGCGGGACAATGAGACCGGCAGCCACATTCGGCGGACCCAGAACTACGTGAAGGCATTGGCCGAAGAGCTCGTCACCCACGTGCGTTTTTCAGCCTATCTCGACGATGCCGAGATCGCGCTGCTTTACAAGTCGGCACCGTTGCATGACATCGGAAAGGTTGGTGTCCCCGATAGCATTCTGCTGAAGCCGGGCAAGCTCTCGGACGAGGAGTTCGAGACCATGAAGGAGCATGCCCTCTATGGACGTGATGCTCTCCTGAGGGCCGAGGCGGCCCTGGGTGATAAGGCCTCGTCGTCGTTCTTGAAGCTGGCTCGCGAGATTGCTTACTCCCATCACGAGAAGTGGGATGGGTCCGGTTATCCGGAAGGGATGGTAGGAGATGCGATCCCCATTGCGGCTAGGTTCATGGCTGTGGCTGATGTCTACGATGCGCTGATCAGCCGGCGTGTCTACAAGCCGCCCTTCTCTCACGAGAAAGCCGTTGATATCATCCGCGAGGGTCGAGGATCACATTTTGATCCAGATATTGTGGATGCCTTCTTGGAAATTCATGAGAGCTTCCGTGGCATAGCCATTGAATATGCTGACAGTGACGAGGAGCGCGATGCTCTTGCCGGCAGTGAAGCGGGGGCTGCATAGATGGCAGAGAAGGGACGTGGTGTTGGCGGAGTTCTCTTCCTAGCCCTGTTCGCCCTGCCCTTTGCAGGTGTGGGTACCTTCATGCTGTGGCTTTCTGTGAGCACGATTCAGCGCAGTCGCGCAGCATCCAGCTGGCCGGAGGTGCCCTGTCAGATCCTCTCTTCATCGCTCAAGTCAAATAGTAGCTCAGATTCCACTACCTACAGATGTGTTGCGCGCTATGCCTATGAGTATAGCGGCAAGACATACGAGTCGGAGCGGGTTTCCTTTTCCAAGGGATCCGACAATATTGGCTCCTTCCACCAGGATTGCCTGAAGACGATCAGGCAGCGCAAACGTGATGGGACGAGCGTTTGCTTTGTAAACCCGGCCGAGCCCTGGGATGCGGTCCTGTTTCCGCAAGTGCGTTGGGGGATGGTTGGATTCTACATGATCTTCGTCCTCACGTTTGGTGGCGTTGGTTACGGCTTGCTTATTTTTGGGGTGTTTGGAATCCGTCTCCAGAAGAAGGAAGACGCGTCACGCCACGACAATCCGGAGCAGCCCTGGCTCTGGCGGTCGGAGTGGCAGAGCGGCACGATTAAGTCGTCCGACAAGAAGGGGCTGATCGCGACATTCTGTTTTATGCTGTTCTGGAATGTCATATCGTTTCCCATTGGGATTCTCGCCCTCACAGAGGGGTTCTTGAAGGATGGCCAGAAGGGGGCTCTCGTGGCCCTGTTGTTTCCGTTGGTCGGCACTTTTCTGATCGTCTGGGTTCTCTATGCTTTCTTGCGGTATCGCAAGTATGGTGGCACGAGCCTGGAGCTCGCCGCTACACCTGGCGTCATTGGCGGCAAACTTGCCGGTATCATCCATGTGCCCGTACATATTGTACCGGAGGACGGTTTTTCCGTTCGTGTTGCCTGCATTCACCGCTACACGACTGGTAGCGGGAAAAACCGTAGTACGCGTGAGGACGTGAAGTGGGAGGATCGCCGTACTTTCTCATCCGAGCTATTGGCTACGGATTACACGCGTACGGCGTTGCCGGTGCTCTTCGCTATTCCATTTGACGCTGAGGAGTCCGAGGTCGAGGCCGGAGCGGATGGTATTCACTGGCGGGTCGAAGCCGAAGCCGAGACGCGCGGGATCGATTTCAAAACAACCTTCACGGTGCCGGTCTTCAGGACAGAAGAAAGCTCGCCCGATTTCGTTCTGGATGAATCTTCGGTACAGCCATACGAAGCTGAGATCTCGCCCAGTGATCTTGTGCGCCGCCACAAGCTGTCGGTTGAACCAACACCGGGCGGCATCTGTTGGCGGTTCCCCGCCGCACGCCATCCGGGGGTGGCGTGCGGTTCTACGGTGTTCTTTGTCTTCTGGACGGGCGCGGTTGTGACCATGATAAAATTCGGCGCACCGATTCTTTTCCCCATCATCTTTGGTCTCATCGACGCCCTTGTTGCCTGGGGTGTGCTGGATGCATGGCTCGTTAGCAGCCGCGCTGAGATCGCTCACCGAACCATCACCGTAACGCGTGGCCTCCTGGGGCTGGGTGCGCCAAAAGTAGTTCCGATCAAGGATGTACAAGAGATCACGGTTGTGAACGGCATGCGGTCCGGTAACAAGCAGTTCTACACGCTCAAACTAGCTACCGACGAAGGCAAAGCCATCACTCTTGGCAACGGCATTCTTGGCCGCAAAGACGCCGAGGATCTCGCCACCCGCATGACACGAGATATCCTGGGTGAGGCGTAGCGGCGCGCGTGGGATGCAGGGCGTGGGAAGTGGAGTGTGGAGAGTGGACACTTGCGTGTTACGGCGTCGACGTATCATACGGGAAATCGAGGCCGGTCCTGTGGCAATTTGCGCAGAGGCAAACTCCA
The DNA here is from genome assembly GCA_964497125.1 of uncultured Victivallales bacterium. Classification (GTDB taxonomy): domain Bacteria; phylum Verrucomicrobiota; class Kiritimatiellia; order UBA8416; family UBA8416; genus CAYLXP01. Next base: position 29,034 of record CAZCDU010000019.1, on the reverse strand, counting down.
TCTGGATGCTCTCTTGGATAGGCGTGGCGGACCCAATTGCGTGTAGTTGTTCCGCATTGAAGGCAGCGCAGCTCTTTGTGATGAGGCCCACTGTCGTGGGATTCGGCGGTAGCAGGAGCACGCTCAGCCTTACGGCTTATTGGATGCGGTATTGCCGGTCGTTGGTGACATCGTGTACAGACACAGCCATCAAACTGTTCATAAACCCATTCCGTTACCCGCTGACCGCACTCCAGGCAGTTGAGCGCCCGTATCCCTCCGGGCCGGGGTGGGGATGGCGCCGTTTCTTTGTGTCCGTATGGCTCAGGTGGGCGTTCCGCCACCCGTGCAGCTGCCCTTTCTGCAGCCTTCTTACGTGCCTTTGCGGCGGCGACCTTCATTGCCTCGAGTTCTGCCGCGCGTTCACGTTGCCGTTCACGCTTTCGTTCCTCCGCCTCCAGCCGCTTCTTCTTCTCTTCGCGCTTTCTTAGTTCTTCAGCCTTCTTCCATTCAACAAGCTCGTCTCGTTCCTCGACGGACATTAACTGACCTGTCCGGGTATCGGCGACGACATGTTCCAAGTCAAGTTTGAGGCCATGCGACATACGAAACACGTTGGGAGGATGAACGCACTCCAGACCTCGGAGGACGACGAGACGTTCGTACTTCTCGTAGAGATAGTAGAGTGATCCCAGTTTCGCATGCCGGCCAGCGGAATAGAGATTCTCGACGCCTCTTCTGGACGCAAGGTCACGGTGAGTCGTGGGAAGAAGGAATTCCTTGTCCTTTCCGGGGGCCTTCTTCAGGAGCCGAGGCATAAGAATCCAGTGCACATGACGATAGGCCCTTCTTCTCCGTTCTATGAAGGCCTCGCGCTCCCGTCTTATCTGTTTTGGAACAACGAAATAGGCGGCCTTGCTGCTTTCAAGCGAAACGACACAGTCGGCCCGCTCCTGGCTGCCTTCTGAGATCGGCTCCTCGATACTGACCTGATCTCCAAAGGCCGCCTGTAAGAACCGGTAGAGCATCGCCCTTGCTGCAAGGACCTCAGGGGATTCAAATGACATAGGGCAGTCAGAGCGAGACTGGTGCGCAAAATGCCGCCGTCGAATCCGCCCCGCCCGTAACCGTACCGCCTGCCTGCACTCAGGGCAGAGAATCTCATCCTTCTGACAGCGTCTACGCAGTTGGCCTATGTCATCATCCCACCGCGAATCCAGTGAGACAATTGAAGCGTTGGTCAAGCTGTCTACGGCTCGGAACATAGCCAGATAATAGGATTCTCAGGCGGGCGTGACCAAGAGGTTTCTCGTCAGTCTTTCTGTGCAAGCTCAAGTATGCCAGCTCTGTCGTCTTGTGGCAGGAGCATGGTACCAGTGGTTTCCAGCTCCTCTCACGTCTGTTGACAAACATCCAGCTGCCTGCCGCCTTTGGGCTGTCTTGCGACAAACAGGATTGGGTCTGGGCGGTCAGGAATGGTCTTCAGGCGCTCGAGCTTGTTCTTCCAGCGGTCGGCATGCTCTACAATGCGCGGTGTTTCCTCCTTGTCCAGATCAAGTGGATGAATCGCACGTGTAAAGCGGTCACTATGTTGGATATAGGGCAATAGTGAAAATGCAGGATCCGCGTGCTCGTACGTTTCAATTGACCCAACCAGTGCTATGTGCCACAGTTTTCTTACAGGAGGCAGTTATGCTGAGGCGTGTGGTTGTCAAAAACTTTAAGAGTCTTGACGTCGATGTTGAATTCGATCCCGTAACCGTTCTTGTCGGCCGGAGCGGCACGGGTAAGACGAATCTTGTCGAAGCATTGCGATTTCTTCGCGAGTTTCTGACGAATAGGCAGAATCCGCAGCCCACGCATATTTCTGCAATCAACAGCAAAGAAGGGCAGTTGCATCTGACCGTATGGTTTGACTTGGCAGATGGCCCCGGCCAGTACTGTTACATGATCGAGTTCTCCTACAAAGAAGGTGGTAAAGTCGGTCTTCACCAAGAGAAGCTGTCTCTCAACGACGAGGTCCTCTTCTGTCAGCAAGGCGGTAAATGGGTTGTGGCACCTAATGTGACAACGCCACCGAGACCTTCAGGCGTAATGCTTCCCCTGTTGGAAGGTCTCCAGAATGTCTCGATTGCCCATGTTGTGCTTACGAAGGGATTGGGATGCTATGATTTTCCTGGGACTATCTGCGTTCCTGCTAGCAAGGGCAAAGAGGGCGGGCTCTCTGATAGAGGTTCGAATTACGGTGATACATTTCAGGCCATCACGACAGACTTGAAAAGGCTGTCGGCGTGGAACGAAATAAACTCAGCGCTCAGGTGCCTGAACCCGAGTTTCGTATCAATTGATGCGAAGAAAGACGGACCTAGTCGGTTGGTAGTAAGTCACCGGTTTAACGAGAATACGTTAGTCTTCGGGTTACACCAGGAGTCTGAGGGTTTTCGTCGATTCTTGGCACACATGCTGGCCCTCTATCAATCACCGCCGAAGGAGACTCTCGTATTTGAGGAACCGGAGAAGGGCATTCACCCAGGTGCACTTGACACGTTGGCGGAAGAGCTCCGGGTCTGTCCCGATAGCGGAAGAGGTCAAGTCATCCTGACTACTCACAGCCCAACGCTGCTCGATAGCTTTGCCCCTGAGAGTATTCGTGTTGTCGAAATCAATAACGGTATCACGTCGATTACCCCGGTCGATTCCTCTCAGCTTGAGGCCCTAAAAGAGAGGCTGCTCACGCCGGGCGAGTTGCTGACAGTGGAGCCGGCGAGAGGAATGGCAATCAAAGGCACGGAGTAGTTGATGCCGGAGCAGAAACGACTCGTGCTCTTTGTGGAGGGCGAAGGTGATGTTGCCGCATTGCCCGCTCTTGTCCAAAGACTCATGGCACGCCATGACGGGTATGACTGTCTACGCGTCGATGCGCAGCCGTTTCGTGTGAAGGGCCTATCCAATCTCACCGGCCAGGAAGACGGCAAATGGGCACGCTTTCTGGCTGCAGCGTCAAAACGTGCCAATCTCGGTGCTGTACTTCTCGTACTTGATGGTGATTGCGACGGGTGCGCGATTACCACATCTCTCGGGTCGGAGGAGTTCTGCGCAGCCACCACAAGCCGGAATCTGGCTTCGCTTGCGACCAAGGTAGGCGCCGGTGCAACCTTTTCCGTTGCTGTTGTGTTCGCTCGGCAGGAGTTCGAATCCTGGTTGATCGGTGGGGTTCCTTCTCTTGCCTCAATGTATCGAGAAGAGTCTGGCGAGGACTTTCAGAAATTGGAGACTGCACCTCGCGACGCGAAGAAGTGGATTAGAAGACACCAAAAGGAAGGCTACAAGCCGACACGACATCAAGCATCTCTAGCAAAGTCGATAGACTTGGACCTTGCGATAGGCCGCCTTCGCTCATTCAAGCGACTGGACGATGCTGTGCGTGAACTCGTTGACGCCGTCCGGAACGGGAAACACATCGTCAGCCCTCAGTAGAGGCAAGTTGCGCGTGAGGTGGCCTCCCCTGTCGGGCGGGGCATATAGACGTCCGCTTGCACACGTGTCGAAGGATCTGGGCTATTCTCTTGCGAGAATGCCGACCAGGCAGCGCAGTGATCCGGTGTGGTGATAGAGATCTTTCACGGGCACGCGCTTGACGGTGATGCCCTGCCTTTCGTAGACGGCGGCGGCCATGTCATCGAGGTCGGGAATGTCGTAGACCGGCATGTAGAAGATCTGCGCCCCATCGCGCTCCTCAAGAATACCGTTGTTATAGGTGATGTAGACTTGCGGCAGGGGAGTGACGACGAGCGGTATGCGGATGACGTTGAACCCTTGTTCCTCGAGCGTCTGTATGACATAGCGGAATGGCTGCAGCCGGGCGCCTTCATTGCCAGGTGTCGCGCCCTCGCCGGGGTTGAGCTCGTCGTAGACGCTCCGGCCCCAGTCCGGATCACCGACTACGATTGTGCTGTCATCCAGGGGGGTTAAGTACATACCAATATGATGCGCGGGTACATCCGCTGGAGAATCCCCCAGTATGACAATCGACTTTCCAAAGGTCGCCGACATCCGGGCAATGAGTCGCTGGCGCCCTTCCTGGTCATAGGGCTGGTTGCGAGCCAGGCAGTTGGCGGCCATGAAGATGCGGTTACGACTGGCGATCAGGTCGCCGCCGTCAAAACGGAAAGAGAGGCGACGCAGTTCAATGCCTTTCCGTGCAAGCAGCCCCGGTACATTGCCGTCCCCCGGTGCGCCGATCCGGCGACCTGCAATCCGGGGATCCGGAATGCAGATCGCGGGTCCACGCTTCGTAGCCATTGTGCCGTAGCGATCCTTGGACCACGGCGTCACGGGGAAGCCCGTTACGATCGGATGCAGCTGTGGATACGTGTCCGTGCTGCTGTTCAGAAACAGCCGCAACTTGTCGAACTCCGACTGACGGTGCACAACGACATTCACGCGCACGTCGGGGTCCAATTCACGCAGAAGCCCCTTGATAGTCTCGCCGGATGCAGCATGGAACTCGGCACAGTAGTGAATCGAGATTTCACTCAGACTTCCTTCTGTATCCGAGACCAGCCGTGCTTCCGGCAGGCCCGGTCCTCGTCCTATCAGAGCGGCTCCACAGATGCCCGCCACAATGCCGGCCAAGACTATGAGGGTCCGTATCACAGTTTCGCTTCTGCCAGCTGTTCAGTGAGTTTCGCGGCTGCCGCCGTATGGGCTAGCACGATCTGCCCTTCCTGCGGTAAGACAACGTTGCCCTGTGGCATGGTCAACAAGCCACCAAACCCAGGCTGTTGGATCGCGCCGTGCGAAATGATGAGCGACCATTGTGGCTGGGTCATTTGCAGGTTGAGTTGCTTCGCAATCGGGGGGCTGTCGCCCGTGGCAGGCGTTTCTGCCTTCGCGACGGCAGGCTCCTGCACGCAGAACTCGACCTGAGTGCCTTCGCCAGGCTTCAGTTCAAACTTGCACGTGCCCTCGTGCTTCTGCTTGGGCCTCGGGATCATACGCATCATGGGGCTGCTTGCCGGGGTGCAGAAGGTTGCGTGGTTCAGTTGGGCGCTCACCGTTTCATCGGTCCGGTTCGTGATGTTGATGACACCATAGATGCCGCCATCTCCCCTGGTCTCGAGAAGACCGGTCGTCTCCGCGCCCTTGACCAGGATGGGCTGCTTTGACGTGGCGAGTCGTTGCGCATCCTCCGCTGTCAGATGCATGGCTGCGCAGATTACGGTGGTCGTGATTGTTGTGGCCGCGAATAGTGTTACGTTGTTCATCCTCTACCTCCTCCTTTTGTTGAGACCAAGATACCGCAGCTCGTGACTCCCGTGGTCAGTTCCCAGTAAAAGACCCGTAAGAAAGATGTGAGGCGTTGATAGGCCCAAAAGTCGATTGGCGCCGTTACCGTCACGCCGGCATGAGGGCGCGGCTCTGGGCTGGGCCAAGTCTCCTCCTAGATGGAGTTCAGCACGATAGACTGTGCATTCGATGTGCGTGCTATGTACGTCCCGTGACGCGCTAGCGCTATTTGCGTGTTGCTGCTGCGGTCGTAACCTGCTTCTGGTCAGGCGATTACGTGCGCCACGTCTCTTTTTGGCACGCTGCCTGCGGTACAGATGGGTGTAAGCTTTAAACCCCAAGGGATCTGGATTGATGAAACGAACACTTAGACTTGTCCTGGCTTCAGCTGTTGTGGCCTTGCTCCGCATCGCACACGCCACCCACGCTACCCATACCGAGCCTGACGTGTTGGCGAGCAGGAACGAAACGGTTGTGCTGCTGCACGGACTTGCCCGGACCAAGAACTCGATGAACAAGATGGCGAGTGAGCTTGAGGCCGATGGGTACCGGGTCATCAACCACGGCTATCCATCAACGAAGGCCACGATTGATGAGCTCGCCGCAAATGTCTTCAAAGCACTTGGACCGCAGATTCAGCAAGCCGAAGCAGTCCATTTCGTTACGCACTCTCTCGGCGGGATTATTCTTCGCCAACACCTTGAGGATCATACCATCCCGAACCTGGGCAGAGTCGTCATGCTCGGACCACCCAGCCGCGGAAGTGAGGTGCCGGACAGGCTGGGTGGTATCTTCCTCTTCAAGTGGCTCAACGGTCCGGCGGGCAATCAGCTTGGCACAGATACCAATAGCGTTCCGCTTCAATTGGGAGCCCCGGCGTTCGATCTCGGGGTCATCGCCGGCGATCGTTCGGTGAATCCGATTCTCTCCATGATGATCCCCGGGCCGGATGATGGCAAAGTTGCATTGGCACGTGTGAAGCCATCAGTCTTGACCGACTACGCACAGATTCACGCCACCCACACGTTCATTGCCAGGAACCCGACTGCAATTGCCCAGACGAAGCATTTCCTGAAGCACGGAGAATTCAAGAAACAGGAGGTCTCTCATGATTAACATTACGGCAGCATGGATCGGGTTTCTCCTCGGGGGCATCTCAGGCGCGGTGCCCGGTCTGTTCTTCTATAACAAAGATTGGCTGGGCGGCTACGCTTCCTGGCCGCGACGGCTGGTACGGCTGGCGCACATCTCCTTCTTTGGTCTCGGGTTTCTGAATCTTGGGATGGGGTTGACGTGTCAGGCGTTAGGCATCGTCTCTGCACCCGCCTCGCTGCTCATGTTGGTCGGTGCGGTCATGATGCCGCTGGTTTGTTATGCAAGCGCTTTTCGTCCGGTATTCCGGCACCTGTTCTTCATCCCCGCCGGATCGGTCATGCTTTCAATAATCCTGTTCATAGGAAAGGTGGTGTAATCATGAGAATCGGAATGATCGCGATGAGTGGTATCCGCGCCTGCGATACTGAATTACTTGAACTCGGGTTAACGCTGCCCGGCTTCGTGGAGCGCAGCAAGACCATTGCGTCTCTGCCTAGTCTTGGCCTTTTGACGCTGGCCGGCATGACGCCAGAGGAACATGATGTCAGCTACATCGAGATTCCTGATCTTCACGCTACGGTAGGAGCGCTTGAGCCCTTTGACTTGGTTGCGATCTCAAGCTACAGCGCGCAGATCAATGAAGCCTACGAGCTTGCCCAGCGCTACCGCACCAATGGCATCCCCGTCGTGATGGGAGGCACCCACGTCACCGCCTTGCCTGAAGAGGCTCTGAAGTACTGCACGGCAGTTGTGATAGGGGAGGGTGAGGCCGCGTGGCCTGATGTCCTGGCGGACGCGGCTCGAGGTGATCTGAAACCACGATACGGATCTCCTGATAGCGGGTTTGACCTGGCGGATGCTCCGATGCCGGCCTATGAGCTTCTCGACATCTCGAAGTACAATCGGTTGACGGTGCAGACGAGCCGTGGGTGTCCCCACAAGTGCGAGTTCTGCGCGGGATCCAATCTGATCAGCAGCCGCTATAAGCAGAAGCCAATCGCCAAAGTGCTGGCTGAAGTGGACAGGATCTGCGAGCTCTGGGACCACCCCTTCATTGAGTTTGCGGATGACAATAGCTTCGTCAACCGTGCCTATTGGCGGGAGCTTCTTCCCCAGCTCAAAGAACGACGGATCAAGTGGTTCACCGAGACGGACCTTTCCGTGGCTGAGGACCCGGAGCTGCTGCAGATGATGCGTGAATCGGGCTGTGCCCAAGTCCTGATCGGCTTGGAGAGCCCAACGGAAGAACCCCTTGATCACCTCGAGCAAGGGAACAACTGGAAGCATGATCGGTTTGCCAGATACAAAGAGAGCATCCGAACAATTCAATCACACGGCATAACCGTCAATGGTTGCTTCATCATTGGGCTCGACGGCCAGACTCCTGCCGTGTTCGATCAGGTCTACGACTTCGTCCGGGAAGCAGAGCTATACGAAGTACAAATCACCATACTAACGCCGTTTCCGGGAACGCCGCTCTATGACCGCCTTGCGAAGGCTGAGCGCTTGGTTGAACCGACCAACTGGCAGAAGTGTACCCTCTTTGATGTGAACTTCCGCCCCCTGGGCATGACGGGTGAGGCGTTGCGCCTTGGCTTCCATGGCCTGGCCATGAAGCTCTACTCTGATACGTTCACCCAATGGCGGAGGGACACGTTCAAGCAGAACTGGCGCCGCTCTGCGGTTTCGGGCGGAGCAGGGTGCGATCGTAGCCCGTGCGCGGCATAGAGTTGCTTACGGCCGGGAGAGCAGAAGCATCTTACATCGCTATCTGTCTCCCTATTCCTCAACCTGGGGTTGGTCATCGGCGTAGCTTACGCTGATGACTAAGGTCTTGTCTCCCATGCTGGCCGCCTTCAGGGGCTGGCCAGGGGTAAGACGGGCGGCAGCTTCCGCGTGCATCTCGGCTTCTTCGCTGTCGGTTGCATACCCGACTCCAACTTCATAGGCGATCAAGAACTCATCGTCATCGAGGACCTCAATGTGTCCCGAAGCATGGAATTCGATCCTGACATCCTCGTTTGAGAATTCGACATGGGACGAGAACCATGACACCGATGTCACCACGAAGACTTCATCGTCCTCATCCTCAAGCGGCAATAGCTGGAAATCGATTCGCACGTTGCGCTCGAGAAGCTCGCCTTCTTCGTGTTCCTCGTACTCTTCTTCGTCGAAGTCCTCGTGCTCCTCGTGATGTTCTTGTCTCTCATGGTCATGATGCTCCTCGGCCAGAGCGATGGGGGCGCCGGCCGCCAGAATCGTGAGACCGAGGATGGGAATGAGCAATGTCTTCATATGGCTCTCCAGTTGTAGGTTTACGCTATGGCTGAGTGTCCCAAAACCCAAGCGCCGTCGCAAGCGATTCGGAACACCAGATTCGTGTCACGGCGGGCAGGCTGTTGACTGCTCCTGCGGTATGCTTCCGGCTCTTCTCGGCCAAAGGGAACAAGATAGGGGCCGCTCTGTGCATTCTGTTTGAAATTGTGGGGTTATCTCCCCTAGTATGGCGGTAGACATGAATAAGGAACCCCATACTACAGTGATGACAAGATCTCAGGTTGTAAAACGCTTGCGGCTGCTGCTGGATGTGACCCAGGCCGAGCTGGCCTCGGCTCTTGGCATTTCCGCCAAGGCGATACAGAGTTACGAGCAGGGATGGCGTGAGACACCACTACGCATCATTAAGCAGATGCTGACGCTGGTGGCCATGAACCGCAACGGCGAGGTGCGCAGCAAGCTGTGCTGGATCGTGCGTTCATGTGAGGCAGACATGGTTTCCACCTGTCCCGCCAACAAGATCACCCACGGTCGCTACTGCTGGTCGGTGGCCTCCAAAGCGTGCGCGAAAGTCCACGGTGACGAGGACACCACGGTGCTTGGCTGTCTGGACTGTGATGTGGTGAAGCAATTTCTAGGGGAGGCCGTCCGATGAAGTACAATGCCGCCATATTTGATCTGGACGGGACACTACTCGATTCCGAAGTGATCTGGGTTGAGGCCACCGAGGAGTACCTTAATGACCGCGGCCACGCCATTGGTCATGACGAGGCGCTCTCGATCGTCTACGGGCGGTCGTGGCGAGACGTCTACTCGGATATCATTACGCGTCACCCCGAGCTGGACGAAACGATGGAAGAGATGGAAGAGTCTCTGCGCGTCTACATGCTCAACCTGCGGGAGGGGCGCAATGTCATCATTGAGGGCTCGGTGTCTCTGCTGAAGCGTTTGGCTCGTGACATGCCGGTTTGCATTGTTTCGGGATCGCCGCGTGCTGATATCGAAGCGGCGATCGACCTGATGGGGATTCGCGGTGAGCTGGAGTTTGCCATTGCGGCGGAAGACTATGGTCCCGGCAAGCCGGACCCCACCTGTTTCAAGATGGCGGCCGAGCAGTTGGATGTTGAGCCAGAAGGGTGCATTGTTTTCGAGGATTCCGCCGCAGGTATTCTGGCCGCAAAGGCGGCCGGCATGACCTGTGTTGCCCTGGCCCGACCGGGTTTGCCTGAGCAGGATGTTGCTGCGGCAGATTCTGTGGTGGAGAGCTTGGCCGCCTGCAACTTGGCGTAGCTATTCTGGTTCGGCATCGCCTTCCAGAATCAGTCCCCGCGTCTCGGGATACTTGATATACCACTTGCTCAGCGCGTCCTTGAGGTGCCTGGCATAGCGAAAATGCGACCCTAATCCCGTGCGCAGCTCAGCTTCGTAGATGAACTTGTCTGCCGTGGTCAGCTGTTCGAACGGGAACTGCGTTCCCAAGAGTGACCAGTAAATATAGGTTGGGTCGCCCTCACCCAGATACCGGTGGGTCCGCGCGGATGCTGTCCGCCCAATATTATTGATGTCCTGGAGCTGTTGGACTCGCTCCGCGACAGGAGAGGGCAGGGGAGGCAGCTGGTCGAGAGCCGAGTAGAACCCTACGGGACTTAGCGGGCAGTGTTTATTGCCTGTGCGGTGGCGATTCAAATCGCGGATCTCCGCCAGCGCCACGGCATCCCATCCAAACCGGACGGCTGTGCGACGCAGTGTGCTTCCGACCCATCCGTACCGATTGTCGTGCTGTGCCAGGTCAGTTGCGAAGTGTGCGCCACAGTCTGAGGTAGGCGCTGAGTCCGTGACATGCGCCGTTGGGGGACATGATGTTGACGTCGCATCTTCCTTCAGCGTGGTCGGCGGGCCATTGGCTGCAGCTGCCGCCAGGGCATCGAACTCTGCGCGGATACCGTGCGCAATGCCGCTCTTGCGGCATGCATGCTTCATGAGGCGAGGGGCTGATAGCGCTAGTTCGCTGCGAATATTCTCGGCAAGCGCCTGCGCTTCGGGAAGCGGATGCGAACTCAGATGCTGGCATAGCTGTGCCCATCCCCGGGACGACATGATCAGCATCATGTTGGTCGCTGTTGCCACGGGCAGGTAGTAGCGTGCGCGATCGAAACGATAGTTACGTTTCATCCGGGCGGAGGTCTTCTGTCCCTTTTCGGTTGTGTCCTCCAGGATCTCGGGGGGAATGGCTGTCAACTCGGGATGCGCGTCACCGATTGCTTCCCACTGTTTGAGCGCAAGGTTGTAGCTGTCGAATGCAGCCGTCATTGCCTGGCGCCACTCCGGCATCTGTTCCTCGGGAAGTCCAAGGAGCCCGGGGTCAACGAGAGCGTCGGGACCCAGTTCGATATATCGCGTGGAGGATTCCTGTCCCCCGGCGGTCGGGCAGAGGGACCAGACGTAGTACGCAAGCCAGAGGGAGATGTCATCCATGAACATGGCCACGGGTACCATGTCGGCAATGGACTGGTGCCCGTAGTCGATCATGCGGAAGATCGAATCTACGGAACGATCCATGTTCTTTGGATCGATACGCGCCAGTATGGACTCAAGCCCTTCATTGTTGCGCGAGTAGCGAGCGGCGCTGGCTGCAAGCAGTTCGGGCGTCAGAGAGGGGCGATGAGATGCTTGTGCAGCATCTGTTGGCTGGATGGATACCTGGGTAACTTTCACGGTGAGTGGCGTAGACCTCTACTTGGGCACAATACCCAGTTGTTTATATTCAATTTCGTGCTTGGTGATAGCGTGTATCTTCCATTGGTAGGTTTTGTCGGTGTCATCAAGTTCAACGACATCACCCTCTTCAAATACCTCTCCGTTGATCATCGCGGCGTAGCCGCCACGTTCGCTGACCAAGGTACCACTCAGCTTCAGATCCATACGGGCTTCTTCCCAGCCGGCGTATTTGCAGTTGGAGACCGGTACGTGTTCCGGGAACAGCCGTCGCTGTATATCCTCGATACCAATCTTGATTCCAACATGAAAGAGGCAGAATAGCACGACAACCAGAATGGTCTTCCAGAACCGGACCCAACAGAAAATCATGACCATGGCCGTTGCCAGTGCAAAAACAGGAATGATCGTGAGCCAGCCGATTTTCTCGAAGAGAAAGAGCTGGATCAGGAACGACCCCAGCCCGATGACGGCCGTAACCATGGCAACTTTCGCAAAGCTGTAGTCGGCCTCATTCTTGGCTACCAGATAGAGAATCAAGCAAAGAACAGCTGCATTGACGAAAATATCGCCCAGCATAAATTCAAGCATTGAACTATCTCCTCTCAACAAGAACGTGTTCCAACCGCTGCGTTCCGAGTCGCACCATAGATTACCCCCACCACGATTGCAACTCCGCCAGGGCTCCAGTGTCTTGCATCACTCCAGAAGCCCGCGTAGCGCAACACCGATGAGGCAAACATCATCATCAAATTCTTCGCGGCCACAGAAATCCTGTGCGGCCTTAACCAGGATGCCAAGCAGCTCGGTGGGGTCGGTCCTGATGTTGTCCTTCAGAAGGGCTGCGATGCGTTCAAGTTCGAAACACTCGCAACTGGTTGGGCATTCTGCTTCGAAGATTCCATCCGTATACAGAACGAGTCCGTCGCCTGGAGCCATCTGCTGCGTGGTGTGCTCATAGGCCGTAGAGGCAAAAAGGCCAAGCGCCGGCCCCTGTTTGCCTTCGTCGGGGGCCAGGAACTCGATATCGCCGGTGGCGCCCCGCAGGATGAACGGTGCCGGATGTCCTGCGCTGGCGTATGACATCTCTCCCGTTGTCAGATCAAGCACGATATAGAGTGCGCTCGCAAACGTGACGTTGCCATGATGCCTGATGATACGGGTCAGATCGCGATTCATATGAGAGAGAAAAGCGGCGGGGTCATAACGTAGCGGCCCGAGCTCTTCGATTAGTCCTCGTATCGTGGCGACGACAAGGGCAGACCGGACACCGTGACCCATCACGTCAGAAATGAAGATACCAACACGACTTTCTGAGACGGCAAACACCTCGAAGAAGTCGCCCCCAACGGCGCCACTGGGAAGATAGACATGCCCCAGTCCGAGGACGGACTCTTCATTGCTTACGCCTGGTGGAAAGGTGGGGTAGTCGCGTTGAATGAACGCCTGCTGGAATTCACGCGCGAGACTCAGGTCCTCCTCCATCTGTGCGTTACGCTCCTGCAGTTCATGGTGGGCCTGCCTCAGGTCGCTAATGTCGAGCAGAGACCACACCATTCCCACGATCTCGCCATCGGCGTTGGTGTTGGGTGCTACGGAGGCCTGTACGAAAAGGGAGGTGTTATTGAGACAGACCATCTCCAACTCGCCTTCCCATGCCTCACCTTCAGCCACCGCCCGGATCACGGCATCACCGCGGACGGGGTCATTCAGGAATGACGTGATATTGGCGTCGGCAAGCTGTTCATGCGTCTCCGCCCCCAGCAAGACGGTCATGGCAGGATTGAAATACTGTAGCGTGGCATCCGTATCGGTGATGGCGATACCATTGCCTGAGTTCTGGATCGCTGCATGGCCCGTGCGGAGGCGATCCTCCGCTTCCTTGCGCAGCGTGACGTCACGAATGAAGAAGCTGAGATACTCCTCACCGGAGAGGTGAATGAGATTGACGGATACCTCGGCGGGGAAGACGGATGTATCGGCGCGGGCACAGTAGGCCTGGATGAGAATGAAGCGATCATTCTGGAGACTGTCACAGATCGTGGACATCAAGAGCTCATCGGAGCCGGAAATGAGGTCTGTGATGTGCCGCTCGGAAAACTGGGCAACGTCGTACTGGAAGAACTGAACGGCGCGTTCATTACCGCTGATAACGTGGCCATCGATGTCGGTGATGATGGCAGCATCATAGACACTCTGCAGAAGTTGCTGAAAATCAGCGCCACCCACAGGTTCACGCTTGTCGGCCACTCGCCGGGGCGCCTTGGCAGGTTGCGCTGGTGGCGGTGTAGTCTCGCCTGAAGACGGTGCTGTTGGGGCGCCTCCCGGCGTCAGGTCAATACGCATGGTTGATGAAAAACTGGGATCTCGAGGCATGGGGATACTCAGACTTCCGTGGGGGTTATGGCGTAGAGGTAACGCTTTACTTTACTGGTTGAGGTCTTCTCAAACTCTTCGGTTCGCACACGAATGCAGCGAGGACGCTTGTAATCGGCAAGATTGCTCGCCGCCTTCTTGACTTCATCACGCAGCAGCGTCTGTATGTCATCATCACTGAGAGGCTGCTTGCGCCGCTGTGCCTCAGCGTCAATGGCGGCTTGATCCGGGACCACGATCAGGCCGACGCGCTCACCGGTCTCGCCCTCCGTTTTGTATCCGAGAGCGATGCATTCCAGGATAAAGGGGCTCGATAGAATCTGGACCTCGACCTCTTCCGGGTAGATGTTCTTGCCTTCCCGGTTTACAATGAGGTTCTTGCGTCGGCCGGTGATGATGACGTAGCCCTCATCGTCGATGTAGCCCATGTCTCCCGTGAAGAACCATCCGTCCCGAATTGCATCCTCGGTTGCTTCCGGTTTGTTGTAGTAGCCACGCATGATGTTTGGGCCGCGCGCCACGATCTCGCCAATGCCTTCTTCGTTCGGCGTATCAATGCGAAGGTCGACATTCGGAAGCGGTTTTCCGATGGACCCGGGTTTCGGGGCATCAATCGGGTTGAGCGTCAGCACCGGCGCCGTCTCGGTTAGACCGTAACCTTCCAGGACCGGAACGCCCAGTTGCATGAAGCCTTTCAGCATTTCCGGATCGGAGGGGGCGCCCCCCACGACCGCAAGGCGCAGTTTGCCGCCGAGGTTTTGGATAACACCCCTGGCAACAGGTTTCCGCAAGCCAACAGCCAGCATCAATGAGGCAACCTTGTTCTTCTTCAGACCGGCGCGAATTTTCGCGTACATCTTGTCGAGCAGAAGCGGCACGCCGATCAACACGGTCGGTGATACTTCCCGCACATTCTCGCCAACGGTTCGCAGACTTTCGACGAAACTGATTTCTGCACCGCCAGCGAGAGGAATCAGCAGGTTGCCAGTGAAAGCAAAGACGTGGTGAAGCGGAAGCACGAGGAGGAAGTTGTCGTCGCTCCGCACATTGATCAGGTCAAGGATGACGTTCACGTTGCTGCAGAAATTGCCGTGTGAAAGCATGGCGCCTTTCTGACGTCCCGTCGTTCCCGAGGTATAGATGATGGATGCGATCTCATCGGCCTCCGGCGTGGTGTTCTCAAAATAGGCCGAAGGTTGGGCTGCATCATCGGAATGGGCGGCGATCAGCGACGCGTAGTCGTGATAGCTAACGGTCGCGTCCTGTTCTGATATCAGATCTTCACCGTCCAGAACGATGACGTGCTTGAGCGCGGGGAGCTGGGCGGCGGCCTCTTTGACAACGGCGTAGGTCCGGGACGAAACGAAAACGACGCCGGCTTCAGAATCCCGGAGAATGTGAGCAACCTCCTGTACCCGTAGCTTGGCGTCTACGGGGACCGCAGTGAATGCTGCCGCCGCGATACCGAGGTAGATCTCAGGCCATCGGTACTCGTTATCCAGGAAGATGGCAATGTGTGCACATCGCGCCTGACCCAGTTTGTGCACGGCTTCGCTTACACGGCGTGTACGCGCTAGAAGCTCCTGGTAGGGGATCTCGTGCCATGCTCCATTCTGCTTATGGCGCAAGGCCACCTCGGCGGAACGGGCTTTGGCTGCTTCCGTCAGCAATTGCCTAATCGTATCTGCCATGATCAGCGCTCCTTCACTGCCTCAGATCGTTCTTGCACCTTGCATGGCGTTGGTGCCAAGATGCTAGCCACAAGGCTGTCTTCAAGCATAGTTGTGGAACCACAGGAGGTCAACACGTATGACGCATCACATTAAAGTCCCTATCGCTGGAATCGTCGCCGCCGGAACACTCTTTTTGGGAGTTGCTGCCCATGGGGCGGGATTCGCTTTGATGGAACACAGTGTCCCGGGGATCGGCCGTTCCTACGCCGGGGCGACAGTGGGCGCAGATCTTGAATCATCGATCTACTACAATCCCGCCGGCATTGCCGCCGCTGAGGGAACTTCCGTGGCCATCGGCTCTCACCTGCTCATGACGTCCGTCGATTTCGACGGGGGCTCATCTTATCCAGCCCTTGGTGGACTCCCCGTTCGGGGCGGTGACGGGGGCGAGGCCGGCGTCAACACGCCGATTCCCAATGTTTACGCCGTGATGCCGCTCGGTGATGGCGTTGCTTTCGGACTCGGGCTCTTCGTGCCGTTCGGGCTGGCCGTTGACTACAACGAAGGTTGGGTAGGGCGTTACCATGCGCTCGAAAGCTCGATGGAGACACTGAACATCAATCCAACGCTTGCGTGGCAGGTTTCGGACAATCTCTCGCTAGGCGTGGGGCTAAGTGCCCAGTATGCCGAGGCCACACTTTCCAGTGCCATCGATTTCGGAACCATCGCAGACGTGGGGCCTGGTGTTATCGACGGCAAGGGCGAGATGACCGGTGACGACTGGGGCTACGGATTCGACATTGGTCTCATCTACACGCTGACCCCCGACAGCCGCATCGGGCTGACCTACCGTTCGGCTATCGAGCACACCATTGACGGAAACGCCCGCTTCAACGTTCCCGCTCCTGTTGCCGGAATCCAGGCGCTTGGTGTCTTTGTCGACACGACGGGATCGGCCGACGTTGACACTCCCGCGACCGCAACGCTGGGTTACGCCCAACAGATGGGGGACAGCTTCGCCCTCATGGTGGACCTGGCCTGGACGGAGTGGAGTTCATTCGACGAGCTTCGAGTGACATATGACTCTCTTCAGCCTGACTCGGTTACAGATGAGTCATGGAATGACGCCTGGCGGATCAGCGTAGGTGGCGAATACTACGCCACAGACGCATGGACCGTGCGTGGTGGTGCTGCGTTTGATGAGTCCCCGGTTCCGGACGTGGCTCACCGTACGCCGCGAATCCCGGACTCCGATCGCATTTGGTTGACGACAGGGCTTGGTTACAGGGCTTCTGAGAATGTTGTCATCGACTTCGGGTATGCCCACGTCTTCATCGAAGAGGCCGAGATCAACCTGTTGAGCGAAACGGGCGATAACCTGGTTGGTGACTACAGTGGTTCGGCAGACGTCTTCAGTTTCCAGGTGAAGTGCGGCATATAGCCCGCTTAGTGGCCGCGCCACAGCGGACTGACCCAGAAAGATCATGCGGTTTCTGCTATACAACATCCGCTACGGGACAGGTGGCGGATTCCAGTTGCCGTGGGGTGGCTACTTCCGTAGAACCTGTCGACGCCTGGGCGAGATCAGCCGTTTCATTCAGACCCTTGATCCCGACGTGGCCGGATTGGTAGAGGTCGACGCCGGGTCGTTTCGGTCCCGTCGACGTAACCAGGCGGAATCCATTGCCTCCGAACTGGGACACTATCATTCCTACATGTCCAAATATCACGCGGAGTCGTTCGCGCACCGCATACCGGTGATGAACCGGCAAGGGAATGCATTCCTGACCCGGGACACGATTGCGCACGAGGAGTTCCACTACTTCGAGAAGGGGATCAAACGCCTGGTGATTGAGTTGGAGCTGGAGCATGTGACCGTGTTCCTGGTGCATCTCGCGCTCAAGTTCAGGGTCCGCCACCATCAGCTCCAGCAACTCTATGCCCTGGTGAAGAAGACCGAGAAACCCCATATCGTCGCCGGCGATTTCAATCCGCTTTGGGGAGATCGTGAAATTGAACTCTTCCAGGCGGCCACGGGCCTCCGAAACGCGAATGAAGCCAGCGAGCCGTCATTTCCCAGCTGGTCTCCGAAGCGCCAGCTTGATTTCATTCTATACAGTCCGGGCGTCGAGGTGCGGCGCTTCTGGATTCCACAAGTAACCTATTCAGATCACCTACCATTGGTGTGCGATTTTGTCGTGTGAGGTATTATGATTTTCTCCTATCTGCTGGCGGCCTTCATTCTTCTTCCTATTGCGGAGCTCTGGCTTCTCTTTAAGGTTGATGCTCACTTGGGATTGGGGGCTACGCTGCTTATCGTCGTCGTGACGGGGTTTGTTGGTGCGTGGCTGGCACGGGCCCAGGGCCTCATGGTTATGCTGCAGATCCAACGGGATCTCAACGAGGGGCGCATGCCGGCACCCCGTTTTCTTGATGGAACGATGATTCTAGTCGCCGGTGCGCTGTTAATCACGCCTGGGCTGATAACCGATACGGTTGGCTTTCTGCTACTGGTGCCCTCTGTGCGCGCCTTGATTAAGGCATGGCTAAGGACTAAGATTGAGGAGAAGCTCAAGGATGGCTCCATGAATGTCTCGTTCCGCTGGTGACCGGGGGGGACTGAATTGGGACTCGATAACAGGAAGTTGGGGTGCAGGATGAAATGGACAGTTCTATATGCAGTCGTGATGGTCTCGCTGCTCTGCGGACCCGCTTGGGGCCAGAAGAAGAAGGTCCTGACGGCGGCGTATCTGCGGGCCTCGATTGGTGCGCTCGATAATCGCAGCAGCGTCACCGTGCGCGGCGAGTATCTCGTCGATCCCGGCATGGTCGAGGCACGTGAACGAGGATTGCGCGGCAAAGGATATAGCCGGTTTTCGATCCGTGACCCGAAGACGGGAACGGTCTTTACGTCAATGTACTGCAAGCAGGAATCGGACGTCTTCTGGCAACTATTGAAATCCGAAGGAAACACAGCGTTCACCTTTCACGGTGAGAAAAACCGTGGCGAAGATCGTGAAGATGCGATTCTCGTGGATCGCCTGGAAAGTGTTTTGCTAACGCCGAAAGCAATTGCCGAACGGATTGCCAATGCGGCGGAGCAGGAAGAGACGCCACTACGCGTCATCCTCGAGAATGAGGAGACGGGAACACGCACCGTTCTGACAGGGATCAAACGCGGGACCCCCGTCAAGGTTGAAGGCTTCACCATCACTGTCGAGAATGAGCCGGAGGACTAGCCCGTCAGGCGAGTTTCTCAAGTAGCTTCCGGATGACGAACTCACGTGTCTCGATGCTCTCGCAGAGCTTGAACTGTACAAGGGCACGGTTCAGGTTCTGACCTTCATCGTGTACCTTGAAATAGACATCGCCGGCCAGGAAGTCTGAGAAGAACCGCATGCCAAGTTCGAATGTAATGAGTCGGATACTGTCATACTGGTAGTGCAGATCCGCATCGGTCAGGAAGTTGCGGGCATTGGCCATGTAGCCGCGCACGATTGACTCACACAGGTCGGTATCGAATACAACCTTGGCGTGGTCGAGGGTTTCCTCTCCCTGGGCATTGCAGCATGACCTCAGGCAGTCCCCGAAGTCGTAATGCACCAACCCTGGCTTGACGGTGTCCAGGTCAATGATACAGGTCCCTTTGCCTGTCTCATCGTCGATCATGATGTTCGCCACTTTCGGGTCACCGTGGATTGGTCGAATCCTGAGTTCGCCCTTCGCCGTGGCGTCTTCCAGAACGCTGGCCCACTCGCGCCGCTCCTGGATGAAGCGGTAACAGTGTTCCGCGTCGGCTGAACTCTTCAGCCGAGCTTGTCCTTCGGGCGTTGCGAGGACGTCGTCCAGCTGCTCCAGGTACTTGGGCGTAATATGGAATCCCGGTAGCGTGTCAGAGAGTTGATCCGTTGGAATGTCGCTGATAATGCGTTGAAACTGTCCCAGCACAATGCCGGCCTCATGAGCATGTTCCAGGTTCTGGATCTGCTCATAGGCATGGGCGGACGCGATAAGCGAAATGGCGCGCCAGCAATCGCCTTGCGTGTCGACGACGAAGTCATCGCCGTTCTTGGTCGGGATCACTCGCGGAAGCTGCCAGATGCGGTCTGCTTGCTCCGCTTCGCCTTCAAGCCGCTGGTGTGCATGCTCTGTTACAACTTTCATGTTTCGCACGACGTCTTCGGGCGAGGGGAATACGTTGCGGTTCAGCCGTTGGAGGATAAAGCGCTCCTCTGAGAAGGTGGTTCGGAAGATGGCGAGAAACGTATCGTTAACGTTTCCACCGCTACGCGGAACGACGCGGACGAGTCGTCCGGCAACATCAAATTGAGGGGCAATCATTGCAGCTTTCATAAGCGCTGAGAATGGCCTATTTCCCGAGCGCATGCCAGCCTGAATGCTGAAGCACAAGGTGCCTCCAGCATCCCAGGATCGCATCAATCGTGAGGTAAGCGAGATGATTCGTGGTGTCGAAACTTACAAGGATCCCTACCGTTCCACACCGGTCGAACTCCCTTCGATCTACGGTCACGCCTGGGCGTCTGCCAATGGCGAGTACATCGTCTCAGACAGCGCCGGCTTCAACCCCAACGTTGGCGACAACATCGAGTGGAGGCGACTCGAAGCGGAATGACGTTTGCTAGCACTCAATATTCCGTCTAGCTCCGACCTCGGCATCGTTCCTCCGCCGGATTATTCAGGGGTGAAACGCTCTTATGTAGGCCGGGAGCCCTTCCCGGCAGTGTGCTGGCAGGGAGTAGGCGGGAAGAGTTCCCGCCCTACATAGAGAGCCGAAAACACATGAAAACGCGAGGAAGTTTCAGGCTAGGGAGGTGGCAGTGGTTTTGGGGCGCCACCGATGCGGTAGAACTGCGTGGCTGCCGTCGAGGTCATCCCCGTATACGAGAATGTTCCCGCCGTCCCCGTAAGATTTGAGACAACCGATTCCCACGCGCCGCCCTGCAGGTTGCTTGTCGTCGTGATCCAGTACGTGCAGGCATCCGAGGACTCCCACTCAATGGAGCTGTAGTCTCCCTGGCGTTGGACTTGGCCAATCCAGTAATTCTGCGGTTCAGAATGGACCGTTGGGCATGCACAGCTACCTGCGATGTCCTGGAACTGGCGCGTGACCGGCACCTTGCCTTCCCCATTGTAGCGGACCCGCCAGATATCACCGGCATATGACGCAACACCCCATGTTGAGGTCTCGCCCCGGGTGTAGACCACGTGCTTGCCGTCGGAGGTCCACTCGGGGTTGCCGCAGAACGGATCACTGACCACACGGACGGCTTCACCGGTTTGCATGCCGCCGATATGGATGTAATGGTAGCCGGGTCCATCACCCGTAACCTTGTCGCCGCTCCATGCGACACGGGAGCCATCCGGCGAGACACAGGGATGATAGTCATCGTTGTCTTCGGGGTCGCCCAGCCGGATGTGATCAATATCAGATCCACCGAGAGGTCCACTGCCGAGGAGTGATCTCGGTGGCGAGCCGGAGAACGACGCGACATGCACGCGCTGTCGATCGCGGTCAACATGGAAATCATCGATGCCCAGCCGCCAGCTCTGGTAGGTTGAGTCATAGTGTTTGCGTTCCCCGTTGCCGTCCGTCCCAATCTCCCATACCGGGTACTGTGGCGTGTTTCCCCCTGCTATCTCGGCCAGGTAGAGTAGCGTGGTTGTGTCGCCCCATTGCACGGCTGTTGCCCGGTGCGAGTTGTTGACCAGGGTAGGGGTTCTGCCATTCAAATCCGTGAGGTAGATATTGGGAGGGTCGTTTGTGTCTTTCCTGATATAGGCAATGGTCCCATCTGCGGCGACCTGCGGACCCCATTCCGATACGGTATTCGATGTAATACGTTGAGGCGTTCCCCCCAGCTCCAGCGTGTAGATATCATAGGTGCCGTTGGGTGTTTCATTGCTGGCGCAGAAGACAATGCGGTCACTGTAAACCGGATGGTGTTCGCGGGGCGTGAACTCATAGGTGGCATCACGCGCCAGCCAGTCAGGATCTCCCCATCCGCCGTGCAAGACGACGGATTCCCGCTCCGGGAAGTAGGCTATTGCGTAGTCGATACAGGGCGGTGGCGTCTCATCCGTGTACAGGCGTTGCCACGTCGTGCCGTCCCATCCCCATGTGTCCACGGGATACCAATAGAGGGGCCACTCGCCTCCCTCGCCACCAAAGACCACACATAGCCCCGAGCTGGGATCAAACGCCATATCTTGAAACCCCACAGGAGGGGAAGGGAAGACGTCCGGCATACGCTCATACCAGTTCGTACCATCGAAAACAAAAGTCTGCATCCGGTCCCGCGTCAGCAGTACGGTTTCACGACGCAGGCTGTCGTAGCACATGCTTCCCAGCACTGCGTTGGACGGCGATGGGCCGTTGTGCTTTCTCCAGTTTGTGCCGTCATAGAGCCATGTCTCCGAATCTGGAGAGCCGAACGGATCCGTGTTGCCGACAAGGACGGATTGTCCACGGTCCGGGTCATAGATGAGAAGGGCACCATCCGGGCAATTCACGGGGTCTGTTGCCGTGTCGCGGAGAGCCCAACTGCCACCGGAGAGTTCCCATGTCTCATGCCCGGTGTAGAGAACGAGGACCCCCCGCCCGGCGTCGTAGGTGATCTCTGGATCACTCTCCGTATGGGCATTCACGGGGTGAGGCCCCGATGACCACGTCCCGTTAGACGAGTAGACATTGATATAGAGATTCGATTGTGGCCATGGCTCCGTGTAGTCCTTGCCAACCACAATCAGGGTACGTCCAGCACGATCATAGGTCATGTCATGGTGGGTCCGTGATGGGGATGTCACATCCGTCGTGTCACCCCACAGACCGGAGTACCTTTGCATCTGGCCCTGACCGTGGAGAGGCAACGTCCCTACACATACCAGGGCCACAAGGAGAAAGGAGAAAAACGTCTTCATCGTGCACCTCCTCTGTGCCTTGATTTTCCGGCGGGGAACCGCTGGAGTCAAGGGGAAGGTGATCCCTATTTCGGCGACGGGACCGCTAGGTGCCGCTGACGGTGACGACGACGCGGCGGGAGCGGGGCTTAACGTCGCACTCGAGATGGAAGATCTGCTGCCAGGTGCCGAGGACAAGATGTCCATCTGAGATGGGCACCGTGATTGATGGGCCCATCAGCGTTGCCTGCAGGTGAGAGTGGCCGTTGCCGTCATGCCAGGCTTGCTCATGGCCGTAGCTGGTGCTTGGCGGAATGAGCTTGTCCAGCATCTCGGAGATATCGCGCTCCAATCCCGGCTCATATTCGATGGTGCCCATGCAGGCCGTGCTGCCAACATTGAAGACATGTACGGTCCCAGTCTGTACCCCGGACTGACGCACGATTACGGCAACTTCATCGGTGATGTCATGGGCGTGCTTGTGCCCGCGAGTCTCGATCCTTATCTCATCCTGGTGTGTTGTCATGTCATGCCATGTGTTGGGTGTTAGCTGCGTTCAGTCGGGAGCCACAGAATTTGCAGTGGGCGGCATCAATGTCGTGTCCTGTGCGGTGGCAGGCGGGGCAGGGGGAGTCACCGCTGCTCTGAGCGGATTTTGCGGCTTCGACGGAGACAATGCCGGTGGGGACGACAATGATACTGTAGCCGAGAATCATCAGCACGGCGGCGATGGTCTGCCCCAACGGCGTGCCGGGGGAGATGTCGCCATAGCCGACCGTGGTCAACGTAACGATAGCCCAGTAGATGCTGGTGGGTATGCTCGTGAACCCATTGGTCTCGCCCTCGATGACGTACATCAGCGCTCCCAGGACGACGACCATGGTCAGTACGAAGAAGAGAAACACAAGGATGCGCCGCCGGCTGGCCCGCAGTGCCGTACTCATGGCCCGCAGTTCGCCCTCGTAGGATGACAGCTTCATCACGCGGAACACTCGGAGCATGCGGAGAAAGCGGATAGCCACAAGATAGCGGCTGCTGTGGACCAGCAGGCCGAGGTAGGTGGGGATGACGCCGAGGAAGTCCACGATGCCAAAGAAACTGAAAGCATAGCGAGTGGCATTCTCGCCACACCAGAGTCGAACAAGATACTCGAGCGTGAAGAAGATGGTGAAGCCCCACTCGATGGCGTAGAAGAAGCGGCCGTACTGGTCGTGAAGTGCCGCCACGCTGTCTAGCATGACCATTAGAACGCTGGCCCCGATTACAAACAGAAGCCCAATGTCATACGCACGCCCCAGGGGTGTGTCCGCACCAAAGATGATCGTGTTTAAGCGGGCCTTGATCTCGTCTCGGTTGTTAGCATCATCCGACATGGCTGGTCCTTTTCCTGTTCCGCGATTCACATCAGAAAGAGTTAAACCGCGAAAGGCACGAAATACACGAAAGAAAGATCAAGAAATCGTGTAGGACAGGCTTCCCCGGTATTCCGGGGAGCCTGTCTCTGCGTCCATGGCTTTTCTCAAACTGCTCTAGACAGGCATCCTCAGTAATACATACCGAGCTGCACGAAAGCACTCGTGCCTGTGTTGCCGTACTCACTGCGAAGGCGCCCGTCGCGCGATTCATCACCCCATGGCAGAACAGCATTACCAAGCAGCGTCGCGTTATCCGAGAGATCCCAGCGCAGCAGGGGGGTGAACGCTCCCGATCCATCCTGCGGACTAATGAGTATATTGGCTGACGCCGCCAGGTTCATGGTGACGGCATAGCTGCCCTGCATGGCCAGAGCCTGGCGCCCCATGATTGTCATGTCGCCCCGCCAAAGCCGGTCTGTGAAGTCCGTGCGAGTGGCCAGGTCCACCTGCTCTATATCTCGGACGCCGAATTCCGAATAGTGCCACTCTCCGATCAGCGTGAAGCCGCTACCGATCGCAAATGTATAGGACGTGCCGAGGACGGCTTTGATGGGGAGGTGTCCATCACCCATGACCGTATGACCATCCTGTTGCTCCGGTGTGTCAAACACGGCAACTTCGGCATGACCCTCCGCGTCACCTATCGTGGATGACACCACGATGCCGGCAAAATCATCCTCAGCCCGTCTGCCAAACATGACCTCGGCATCGACTTCACCGATGTAGCCGCGCACACGAGCCAGCATGGCTGATTCATCCCAGCTCTCTCCGAATACGCCCATTACTTCCATTGCCGTCTGTCCCGTCAGCATCCATTCGCCGCGAATGGCATCCACGCCGCGCCGCCATTCGCGATCGACTTCAAGCGTCGCGAATGGTGCAAAGAGATCAACTGCGCTGAATAGAGCTCCCCGTCCAAGGCCGATTGCCTGTCGGCCGATTGAAATATGTCCGTTCTTGAAATGGAGCGCCATCACGGCGCGGTCAATCTCGTGACTGTGTATGAAGTCAGCCTGCTCATCCAGTTGCCAGGTCAGTGGCGTGATGCGGTAGGGGGCTTCAACGTTGCTGGGGAGAATGCCGGCGCCTCCTTCATCCGTGGGGGCAGAGCGCCACCAAAGGCGATGTTCGTAGGCAAACGAGGAGATGATCCAGTCCGAGTAGTAGGCATCGGCCATAAGCCGCAGGCGAAGCAGGCCATCGTGGCCCTGGCTGTCCGGGTAGAGCCCCCGATCCGAGGGCAGATCCCACGCAAAGAACCCCGCCTTTGCCGCGAATGCCGGATCGAGCTTGATGGCGGACCGTTCAGCGGCCGGGGCAAGCGTTGCCACAAGAAGCACGAGTAGCATGAAAATCCCTACAGCTCCGTCGTGATGCGAGATCCTATTCACGATCCCGCACCTCATCCTTAGCAACATTGCCATCAACCAGCGTCACCACGCGGTGCGCATGCGCCACGACGCGGGGGTCGTGAGTAGAGAAGATGAACGTCATGCCGTGTTGGTCTCTCAGGCTACGCATCATGTTCATCAAGAGCTCCGCATTCTCCCCGTCGAGGTTTGCCGTGGGTTCGTCCGCCAGCACAAGTCGCGGACGGGATGCCACGGCCCGCGCCACGGCTACACGTTGCTGCTGGCCGCCGGACAGCTCCAATGGCCGCCGTGATGCCAGCTCTTCGAGTCCCAGCTCTGCAAGAATCTCGTTTGCCCGTTGTCTTCGCTCAGCTCCCATCCCCTGGAGCTCGAGCACAAACTCAACGTTCTCCTGCGCCGTTAGCACAGGAATCAGGTTGTAGGCCTGGAATACGAATCCCAGCGAATGCAACCGGAGATCGGCGCGCTGCCGGCGGGAGAGCCGATCCATGTCATGCCCCAGCACCTTGAGTGATCCGCCGGTTGCCGTATCCAATGCTCCAATCAGGTTGAGCAGCGTTGTTTTCCCGCTACCGGAGGGGCCGACAACGGCGGTGAACTCACCGCCCTCAATCTTGAAGTCAATGCCACGCAGAGCGGGGGCCTCAACCGAGCCGGTGCGATAGACCTTGGTGACATCCTGCAGATCAATGATCGCTTCTGCTGTCATGTTGTTACCTCGCTATTTCTCCTCAGCCCGCAGAGCGTAGTGCTTCTGCAGGTTTCAGTCTTGATGCAAACCAGATAGGATAGAGCGTTGCCAGGGTTGTGGAGGCAATGGAAATGGCCAGCGCAAAGGTGATGAGCTGGGGCCCGAAGTAGCCATAGACAACCGGATCGAACAGAACACCGACCATGGCGGTCTCGCCGCCAAAGAAATAGGAGATGTCGATTCCGGTCGAGAACCAGTAAGCCATGCCGCCCCCGATCAGCAAAGCCCCGACGGCGCCTCCGATTCCGATGCAGGCGGCCTCGATCAGCAGCAAACCAGCAACCTGGTGACCCTTCATGCCCAGTGCCGACAGTACCGCCAGCTCGCGACGCCGTTCCAGCACGGCCGTGATCTGTGCGCTGGTGATCCCCAGGGAGACAACAATAAGGATGATCGCAATCAGGATATACGAGAAGGCCGTGTCGCCTTCCAGCCCGGCGGCCATCTCGCGGTTGGTTTCCTTCCACGTAATCACCTGGTTTCCGGTCGGTATTGACGCGGCCAGCGCCGACTGTATGTCCGCCGCATGGTCCGCATCCTCTAGGATGACGCTGATGGCCGATGGCCCGGGCACGCCGACCGCGGCAGAGAGTTCATCCAGCGTAACATGACAGACGGCCTGGTCGAGTTCCTCGCTGCCGGTCTCGAGAACGCCCACAATCTCGAGCATGAGCCCCGTGATTCCGTCCTGTCCGGCGAGCGTCACGTAAAGCTGGTCGCTGACACCCACCTTGAGTCGTTTGGCCAGCGCGCGGCCGATGACAGTCTTGCCGCGGTCATCCGGCTGCAGATAGCGCCCATCCAGCTTGCCTCGGTGCACGATGCGGTTGCCCTGTATCTCCGCTTCCGGCAGGATGCCCAGCATCTCAACACCCACCATGCGGTTGCCGAACGCAAGCAGAGCATTGACCCTGGCCCTTGGTGCCACGATGCGAATGCCCGTCTGTTGCGAAAGCACGGCTAACGCGTCTGTTGGCGCTGCAACGCGCAGCGACTGTTCCCGGGTTGCCAGCCATCCGTCCGGTACGATCGTGAGATGGCCCGAACCGCTCTCCGCAACGGCCTCCACGATCATCTTGCCTTCTCCCCGCAACCACGACACGGCAATCAGCGCCATCGCGCAGCCGATGCTGCAACCGAGGATCGAAAGCAGCGTCCGCCGGCCATGCCGGAATTGGCTGCGAAACGCGTATATGATGCCGGCTTGCCCAATCATGATCGCATGGCCTCCGCCGGTTCCTGTCGTGCCGCCAACAGCGCCGGCCAGAGGGCAGCCAGCACGGATGTCAGCGTCACGGCAATGATGCCGAAGTTGATGTGACGCCACTCGAAGGTGGGGTAGATCATGTAGGAGATGTTCAATCCCTGGAACGCAAGCTCGACCTCTTCGCCCCGTGCATTGGTCAAGGCAGCGTAGTCGATGCCGGTCTGCGATGTCCATATGACCAGGGCGCTCCCAATCACGGAGCCGACAGCGACGCCGATCAGTCCAAGGATGATCGCTTCCAGCATTACCATGCGGACGATGCGCAGCGGTCGTGAGCCGACGGCAAGTAGCATGCCGAATTCGTGGGTTCGCTCGAATGTCGACATCACCATGGTGTTGGCGATGCCGGCTGCCGCCGCCACAAAGAGAATGGCCACGAAAACGAGATCCATCCAGTCCTTCATCTCGATCATGGTAACCAGTTGCGGTGCAGCCTCACGCCAGTCCAGCACCTCCTGTTTCAGCAACGCGGGCAGGGCACTGATTGTTTTCGCCAGGCCGGGCGCTTCACGGGCCAATTTGCCATGGACGATAATTTCGTGGGCGTGGTCTTCGAGCGCCAGGAACGTCTCGGCGTCGTCGAACGCCATGACAACACCAAGTCGGTTAACAATGTCGGTCATACTACGAATCACCGCGGCGACCTCGAACAGGTCACTGGTTGGAAATTCATCCGCATCCTGCCCGATAACGGCCAGGCTATCCCCGGCGACAATCCCGAGACGCTGGGCCAAGACCTTGCCGACCACAACACGCCCTTTGCCTGGAAACTGCTCCGGTTCAAGCATGTCGATGATGCCGTCTTCACGAGTCTCGGCTGCGACATCGATGCCGACGATCATGGCAGCCTCAGCGAGGGCAGGCGCTGCGCTCTTCTCGCCCGGCGCTACGAGCGCCGAGGCATAGATGCGCGGCGAGAGGCTCTCGACGTCTTCAAGCGCCATGAGCTGTTGTGAGACCTCTCCAAGTTCGGGAATTGCCAGGTCGATCGCCCGCTCTTCACGCCAGTCGGGGTGGTGAATCTGTACGTGTCCCATCAGGGGGCCCGTGATGGTGTCCAGCATGTCCTCGTACATGCCCGCCATCATGCAGTTGACAAACACGAGCGTGAATTGCCCCAGCGCAATCGCGGCGATAGCCAACAGCGTACGCTTGCGGTTGCGTCCCAGGTTGCGCCAGGCAATCTTCAGCGTGCTTTGGCCTCTCATCGGCGACGCTCCAGCTCCGAGAGACTGAACATGTGATCGGATACTTCCGTGTTGAACTTCAAGTCATGATAGATCAGTTCAGTCTTCTGATTGGGTTTGTCGTTCGGAATCAGCGTCATATGGACGGGAATCTTGCGGCCATCCAGGACCTTCACATTGCTCCAGTGAAGCATGCGGGCTGAATCGCCGCGCCGATCGAAATACTCCGCTCGAAGCGGGAGCAAGTCCTGCTTGTCGACGACGAGATCAAATCGACTCCAGAGGCCCGGTACGTCCGGCTTGGCGTCGAAGCGAATCAGCCAGCCTTCGGCGTCCTTGGTTTCCCCCATGAACGCATAGCTGTAGTCGTTGATGAACGAGGCTTCGCGCACAAGGTCGTCATTGGTGAAATCGCTACCCATCCAGGAGGCGAGCATCATCGAAGGGGGAATACGGATGGTCCGCCGAATACGCGGCAGGTAGTTCCAGAGGTTGCGCTCGACCTTGAGGGTGGCCGTGTCCTTCTCGCGCGGGGGGGCGGTGACCACGATCAGGGCATGCTCCTTACCCCGGGTCCAGATCTGCATGCGCATCGTGCGCGTGCGGCGTGGCTTAGTGATAATCAACTCGACGTCGGCCTCGCTCGTGTCCGCACGATAGAGATCTTCGAAGTGGGCCACCACGGCGTCCACGTCTACCTTGCCGTCCTTCATAAAGGG
>CAZCDU010000018.1:0-51945 GCA_964497125.1 uncultured Victivallales bacterium | reverse complement strand
GGGGGGTATGTTGATTAAAAGTCAAGTGCTCTGACCAACTGAGCTAACGGCCCCCTACTGAAAGAACGGTGAACACTAGGGAAATGCGGCTTTCGTGTCAAGCAGTGTGGCAGCGAAGTGCGAGCGGTCACGGGGCGGGCTTGGTCGTGACAACTGATGGTGAGATCAGCTTCTCTATCGGATGATTAGAGCCATGCCCTTGGGTGGGGGTGCTTGGGGGGGTGCGCTCTTGAACAGGTGGCCTGCGGGGAGGTTGTCTTCCATGCCCCATTTCCATGCCAGGTAACCTTCCATGGTGAGACGGTTGGTAGTCGATAGCAGGTCCGTGACGACGACCTCACTGATGGAATAGCCGGTTCCCGAGTTCTTACCGATGATAACACTCGAAGCTGTGTCTCCGTAAGACCCGCCATGTGCGCCGGACCAAGCCGTGGCCGCGTTGTACATCTCGGTGAACACATTCGTGCTCACTCTGATGGAAAGGAGCAGCGGCGTATTGGTTGCCGGGAAGTTGCCGAATCTCCCAAATGACGCTTCAGCCGAACCATCACCAGCATATCGGTAATTCCAATATCCATTTGAAGCGTTATCCCATCGCCCTCTATATGGTGCAGCTTTGCCACTCTTGAGCCTCAGAAACGGATATGAGTCGCCATAGGCGTAACCGTGCTTCTTCAGCACCATGTGAACGTTAATGCCGGTTGGGAACGTGCTGGGATCGATACTCGCGTTCAATGTGTCTGTTGATGTGAATTCCAGAGTCGGCGATCCCAGGAAGTTAGTCGCATTGTAGATAGGCTGATTCGCCGTTGTCCCCTGTATGGCGTCCCTGTCATTCCCGCTCTTGTCACTCCAATTCGTGACCGAGCTGCCTGAGATGTGCACGGTAGCCGAATCAGCTGCATCGAGCCACAGCTCGGTAGTAAGCAACTCAGGCGTCCAGTCGGCAGCCGGCACGGTGAAGGTGAAGAGGGACGACACACCCAGCGCAACCAGGGCCACCGGCAACGCGGTCTCCAGATTCATATACCTTGCTGTCATGCCCTGATCTCCACGGTTACCGATGTCATACATTACTACGCAGACCAGTCTACTGGCCGTCTTCATGTCACGCATACACGTTAGCAGAAATGGCGTGATGCGAAAAGATGGATGAGCACTGAGCTTTCTCCTTTTTCCTCTTGGTCGTGTGCCGGTTTTCTCATCTTTGTGTCAAGAACAGCAGGGGCACGAGCATTCCTGGCACAGCTCACAGCAGCTTCTTCTCTGGCCCGAGAGATCCCTGGACTTGGTGGAGGATTGTCTTCGAGCTCTCGAGTCTCTTCGTTAGAACGGCCTTTGTTTAAAGGGGATTCTGATGCCTTTCGGGGAAAGAGTAGACTGAAAAAGGGACGAGGAGAAAAGGTCAACAACGCAATGCGTAGTCGCATGAGACAGGCTGTTAACTGGAGATTCTCGGCGAACGACAGGTGTGCCGTTGGCATGGAAGCTGCTTTACTTCAAGGTGCGCAGATGACTGCAACTGCAGCACGGATGAAGGGATGACAAACCAGGGGGGAAGAAGGGGTAGATGGCGTGACAAATAAACAGAAAGTTGTACTCGTAGTCGAAGATCATGAATTGATGAGAAACACCCTTGCGGATGAATTGCAGCGGACCTTGCCTGATTGCTGCGTCATGCGCTGTGCGACAGGTGAGGAGGGCATTGCCCTGACAAAGAAACATCTTCCCGAGGTGGTTGTTATGGACGTCGGCCTCCCGGGGATAGACGGCATCGAGGCAACACGGCGCATCAAGGACTTTCGCGCGACAACAACTGTGATTGTTTGCTCATTACTCAATGCCCTGGCCAACCGCTTTGCGGCCATGGAGGCAGGAGCCAGCCAATGGGTAATGAAGGAACACGCCCTGGATTGCCTGGTACCGGCAGTTCGCCGTCATCTGACCTCTGACACCGGTGTGTCGAAGTACGCAAGAGACGCTGCGGGACGTACAATACCTCTGGTTGTAGCGATGGAGGAAGAGGATCGGTTAATCGCATAGCGTCTGCGGATCTTTATGCAGTACGCGCCACTTTCCGAGTGGCTTGCGCTGCCTACCACTCGGAGAGTGGTGGCTACTGGCACTGTCCATCTGTTTCGTGGCTCGAATGTGCCGGACATTGAGTGTTGAGATACGTTTGCCTTGGCGCGGCATGCTGTCTATGCTTACCCAGAATGAAGCTCACGGACAGAGTGGGAGATTGAATCTTGATCACATTGCCAGTCGCCAAGTCGGACCAGAACTATGAAGTAGCGCCGAGTAAGATTATTGCTCTCGGCAAGAATTACCGCGACCACATCGCGGAAATGGAGACGGTCAATGTGGCGAGCTTTGATCTGGAAGTGCCGGCCGAACCGATTCTCTTCTCAAAGACACCCAATGTGCTGATTGCGGCTGGCGAACCCATCGTCGTTCCATCCTTCATACATGAGTGTGGCTTCGATGACGTCAGCACTCACTACGAAGCCGAGCTGGCATTCATCATCAAAGAGCGTTGCAAGAACGTGAGCGAGGATGCTGCCCTTGACGCCATTCTCGGGTTCACCTGCATGAACGACGTTAGCCAGAGAAACATCCAATCGTCCGACAAGTCGGGCTGGTTTCGTGGCAAGTCTCTCGACACGTTTGGACCCATTGGTCCATGCCTCGTCCTGACCGAGGATATGCCTGACCCGCAAAACCTACGAATCCAGTGCCGGCTCAATGGCGAAACGGTTCAGGATGGGAACACAAGCCAGATGATCTTTGGTATCCGCCAGATGGTGGCCTACATCACGCGCCAGTTCACGCTGGAGGCCGGTGATATCATCATGACAGGCACACCAGCGGGCGTGGGGCCAATCGCGCATGGTGATGTGGTTGAGGTGGAGATCGAGGGCATCGGGATCCTCAGGAATCCTGTTGTCGATGAACGGCAGGGGTAATTCTGTCTCGGTTGTTCCAGCGGGGGCACGTCGTTAGGAACTACGCCGGCCGAAATTACTTGCCTCGCTTCAACACCTTTAGAGCCGCTTTAGCTGCGGCGGCCTGGGCTGCCTGTTTGCTTCGGGCACGGCCTTTGGCGCTGTCGTTATTGGGAAGCAGCACTTCGACTTCGAACGTCGCTGCGTGGGGCGGCCCGTCTGTCCCCGTAACGCGGTATTGCGGTGATGCCTTCCAGTGGGCCTGCGTATATTCCTGCAGTTCCCCTTTGGGGTTGCCCTCCCATGGATTGCCGCTCAGGGCCTCAATCCGCGGCTGAAAGAGCGCTCTGAAGATCTTGTCAGTGGCTCGGTGCCCGCCATCGATCCAGGCAGCGCCAATGACCGCCTCCAGGGCATCCGCCAGGTTGGAGGACCGCTTGCGCCCGCCGGATTGTTCCTCCCCTTTGCCCATCTGGAGAAAGTCACCGAGACCGATCTCACGCGCAATCTTGGCCAGGGCCCTGCCACTCGTGACACGACTGCGAAGCGATGTCATTTCCCCCTCGAGCTTGTCGGCGTAGGCGTTGAAGAGATAGGCCGCCGTTGCCATGCCCAGGACGGCATCACCGAGAAACTCAAGCCGCTGGTTGTCGCTATTCCGTTCCGGAGTCTCAAAGCGGAATGACCGATGCAGCAGAGCGGTCTCCAGCAGTGCCTTATTTTTGAAGCGATAGCCGATACTCTTCTCGAATGCTCGATACGGATTTGCCTTCCTCAGCATGGTCTGGACCTTCTCCTTATCCCTTTTCAAGCGCGTGGATGAAACTGATGGTGAACTGATTTCAATCGTTGCTGATCAATATGGGTGTAAACTTGCGTCGTTGCAATATCCGCGTGCCCCAGCATTTCTTGGATGACGCGCAGCGGCGCCCCGTTTGCCAGGAGATGGCTGGCGAATGAGTGGCGAAGTGTATGCGGAGAGACCGTCTTGTCGATGCTCGCTTTGCGGGCATAGTCCTTAACCAGGCGCCACAAGCCCTTTCTTGAGAACGGCTTTCCCCTGTAGGTCAGGAAGACATAGAGTGAGATTCCGCGAGTCTCAAGAAGCGGACGGCTCTCGGTGAGGTAGACATTGAGGCTCTCGCGTGCCTGCTCACCAAACGGGACCACGCGGACCTTGCTGCCCTTTCCTCTGCAGCGGATGTATTCCTCGTCGAAATGGACGTCATCCAGTTTCAGGTCACACAACTCGGAGACCCGCATCCCTGTCGCGTAAAGCAACTCGAGAATGGCGCGGTCACGGACCCCGAACTTCGTATCCTCCTGTGGTACCGCAAGCAGCCGTTCCACTTCGCGCTGGGTTAGCATGCTGGGGAGCACTTTCCATAAGCGGGGGGATTCCATCACATCCGTGATATTCTTGCCCAGCAGTCCTTCGCGGTGCAGGAACGTGAAGTAGACTTTGATGGCAACGAGGCGGCGGGAGATGGAATTGACGCTGAGCCCACGATCACGCTCTTCCATCAGGTAGTCGACGATGTCATCCCGGGAGACATCATTGGCGCTCGAGATCCCACGGCGTGCAAGGAAGGTATCGAAGCTGACGAGATCGGCGGCGTAGGCCTCCCGGGTGCGGTCGCTCAAACCACGTTCCAGGATCACGTAATCCAGGAACATGTCGATCAGGGACTTCACCGACGACATTCCGGCGGCAGAGCCGCAGCTGCCTTCGGATCGGCGGGAATGCCATTGGCAGAGAAGCCGGCTTTGACGACCAGGAACTCCACGTTCTTATCGGCGGCCAGAAGCGAATCATAGACCAACGTGATGGTACGACTGGGGACGTCGATCTTGACGGATTCACGCTGCAGTCCCGGCGTCCGCGAGAGAGAGCCACTAATCACGCGAACACAGGCCTCGTTGCGCATGTCGGGCACGTTGATAACAAGCTCACGATAGTCATGCTGTCGACAGGACGTGCTGGACACGAGCAAACCGACAATTCCAAGGAGGGCCAGAAGGTGTAATTTCATGGCGAGAACTTTATACGACCTGATACCACAGCGTCAACGTCATTGACCACAGGCCCATGGCTACTTTAGAATGCGACGCATGACGGAATCCGCTCAAGATGGCCGGCGTCCAGCGAGTAGCATCACAGATCGACTGGAGAGTCTCTCCTGCATGGCCTGCGGCCTGACGCACGATTTCAACAACATCCTGGCGGCGATCCTCACGAATGCGGAAGCCACTCTCTCTCAACTTCCGTCCGATGCAGAAGTCAGACCTTACCTTGACCGGATTGCCGCAAACACGAAGAGCGCCATTGCGCTCACACACCGCATCCAGATGTTTACAGAGAATGGTGCTGCTGACTGCGAAGTGATAGACCTTGGGTCGATGATTGCGCAGGTGCTCGATCAGCAGTCACCGGATGTTCCCGAGGCATGCCAGGTGCATACGGATGGTGTCGACACCCCCATTAGCGTCACGGCAATCCCTCCGCTACTTCAGGAGAGCCTGGCCTCGCTTATCCGGAATGCTGTTGAGGCACTTCCGAATGGCCGCGGCCATGTTCATGTTCGACTGCTCGCCGAACAGACATGGCCGGACAAGAAGGAGGGGGTTACGCTCGGATCGCTCGACACCGACACATGCACGGTCTTGGAGGTGAAGGATAACGGCGAGGGAATTCCCGCCGATGTGCTTAGTCGGATCTTTGACCCCTTTTTCTCCACCCGGTTGCGGGCACACGGTCTGGGCCTCGTCCCGATCGTGGGTCTGATCCATTCCTGTAACATTGCGCTACAGATCATGAGCGTGGAGGGCCAGGGAACGACCGTGCGGCTGTATTTCGGGGAGTGAGACTGCTGTGAGACTTGCGTTGCTGCCCAGAGTCCCAAGGTAGGGCGAACCGTCCTCGGTGAGCCGGGATGAACATAATCCCACGTTTTCGATCGGAAACGGAAACCGAATGACCAACGCTGTTGATTGATCCCGGCTCGGCAGGGACGCCTCGCCCTACCTGTCTCACTATGATCAGGCAACCAACTCACCGGAATCTGCCTTACCCGCCAAACAGATCAAGTTGGGCTTTGCTGTCGCCTGGCTTGGCCCGGCGCTTCTTGGCGATCTTGGGCTGTCCGGTGTCACCGAACTCGCCCTCTTCCAGGTTGGAGAGAATCTCTTTTGCCCGCGACACGACGCCCTGGGGCATGCCGGCCAGCCGCGCGACCTGGATACCGTAACTCTTGTCAGCGCCGCCCTGAACGATCTTACGCAGGAATGCGATCTTGTCGTCACGCTCACGGACCAGGATGTTGTAGTTCTTCACGCCGTCCATCGTGAGCGCCAGGTCCGTCAGTTCATGGTAGTGCGTTGCAAAGAGCGTTTTGGCTTTGACGGCATCGTTGTTATGCAGATGCTCGGCTACAGCCCACGCGATGCTGATGCCATCGAAGGTACTCGTGCCGCGCCCAATCTCATCCAGCACAATCAGGCTGCGTGCTGTTGCATTGTTCAGAATGTTGGCGGTCTCCTGCATCTCGACCATGAACGTACTACGACCACGCGAAAGGTCATCGCTTGCTCCCACGCGCGTGAAGACGCGATCAACGACTCCGATCTCGGCTGAGCTTGCCGGGACGAATGACCCCATTTGCGCCATCACCACCAGCATGGCAACCTGTCGGATATAGGTCGACTTACCGGCCATGTTCGGTCCGGTAATGATCAGAAGCTGGTTCGCGGTGCAGTCCAAAACGGCGTCATTAGGAACAAATCTTTCGGCATCGGGCATCTGCTCAATCACGGGATGCCGCCCCTCTTTGATAATCAGCTTGTCACTGTCATCCATGACGGGGCGCACGTAGCGCAAGGCCAGGGCACGGTCGGCCAACGCGGCCAACACATCCAATTCAGCCAGCGCTTCAGCAGCCTGCTGAATGCGGTCGGTTTCTTCGATCACGGCATCGCGGATTTCGCAGAACAGCTCGTACTCAAGCGCCACCAGTTTGTCCTGCGCCCCCATGATCGTGCTCTCGTAGTCCTTCAGTTCCGGCGTGATGAAGCGTTCTGCATTCACCAACGTCTGCTTACGGACATAATCCTCGGGCACGTTTGCCAGTTGCGCTTTGGAGACCTCAAGGTAGTAGCCGAACACCTTGTTGTGGCGCACTTTGAGATTCTTGATGCCCGTGCGCTCCTGCTCGCGGGCCTGGTACTCGGCCAGCCATTTTCGCCCCTGCGTGGCTGCGGACCGCAGTTCATCAAGGTCCTCGCGATAGCCATCGCGGATCATCCCGCCATCTTTGACTGCAACGGGAGGCTCATCATGGATGGCGTCGTGAATCAGCGACACCAGCTCCGGCATCGGTGGCATTGTATCAGCCAACCCCGCCAGCAGAGGCGAGGGATGATCTTTGACCAGGAGCCGCACTTCAGGAAGAGCACCAAGCGACTGCCCGACCGCCACAAGATCGCGCGCATTGCCACTGCCGGCACCGATACGTGCAATCAGTCGCGCCAAATCCCTTACGGGACCAAATGCTCCACGCACGTTGTGCAGAAGCGCACGGTCCTTGACCAGCGCCTCAACGGCGTCGTGTCGTGCCGTGATCCCGTCGAGGTCTGCCAATGGCCGCAGAATCCAGTCACGCAGCATGCGAGCCCCCATTGGCGTCTTGGTCGCGTCGAGGACATTGAGAAGTGTGGTGCCTCCCGTACGGCCACGCATGGGGATCAGGTCGAGATTGGCGCAGGTTGCTTCATCAACAATGAGGAACTCAGATGCACTGCGTGTTTGAAAGGTCCGAACGTGCCCCACCTGACGTCGCAGGTCAGCTTTCACATAGTGAAGGACACCGCCCGCGCTGCACACAACCTGCTCGTCGTCCTCGCAGCCAAACCCCTCGAGGGAGTGAACATCGAAGTGTCGCGTCAAGTAGTCGTAGGCCGCGTCATAACCGAAGGTCCAGTCCTCGCACGGGGTAACATGCAGCCCCACCAGCTCGTTGAGCATACGGCCCAGCTCGGCATCCTCGGCCTGCTCCTCGGGAACGATGCACTCGTTCGGATTGAAACGACGCAGTTCGTCTCGCACGGCATCCGCGGACGCAACGGCTTCCCCCCAGAAGAGCCCCGTGGACAGATCGATCATGGAGACGCCAAACCGTTTGCCAACCCGGCATATGCCTGCCAGGAAGTTGTGCTGCGTGGCGTCGAGCACGCTACCTTCTGTAATGGTGCCCGGCGTCACAACCCGCGTGACTTCGCGGCGAACAATGCCCTTGGTTGTGGCCGGATCTTCCACCTGGTCGCAGATGGCCACCTTGAGTCCGGCACGCATCATCTTGGCAAGATAGCCGTCGAGTGCGTGGTACGGAATGCCACACATGGGTGTGTTGTTGCGTTTCGTGAGCGCGATATCCAGCGCCGGCGCGGCGGCCTTCGCGTCATCGAAGAACATCTCGTAGAAGTCGCCGAGACGGAAGAAGAGGATCACATCCTCCGGCATCTCGCTCTTGATGCGCCGGTACTGGCGCATCATAGGTGTCAGTTTCTCGCCTGCCACGTGTTACTCACCTCTAATATCGGCCACTAGCGCCTCGAAGCGGCGCCCATACTCAACATAGTTGTTGAAGCGGATCTCGTCCTTGGATTCGGACCCTTCCTCGTGGAATACGACGGCCAGGTGTGGTTCCATCGAGATTCCGCCATCGTAGCCATTAGCCAGAAGGTCCGCGACAACACGGCGGACGTCGCCATCACCGTCACCGGCCCACGTGAATTCCGCCTTCGGGAAGACGCCATCGCTCTCAGCGATGTACTTTGCATCCTTGATGTGCACATAGGCGATGTGGTCGCGCACATGCTCATAGAATTCCCACGAGCTCTGTTTGGAATACGGTTCGCCCTTGGCGAAGTCATTCGTAAATACTGGATTCCCCGTATCAAACACGAGCTTAAGCCCGGGGACGTTCTCGATAAGTTCAAGCGTGTACTTCCAGCCCATGCCACCGAAGTTCATGCAGTTCTCATGCACCGGAAGCAGGCCTTCATCCGTGAACATGCGGACAATCTCGCCGACGCGCTTGAAACGCTCTTCCTTCATCTGGTCTTCGGGGCCACGGCCCTTGAGGACAGCGAAACTCATGATGCGAACCATCTCGGTCCCCAGTCTCTTCATGCGAGGGATAGCGCGGCGCACTTCGGCCAGGCTGGAGTCCGGCGGTTCTTCAATCGATTTCCCCCAGTTCGCAATCGCAGAACCGAAACAGTTGATCTTGACGCCAGAATCCTGGAGCTTGCCATAGACAACATCAAAGTCCTCGTCGGACATGTCATGGATGTTCTTACCGTCAATATTGCGGGACTCAATATTCTCCCAGCCCAGCGCCTTCGTTGCCGCTATCTGCTGCTCGATGCTCGATCCCGCCTCGTCTGCGAATCCTGTGAGGTACATGCTATACTCCAAAGTTGAATAACCGGATTGGGCACACCCAACCATTAATGCCATGAGCGAAAAACCTACACCGATCCACCAGTCACGGCAAGCGCTTCCAACGATTCCAAGCGTCAGACGTCCCTTTTCTCGCCTATACCGGCAGATCCCTGCTATGTTCAGGTCATGAATGTTTCTGAGGCAATCGCAGACCGCTACAGCTGTCGGTCATACCGAACGGATGCCGTACCGGAGGAGCTGATCCAGAGCATCCTGGAGGCCGGTCGGCTGGCACCATCGGCGTGTAACAAGCAGCCGTGGCGGTTCGCTGTCGTAACGAGTGATGATGTGCGGACCGAGATTGTTGAGCGTGCCTTCCTCAAGGGCATCCCGATGCGATGGGCCCTCGACGCACCCGTGTTCTTCGTCCTGGGAATGGTACGGGCCACCACGACACACAAGCTTGCCCCGCTTCTATCCGGCGTGGACTACCCGTGGGTGGATATCGGAATTGCCGGAGAGCACATGGTACTTCAGGCCACGGAGCACAAACTCGGCACCTGCTGGATTGGCTGGATCCGCCCCAAACAGCTGCGCCAAATCGTAGGCTGGCCTCGCAACGTTCAACCCGTGGCAATCATCACCTGCGGCTGGCCGGCGGATGACACCGATCATCCCCGCCGCCCCAGGCTACCTCTCAACGAGATCACAACCCGCATCTGAGGTATTGACGATCTGTCATTGCGGTATTACCATAATCCTGTGGGTTGGAGGACGCCATGAACACGATTACTGTGAAAATACCAGAGGAAATGGGTGGAGCACTTGACGCCGAAGCCAAGAAGCGTCATGTCAGCAAGTCTGAAGTGGTGCGCTACTGCATTGAAACCGTTTTATCAGGACAGGTGAAGGAACCGCCATCTGTCTACGACCTGACGAAGGATCTGTGCGGGAAGCACAAGGGGGGACCTCCCGACCTTTCGACAAACCCGAAGTACCTTGATGGGTTTGGAGAGTGAAGGCGCGCACGATCGTCGATGCGGGACCACTAGTAGCTTACATCAACCACAACGACTATCACCATGCATGGTCACGGAGCATCATTGCAGCGACCAAGCCACCGCTTCACACCTGCGAACCCGTCCTCACCGAGGCCTTCTTCCTGCTGGAGCGGGGAAAAGGCGGAGACCCCGGCGACCTCCTCGACATGGTAGAGCGCGGAGTCGTCGTGCTTGAGTTCGGTATTGCCAAGAACACAGCGAGGATACGGAAGCTGATGGCCAAGTACCGGGATCTTCCCATGTCGCTGGCCGATGCGTGCCTGGTAGTCATGTCCGAACAACACGAGAATGCGTGCGTACTGACGTTAGACTCGCATTTTCGAGTCTATCGACGTTTCGGTCGCAACGTGATTCCTGTGCTTATGCCAGACGGATGATCTTACAAAGCCTCAAGCGCCTCGGCGGCGGCACTGATAAACGTCTCGATGTCAGCTTGTGCATGGGCGGTTGAGATGAAGTCGACTTCGAACTGCGAGGGCGACAGGTAGAAGCCGCGGTCAAGCATGGCGTGGAAGAACTTCCCGAAGGCTGTCGTATCACACTGCTTGGCGTCGGCCAACGCGGTGACGGGTTCGCTGCGGAAGAAAGGCGTGAAGACGCCACCCTTGCGGGCGCAATGGAAAGGAATACCCGCGGCTTCAGCCGCAGTATTGAGCCCAGTCTGTAGGGTCTCGCCCAGCTCGGACAGCTGGTCGTACGGGTTATCCCGTTTCAACGCCTTGATGGTGGCAAGGCCCGCCGCTACGGCAACGGGGTTGCCGCTCAGGGTCCCAGCCTGGTAGACGTCGCCCAAGGGCGCCAGTTTGTCCATGATCTCGGCTTTTCCGCCAACGGCTCCAATCGGCAATCCGCCACCAATCGTCTTACCGAGACAGGTCAGGTCAGGCTCGATTCCAATCAGTGTGCCGTACGTCGTCGGACCGAAACGAAATCCGGTGATGACCTCGTCGAAGATCAGGACAGCCCCGGCGGCGCTCGTCTGATCGCGCAACGTCTTCAGAAAACTGAGGGGCGGCTCAACAAGCCCCATGTTGCCGGCTACCGGCTCAACGATCACAGCGGCAATCTCATCGGCGCAGTTCGCAAAGACTTCGCGAATTGCGGCTTCGTCGTTGTAAGGAACCACGATCGTGTCATCCGCCACATTCGGCGAAACACCGGCCGAAGAAGAAATCCCGCCGGTCAGGAGGCCGCTACCGGCGGCGACAAGCAGCGAGTCGGAGTGACCGTGATAGCAACCGTCGAACTTCACGATCTTGCTGCGCCCTGTCGCTCCGCGCCCCAGGCGCAGGGCCGTCATCGTCGCTTCCGTCCCGGAGCTCACGAGGCGCACCTTGTCCATACTGGGAATCAACTCACACAGCAACTCGGCAAACTCAACTTCGCGTGGCGTATTGATGCCAAAGCTCGTGCCGTCTGCAGCAGCCTTGGTCACCGCATCTATCACCTCAGGATTCGCGTGCCCCAGAATCAACGGCCCCCACGAACAGCAGAAATCCACCAGCTCGCGCCCATCGACGGTCTTGATCCGACAACCACTGCCCTCAGTTACATAGATCGGCGTTCCCCCTACGGAACCAAATGCCCGCACAGGACTGTTTACACCACCGGGAATAACCCGCTCTGCTCGCTCAAAGTAGTTCTTGTTTTCCATACTGTCTCCAATACACGCCATTCGTCCATCTGCAACCCACCACTCGGAGAGTGGTTCTTACAGTACGCGCCACTCTCCGAGTGGCAAGCGCTCCCCCAACGGCACCACATGCCAGGGCTACCACTCGGAGAGTGGTGCCTACTTCTGTCACCTGACACACAACGCCTCTTCATACTGATTTGCCCAGTAGCTGATGAAGATGTCGGTGCCGGCCCGGGAGAGGGCGGCGATGGATTCGCGGGCCATGGCGTGCAGGTCCCCCCACCCTCTGTCGGCGGTTGCATGCAACATGGCGTACTCACCACTGACGTTGTAGGCCGCGATGGGGAGATCCGTGTTGTCGCGAATACGGGCAATGATATCGAGGTAGAAAAGCGATGGCTTTACCATGAGGATGTCAGCGCCTTCTGCTTCATCTTCCCGTGACTCGCGAAGCGCGGAGCGGAGGTCCGTATAGCTGGCCTGGTAGCCTTGCCGGTCGCCATGTTGGGGAGCCGACTTCTCAGCTTCACGGAATGGACCGTACATGGCAGACGCGAACTTCGAGGAGTAACTCATCAGAATGGTATCGGTGTAGGCCTCGTCATCCAGGGCACCGCGAATCGCGGCGACCTGGCCATCCATCATCGCGCTGGGGGCCACGACATCAGCACCGGCGGCAGCATGCGAGACAGCGACCCTGGCCAGGAGAGCATTGGCCGCGTCATTGTCAACGTCGCCCCCCGCGTGCAGCGGCCCGCAGTGACCGTGTGAGGTATAGGCGCAGAGACAAACGTCGGTCATAATCGTAAGGTCGTGGAACGTATGTCGCAGCGTCCGCACGGCATTCTGGACCACGCCATTGTCTGCGTAGGCCCCAGTCCCCTGCGCATCTTTGTCGCGATCGTCGAGAACACCAAAAAGCAGGACGGAGTTCACGCCTGAGTCAACCACGGGCTTCAGGGCCTCGCAGAGCGTATCGATGCTGTACCGGCACTGTCCGGGCATCGATTCGATCGGCTCCTGTTTCGCCTGCCCGTCTACGACAAACACTGGCCATACAAACTTCTCGGGCCCGGGAAAAGGCTGTCCAACAAGTTGCCGCAGGGCCGGTGTGCGCCTTAATCGTCTCAATCGTGTTACTGGAAAACCATCTGCCATGGGGTTGCTCCTATTTCTCAGCCAGAATCCTATGCTGCACGCCGTTTGACGCCAAGCATGCAATGGCACTTTCGACGGTCGCTTCAGGCCCAAGGAGTACATCGGCTATGCCGGCTTTTGCAAGCGCCTTGGCCGTCGGCTTGCCGATCGCCAGCACGGTCTTACCGTCCAGGGCATCAACACCCCATGCGGCCATGAATGCAGCAACGGCGGAACTGCTGGCAAAGAAGATGGTATCGAATGGGGGTAGTGCCCCGC
Organism: uncultured Victivallales bacterium; assembly: GCA_964497125.1. Taxonomy (GTDB): domain Bacteria; phylum Verrucomicrobiota; class Kiritimatiellia; order UBA8416; family UBA8416; genus CAYLXP01. The sequence goes on along the minus strand of CAZCDU010000018.1, from coordinate 38,445 downwards.
AGGCAATAGGCTCGTTGCGATAGAGGCAGACATCGTCAACGACGGCCCCATGCTCACGCAGGGCCTCAGCCAGGGCGGGTCCGGCGACATCGGAGCGTACACGCATGACCCGCTCACCGGGTTGGACGCATTCCCCGGCCACGGAGAGCAGCCCCTCGGCGCCGAAGTCACGCTGCGGCACGGCATCGGGGACCAGGCCCGCTGCGTTCAATTCTCGCAGTGTGCCGGGACCGCACGCCAGGATGCGAGGCAAGCGACGCAGATCCACGGTCTGCCGATGCAGCTCACTCAACAGGCAACGTACCGCTGAAGGCGATGTCACGACAAGCCAGTCCACGTCGACGCAGCCTGCGATCGCATTGCCCGCCGCGCTATCCAGAGAGAGCCGAATCAATGGCTGCGAGACCGGTATACCACCAGCATCGACTACACGCCGCTTCGCCTGGGGCTGCAGTACATCACTGCACGTCAGCAGTACGCGCTGCCCCTGGAGGGCGCCCCATTCACGCGAAAACCCGAAACGCGCGACGTCGCCAACAACGACAAGGCCTGCAGGCGTCCGCTCTGCCGTTTCAATGACTTCAGCAAGCTGTTCGGCAATGGTCCCGACAGTGCCTCTCAACGTGTGTTCACGCGATGAGCCCACCTCAAGCGCCACCGCTGCCGGCAGATCATCTGAGATCCCATCTTCGCGCAACTGTGCCAGGAGATCGGGGAGGACAGAAAGACTCATGAAGAACACAATCGGAAGCTGTTGGCGATCGTTTGCTCGAACAGAATTCGTGGTGCCGCCCTGCCCTCTGCCACTCATCACGGTGAATCCGTTCGAGGTGCCGCGACGCGTCAACAGTATGCCGGTTGATGCACCCATCACACTCAGACTACTGATACCGGGAATAACGCGGTACGGAAGTCGCAGTTGATCGAGAGCTTCGGCCTCTTCTGCCAGCCTTCCGAAGACACAGGGATCACCCCCCTTAAGACGCACCACACGAACGCCCCGCCGGGCATAGTCCAGGATCATGCGTGTCGTATCCTTCTGCGGAACGGTATGGGCACCAGACCGCTTCCCAACATTGATGCAGGTGGCTGAAGCAGGTAGTTCATTGAGCAGTGCTTCATCCATCAAGGTATCGTGCATACAGACATCACAGTGGCGCAGTGCATCAACCGTCGCCTGCGTGCAGAGCTCGGCAGAACCCACGCCGGCGCCGGCAAAGGTGACCGGCCTCACAAACAGGCTGCGAATGCGGGTGAAGCGCTCGTCGCCCGCCTTGAAGGTAACAGCAAGCACCCCCTGGCCATCCGGCACCTGTAGTTCCGACAGCGGTATCCATTCGGTAATACGGTCTTCAAGCCCCAGGCGGAACAGGGCCGCGGCCGCCATGACCACAACATCGAAATCACCGGCATCGAGCTGAGCAAGGCGGGCCTCGATGTTGCCTCGAATGGGCACCTGCCTGGCGTTCGGAAACTGGCTGTCACACCAGGCTTCACGACGATCACTGCTGACCCCGACGCGGGGCTCGGGAGGCAGGTTCTCACGAGTTTCACCGGGCCGCAGGATCACGGCATCCCGAGGATCTTCCCGCCACGGCAGCCAGAACCAATCCAGGCCCGCGGCAACCGGCTCAGGGAGGTCCTTGGCGCTGTGTACCGCACAATCGAGTTCGCCGGACAGGACCGCATTGTCCAAATCCTGCGTGAAGAAATCGCCGGGGCTGACGCGGAGGTCCGTCTGCCGGTCACGGTCGCCGGGCGAAGACGCCGTGACCATGTCAAACGTCACACCAGGCAGCAGAGACTCAAGCTGTCGCAGGGCCCCCGCTGTCTGCGTTTGCGCGAGTTGGCTATCCCGCGTTCCCGCCCTGAAAACTACTTGTGAGTTTCTCATACATATCCCGATGTTCCGCCGCAAGTCTCTGGCTACACGCCATGATCTGTGACATATCCGCCGCCTCTCGACGGTACCAGTGCTTGAGATCATCCAAATCCACAACATGGACATTCGACGTGATGCCATCGAGCTCAGGGGCAACGTTGCGCGGCATCGCAAGGTCGACGATCTTCACGTCGTGCTCCTGGTCCAGAAATGGTGCATGCGCCTGGTGCAGCACGTGCCCCGGACTTGATGTCGCGCAGACGATGGATACCGGCTTGGAGAGTTCGTCCCTCAGGGCGTTGAAATCACACAGCCGAACACGATCGGCAATGTCCTCGGGAATCGCCGGGCGATTCACGTGGTAGCACCAGATACAGGTTCCCTGTGGGGACCGCGAAAGAAAGCGGCGCACGATGCCCGCGCCGACAACCCCGGCACCGAGAACGAGGAGTGGCGATTCCAGGCACTCAGGCTGCTCGGCAACGAGATAGTCGATGCAGAGGTCCTCGATCTCAAAGTTCCGCAACAGGGGCTGCGTCTCCGAGCGAATGTGTTTGGATACATGCAACGCCGAGGAAAGCCACCCCTGCATCATGCCCGCGGCCCAGCCTTGCTCCGCTGCGTCGGCCACCGCATCCTTCACCTGTGCCACGATGTGATTCTCCCCGGGTGTCTGCGAGAGCAGACCGGCCAGGAGAGTCGCCGAGTGACCAAAGGCCTCCATGCCTCGTTTCGTGTAGAAGCCCTTCTGGCCCAGTCGGTCAAACCCCATCACATGCTTAAGTAGCGAGTGCGTCTCATCATGATCAGCCGCCACGGCATGGATCTCAATCCGGTTGCAGGTGTTGAGGATCATGAACTCATGAATACCCCATATCTGCATCAACATCCGCCCCACCATCTCGAGGCGCTTGCCCGCAAGATGAAAAGGTTCCCGTTCATCGACAGTGAGATACTCGTGGCTGGTGCCGATGATGACCAGGTCGGCGCTGTCGACCTTATCAAGGTGTCGCGCGAGGCTCTCCTTGATCATGCGCGATCGCCGGCAGGACTGCCCGGAGGTGGACACTGACACGGTGAGCTCATCCCTGCGAACCGTTGCCGGCGTTACGAAATCCCCGTCGCGCCAGTTTCTATCGACAGCACAACAGAGAACATCACGCTGGCGACACGCTTCCAGAATGGCGTGATTGACATCGACCTCATTGGTGGCAGCAAACACGAGAAAGCTACTCTCGATATCGCCAGGCTGAAACTCCCGGGCCGCGTGCTGAATACGGTCCGCATCGCGAAGGGCTTGCAGGTCATCAGTGATATCCGGGCTGACGACGGTAACGCGGGCACCGGCATCAAGCAAATGCCCCACCTTACGCAGGGCGATCCGCCCCCCGCCAACAACCAGACATGGCTTGCCCTGTACCAGAAGACTGACAGGCATCACGGGACGATTGTTTCTGTTATTTTTCATAACTGCTGTCGTCTGAATTCTCACGAATCCAGCTACATTTAGTGCCGTACTCCCAGCTAGTCTCGTTTCACCCTACACGCTCACAGAAATAGCGGGGACTTGTTTTCTTGAACTCCCTAAGCGAGAAGAGGACACCCCCGTCGTCCAGACCGGCGGCCTCGGATAGCTTGTGGAACTTCGCCAACGCTTCTTCGTAACTGCCTGCGTGAATCATTGCAAACAGATTATAGGGGAAGCCCGGAATCTCTTCACGCTCATAGCAGTGGGTAACATCGCGAAATCCAGCCAGCGTCCTCCCTGCAGCTTCAACGGCATCCGGTGCTGCGTGCCAGACACACATTCCGTTGGCGCTGAAACCCAGTTTCCGGTGACGCAGGATAACGCCGACGCGCCGAAGCACCCCTGCCTCTTTCCAGTTGCGAAGGGAATCTAGGATGTCCTCGGGATCACGACCCAGCGAAGTGGCGATCTCGTCATAGGGCGCAGGCACGAGAGGGATAAGCCCCTGCATGGCGCGGACCAGGGCACGATCGGCTTCCGAGAAGGAGATGGGGGCAACGGTGGCTGCTGCGCGACGTGCCCGAAGCTCGCCTTCTTCAGGCGGCTCCTCTCTTTCGGCTTTGCCCTGTCCCACATCAAACACAACGTCGATCTTGAAGTGGCGCACGGCAGGCATCACGAAGAAAGGCGCTGGGGCAAGGCTCTCACGGATGGCAGCAGTCTTGGCATCAAAGCCATCACCTTCGGCAGAGAGCGTGAACCATAGGTTTGGTATGCCCTCCGGGGGTGCTTCAGGTAGTCCCCTCCCCAGGGCGTCGGGCCATCCGCGTTGATAGCAGTGCGTCATGCCCGGTTCCGGAGTCAGGGCGGCAGCCTGCTGCTCAAGCTCGGACTCAGGGACCGTGGCCGCACAGAGGGCGCTACGGTAGCCCACGCCGCGAACATCAAACACGCCACCGATGCGTCGCGCCTTGCCCTCATCGAAAAGGGACTGAATCCTGGCTATGACGTCGCCCTCGGTCATATCGAAGCGGGAGGCAATGGCAGCAAACGGCCGCCGCTCCAGCGGGATATCCCGCTGCACCGTTGTCATCCAGGCGCTATGGTCGTGGTTACCCATGCTTTAATCGTACGCGCCACTCTCCGAGTGGCATGAGCTTACTCCTTCGCTGGCCGCCCACTCGGAGAGTGGTGGCTACTTGTCTCTGCCAATGATTTGCGTAGGCCTTCCGGCACGTAACTGCAGCCCGGTTCCGCCTTCAGGTAATCGCCGGTTTTGGCGTAGGACCGGGCACGGCACCCACCGCAGCTGTTGACGAATTCGCAGACGCCGCACTTCCCTTCATAACCGGATTTGTCCCAGAGCGAAGCAAACACGGCTGACTCGCGATAGGCGCGCTGAAAATCGAGGTCAACGCTTCGCAGGTCGCCCGATGCCACGTCAAGAAATCCGCATGGCTGCAGGACACCCGTATGAGAGATAAAGACAAAACCATCGCCAGCCATGCAGCCGGTTGCGGGGGACATGGGCGGGCGTTTGCCGCCATGCCCGCCGGGAATGCCACCAGGATGCCCTCCCGGATGTCCGCCGCCGTGGGATACGGACGGGGCCTCTCCTTGCATTTGCCCCCACAGACGAACCGAATGCGGAGCACAGGTGAGTTTGATCGACATGGGAGATGTCCGGGATTTCTCCAGGACCCATTTCAATGCCGCCTCGGATTCGGTTGGCGACAGCGCCAAGTCACTCAGGGCCGATCCCCGACCTGTTGGCACCAGGAAGAAGACATCAAACTTCGCGGCTCCAAGGCTTACGGCGAGATCATGAATGGCCGGCAGATCATCGACGTTGTCGCGGGTCACGGTCGTGTTAATCTGAAACGGAATGCCGGCTGCAATAGCGTGTTGAAGGCCCTCGATCGTGCGCGCATAGGCGCCGGGGACACCACGAAAGGCGTCATGGGCTTCGGGAGTGGCGCCATCGATACTGATGCTGATCGCCATCACGCCGGCGTCCTTCAGCTTAGCGGCTGTTTCCGGGGTGATCAGATGGCCGCAGGGCGCCATCACCACGCGCAGCCCCGCGTCCGTCGCATGCCGGGCAAGCGTATAGATATCATCCCGCGCCATCGGCTCGCCCCCGGTCAGAATGAGAATCGGTTTTGCGAAGGCCGCGATGCTGTCAATGACCTTGAGGCACTCCTCCGTGGAGAGCTCACCACGGTAGTTTTCATCACGCGCGGCCCCCCGGCAGTGTTTACAGCGGAGCGCGCAGCGACGTGTCGTCTCCCACGCGATGACTCTCGGCACGTGCTCAGTCACGGCGAATTTCCTCATCCGTGAGGTAGCAGGCGGGGTCGACGCCCCACACATCACCAGTCGCGGCCTCCCCGCGTGCGCGAAGATTGCCACCGCAGACATCCAGGAACCGGCAGGTCGCGCAGCGTCCCGTTACATGGTCCTTCTTGCTGCGCATGGCAGCTAACAGCGGGTTGGACAGATCGCTCCAGATCTCACTGAAGGGACGCTCCCTGACATTACCCAGCGGATGATGGCGCCAGAATTGATCGGGGTAGACCGTTCCGTCCCAACTGACGCAGCCAATCCCATGGCCGGAGCTGTTACCCCCATTCATCTGCAGCAGCTTGAGCACATCGGCTGCGCGCGGGTTCTCCTCGTTGAGCATGCGCATGTAGAGATAAGGACCATCACAATGGTTGTCGACGGTGAGGATCTCCTTGCTGATCCCACGATCAGCCATATCCCGGGTACGGTCGATGATGTAATCCACGGTCTTTCGTGCCGTCTCGCTATCGAGATCGCCTTCGATGATCTCGCCACCGCGGCCGCTATAGACAAGGTGGTAGAAACAGGCCCGTGGGATGTTCTCCCGTTCCAGGAGGTCAAAGATACCGGGGAGATCAGGCAGGTTGTACTGGGTAATCGTGTAACGCAACCCCACTTTTAAGCCAACCTTCTGGCAGGCACGAATGCCCCTGAGGGCGGCGTCAAAAGCGCCGTCAACGCCCCGGAAGTGATCATTCGTGGGCTGCAGGCCATCGAGACTAACGCCGACGTAGGACAGCCCGACATCTTTCAATCTTGCCGTCACATCCTCGGTGATCATCGTGCCATTTGTTGAAATGACGGCCCGCATGCCCTTGGATACCGCGTACTCGGCCAGGTCAATCATGTCGGGACGGGCAAGCGGCTCGCCACCGGAGAATAGCATCACGGGAGCGCCAAAGGCGGCCAGGTCATCGATCAGGGCCTTGCCTTCATCGGTGGTCAGCTCGTCAGGTGTGGCTTTCGTCGTTGCATGCGCGTAGCAGTGCTCGCACTTCAAGTTGCAGCGTTGCGTGACATTCCAGACCACGACCGGCTTCTTGTCGCGCGAGAACTGAAGCAGGTGGCTTGGCAGTTTCGACGAATGCCGCCCGTAGCGTAGCGCATCTGACGATTCCGCCTGGCCCAGATATAGTTTCGATATCCCAATCATCGCCTAGTCCAGATTTCCTAATTTCAGATCTACCCTCACACGTAGCTATGCAGTTTGCTCGCCAGTTTTGGGAGCAGGTTTACAAGCAAGAAGGTAGTGATGAGAGCGAGAAATGCGAGTGCATGCGATAGATTCGCGTACTTCTTAAGCTTCCCATGCTTGCGACAGTGGAAATACACCAGGTAAAGGAACCAGGTGATCAGCGACCACGTCTCCTTGGAGTCCCACGACCAGTAGTCACCCCAGATTTGGTTGGCCCAGAGAGCGCCGGAGAGCATGCCGAACGTCATCAGCGGAAACGCCACGGCGAGAATCTCGTAGCTTCCCGTTTCGAGCATGCCGGCGTTGAACGCATCATTGGCATCACGAAGCTTGATGACAGAACCGGCAAGCAGCAACAGGAAAGCCACAAGCGCGAGTGAGTAGGAGACCATGTAGGCGATCACGTGGGGAACAAACCAGGGGGACTGCAGGGCCGGTGCCAGGTTCCAGGCCTCATCGCGTTCGAAGACCAGGGCAAGGATAAGCGGAATGGCTCCTGCCAGGGGAAACACCGGCGCCATCCACTGCATGCCCCGCCCCATCACGAAGAGCGCATACGCCGGCAATGCACAGGCCCCCAACACGAGCATCACGTGATGCATGCTGGAAAACGGCGGCTGACCCGAGGCTCGCCAATCGTGGGCCACGATGACCATCGCGATATGGGCAGCCACCAGGAACGCCACGAAGCTCGAGCGGGGCTTCCGCAGGATGCGTAGCAGTAACGCAACTACGTACAAGGCCAATGCTATGAAAATGTAGAGTTTCATGAGGTCTTTCGCTTTCGGACGAAGAAGATGAGTCCCGTTCCGATCATCAACCCGAGGATGCCGACAACAACCAGGGCATTCCCCGGGTCATTGCGCAGCGTGACCGTGATATGCTCGTGTGCCGCGGAATCGTAAGAGTTGAGATACAGTCGCCAGCCGTTGATCTTGAGCGGCTGGTTGATCACAAGGGTCTGCTGAGTAGGCTCTTCGCCGTCATGCGTCACAATAAGATCGGCTTCGTAGTGTTTGTTGGCCGCCGCCCCCAATGCAAGCGCATCATCACTCCCGAACATGTGGAACCCGAACCGGCCACCACCTTCAATCAGATAGTGCCGTTTACCCGTATCGAGGAGAAGCTCGGCAACGAAGGGCGCCTCGGGGTCATCCGAATCCGTGACCTCCAATCCTGTGACCTCCGGAAAGGTGTAGCTCAATGCCGGTATCTCGGGTGCCATTGCCGGGTCTGACGGAGAGAGCATCTGCGGCTCGTCGCCGGCGGGCAGGACGAGAATCGCCATGTTGTTGCTTGCAATCACGTGCAATATCAGTCCCGGGCGAGCCGGAAACGCGGTTTCACGGAACTGATGCCCCATCTGCATCGTCGGCAGGTTGTTGTAGATGCGCGCGATAAAGAGCCTATTGCCATCCGGAAGCTCCATATCGCTGGGCTGCTTGTCCGTGATGGGGATACGGGCAATGGGGGCGTCCTTCTCGCCAATCACCAGCTCCGGCGTCCCGTCAAGCTCGACATCGGTTACCTCGGCGTGTGGAAAAACCCGTGAAACGGTCACAGCCTGGTTGGCAATGCTCAGCTCTGTACCTTCAGCCGGCCGGTGCTCTTCTTCGACAACACCTTGATGCAAGACCACCAGGTTAGGTGGATACGTATCCAGCCGGAACTCCTTGAGCCCGACGTTAAAGCCAAGGTCCACGACGGTGCCATCATGAAGCTGGATCTGTCGTAGCGGGGCCGCGCGCAGTTTCAGCTGAACATCAAACTTCTTTTCGAACAGGGCGCCGGCCAGCGCGCCAATCATGACCGCCACGACACTCAGATGCGTCAGGTGGAAGCCGATGTTACGAGCCGAAAGTCGGCGGCGAATGGTACAGGCGAATGTAGATGCTCCCAGGAGCGCCAGCAGGAAGACCAGAACAGGTGAGCGGAACACGGCCTCCTGGCCGCCTCCACGCACGGGCAGAACACCCACCAGCATTACCAGGACTGCCAACGCCATCAAGACCACGGCGAATGGCATCGATGACAGCTTGGGCAGACGAAAAGAGTTGGGTTGTTCTGAACTCATGGCAGGCTTTCTAAATGGGACAAAAGAGGTAGCATATGAAGAGAGGCAGCGCAATCTTTTCCCGCGCGGACAAGATGACCGCCACAGAAAAGCAAAAGGGCGAGATCAACTCGCCCCTTCGTACGCGCTCTCGGTACCCGTCTAGAATGCCAGGCTAGCCTCGATGGAGGTGCGTTCGACGTCGGTTGCACGGGGGTTGTTTGCGCCGCTATCGGCCTCGTAGCTGGCATACTTGGCAACCAGCGTAATCCGATCACCGAGCTTCCTGGAAGCCACAAGATCGAGCTCATCGCCGTACTCGATATCACCCACATCTGACTTGAAGTTGTGATACACGGCCTTGAGATTGGCTTTCGTGAAGGGGCACTGGACCGACACGTAGGCGTAGAGGTCTTTTAGCCCCTCTGGCGGGGCTACGAGAAAGACATCGGCCCAGCCATTAAACTTGTGGCCCGTTGCCAACGGCGTCCGGAATGCGGCGCCATTGTCGCTACCGAGCTTCTCCAACCCGACGCCAACACCAATCGAATCTGTCTTGCCCAGAACACCGATCATGAGGTAGTCAGCCTTATAGTCCGCACCTTCCGGGCTAGCGTCATTATCAGACTGCTCGGCATATTCAATGTAATACATGGTCGTGATACCGAAGTCGGTGGGAAGCGTGATCTTGGCACTGAGCCCATAGGTATCGCTGGAGTTCGCGGCGCCGACAGCTCGGTCACCGAGATCGAGCAGGTAGGCATAGGCTGTCGACGAGAATGCCGAGCAGGGGGTATAGCCCAGGTTGACGACGTGAGAGTCAGAGCTGAAGCGGGCCGCATTGCCGGCGCCACCTGCCTCCTCGGAACCATTCTCCTGACCGAAGATCCGGTAGACCGTATCGACATAGCCATAGATAAGCTGAAGCCCGTGCTTAACCGGAGACCTGAGCGTGATGGCATCATAGGTCTGCTCGTTCTGGCGCCAGCCCACGTTGCCAACGAAGCGAGCGTTGCCCAGGATGAGCCGCTGACGGCCGGCCTTGATAACGCCTTCCGTTACGGGGCAGGTCATTTCGAGGAAGGCCTGGTTGAGCTCTGTGCCCTCAACATCGGCGATAACCGTTTTGCCGGCACCGCGCGGGTTGAGACCCGCTTGGTTGTACTGGTCGTCGTCGACGAGCGAGGTAACATCCTCAAACTCAACGAAACCACGAAGGCCGTGGTACGGCAGCGTGCGATAGCCAAGGCGCGTGCGCAGCGTGACCGCATCCGCGGCCTCGGCACCGTCGGCATCGGCATGCTCGTAACGAAGTCTCAGGTTTGCCGTAGGCGCGCCACCGACAATCGCATCCAGCAACGATACATTCTCCTCCCCAAAGCTGATTCCTGTCGTCACGCTCAGTGCGACAGCCACTATGGCGAGCCAACTTGTCGTCTTCACGAATCCCGTCATGGTACGTATCCTTTCGTTCCGCATTGTATTCGGTCCATACAGGCGTCTCATGACGGACAAGACAGTCCCGAGTCGCCTGCCGAACTCAAAGGGTTAAAGCGATGTCCTCAGCTTCAGCGCTTCAACCTGTCCCTGCCGAGCATAGTCGGCAGCTTCTGCCAGAATACGGGCTGCTTCCTGTGGCGCGTGGAACCCCATGGAGTTCTCGGCCGCGATGTAGTCGAGGCGCCATTGGGCTTTGCGCTGGAACTCGAGCGCATCTTTCAGAGCGTCCTGCGTGACACCTGCAGCCTGCGCCGCCTGCACCGCATCAAGCAGATCCATCAGGGCAGCCCCACCACGCTGCAGAAGCTTGTAGTTCCTCTGCTGAATCGAATCGACCCTGGCCAGAAGCTCTTTCTCCTCAACATGGTGACAGGTCTGGCAAGCGCGGTTCACGTTCAGCAGCGGGCTACGAACCCAGTGATCGGAGACCTTGGAAGCGCCGTCGCGCATGTAGGGCATGTGACAGTCAGCGCACGAAACACCGTTACGGGCATGGATGCCCTGGGCCCACAGTTCAAACTCGGGATGCTGTGCTTTGAGAATCGGGGCGCCCGTCTCCTTGTGCTTGTAATCGTAGAAGCGTGAGCCGTCCTTCATCGTCGTCTCGTCCCACTGCTTCTCGAGGTCTTCCATCTTCAGACCGTGCTTCCAGGGGAATGTAAGCGGGAAACCGCCGGCGCAGTAGTATTCCACGTGGCATTGCGCACAGGCGAAGGAGCGCATCTCGCCGCGCGTAGCGTCCACGTTGGGGTCATAGGGCTTCTTGCGTGAGCCCTGACGCCAGATATCGATCGAAGGAATAGCGGGGACAGGTGCGTCGGATGCCGCCAGATCTTGGATCCCCCGAATGAAACCGGGGCGCGTTACCCGTACGACCATTGTATCCGGATCGTGACAGTCTCCGCACGTGACCGGGTGGCCATGCCCCATCTCGTGAAGCATCTTGTTCGTTTCCTTGTACGACATCTTGTGCGTCTCATCCATGCCTTTGAAGGCGTCACCATCACCCAGTTCTCGATAGAGCGGCATAACCGAAGCATGGCAGTGCAGACAGGACCCCGAGAGCGGCACTTTCTGTCGGCCCGTCTGCTCCTGGTCCTCCAGCATGTAGGCATGGCCTCGGCGATCACGATAGTCGATCGAGAAGGCATACCCCAGGAACATGCGCTTGAGCCACGGATCACGCTCAATCTTCTGCTCGGGCAGGGCTTCACTTCCGCCGTGTCCACCAAATGTGGTCTTCGTAGGAAGGGCTGTGCGCTTGTAGCCATCGTACTGCTTGGGCCAGTTCTTGGCCCAGACAGTCGGATCCGTCGTATCGTCTGTGACCTCCACCACGCGGACATACTGCTGTTTAGCCTCGATCTTCCTTAATGTGATGTTATTCAGCAACGCGACGACACCAACCGTCATCAATGCCACAACAACTACCACGACGATGAAAACACCAGTCGTCTTCGATTTACTCTTGAGGTCGCTCATATATCTTTCCTTTCACGTTCTTCGCCGCGATCAGCCCCCCCGATACTGGTTGGCAACGCGCCATGCCCAACACCGGCATGGCAGTTGATGCAGCCAACCGCATCCGGATCCGTAATATCTCTCATGAACATCTCATGCACCGTATCCGTGTGGCACTCCACGCAGTTGTGTTGAAGAATGCGGTGATTCTTCTCTTTGATCATGATCGGTTCATGGAAGTCCTGAAGCGTAAATGCCTTGGAGTGGTGATAGCCGTTCTCGGCCTTGGCAATGTACTTGCCTACGAAGTCGTGAGGAAGATGACAGTCAACGCATGTGGCTGCGGCATGGTGACTCGATTTCTGCCACGAGTCATATTGGGGTGTCATGATGTGGCAGTTAACGCAGGCCTCGGGGTCAGCACTGAAATAAGAAAACCCCTCCGCATAGTGGAATGTGAACACACCCGTACCGATGAGGATTCCGAACAGAACGGCGAGGAAGGTCAGTTTCTTGTTTAGCATTCGACGAGCTCCTGAGCATGAACTTACGATACCTCTGTGGTGGTTGGAAGTAGTTTTTTTCCTTTTAAAACAGGGATAAACAGGGTCTTGAATGTCGTGATTGACCCGGCCAGAGAATAATACTACAAAGGTGGCATTATGAGTGAAATCAACACCCCGGTCAGAGTCGAATTATGCCTCGGCATCACATCGCCGTGGTCTTTGCTAAGTAGAGGATTCCTGTAATGATTCCGTTCCTCACAGTCGCGGCATCAACGGCAGCCGACATCGTGCCCATGCAGATGGTAGCGTTCGGCGCGCTCATGCTCTCCGCCCATCTCATGGGCAAGCTCTTCAACCGGATGACCCTCCCCGAACCAGCAGGCCAGCTGCTTGGCGGCATGCTGGTGGGTCCGTGGTTTCTGAGAACGGCAGGCGCCATTGGTGATACAACGTCGATCTACGGCGGCGCAATCAGTGGATTCACGTTTTTCGTCTTCGTCTTCATTGCCGTTGTGGCATTCAGCATTGGCGAAGAACTCCATATCGATCGACTAAAGACTGTAGGCCGATCAGCGCTGGTGATCTCCGGCACCCAGGCCGCGCTCACCATGATCCTGATCACCGGGGGGCTGTACTTTGTCGCCCGGCGGCCGCTTGTCGAATCCATGATGATCGGTGCCATCGGCATCGCGACCGCACCGGCCATGACATTTGTGCTGCTCAATAAACTGCGGATTGAAGGGCGCCTGCGGAATGTCCTGGGAAGTGTTGAAGTTCTGTGTGACGTCATCGGTGTTGTCATTTTCTCCCTCCTTGTGCAGATCGCGAAAGGGATGGAAACCGGGCAGGTCTCGATTCGGCACTTGGCGGCCCCCCTGCTACGTGACCTTGCGATGGCGCATCTTGTGGGCGTATGTGTCTTCCTGGTCCTCTGGCTGCTCGTGAGACGCCGCAAACGGCTCCCCGAGCACCACAGTGATCCGCTGTCTGAGCGGGACGGGCTACTATCCCGGGTGCTGGCCGAACACCCCTCCCCTTCCGCCCAGATCTTCTGCGTCGTGGTCGGCACCATCTCGATCGGTGCGGGAATCTCCTACTCATTCCATTTCCCGTTCCTGGTCACGGCTGCTTTCGCCGGTTTCCTGGTCGCCAACCTTCACTCGCGGGCAATTTTTGACTCGCTGAAGATCAACAACATTGCGGCGCTTTTCAACCTGGCCTTCTTTGCCATTGTAGGGTCAACGGTTCAGTTTGACTCTTTCGACCGCTCGGCAGGACTCGCCATCGTCGTCTACATCGTCGCGCGTGGGGCGGGCAAAGTGCTCGGCACACGCATCGGCTGCCGCATCATGGGCGAGGACCGGAAGATCGAGTCTTGTCTGCCGTATCTCGTGTTCCCGCAAGCCGGTGTGGCTGCGGTTGAAGCCGTGTATGCAGGCGCCATTCTTGGGGAACCGATGATTCCTGCGATTCTGCTGCCCTCTATCGTGGTCTTTGAGATTGGCGGAACACTGATGTCAGGCATAGCCCTTGAGAAATGGCGAAGCTGGGTCACCGGCGAGGAGGAAGCCTTGCGGGCAGCCGCGAAGCGCGAGCCGCAGAGCGGCGATCCCTCTCGCGATCTGCTTGTGTCGACGCTGAAAGAGCAGGCCGTGGTGCTGGATGTTGAGGCGGCATCCAAGCCTGACGTTATCGAGGCACTCGTGCAACATGCCCGGACCCTGCCGGGCGGATCGGCAATCCACGAGGAAGAGGCGCTTCAGCTCATTGCCGAACGCGAGAAGCTGTTTGCAACGGGAATGGGACATGGTATCGCCATTCCGCACTGCCGCTTGCTGGGAATCGATGACCCGATTCTCGTTTGGGGCCGTCTCCGCGATGGTGTTGTCTTCGGCGGAATCGATGACAACCCGTGCAACTTGATCATTCTGATCTTAAGCAGTGTGGGAGACCCCGACTCTCACATGAAACTGCTCTCGGCAGCCGCCAAAATCCTGGGCAAAGAAGATACGCGAAAAGCACTGCTGGACGCAGGCGACACCGCCACCTTTGTCGACATCGTCCGGAAAGCGCCGTAGGGTCCCGTCCTGAAATAGGTTGTCACTTCTGAGGGAGAAATCCCCAAATACCCAAAGAAATCCGAAACCCGAACGCCGAAGGACCGAAACTGGAACATGCTTTGTAGATCAGCAGTCTGCGAGTCCATTATGGACGTCATCGTTAGAGCTTTTCGGGCTTAGGTATTTGGGATTTCCTTGGGTATTTGGGTGTTTGGGTGCTTGGGTATTTCCCGACGGTTAGCCACTCGTGGTGAAATGTCCGGGTTAGGTTGGATACTCCTTGTTCGATATTGGATATTCCTCCAAGGAACGGCCCAGCTCAGTTGCATTCAGAAACTGCAGAACTCTGCGTACCAAACAAAAAAAGAGGGCAGGTACAAGACCTGCCCTCTCTCGATATGTCAATTGGTGGGCGCGCCCACCGCACGTTGACTCTACGTCAGCTCTTCGATCTTGGCGATCAGCTTGGCTGGATCTACCGGCTTGTCCATGAAGAACGTAATGGGAAGAAATGCTTCATCGATGTCCTTGTTGGTGAACTTGCCGGGGAAGTTACCTTCCTCATTGACGCCGCTCAACATGATGATCGGTTTCGTTTTGAAGCGCTCTTCCTGCCTCAGCAGGCGTGAGAGCTTGAAGCCGGCCGAATCGTCTTCCGGGAACATCACGTCGAGAATAATGAGGTCTGCGTTGAACTCGCGGATGTTCGCGACAAGGTCAACATCATCATTCTGCGAACCAACGGCATAGCCCTTGGCTTCCAAGATCATCGTTGTGCTTTCAACCAGATCTACATCATCATCGACAAGATAGATACGCTTCATTCCGGCTCCTTTTCCCTGTTTGCCTTATAAACTGTGCCGCCCATGCTACAACGCCAGCACGATAGTTGCAAGTTTGCCGAATCATAAGCGGGGAATTTGGACACAAAAGAGCGTGCCCTCCCCCTCCTGGCTCTCAACCCCTATGGTGAGGCCCAGGTTCTCCGCCACCTGGCGTACGGCGGCCAACCCCAACCCCGTTGACTTCGGATTGAAGCGCGCGGCTTCCTTACTGCGATAGAAATCCTCAAACACGTGAGGTAGCGCGTCCTCCCTGATGCCGATGCCGTAATCACGTACATCAACGGCAATCTGCTTTCCTTCTCGAACGGACACCTCAACCTTCCCGTGGTCTTGAGAATAGGAAATGGCGTTGGAAACCAGGTTCATGAAGAGAATCTTCAGCTGACGGGGGTCACTTTCTACCGAAAGCGCCATCGCATCGAGGACAATGGTAACGTCTTTCTCGGCAGCTAGCCCCTCCAATTCATCGACGATATCCGCCAGGAGCGTGTTCAAAGTGATCGCTTGGTGCGACGAACCTGATGCGAGATCAGACCGCAGCCTTCCCAATGTAAGAATCTCACCTATTCGTGCGCGTAGCGTCGTCGAGCGGGCCTCGATCTTGCCAATAATGGCTCTAGCATCTTCCGGCAGTTCCTCCCAGTGGACGAACTTAAGGGCCTGGATGAAGTTCTCAATGCCCGAAAACGGTGCTTTGAGGTCGTGCGTCACCCTCAACATATGACGGTTCTTCTCTTCATCGGCCTGCTGGAGGCGTTCATTGGCTGCGGCGAGCTCAAAATCACGTCGTCGAACCATGTCGGAGATCGAAGACGCCAGGTACCATACGACCAACCAAACGAAAACGGTAAATCCCGTGTGAACGACGACGGCGACGTTACCACCACATCCGCCCAGTTTCAGGATACTGCAGCGCGGAAGGGCTCCGGTTGCAGCCAACACAACCGCGCCAACAAAGAGGACCGTGCCTATTAGGGTCACAAGGAAGCTGTCGCGACGCCCGAAGAAGATGCAGGCCAGCACGATATGGAAAAGAAAGGCAAATGCGATCGGGGTATCCGTTAACCCCATGAAGTACGCCAGCACGGTCAACACGACAAGATCGCAGACGATCTGAAACCAGAGGTTGGCCACGATGGCCGCGTCCGGTGTGTGCTCCTTCACCGTGGCAAGCCACCCCAGGTTGAGCAGGTTCAGCAGCACCAACACCAGCGAAAGAATGAAAGGCCAGCCGCAGACAGGCAGTACGAATCCGAAACGCTCAGCCAAAGCCGCAGGGCACAGAATGCCGGCCAGCCCGAGCCCCAACAGGGAGACGATGACAGCCCAGCGGATTTGGGTGAACCAACGCGCATCGTGCAGGAGAATTTCCCCACCCATCCCCGCATCGCCCGCATGCCTCGCCGCACTCTCCCCGTCGGAAACATTCGGCTGAAACACGAAGCTCGCCATGCCGTCAGACCACCTCTGTCCTGGCCAGCCGGGTGAACTTCCGGACTAAGGGCCGAATGACGTCGTCAACGTAGGTGCGCCACTGCTGCTGTACGGCGGGCCATGGGGCAAGCTCCTGGTCCGCGGATGAGAGGAGTTCATCAATCGCCGCATCCGGATCGACACCGGCTCCGGTGAATGCCGTTGCCGCCGTGAGCTTGCCGGTCGCGGCATCTGTTCCCAGGCTCTTTCCCGCAACGTCAGGGTCATCGGATGTATCGAGCATATCATCCGCCAGCTGGTACGCGGTTCCCAGATCACTGCCGGCCCTCGCGAGGGCCTCGGCAAGATCCGCGTCGGGACCCGCAGCGCAGGCGGCTGCCAATCCGAACAGGGCGCCCGTTTTGCGGCGGGCAATACGAACACACGCCTTCCAGGGATCAAGCGACGAGTCACTACAGAATTCCTGTTCCGCTTCCGCATCGCACATGTCACTCAGTGCACGGATCAGCAGCGGTAAGCGCGCGGGCCCGGCCTCCTGGACAAGGCTCAACGAGACACTGAGAAGCAAATCACCGATTAAGACGGCAGCCTTGGTCCCTTCTGAGACCCAAAGCGCCGCGGCACTGCGGCGTTCAACACCCCCATCGATGATATCATCATGCAGGAGACTGCCGGCATGCATCAGTTCAATTGCAGCGCCAAGTTGATGTAGCGCATCCCTTGAAACCGTCGTCGCGTCACCGAGGGTCAATGCAAGACGGGCACGCAACATCTTCCCGCCGCTGACAGTGGATTCAAACCGGTCAACCTGTTCGCTCAACGACGTGTGCTTCAGGGCATCGATGATGACGCATCTGACACGCTTCAAATCCTGGTTGATATCTGTCGTGGTTGTACTCAAACCTATTTCTCCGTGACCTCGCTTAACGCCGGTGAGACCCGAGCGGGCAACACCAGTACGGTATTGGATAACACAGCTGATTCGGGGGGACTAGACAAATCAACGCAGTCAGCCGCGAGCGGTCCTGCTCAGGCAACATTGTAGCAAGGGAAGTGCGTCCGGCACCTCGGTTTGTCGACTACGAGAGACGCAGACCTACTTGTGCTTCCACTCCTCGTAATAGTCCCAGCTCAGGGCTGCGTTGGCTCGCGCCAGGTCATGGTCCTTCTCGCGAATACAGGCCTTCATCACATCGCCAGCCGATACCAGGCCAATGAACCGCCCCTCCTTCTTAACCAGGAGGTGGCGGATACGCAGGCCCAGGAACTTGTCCATCAGGCTGTAGACAGAATCACTCCACTCACAGGAAATCAGCGGACTGCTCATGTACTTGCCAATTGCTTCAGAGCCAATATCGAACCCGCCCTCGACAACATCACGCGCCAGGTCACGCTCTGTCCAGATCCCCACGATGTCGTCCTGATCCGAGACAAGCAGGCAACCGACGTTTTCCACTGACATCAAGGACAGGGCCTCGCTAATCGCGGTTGCTTTCGGCACACTTACCAGCGCGCGGTTCTTGTCATGGATTAAGTCTTCTGCTACTTTCATATCTGTTTCTCCCAGCTATCATCTCAAGGTGCATCGACCGTGTCTACCGTCCTCACAACTATTGTCATTACGGCCGTTCTTTTCGGTCTGGCCATCACGGCCATGGCCGTTGGTCTTCTTCTGCGCGGCAAAGTCATGCGGGGCGGTTGCGGCGGTTCGTCTCATGATGAAACCGCTCCCCCAATCGGCTGCGACGCGTGCTCGAAGAAAAAGCTCAACCTATGCGATGAAGAGGATGAGGCCGGTCTGGCAGGTCCTTCGTTTGCCGCTACGATGGGCCGCTTCGAACAGAAGTCCTAGAATTCGTCGAAGGCGATCATCTCTTCTTCAACACCAAGATCATAAAGCATCTTGTTCACCGCGCTGAGCATCATAGGCGGGCCACACAGGTAGTACTCGATCTCCGTAGGATCTGCGTGGTGGTCAAGGTAGTTGTCGAGAAGGACCTGGTGGATAAACCCAACGTAGCCGGTCCAGTTGTCTTCCTCCTGCGGCTCGCTGAGCGCGATATTGAAATTGAAGTTGTCGAAGTCCTTCTCGATAGACCGGAAATCGTCTTCGTAGAAGATTTCACGCTTGGACCGCGCTCCATACCAGAAGCTGACCTTGCGGTTCGTCTTGCGCGTGTGGAAGAGATCGAAGATATGGCTGCGCATGGGGGCCATACCGGCGCCACCACCAACGAAGACGATCTCCCGATCGGTGTCCTTCATGAAGAACTCACCGTAGGGACCACTCACCGTGACCTTATCACCAGCCTTGAGATTGAAAATGTAGGACGAGGCGATGCCCGGGGGTACATCCATGCCGCGCGGGGCGGTTGCGATACGCACATTGAGCATCACGCAGTTGCCCTCGGCCGGGTGGTTGGCCATTGAGTAGGCCCGGAAACACTCTTCGTCATTCTCGGCCTTCAGGTCGAACATTTTGAAGTGATCCCAGTCACCACGATACTGGTCTTCAACATCGAACTCATCGAAGCCCAACTTGTACTGGGGGATGTCGATCTGGATGTAGCCGCCGGCCTGGAAGTCCAGGTTCTCGCCCGGCGGAAGATCAACGACAAACTCCTTGATGAAGGTGGCAACGTTGTCGTTCGATCTGACCGTGCATTCCCACTTCTTAACGTCGAGGACTTCTTCAGGCACTTCAATTTCCATGTCCTCGCGCAACTTGACCTGACAGGCCAGGCGGGTTCCTTCACGGCGATCCGGCTTTTTGATAAAGCCCAGCTCCGTGGCCAGGATGTCGCCACCGCCCTTGGACACCTTGCATTTGCACATGCCGCAGGTACCACCGCCGCCGCACGCGGAGGGGACAAAGACGTGGGCGCCAACCAGGGCAGAAAGCAGTGACTGACCAGGTTCGGTCTCAACCGACTTCTTGCCGTCGTTGACATCGATCTTCACGCTGCCGCCCGGTGAAAGACGCGCGGAAATCATCGAGAGCAATACGACCAGGAGGACGATTACTCCGGTGAAAACAGCAGCACTGGCGATAACAAACAGCAACATGTCTTAATTCCCTAAACTGATCCCCGAGAAACAGAGAAAACCGATGGCCATCAGGCCGGTGATGATGAACGCCATGCCGAGGCCGCGTAGTCCTTCGGGCACGTTGGAATAGCGGATCTTCTTGCGAATCGCAGCAAGCGACATGATCGCCAGCGCCCAGCCCACACCCGACGATGCGCCGTAGACCAGCGACTCCGTCAGTGAGTATTGGCGTTCCACCATAAAGAGCGAAGCACCCAGGATGGCGCAGTTCACCGTGATAAGGGGCAGGAAGATACCCAGGCTGTTGTAGAGCACGGGGAAGAAGCGGTCGACGACCATTTCCACGATCTGCACCAGCGAGGCAATCACGGCGATGAAGCAGATAAATGTCAGGAACGAGAGGTCCAGCGATCCAAGGGCGGGAACGCGCGTCCAGGAGAGCGCACCGGGATCAAGCAGGAAGCGGCGAATCAGCCAGTTGAGCGGCGTGGCAATGGTTAGCACCATGATAACGGCCAGGCCAAGGCCCTTGGCGGACTCCATCTTCTTGGACTGCGCCAGGTAGGAGCACATGCCCAGGAAGAGGGCCAACAGGATGTTCTGAATAAAGATGGATTCAATCGCGAGGTTTACCAAGCCCATGATCAGTCCTCCTCCCGGAGCTCTTTGGAGATGAACGTCCGCTGTAACCAGATGAGAAGCCCGATGATGACGAAGGCGCCCGGAGGCAGCAGCATCAGCGTGTTGCCCGTGTACCAGCTGGCGTCCAGCAGCTGAAGTCCAAACCAGCTACCGCTGCCAAGCAACTCACGGAATGAGGCAACCGCAATCAGAATAATGCTGTACCCCAACCCGTTACCAATACCATCAAGGAAGGATTTGAAAGGCGGATTCTGCAAGGCGTAGGCTTCCGCCCGCCCCATGACGATGCAGTTCGTAATGATCAGCCCCACGAAGACGCTGAGCTGCTTGCTTATATCGTAAACGAAGGCCCGTAGAATCTGGTCTGCCAGAATCACCAGGGTGGCAATCACACAGAGCTCCACGATCATGCGGATCTTGTTGGGGACCATGTTACGAAGCAGCGAGATCACCACGTTGGAACCACACAGGACAACCGTCAGGGCGATGCTCATCACCACGGCCGTGGAGACTTTCGTCGTCACCGCCAGTGCCGAACAGACACCCAGCACCTGCCATGTGACGGGGTTGTTGTCAGACAGAGGGTCTGTAAGGATTTTGCGTACCTTCGGCATCAGTTCTGCGTCCTCAGCGTATCAAAATAGTTGTTGTAGACGGCATAGTCTGCATTCAGAAAGCTCTCGACTCCGCGGCAGGTCATGGTAGCGGCCGTAATGCCGTCAACGCAGTGATCGTTGTGGGCCTCCCCGGGCTTAGTAACCCGGAAGTACTGGACCTCACCGTCCGCAATCCATGTCTTACCCCTGAAGCTATCCTGGAAGAAAGGCTTCTCAACTTCGCCGCCAAGGCCAGGCGTTTCCTGATGTTCGTAGAAGACAACACCTGCGATCTTGGAGAGGTCGGACTCCAACGCCATGAATCCCTTGATCGTCGACCAGAGTCCCTTTCCGCTGACATGAATGGCATAGCGCTTCGTCTTCGTCTCAGGATCTGTGTAAATATAGAGCGGATAGTACGCCTTCAGGCCGGTCGTCTTATCCTGATCGCTGATCTGCTGGGGCGTCAGTTCCTCGATAGCCAGGCCGTCGACGGGCAGCCCCTCGGCATTGAGAACAATACCGGAAATGCGTTCCGTGAACATCGCGTCCAGCTCATCCGGAGAGACGGTAAGCTTGCCCTTTTCACTGAAAATGGGTTCATCGAATACCTGTAGCACCTTGCTCTTGACGTCGTTTGCCTTGTTCTGCGCCTGGCGAGGACCAAGCGCCGTAGAGACAACGGCAAGCAAGACGCTGCAGATCAGGCAGACAGCCGTCGCAAAGCCAATGATCTTCAGTTGGTCACGCACGTTTCTTTCTCCTACGAATGTGGTGATCCACCACGAAGCTATCAATCAGAGGCGCCATCAGATTCATGAAGAGAATCGAGAGCATAACGCCTTCCGGGAACCCTGCGTTGAGAACACGCACAATGATGACGAGCATACCGATCAGGAAACCGTAAATCCATTTGCCCGCGTTCGTGGCCGCGGCCGACACCGGGTCGGTTGCCATGAAGATGGCGCCAAACGCGAAACCGCCCGCGACGAGATGGTAGTGAATCGGAATCTGCGACATCGGGGTGCTGCCGAAGAATTTCGCAACCGCGGCCGTGGAAAGGAGCCCCAGAACACAGGCCAGAATGATCCGCCAGGATGCCACACCAGCGGCAAGCAGCATGGCGCCGCCTATCAGGCAGGCGATCGCGCTAGTCTCCCCGATACTGCCCGGCATGTTGCCGATGAACATCTGCATGAAACTGACCTGGCCGGAGGCGATGGCGTCGGCAGCGGTGGTGCCCTCGGGCAGAGCCGACAGAACTCCCAGCGGAGTCGCGCCTGTAACGGCATCGACAACAGCATCACCCTTGGCAGCAATCCAGACATTACCCGTCATGGACTTTGCATAGGCGAAGAAGATGAACGCACGTGACAGCAGGGCTGGGTTCACGATGTTCATGCCGGTTCCGCCGAAAATCTCTTTGCCAATCACGATTCCGAAGCTGATGCCGACGGCGGCCTGCCAGAGCGGGATGGTTGGCGGTAGCACCAGCGGGAAGAGAAAACCACTGACGAGAAGCCCTTCGTTAATGGGGTGCTTGCGAATACAGGAGAACAGGACTTCCCAGAAGCCACCCACAGCATAGGAAACGATGATCAGCGGCATCACGATGATAGCGCCACGAATCATATCCTGCACGAACCCGGCATTGGCAACGGCGTGAGCCATGTTGTACTGGTTGCCTGCGTTCCAGATACCGAAGAAGAAACAGGGGAGCAGGGCATAGATCACGGTGACCATGACGCGTTTGATATCGATCGCATCGCGCACATGGGCACCACGGTGAGTCTCTTCGGCAGGCGTGAATGCAAACGTGTCCGCCGCATCGAAAATCGGCCCTACCGTCTCAAACTTGCCGCCCTTTTCGAAGAGGTGACGGATCTTATCGTGAATATTCAGTACAAACTTCATTTCAGGTTTCAGCTTTTCAGCCTTTCAGCTTTTCAGCCTTTCAGGCTTTTCCCTAGATTCCCTCTTCCTCAATCTGTCGTAGTCCCCTGCTGATGAGCTCCTGGATCTCAACTTTGCTGGGACAAATCACATCGCAAAGGGCGAAATCCTCGGGGTCCGTCTCAAGGATACCGAGCGCAATGGCCTCATCGGTATCGTTCGCAAGAATGGCGCGAATCAGGAAGTCGACCATGATATTGAGCGGCATCACCTTGTCGTAGTTGCCGGTCAAGACCAGGGCACGTTCCTCACCATGCATATTGGTGCCCAGTTTTCCATCATGTTCGCCGGGCAACCATGTGGATGCGAAAAGACGGGAGAAACTCATCTGTTTGAAGCCCGGCATCGTCCAGCCCATGAAATAGCGCTCTTTGTCTGCGGGAATAACGGTAGTAGCAGACTGGTGGAACCGCAGATGCGCATCACCGGGAACCTCGATGCCCGAAAGTGCATCACCGGAGATGACGCGGTGCGCACCATCATCAAGGGACTCGGCAAGCAGTCTGGCAAGCTCGCCACCCGTGCGAACCCGGTAGTGCTTATTGGCGTCGGATTTCACGCTGGGACCACCCAGGGCAACAATCCGCGTAGCCGGCAAGACCCCATCGAGGAACAGACGACCGATAGGAACCAGGTCAACGGCTTTGACCGTCCAGACGATATCGGTGGGAACCATCGGATCCACACGGTCGATGTGAATGCTTGTGTTACCCGAGGGGTGCGGTCCCGAAAATGTGTGGCGCTGCACGTTCTGCGCGGCATTCAAAGCCTCACCGGCGTTTGCCCCCACGCAGAGGTGCACAGAGCCCTCTGTCAGGCGGGTCATCAGATCCAAACCGGCCTGGAAGGCTACCGGATCATCGCCCACAACGACCTCGGCATCAGCCTGGAATGGCCCCGTGTTCATCGCGTTGACGAAAATTGATTTCGGCTGCGCTGATGGGTCCACCATGCGTGAAAACGGTCTCTGTCGTATCAGCGAGAGGTAGCCGGTCGTAATCAGCTGGTCGAGGACAACGCTGCGATCCAGCGACGCAATCGCCTCGGGAGCGAACGTATCGAAACGTTCCGGCTCCGATGCGTCACCAACGGTGATGACGATCTTCTCAACGAAGCGCCTGGCACCCCTGATAATCTGTGTAACAGTGCCCCCGGCCGGCGCGCGAAGTTTGAAGGCCTCGTGAGCTTTGTCCTCCATGAGGACACTGCCCTGGCTGACAACATCACCTTCAGCAACCTTGAGCCGCTGCTTCATGCCCTCAAATTCAAGGGGAAAGACAGCGACAGTTGCAGAAGGCGGAAGATCTGCTATCTCGGTAGCCGGCTTGCCTGCCAACCCAATATCAAATCCCTTTTTGACCTTGAAATCCACGCTCTGTCCTCGTCACCGGTAGATTGACTATTGCGTTAAACAATTATCGAAAGGCTGTATTTGGCCACAGTACGGGTGGGATTGCAAGCTAAACTTACCCGAAAGCAGTATCTTTTTACTTTTGTAGGGGCGAAGGGGCCGAAAAAGCGAGCTCGGCTCACAGGAAACGCATGGAATTTCAGGTTAGAAGGGCCACGGGCGTCGTCGTGCCTGTGCCGGATCATTCAGGGGTGAAACTTGGAGACCGGAAAAGGTGGACGTCGGCCTCCGGACGGCGTCGCGCAAGTGATGAGCCTTGCAAGAGACAGGAGAGCACGATGTTCCCCACTGTCACATGACAGGCGCCTGCCTTGCTCGACCGCGTCCGGAGGCCACGGTCCACCTTTGCGGAATTCGGAACTGTGAGTGAAGCTTCAGACTAGCGCCCGCAGCACTTCTTGAACTTCTTGCCGCTGCCACAGGGGCAAGGGTCGTTGCGGCCGACTTTGGGGTCTTCGCGACGGTAGGGGTCACGGCCGATTACACGGCCATCGACAAACTCCCAGCGTTTGCCGGATTTCTGGAATCGGGCCCGCTCGTGATGTTCCAGGAGCTGCTCATCGACTTCGTAGCTGGCGATGAACTCAACAATACCCGTCTCATCGTCAACACCGCCCTTTTCGACGGCAACGATCCGGAGTCCCTTCCAGTCGGCGCTCTCGGCCCACCCGCTCGCAGAGTCGGCATCGAATTCCTTCCGGCCAGCATCATCAAGAGTCCGGCCCAGGTGCTCGACATCGCCGGTCACGTAAGCCGTGTAACGCGAGCGCATCAGCGCTTCAGCCGTGGGGGCCTGTTTTGAACCTTCAATAATGGGGGCGCAGCAGTCGCCGTATGTGCTGCCGCTGCCGCATGGGCAGTCAGAGGTCTTTTTCATTAGAATAACTTCAAGTCCTTTAGCGTGCAGGATCCGGGACCTTTGTCTCCGAACAGCTTTCCTTCAACACGCTGTTCAAGCTCGGTCGGTATAATGAAATCGGCCTCGTGGTCTGCACCTTGAATAATGAGCGAATAGTGCACCTTCATCTCGGTGCCGCCCTGCGCCGCATAGGCAACCAGCAACGCATCCCGGCCATCGACAAGACGAACGCCAACACGCACTTCGCCGCCATTGCGCCAGATTCCCGACCATCGTAAAATCTCAACATCCTGCTGCATCATTCGTCCTAAGCTACGGTTTCCCACAGAAAGCCAACGGCTAAGACTATATAGGGGGCGATCTGGCGTGTCTATCTGCTTTTGAGGGAGGTCGGTCTTCAGTAGCCCCCACTCTCCGAGTGGTAGGGCTCGAGGGCTGGTGGCGTCACGGTGATGAAGTTCCAGGACTAGCGAAGCCGCCGAGCGCGCTCGGATCATTCAGGGGTGAAACTCTCTTCGTAGTCCGCCCTTTAGCCCGTAAAACGATTGGGCTTCCCCGAAACTCTCTCACCGCAAAGGCTACACGTTGTTCTTGTCTGCCCACTGGGTCCAGAGCTTCTTCAACCTGGCGGCGCGTTCAGGATTCTCTTTCGATAAATCAGTCTGCTCAGTCGGGTCGTTCGTCAGGTCAAACAGTTGCCAGGGCGCCTTTTTCCCGTCGGCGACCAGCTTCCAACCGTCTTGATAGACCGAGCGACTGCCATTGTGTTCCCAGAAAAGCGGACGTTTCGGCAACGCCGCCCCCGTTACCGCATCCAGGATGCTTCCGCCATCCGGCTGCACCGCGTTGCGGCCACGGAATTCGGCCGGGAATTCCACGCCCGCCGCTTCCAGACAGGTCGGCAGGATGTCAATGATATGACACGGCCCGTGCCGCAGATGGCCCGCGTGTTCACGCAACTTCGCGGGCCAACTAATAATCAGCGGCGACGCGATACCGCCTTCAAAGGTGTGTGCTTTATAGCTGCGGTAGGGCGTGTTGCTGAGCTTAGCATAGGTCGTGCTGCCTCTTCTCTCAGGAGTGGATCCGTTGTCGCTCAAAACGAAGATAAGCGTGTTGTCGTATTGGCCGTTCTTCTTCAGCGTCTCGACAAGCATCCCAATGCCGTCATCCATCACCTCGATCATGGCGGCGTAGGTCGCCATCATCTGCGCCCACTCTTCTTTCTTGGCCTGGGTGAGTCTATCCCACGACGGCATTCCGGCTGCAATTTTTGCGTTTTCCGGAACCACCCCCAGCTCCAATTGGCGGGCAAACCGTTCGCGCTGAAGGGTCTCAAAACCGGCCATATACCGATCAAAACACTTCTGAATCCGATCCGCCGGTGCCTGAATCGGTGCATGCGGCGCATAGTGCGCCAAGTAGAGGTAGAACGGGCGATCCTGATCGATCTGCTTCTGGACAAATTCGACGGCGGAATCGGACAGAGCATGGGTCAGATAAAAGTCGGCGGGATACTTAGTTTCGTCATCGATGTGCTCACTGTTTTTCATCATGAACCTGGGACTGAAGTAGTCCTTGGCGCCCCACCAGGTTCCGTAAAAGAAGTCGAAACCACGGTCGAGCGGGAACAACGGTTTCTGTTTCGATTTACCGGTAAACGTCTGATGCCATTTGCCCACGATGCCGGTGGCGTAGCCGTGCGGTCTCAGGATTTCGGCCATCGTTGGGGCGTCGGCCGAAAGCTGCCCGCGATAACCGGGCAAATTCTGGTCTTTCGACATAGCGCCCACCCCGACCGAATGCGCATAACGACCCGTCAGCAGCGAGGCTCGTGACGGCGTACAGCGGGCGGTGTTCTTGAAGCCGGTAAAGCGGACGCCCTCTTTGGCAATCTGATCAATGTTCGGAGTCTGAATTTCCCCGCCGTAACAGCCGAGATCCGAGAAGCCCATATCATCGGCCATAATCACAATGATGTTCGGCTTGCCTGCCACGTCGTGGCCTTTGGAGTCTGAGCCGGTGGGTTCTGTGCGGCTTGCGGAGAAGTGGGTCGGGCGTCCTCGCCCGACCAGGACAGGCGAGGACGCCTGTCCCACTGTTTGCGGCTTCGCCGCCTTAGGCGCAGACGGGCGCTCCATCGCCTCGTGCTTGCCCTTTATCGCCGCGGCGTGCGTCAAAACGTGATGCGCATATTCAGCAAAGTGTCCGTTAACATCCTTGGTGTACGCTTCCAGTATCTTGCGGGCCTCGCCTTGATCGTCTCCACACTCGAAAAGAAGTGCCGCGACCAGAAGCTCTTTGAACTTCGTGTTCAGCCCCTTGCCGCCGTTTTTGTCGAGCACGTTTCGCTTGTACGTATCCCCTTCCGGGTGCTTGCCGTCATAGTAGCCCAGCACCTGGGCATGGCCTTTGAGCCCGCTCTTTTCCAGGAAGTCAGCGATCGGCCTCGCCATCGACGAGTCCTTATTCATCCGCAGTGCCAGACAGACCGCCTTGTAGTGAGACAAGGGGCTATTGATAGTCAATGTATCCAGTTTTTCCAGCAGCGGCTCTCTTACATCAGGAGTTTGTATAAAGCCTAATGCCATAACCAGACGGTCTACCTCCCCAAAGCTATTCGCTTTTTCACGCTGGGTGCTGTAATCCCAGCCCCGCCCCCAATCCGGCGAACCTTTTACGGCTTCGATCAGGGTCTCCTTGCCGGTGGTATCACCGAGCACGGACAAAACGCGCGCAAAACTCTGCTTAACTTCAGGGCTCGAAGTGGTGTGGTACACCTCCTTTAACAGAGGGATGGACTGCTGCGGATGACTCATTACGATGGCCAACGCCGGATGCGTATCGTCGTGTGCATGTTTTTGGTGAACATCGATAGTGAGCGATTGCAGTTTTTTTACCGCCGTCTGAACTCGTTCTGGACTCAACGGGAAGGAATCCACATCCGTAAGCACACGCTCTTCCAGACATCCATTTCCCACCAACTCCTTTTGTAGTGATTTCAGGTCGATCTCTCGAACCATCCCCCCCGTTGTGCCCACGGCCAGAGCCGCCGCCATCCCGACGGCGTACCCCTGATTCTGCAGGTCAGGCTGCATACGGGTCAACGTCATGGCATCGCGGGTGGTGCTTGCCCCGAGCCCGGTGACCAGGATCCCCTCCAGCCCCTGAGGAGTCACACAGCGGTAAGGCAGGTCGCACGTAAAAACGGGCCCTTTCATATCTTTGACCAAAAACATCTCCGTGTCCGGATGGGCGCCCGCATCAAAATTGCTTTTGTGGTGGCTGATGGTATCCGGGAAGGTACGCTTCGTGAGAATATCCTCGGTGGTGAGCATATAGTCCCCCACCGTGCGGCGACGGTCCCGGGACGGGATGAGTTGCGCCGTGTCATAAGATTGCGCGCCTTCTTTTCGGCCGGACAGTTTAAGGTGCCAGCGATCGAACACGTCGTTATCATTCACCATAAAGCGCGCCGGGTTCGTTGTTCCTGATCCAAGCTTACGCGGCGGGTTATTTGAAATCTGCACAGAAAGATCGCCGCGTTTAGAGATGCTGTAGTGGGTAGCTGCCTGCGCCGCAGCCACCAGATCGGAGTTGCCCGTGCTATCAATCACCACATCCGCCAGTACCACGCCACGCCCGAACGGGGTGACCACCACAACACCCGCAACTTTATCCTCTTTGAGCAACGTGCCGCACCCAAAGCTTGAAAACCAGATTTCGGTGCCACTCTTGAGCAGTTGACTGCGCAGCCACTCCGATTTCGCAACTTGGCTCCACTCCTCTTTCGTACCCAGCGCCTTATCGATCTCAGCGGTATATCCGGTTCGAAAGCCATACCAGTATTTTGAAATCAACCCGGCGGTACCGACGCCCCCCAGCTCATCCATATACTCGATCGCCAGGGTTCTGGCGCCCGACCGTGCCGCACCCAATGCCGCGGGCGCGCCCGATGTGCCGGCACCGACCACTACGACATCCCAGCGCCCGAGCACCGGAAGCTCATGGCTACCGAGTTCTAATGGAGGGCAATCGCGAAAACGAAATGATGACTCTGTTTCCGTCACACTCAGGTTCGGATTCGCATCACTCGCACGGCTGTATTTCAACCCCGCCGGAACGGCGCGAGCTTTCGCCTTCTTCGCCGCTTCATGCCCTACTTTCTCTCCGACTTTGGCGAACCCGTACAGGCTCTCTTTCTCACCGGAATAGGCGTTCAGCACGTAAAGATGATCGACCCCCTGCGGGCGGACGCCACCCGAGACCCCATTATCTGGCGTATAGAACAGCTTTTCGGAATGGTCCACCATATTGGGGTCGTATACTTTTGAGCGGACTTCGTTCAAGACCCGACTACGTTCGCGGAAGGTATCGGCGTTGTATTCCATCGGGAAGCTGTATTCATAAACGGAGTGGGTCTTCTTCTCTGTTTTTCTATTTTTCCCCCGCCCTTTTGTCTTGACCGATTTGAAGGATAATCCCGGCACTTTTCTTCCCGCTTCGGCGTCTTTTAAATCGCCGCCGATCACCGTGTATTTGAACGTTTTCTCACCGGGTTTGAAGGGCGCAAATTTAGCGGCGGTTTGACGGGTCAGGATCGCGTTTTCGGTGGCATCAATTACGACCTTCGCGCGAACCGCCTGACGGCCGCTGCGGTTAACCATGGTCAACCCGCTCGGTGCGCCCTTTTGA
Organism: uncultured Victivallales bacterium; assembly: GCA_964497125.1. GTDB lineage: Bacteria > Verrucomicrobiota > Kiritimatiellia > UBA8416 > UBA8416 > CAYLXP01. The sequence continues at coordinate 8,491 of CAZCDU010000018.1, read as the reverse complement.
TCGACCAGCAATTCGGCCGGAAAACTGCCCGTCAAAAAATCGATATTTCTGTTTAGCAGGGCGCGATCCAAAAGCCCTTTAACTTCCACGGGAGTCACTTGACGTTTGTCCTTGAACAGCCATTGGGTAATCGACGTCTCCGGCGTTTCATCCGGATCGAGCCACAGCTTCTGGTTCGCACAAATGTCGTAACCCAGATACGGACGGGATTCAACGAGCAGAACAGAGGCGCCGTTATCTGCTGCGGCACAGGCGGCTTCAACGCCGGCGAGCGAACCACCTGCAATCACGACATCTACATCGTAGGCTAATGGAAGTTTCTTTGCCGTTTCCACAACCCCTTCCGCGGCCGCGCCCATTTGAAACGCGAACGGGACAGAGATGGATAGGAATCCAATTTTCAACTGACTCATACTTACTTTTCTATTCACTTGGGTCTCCGATTTTATGACCCGAACCTATGGGCGGGCATTTGATGCATATCTGATTGGCGAAACGGTTGCGCCTTCAAGCCAACGAGACCATGCCTGAGTGTCGTGGCTGAAATCAACCTTCGAAAGTGCCGTGAGTTCTTCGTGGGGGCGTCACATCATTTATTAGCATAGCGCGTAGCGTCTACCGCGAACATGGATAAATCGTTCCGTAAACCCACCCCTGGCCCCTCCCAGGAGGGGATCTCCTACGATGTGCTCAAGCCCAAGAAGTTCCCCTTCAGGGAGGGGATCTAAGAAGTTCCCCTCCTGGGAGGGGCCAGGGGTGGGTTCTTCTTCGGTGCTTATCCAAGCGCCACTCGCTACTAGCCCTCAATCTGGTACGCGACAAACTGGAACCCGCCGGCATCCGTGATGCTGAAGGATATGGCGCCATCTTCGGCGACTTGCAGTTCGCGTTTCGCGCCCGTAACCAGATCGGTCAGCGTGATCTGCTTGCCAGCGAGGAAGTGAAGATTGATCGACTTCTGGCTCTCGCCATTCTCGATCTGGCGCAGGATCGTCACGAAGCCTTTTCCGGTTTCGGGGTTGTGGTTTTGGAATCCGGACCATGATCGGTTATCGGGCTCATTGCCGATGGGAAAAACATAGCCTTGATACATTTCATCGCGGACCTTCTTGTAGGTGGCGATCAGCGGGCGGAGTTGTTTGCGAGCCGCTTCGTCATAGTAATGGGTCTCCTGGAAGAAGATCGGACACCCCATTAGCGTTTGCGCCAAGGCGTAGTCGTGGCGATGCTTCCATGCATCACTGACGTCCCTGTTGATGCGGTCAACGTTCTGCACCGTAATCTGAAACTTGTTCAGATTGAGGTGCTTCGCAAGGTGCCAGGCGTCCCGCAGCACCAAATAGGGCTTATAGACGACGCCTGCCGGTTGGGACGGCTTGCGGTTCGCCAGGTAGATGTTGCCGTATTCCCGCCCCGAGAAGTAGCCCAGGCGGGCTGGCCGTTCGGTCACATCCCAGTTGATACGTACTCTATGTCCGCTGTGGCTGATGAGACGTCTCGCCTTACCCATCAACGTCTCAAATTGGTCCATGGTGTCGAGATGGGCGAAGTCGAGCTTGTAGCTGAGAAATCCGCCGTTGTCATAGTTCCAGATCAGATCCTCGGCAGAGATTGTCCAAGCTGCCCAGAGTCCCAGCCTGATGCCTGCATCCTTGGCCGCCTGTTTGACGTGTTTCCAGCCCTCCGGATAGACCGGATAGGTTTCCTTCGTCTCCATCGCGGTGTCACCGAAGTAGGTGTTCTGCGGAACGGGGCGCCAGCTACTGTAGCCGGTGCCCTGCCACCCGTCGTCGATCTGTTGAATATCAATGCCAAGATCCGCCTGTGACTTGATCTCTACCAGGATATTCTCCTGGCGCGCGGCGTGTTGTCCGTCATGACGTGAGATCGTGCTGCCCCACGTGTTGGCCATCAGGTAGATGTCGCGCTTGGGGTCGATGGGGTAGCGCACACGGTCAAACTGCTTGAACGTGAGCTGCCGGTCAACCTCGCTTCCCTGTGCCAGAATCGTCCATGCCGCCCAGCAGTCGCGGAAACGGTCCATGACGAACTCGGAGGGAACCAAGCCCAGTCCAGTATTCCCGATGCCGTTGGCTCCATAGTTGAAGCTGCCCGTGTTGGCTCCGCCATGCGGTGTGTTGGGGCACTTGTGCGATTCCTTGACGTTGAAGATGGTGTCAGTTCCCTCCGTAACCGCGAGCACGCTCGCCCAGCCGCAACGTCCCGCTTCGGGAAGCTCCGCCTCCTTGATGATGGGGGTCTCGCGCCTATTGCGCCCCTGGGTGCCGCTGTAGTAGCCGATGCCTTCAATGCGCTTTCCTACGGTAGAGACCGGAAGGAAGTCAGCACGATCGGCAATGGTCTTCTCTTTGTAGGCGGCTGCATCGAACCCTTCGAGAGCTTTCACGGACAGAACCGTTCGCAGGCCCGGTGCATCCGGATAGGCCCAGATGGCGTACTGCACATCCAGCATCGCGCTTTCGTAACGAAAGTGTGCCGTCACGTTGAGGTGGTCCGAGGTGAACCCCTCGTCATCGGACGCCGCGGCCGTGAGGGCGATTAACGTGGCCGTGGTGCCCTTGTCAATCAGACCACTGATCATCCAGTCGCATCGTTGATTGGAGGGGGCCGCCCAGACCTTCCCGGTGTCCTCATTCACGACAGAGGTCGTCACCAATCCGTTGGTGGTCAGTTTCCAGTCGCGTCTGACTTTGCCGGTGGATACGCGCAGCACCGACCCATCGTACTCCATGCGGGCATTCTTGAACTGCTCTGCAAAAGGGGCAGGTTTCGTTTCGCTAGTCATCTTGAGTTCCTCAGCGTTCACAGTACTCGCAATCGTAGCCGTTAGCAGTATCAGTAGCAATTTCATCATGTGTTCTCGGGTTTAATCGATCTCGACGGATATGGTTTCACCGGCCTTAAGGGTTACCATGCCTTCGAATACCACCAGAACGTCCTCGCGCCGCTGCTTCAATCGGCAGTTCACGGGCTTCCCGTCCAGGGACGCCTTCACCGCACCGGCGGCACCTAGAGCCAATCCCAGCGTCTTCAGCTCGATGGCGCCGTACTTCACGGCCACTTCAGCCTTCAGGCTTCCGCCCTCAGCCCTCTCTTCATAGCTCCCCCAACCACCGGCCGCAGTGAATGCACACTTAAACGTGTTTCCATCGCGTACCTTCGGCGAGAAGGCCAGGTAGCCTTTCGGGCCGTGCGACTCGTAGCCACAGGCGGCGAGGAATGCACCGTACGACGCCATGGCACGCGAGTAGTGATCGCTGCATTCAATCTCGTTATACGGATTGCGGAGATGCGCATCGTAGCGGTCATGGATGGCGCGGGACACGGCTAGGCCTTCCTCGACCAAGCCTTCGGCAATCATATGGGCCGCCGCCTGCCACTCGAAGCCGCTCATGCATTCGTTGAAGTACTGGAACTGCCAGGCCTTGTGCCATTTCTCGTTCAGGCCACCCTTCGGCCACGAACACATGATCAGCCCCTTGTCATCTTCATTCGCGTACCAACGCCCACGTGTGAAGGTGTCGCGGAACCGGCCGATGTGCGGCACGAAGTTGTACTTATAGAGAGCCTGCAGTGCCGACCGTGCCTTCTCTGCCTCAAACAGGTGTCCCAGGCCTACTTGGTGCGCCCAGAACTGCCCGAAGACCTGGTCGATGTAGCAGCCGGTCCCGACTGCGACGTTGTCGATATGCTTCGGGTCGAGCTCGTGGAAGAAGTACTCCCCATTGTAGAGCTCCATGATCGTGGTGGCGCCCTTGTCAGCAATCGCCTTGCACTCGCGGGCAAAGGCCGTGTCGCACATCTCGGTGGCCATTTCCTCGCCTGCGCGCAACATCGCGAGGTAGAGCGTCGCCAGGAACGAGATGCGGCCGTACCAGGCGGCATCAAGCGTGTTGTGCTGCGCGCCTTCGAGGATCCCGTCGCGATTGGCGTCGCGCTTGATCATGAACTGGATCGCCTTCTTAATGTTCGGCCAGGTGCGCTTCAGAAACGCATCGTCCTCCGACATCTGGTGCTCGCGGTAGGCGCCCAGAATGCGCCCACAGTGACCGTCGTCCGCGACGTGGTTCGCCCCATGCAGGTTCGCACGCATGCCGATACTGCCGTCCCCATGCTGGGCCAGGCCGAAATCGACCTCCTCGCGCTGCCGTCGCTCGACATCGGGGAAGAGGCGTCCCGGTGCCTGCGCATAGTGCCAGACGTGAGTGCAGGTGCCGTGACAGCAACCAATCCCTTCCCAGGCCCAGAAACGGCCGTCCCTGAACCGGTAGGCCGTGGTGGTGGCCAGAATCGAGGTGTTGGCCATCGTCCGGTCAAGGAACCAGTAAGGCAAGGTCGAATCGTACCAGGTGTCGCGCCAGAGTTTCGTGTCGCGCTCCAAACGGTCGAACTCCTTCGCTACATAGCGCGCCACGCCGAGCGCATTCTCGAAACGCGCTGCATACTCGCGCCCCACGTTCTTCATCCCACCCGCTGTGAGATTTGGGAAATGCCAGGTGATGGCGAAGGTGATGGTCTGTTCCTCGCCGGGCTTCAGCGTGAGGGCGCGACCCACGGAACCGATGATGGAATCGGTCAGCGAACCGGATGCCTCTGTGTTATCAGATCCGATGGCCGGCTCGCGCGATCCTGCGGCCGCCAGCGGCTTGCCGGCACCGTCCAGTACCGACAGGGCCATGCTGCCGAAGTCCGGCGCCTCTTCGAGGGATCCGGAAACGGCCGGGCTGTCGCTCTGCACGATCTGGTCAACGCCGATGTTGCCCCAGCCGCCGGTGTGGTTGTCGACAATCTCGATGATTGCCTGTTCGCCCTCATGTGCGTCCAGTGCGATGGACTTCCAGCGCATGCTGTTGTCGTTATCGCCTGTCACCGAGCCGACTACCTTCTCGCCAATGCGCACGTTGACGCAGGTCTTTCCGGCATGGGCGCCGCCACCGACCAGGATGTTGATATACTTGCGGGTCAACGTAAACGCCGGTGAGGTCAGCGTGCCGACGGCGCCGTCTTTCTCGCCGGTCGTCTTGCCGCGCGCCGATGCGTGCGAATTGACTACTCGCGTTCCGGTCGCACCGAGATCGCCCTGGTAGCCCGGGACATCGCTCACCAGGATGGGACCCTTGCCAAAGGCTGTGCCTGTTGTCGTCCAATCGCCGTAGGTCTCTGCCTCGAAGGACTCGACGGTAACATCCGGCCGCGTGGATTCGACAGCGCGCTTTGCGCTCGCCGCTGTACACTGCAGTGCCGAGAACTCCGAGTCGGATATGATGCGATTCTGGCGGCGGCCGCGAAGATTGCGACCGCTGCGTAGGCATATTGGGTTCTCCAGCCACCCGAAGAGGTCACACTCGACCTTCTTGTTGCCACCATTGCTCAACGTATAGGACATGATCGTGGCCGGCAGTGTCGAGTCCGGCGTATTGTGTGGAATGAAGGGCGAATAAGCCGATAGCTTGACGCTGACTGGACAGGCATCGTCTTCGTAAGCGACGTCACCGATGGGGTATTGGCCTTTGAACGACACCGTTTCGAATCCATCAACATCCAGCGTGCGTAGTTTGCCGTCGATCCGCACCCCGAAGTTCTGCTCAAACGGATAGGCCCGCTTTGCCGGCGCAACGTAGTTGGCGCCTCTGCGCACGTTCAGGTTCTCCCCTTTGTAGGGCTCAGACCGTGGCACGATGCCCTCGCGATCGTCATTCATGACGTTCCAGAGCCAGAGTCGTCCATCGCCCCCCAGATAGACCGTGCCGGCGAAGAGCCCGCCGACCGGCATGCCGACATGGCCGAGGGCTTTGGGTTCACGGTAGACCTGCGCGACCCCGCGCGCGGTCAGCGAGCGTATCCAGGCTGGGTCCAGGCCCTTGTCGGCAGGAATCAGCCGGGCATACTTATCCACAACATCGGCCTCGGTCACACCGAGAGCAGCGTAGGTGTTAGAGGCTAGCAATCCGCTTCCCAACGTACACCCACCACTCATCTTGATAAACTCCCGCCGGTTGAGTTTGAATTCTTGTGTCATGATTGTTCCTTCTCTCCCTCTTCCCTTTTTCGGCCTTCATTGCAGCCTCTTACCCGCGCAACCGTGCCGCACCCATACGATTAACGAAACTTGAACAGTGTTCCCGTGGCGCCCTCGGTAACCGTGAGGATACCGGTGCCGGAGAAGTAGGTGTTGTTCGGGTTGGATGCGCCGCTGCCGGTTGAGCCCCAGGTGCCGCTTTCATGAGTACACCGCCCAGGTACAGCCGGTTCACCGTATCGTTAATGGCTCCGTCGAGATCCAGTTTTGCGCCTGCACCGATCAGAACATCCGCCGCGTCTGCGATGGTGTCATCCTGCGTGATCGAAAGCGTACCGCCCGAAACCGTAACATCGCCGCTGAAGGTATTGACGGCTGTCATGCGCATTGTGCCGGCTCCGCTCTTGGTCAGGCTCCCCGCACCGCCGCCACCAGCCTTGTCGATCAGCGGCACGTCTACCGTCAGATCGACATCGTCCCCAGTCTCGTTCACCACAAAACTCCCATTCGCGAGATGAACGCCGATATAGCTTCCCCCTGTGCTGGTAATGACTGACGCGGAACTTCCCGACACGGTCACCGAGCCCAACACGTTGAACGTCTGGTAGCTCCCATTCACCCCATTTCCGCCGGTCAACTCACCGCCGTTCTGGAGCACGACGTCGCCCACCGTCACAAACTTGGTGCCATGGGAGACCGTGCCGCCGTTGACGATGATGTCCACAGGGCTGTAATAGGTGGCTGCGCCCAGGGGATCGTGGGCGGTGAACAGCAAGGTGCCATTGGTGTTCACCTGGATCTGCCTGCCTTCAGTCATCATGTTGCCCAGACCGGTTGCTGTCGGCGTTGACGTGTTGACCTGGCGTGAATCCGTGATCGTGCCATTATCCACCACCAGGTTCCCCGTAAACGTGTTGGCGCCACTGAGCGTCAGCGTGCCGGTGCCAGTCTTGGTCAGTCCGCCACCAGAACCTACGAGCAACGCCTGGGCGATGGTGATGTCAAAGCCGGCGGTATCAATGGTACTGTCCGTGTTGACGTTTGCCGCCGTCAGGCCATACATGAACGCACCCGAGGTCGACGGTTTCAACGTGCCGCCATTGAAATTGAACGTGGCCGTTCCGGTGCCGAGCTTCGTGATGGCCGGGGTAACGAGGACGCCACCCCCAAGATTATAGACGCCATTGTTCGGGCCATTGCCGCCGAATTGCACCGAACCGGTCACGGTGTTTGTTCCGCCCGATTGTGTGAACGTTCCCGTGCCCGTGCCTTCAGCGTATCCACCCAGATACAGAGTCCCATTCACTTGCAACAACCCGGCATCCATCGTCGCCAGGCTGTCGACGCCGTGGGCACCGACGACAAATTGGCTGCCGGCGGTCACGCTGCCGTCCACCAATGCAAAATTGGCATCGGGTCCACCGGTGGCGCCGATGTCAATCAACCCCGGACCTGAGAGCGAACCACCGTTCACGGTCAGCGTGCCCGCCTCAACGTCCGTTCGACCGGTATAAGTGCTATCGCCTGTGAGCGTCAGCGTGCCAACCCCGCGCTTGATCAAACGTCCTGAGGTCCAGGGAACGTTGGGGCCGTTGGCAAGAATGGTGTTTATTGTCAAGTCGGTCGCCGAGGATCCCGTCACGTCTGCCACATCAAAAGCCGTGCCGTCGTTGCGCAGATCAACGCGAGAATTCGCTCCGCCGTCGGTGCTGATCAAGGACGCCGAACTGCCCCCAACCGTAACGGTGCCCCCCAGCGCAAAGGCACCCCATGTGGCGTGGCCGCCGTCAGCGGACAGCGTACCGCCGTTCAGGTTCAGATTCCAGATGGTGTTGAACCAGTTACCGCCACTGCTGAGTGTGCCTCCGCTGTTCAAGGTGATGTCCGGACTGTCCCCGGTACTCGCGTTTCCAAAGGTGTCGTGCTGAGAAAAGCTGACAGTACCCACCGAAATGGTCGCGGTATTGCCCGCCGTGGTGGGTCCCGGGACTGAACCCGGATTCCAATGACTCGAGCCCCAAGTGTCGGTAGAACCATCCCACGTATAGTCCGCAGCCTGCGCGTTGTAGACGGCCAACAGGAGTGTGCCTGCCAGGATTCGAAGGATTCTTGCTTCCATATGTTTTGACGTCATGGTGTGTCTCCTCTTACTGAACCAACTCAACCAGGGGTGTCACAACTGACACCTGTATCTGTCCCTTTAATAATGCTATTCGACCCCCGAGCGGGTCTAGTTTGCTACATTACGTTTATACGCGCCCCTGTTACGGTTTTGGGCAACAGGGCAATGGAACGAGCCGCGAATCGGCGATGTTTCAGTCTACCGGACAATGAACACCGTCCCACTCGGGAGCACCTCCAGTACGACTGCGTTGAAGAATTGATTGCAGGTGATGACGATGTTGCCGCTCCCGTCTGTCTGGAGACTCTCAAACACGCCACCGGCCTCCT
>CAZCDU010000017.1:51774-53318 GCA_964497125.1 uncultured Victivallales bacterium | reverse complement strand
GCAAGCGAAATTCAGACAGATGGATTACTGTCTAGTTGAGTGCCAAACTTCAGGACGGGCTACTCACTCCAAGCAGGCTGCTTCTCGAAACAGCCCGCAAAGCGATTGCTTGCATCGGAGTGTTCGGCAACTAGGCCAGTTGGACTTTCAGCCTTCTGCCGAGTGCTAGTGCTGCGCTCTCCATGGTAAGAAGCGTCACAGAAGCGTTTTCCGGGTCGAGCAGCCTGTCGAGCGACGACCGACTGGTGTGCATCATGCGCGCTAGCGCACTCTTGGAGATCTGCCGTTCCTCCATTTCCTTCTCGATCTGGTACGCTAATACCCGCTTCACAGCGGCCGCCTCAGTGGCTGCGAGTAGACCTTCTTTCTGCAGAAAGTCATCGAAATCGGTTCCAATATGTTGGTTCTTCATGATTCAGCCTCCTGATACTGCCTTAGCCGTGACCTGGCAGTACTCAATTCCTTCTGTGGTATCTTGCGCGTCTTCTTGATGAAACCGTGAAGCAAGATCATCGTATGCCCATCAACGGTGAAGAGTAATCGAGCAATTCCGTCAGGGACCTTGGTCCTCACTTCCCACAGGTACGGCCCCAGCTTCTCGACCAATGGCATACCGAGAGGCCAGCCAAATTGTACCGTCTTGACGTCCTCTCCGATTGCTTTCTTGTGGGCCTCGGGCAGAGATCTCAGCCACCGCCGGACTGGCTCAGTGCCTGAGCCTGTCCGAAAGAACACCACATTCAACTTTACATCACCAATACTCATCCGCCCCCACTGTACCATAATTGGTACCTATGTCAATCGTGATGGCTCTCGCCTGTCGCACGTGCCGATCAAGCTTCGCTTTGAGCGCAGCGTAGAGCGATAGCTTGGTCCTGTCTGTTCGCTTAGCCACAAAGAACGCAGAGAGCACAGAGAAAGGCACGCGGGCTATCGCGACACCCTCTTTGCGTTCCTTGCGTTCTCCGCGGTCAATTCATCTAGCCTGGAGACAGGAGTGCATTTTGGTAATCGCTGGTGGATTAGCAGCCAACTTCTCTCATCACGGCAGATAGGCCTCTAGGTGGAAAAATGCGGAGTCGCCGTCCATCTCGACCGGCAACTGCACGCTGTGGTCGCCGGAGATGATACCGAAATCTTCGAGCAGCACGGGCGGGTCATCGAGCGTCGTGCGTTTGTACAATCGGTAGGCGCGCCCACTCTTCGCGTTGAATTCCAGTTGCTGCCCATCGATGCCGATGGTGAAGAAGTCATCGGCATCGGTATCGCTGGTGCCGGCGACATATTCCTGCCCGCGCGTCCAGCCATCGCCGTCTCCGTCGACATGCCCATCAGCCAACGGGGGATTTGCGGCCTCATAGCTGTCGGGCAGCAGATCCCCGTCCGTATCCGTGTTATCGATGTCAGCATCGGACAGCCTGAAGGTAATATAGCTCAGCTGCGTGCGCTGGTTCGCGCCGCCCGCAGGACCGGTCTGCACCGTCAGCGTCTCCCCCGACGGAAAGTCAACCGTGCCCGTTAGGGTTCCCGGTCGGCCATTGGCA
>CAZCDU010000017.1:0-51674 GCA_964497125.1 uncultured Victivallales bacterium | reverse complement strand
CTCCCCCGACGGAAAGTCAACCGTGCCCGTTAGGGTTCCCGGTCGGCCATTGGCAATTGATCCCCCCGACCATGAGGCAGTTGCCAGGACACTCTGGTTTGAAAGCGTCACCGTTTCCCCGTCGAGCGACCGCGCGCCGACATCCACGATCCTGATTTGGAGGTCGGTCAGCGCCATTCCTTCCGTGGTTTCGACGGCAAAGTCCAGGGAGACCTTTTCCTCGCTGTCGAACCACACATCACTCAACCCGCCGACGACGGCCAACCCGTTGGGTCCGCCCGGATTGAAGTCTCCGCTCACACCGGTCGTCGTCACGTCAACGCCCTGAACAACCGCCAGCCCGGAACCGGTATCCACCAGCAGGTTGTTATTGAGCTGAAGGGTATCCGTCCTTGAACTTACGGTACCGCTCAGCAGCGCCCGGTAGTCGATCGTAAAGTCAGCGGTGCTCCGAGGACGTGCTGTTTCCGCGACCGCGATGGTGTAATCCGCGGGATCAGGTGACGGAACCGAGTTGGTCGGTTTGTAGACAAAGAACGGCCCATACTGTCCGTCCAGTTCCAGCTCAGCCGCCGTGAAGGCCACCGCGCCGGTTGCATCGAGGATGCTGTAAATGGACTGGTCGGTATTGGCGGGAAGCGCAACGCGCAGCTCACCGTCGCTCAACCAAATGTTCGCGACGGCTTCGTCGGCGGTGTTCGGCGCGGTTTGCTCCAGGAATTCCTGACGGTTGTTGCGAGTGTCCCCATCCGGGTCGGCGATCATAAAGGTTTCCGGGGTCAGCAGCGCCAGGCCGGCATTTCCCAGATAGCTGTCGATGGAGATTTCCGGCGAATCGAACGAGGTTCCGTCATAGACCGGGTTGGGGGTCGGCACCAACGCGCCGGTATCCGCATAGAACGTATCCAGTTTTTGGCGCATCGCGTCCACCACTCCCGGAAAACGCCCCGCAACATTATCCGACTCCCCGACGTCCGTATCGAGGCGGTACAGCCTATAGTCGATCGCCGCGGCATCATGCGCCGTGGAATAGGTGGCAATCATTTTGAACGGATAATCCAGCACGGCGGCTCCGCCGGGCTCACCTTCATATCCTCCTTGGGAAGCATTGGGGAAATAGTGGAACAGATCGCGCTCCGGCAGTGCTCCGGTCTGCTGCAGTACCGGTTTCAGGCCAACGCCGTCGAGCGTGTAGCCCGCCTTGGGTGTGGCCGGTGTATACTCCAGAATCGTCTGGTAAATATCCATCAGGTGCGCCGGCTCATGCGAGATCGCCGCGGCGGGGATCCCACCGCCGGGATAGCGCACAATCATCGGGACCCGCATTCCGCCTTCATAAATGCAGGATTTACCCCCCTTGCGCGGCGTCATATCCGATAGCGGCGTGGACGAATGGATCGGCGCGGAGGTCGCCGCATAGGTTCCATCGGATGACACCCCCGGAGCGTCCGGGATTCCATCGGCGCCGATGTCATCGTAGAGGGTGCTCGAGACGTTTTTAACGAGTCCGCCGTTGTCCGACACGAAGAAAAACAACGTGTTGGTCGTAAGCCCGTTGCTATCCATATAATCGAGCAGTGCGCCCAACTCCCCATCCACGCCCTCCACCTGTGCCGCCAGCACGGGATGCCGGTGCTTGCTGTCGGGCAGGCCCGCAAGCTTGTCCGCATAGTAATTGAAGCGGCTCTTTTTGGCATCGTGCGGGCCGTGGATGGAATAGGTCGGATAATAGAGGAAGAAGGGCTGGGTCGGGTTGTTCGCCAGGTGGTCATCCAGCAACCCCTGCACCAGACCCGCCATATGCTCAGGCAGGAATGTGCCTTTGGCGCCGGGGGCCGGGTCGCCGTTATGGTCGTTCATCGCCGGCATCGTAAAGGGACCGAAATAGCCCGGGGTCGGCCCCGCTCCACCCACGCTGAGCTGCTTATCGAAGCCCTGTTTCACCGGATAGTAGGTTGAAGGCGGATTGGGGTTTGAACCACCGGTGTTTGGCGAAAGATGCCATTTGCCCACATGCCAGGTTGCATAGCCGGCCTCCTTCATGCGCTCCGCAATCGTTTCGATTTCCAGCGGCATGTGATCGCGGAAGGAAGGAAAGTTATAGGCCCGGATGGGATTCGAACTGGTCGGCAGGGACGGTTCGGGCTTCGCATCGTTCACAATGGTCGCCCACGCCGCATGGCGTGCCGCGGAATTCTGCCCGGAGAGCAGCGCGAACCGGCTCGCTGAACACAACGGCTGGGCGTACATATGATCGAACCGCATCCCCTCGCTCGCCAAACGATGCATATTCGGGGTCTCAAACAACGGACTGCCGTCCGGGAAATAGGTCGGATGCTGCTGCACATCTGTCAGTCCGAAGTCATCCATCAGGAACACAATCACGTTGGGGGCGGGAGGGACACCTTCCGGATCCGCGGCTGTCACCAGCACATCATCGATCCTGCCCCAATCGCCTGAAGCGGTGCCAATCTTATCGAAACGGAACGCGAAACCGGATGTGAGCAGCTCCGGAGCAAGGTTCCACTCCCGGGTCACATACCCGGAATGTCTTGCCTCTTCGAGCTTGATCCAATTCGCACCGCCATCGGCCGACACCTCAAGCGCGATGGACGTATTGGTCGGCATGGTGGGGCTGCAGTTGATGGCATAGGACAAGGTGACATTCGTCGCGCCCAAGAGGTCCAGATCTTTGCGCCATACATCAGCCCATATGAGGTTGGCGCAACTGGTGCCACTGGCCGCATTGCTATCGAATCTGGGTAGACCGTTCTCTATTGTCCACCCTCCCGTCGTGTGGTCGCCGCTTTCGAATCCGTCCGAGAACAGGGCCATCCGTGCACCGCCATAGCCCACGTTGATCTCCAGCGTGGCCGTATTGGAGAACGTGCCGTCCGACACCTGCACCGTCCAGCTGTTGGGGCCGACATCGCCGGATTCCGGCGTCCCGCTGAGCGTCCCATCTTCCGCAACGGCCAACCAGGTATTGGTGGGGGAAACCAGCGAGAAGGTCACCGGATCGGCATCCGGATCAACCGCTTTATTCGCGAGCGTGCCGCTGTAAGCATCCGTGGTCCCCGCATCGGCTGCAACCACCGGATCGCGTATGAAGACCGGCGGAGTGTTGCTGCCCGCAGGCACCACAGCGATGGATACGTCATCAATCCTCCCCCAATCGCCCGAAGCGGCGCCAATCTTATCGAAACGGAACGCGAAACCGGATGTGAGCAGTTCCGAAGCAAGGTTGAACTCCTTGGTCACATACCCGCTATGTCTTGTCCGATCCAGCTCGACCCAATTGGTGCCGCCATCGGCCGACACCTCGAGCGCGATGAAAGTATTGGTCGGCATGGTGGGACTGCAGCCAATGGCATAGGACAAGGTGACGTTGGTCCTGCCCGAGAGGTCCAGGCTTTTTGTCAACACATCACCCCAGTTGATGTGGGCGCCATAGGAGCCACTGGCCTGTCCAGCCGTTATGATAGTGGGGGTATTTTCCAGCGTCCACCCTCCCTCAATAAAGTCACCGCTTTCGAACCCGTCTGAGAAGAGGGGCTCGGTGCCCCCATCTTGGTATTGTTCGATAATGCCCTTTACGATCCAGGAATAGGTATAGGGTGTCGTCTCCGGCATAAGCTCATTGGGTTCCTCAAAGGTGGCATACCAACTCTGAATGGAGTAGATATCCGGATTGCCGCCATATTGATTACAATACAGATCAATCCATGCATGGACATCCTGATCAAAGTCCTGGCGCGAAGATGCCTCATCATTGAAGATAAAGACAAATTCCATATCCGGAAAAGGAAACCCACCCTTCACTTCATTCTCGATGTCTCTAAGCCGGTTTACCCAATACGCCTGATCATTGGCATGATGGCTCGCATTGCCTAAATAGTCATCGATATACTTATAGGGAAAATCAATTTCATAGGTATCAATTTGAGTATCATACAGCGGAAAAATATCTCTTATTTTTCCGAGCATCTCGTAGATATCATAATACCCATTCTGGAGCCCATGTGGCTTGCCATATGGGCCTTCACCTTTCCACGCTCGCCATACCGGCGATCCAACCGGGCCAATCTTTACTCCCGGAATATAGTCCTTCCACATCTTTGTAACCTTGGCCAGTTCATGAACCGCCGCATCCAGCGTCCATAAACCATCCATCGTTCCACCATTCAGTCCTTCAGTCATCATGATGCGGATGAGAGGATTGTCATAGAATATATATTCAACCTTTCCTCCCAGATCGACGAGCCTTGAAACATAATTGCTTTCCGAAGTGAACGAATCCACGGCAACCGTTTCGGGACGATCTCTATACCATGTAGACAGTCCACCCATTTCAATATAGAACCCCTTGCCTAATGCATTCGCCACATCGACAACATTTTTCAGTTCTTCATCCGTGATTGGATTGCTTGTATTACCAGGGTTAAGATGGCCTACGTACATACCAATCCGATCCACCTTTGAGAGCATCTCGATGCAGTCTTGAGGATTCTGGAAATAATCCTGCTGCTTTCTTGATAGAAACGTTATCTCCGCCCCCCCCGACGGCAAGACTGCTGGAAGCCTGGTAATTTCGACGAAGTCACTCGCCGCAAATCCCACAGCGTTGGTCCCGCTCACGGTGATCGTGTTCAGCCCGGCGGCCAGCGCGATGCTGGAGACCGACCAGGAGTTCGTTGCGGGAAAGGTGTCGCTTGCGCCCGTCAGGGCGTTGGACCAGGTCATCGCGCCGACCAGGTTCAAACTTGTCCCGCCAATGTCGTAGGTCGTGACATAATTGGCCACGGTTGCACTGAGAGTGGCTATTTGAATGGCGCCCTGAAAGAAGAGTTCCATCTGCTGCTTGGCTACGTTGAGAAAGGAGTTGGTGAGGGTTTCGGGGCCGGTCAGGGTCGGATAGTCCATCCAGCTCTGGAACACGATCCGATCCGCGTTTCCGCCGGCAGCAAGATAGCCCTGCATGTAGGCCTGGATTCGGTCGGCGCTTTCCTGGTCGCACTCCTCGTCGGTCACGCATCCGGCATCGGTGTATACTTCATTTCTCATCGTGTCGTTGAAGATCACCCCGACTTTGAGTCCGTACTTGTGGCAGACCCGCTCAAAGGCAAGGAGGCGGCCGTAATCAAATTCGTCGACGGTGCGCCAGAGGTGGCTGTTGCCACTGCCGAGCGTATCGCGGCAGTGGGCGGCAAATCCCCAGTCGAGATCGAAATGGTCGATCTCAACCCCGGCCGCGGTGGCCTGAGCAATGAATTCGCCAAGGAATTCATCAAAATCCATATCCGGCACCGTGGCGCTGGTTTTGTTGTAGCGTTTAGCCTGGCCGGTAATGGTATTGGTTCCATCGATGCCGAAATAGCCCAGCGATTCGATGAATCCGAACTTGAGCCCTGGACGCCAGGCCTTCATGGCAACGAAATAGTCAACCTGCTCCGGAATCACCAGCTCGAGCTGATTGGTGGACAGATCACGGATATCCCACATCATGGAATGGTCGGTCGTGATATAATCCAACCGCGCACCCGGCACATCGAGCCAATGCTGCAGGAGTCCCTGATTATCAACCGCAGCCAGCTCACCCGCCTGATCTCCGTTCACCGGAATGCCGCCGGCGGAACGGCTCCCGCCGATTTCGATGGTGACCTCCAAGTCTTCCTCATGAACCAGCGTGGCCAATGCCTGACGATACTCTGGGCGATCCTTTGTGGCCCCCCAGAGCGGGGTGATATAGAACTTGATCGAATCAGTCTTTTCACGAACCGTCGGCCAGTTTACGGTGTTTGTCATGTTCGCCAGATAATCTAGACGCTCCTCCCAGCCCCAGGGGGTCGTCGACATGTCCACATTAAACATGCGGGGGCAGATCACCGTGTAGACACCATCGTCCGGTTTGGGCGGCGGAGGCGCGACGGCCGAAACGGTAACCTTATTAAGTGTCACCACCGTTTTCTGAGAAACCGCTCCACGGTTAAACGCCCCGAACGCCATCGTGTAGCCGGAAAGGTTTGCGGAAAGATCCGCCAGGGTCTGCGTCAGCACAGAGTCTCCGCCCGTGCTGGTTGTGCCCTCCAGCTCGATGGTGGCCAACGTTCCATCCAATGTATACGTGATGGCGCTCGGCAGGCCGTTGAGGTCGGCAACGAGCCCGAAGCTTTCAACGCCGCCGACCAGTGCCGAATAGTTGATCCGCCAGCCGGCATCCAGCTGCTCAACAGAAAAGCCAATACCGTCGTCGAGGAAAGGTGATTTCGGCATGTAGTTACCATCCGCATCATCGCCAATCGAAAAGTAAAAGACATTACGACTTCCATCGGGCGTTCCGGTGATGGATGCAATGTCGAACCGCACCGTTACCGGGTGCGCATAGAAGTTGTAGAGCGGCTCCCCGGCGAGCATCGACACGCTTCCAGATTGATCGGTTGTCGTGCTGAGCGCGGCATGTGCGGTACTCGCCGTGATGCCCGTATCCAGCACAACCTGCCCAACGCTCTGGGTGGCACCAGCACCAGCTCCATGGGCAAACTCCGTCCAGTTGGTGTTCAACTGGGTTCCGTCAAACGGTTCACTCCACAGCACGTCCGCCTGCGCGGTCGCGGCCAGCACAGCCGCGTACGCGAGCACGCCTACCATCAGCCACTTATTCAACATCTTCATACTAGACCCTCTTTACTGTTCATCACCCATATGGAGCTGCCCAAGGGCCTCTCCGCAGTCAAAGCAATGGCTTGTCGTTGCGTTCGCCAGTTTCGCTAGTGCCCCCAAGTCACGGTAGTTCTTGTGATTACTAGATACTCTAGTACGAAGGGAGGCCCGCCACAATGGCACTACTGGAACCTCGTTTGTAATTACCGGTGGATGAGAGATCTCTCAGCGGTACACCTGATGCCGCTGGCGGTATGCCTTGGGGGATTCCCCCATGATCTTCTTGAACTGCCGCGAGAGGTAGTAGCCATCGGAGAACCCGAACGCATACGCGATTCTGGCTATGGTGTGGTCTGTGCGCAACAGTTGAGAGGCGGCCCCCCGCACCTTCTCGCGCAGTATCCATTCGCGGGCGCTGACACCAAAGGTAGTGCGGAAGAGCTCTGCGAAATAGTGGTGGGTATATCCCAGGCAGGCCGAGAGGCCCGCCGGCTTCACGGACTCAGACGCGTGACGGTGCAGATAGTCGTAGAGCTTGGCCTGCTGCTGCTCAGTGAACCGGGGCCTGCCAGCGCTGACATCCTTCCGCGTCTGTAGAAGCTCGATCTGGATGAAGAACAGTAGCAGTGTCGCCTGTGCGGCAGCCTGTATGCGCTCCTTGCGGTAGGCCACCGAACGACTCGCATACCACGCAATTTCACTGGCGAGGTGCTGCAGCTCCATCGCCTGCCGCAAATGTAGAAATGGTCGGTCAATGGTGTAGGCGACACCGTTGGCGTCCACGATCTCGAAGTTGAAGGAGTAGTAGAGCAGCCCCTCCGGCCACGAAAGAGAGTGGGGAATGCCCGGCTGCATCCAGAGCATCTCCCCCGGATTACACTCGACCGGGACGCCATCTACGCTGCCGAATATCGCCCCCTCGATGACGAAGTTGATCTCCTGACTCACCAGTCGCCGCTCCTTGCTCCGATAGAGCTCATCGGCCTTGCGAAAGGGAATGATCTTGTCGTTAAAGGAGATCGTCAGCGAGAAATCCTGCAGCCTCTCGATCAGCCCCTGCAGCGGAAGCCTTTCAAGGCTGGATGTCGACACATATCTCTGGGGCATGATTCGCCTCCGTTACTCCGCGAACTCGACCTGTGCGCCAATCGCCAGACCTTGCGGCCGCGTTTCTCGTGTAAGTGAAGAGTAGCGTGTACCGTCTCCCCCGGCAACTGCCAACAACCGACCATGGCGGTCGGTTTCATTCATTGGAGGATGCGCCAGGCGACGCTCATTCCAAGCAGCCGCCCTGTGGGCGAGAGCGATGAGATCGGGCTTGGATCACAGGTTTCTCTAGAGCATAAACGACTTAGGCCATGTCGAACGGCGGATATGAGCCGTATGGGGCGATTCTTCGTAACCGTTAAGCTTGAACGATATGCCTTGAGGCATGGCTCTTCCTGTAGCCCTGTCGCGCCGCGACTGAGGCCCCGCCAGAGCCGCGCTCGCGGCGCGAGCGGGCTACATGAGAGCCAGCAGCGACGGCCTAAAACCAGTAACGAAGAACAATGGTATGCGAGGAGAGGCGGTGCGACAATGGCACTACCGAGGAGCTGTTTTTCAATTACCGGTGGATGAGAGAGATCTCAGCAGTACACATGACGCCGTTCCAGGCTATCCCGTGTCCAGCAGGTTCAGAGTTCCTTGATGCGCCGCATCATGGCGGGGCGGCGTGAGTAGCGTTCGCGGAATGCGGAGAGCTGCTTCTGGAATTCGTGGCTCCTTCAGCGGCTTCTTATCGGCAGCTCTTTGTGCTGAGCTACGTAGAGATCGAGCAGTCGTCGGATCATTTTCTGGTACTGTGTGTGATGCTTCTTCGCTTCCTGCTTGAAGAAGTCCACACTGGACTGACTCAATCCAATGGTGACCTTTATCTGGTCTTCTTTGAAGACGAGGTCTTCGGGGGCAGGAAGGAAATCCCTGACCACCTTCACATCACCAATGGGGCCGTCGCTATATAGAGTTTTCTTTTTCATAGATACGCCTGCCTTTCCGCCAATATCCTGCACCAAATATACGGATTGCCTTTCCTCTGACCGTGAATCGCACGGTCAGGACACCTTCACCTACCACACCAAAACAGAAGTAGCGCTTCTCAGTCTGGCTATGCTCGAGATCCTCGGCGATCACACGCTGAGGATCGGCAAAAGCATACTGCGCAGCCTCGAACGGAACGCCGTGCTTCGTTTGATTATCCCGGTCCTTGTTCGGGTCCCACTCGAATCGTCCTCTATCCATGCGTAAAGGCTAGCCGACCAGCGACGAAAAAGCAATACTAACGTATGGCGATATATATGGACCGCTACAGGCGGACCGCCTTTGGCGCGGATCCCGCTGTGGCCCTGATCGCCCTCGGCAATCCCGACAACACATCCGGATGACTGGGAATGCAGAGGGGTCAGACCCAAGACAGACGTCACGCGCCCCGAAATGCCGGACGCATTCGATTGATCTCCCCTTGAGCAATTCCCTGGGCCCGCGCGACTCGTTCCCACCCAGCGACCGAGTCACGCACCTGCTGCATCAGTTCATCCCGTCGCTTCGGCTTAACCCTAAAATACTCCGCCACCTCGGCAACCAGTCCCAGATCGAGTGCGTTGCTGTTTTCACTGATATTCAAGGACAACCCGTCCCCCCAAGGCTGCGGGTTGAGATCATAGACCGGCGACAGCCGCCACCCCTGCCCACCAAGTAAGAACCCGTGGTTCCGCAAATGGTCATCCGTATTGCCGATGCAGACACCAAACACAATCCGCTTCCAAAGTTCTTCCAGATCCTCTGCGACCCGCTCGCCGATTCGCGTGATCAGGTCGGCCAGTTCCAGATAGCTGACACCGGTCTTCGCCCCATCACCATCCTGGTAGCCCAGCAGGTTCAGCGCAGAGGCGAAATGGATTCTCTGCGAACCGTTGCGGTCAAAGCGCCGGACCAGAAAGGTCTCGCCGTTCTTCGAAAAGCGGTCCATTCGAGCAGCGGTCGTATTCAGCCCAGCCGCTTCTGCCAGTTGGTAGACAGTCATTTCCCACGCACCGACGTTGAACTCGTCATTCCGTCTCGGGAACTTAGCGATCCAGAGATTTCCATCAGGATCCATTACATTGGATTTCGGACGTGCACCGCCCAGTGACGTGCCGGGGGCCAACAGCAGATTCAACCATCTGTTGACCTCGGAAGACTCCCGCTCGTCTGAATCCAACTCTACAGCCGCCTGCTCCAACTCCCGAAGGAATCTCAGCGGCGGCGCAGCAAGCTCACGATCGCCACTCACGAAGGGCCCTTGCGGGTCGGTTCTAAAACGCAAGCCCCCCATTCGTCCGGTGTCATGCACGCCGAGCAGGTAGTCCGACTCCAACAACCTGCGTTCCGGTCGGGCTGCCTGTCTGGCGCGGAGCGCCTCGCGCCGCTGGATCAGCCGACGTCCCCACCGATCCGGTGCCGAATCAAGAAACAGACCGAAAGAGGAATCGGAATACTGAACCCCGGGCGAAAAATGCAGTCCAGGATCAAGAAGTACCGGATTCCCAGTTTCCAACCAGGCGGAATCATACTCAAAGGAAAAGACCTCCTTGCCGCGGACCACGGCCGCATGAATGCGCCCAACCGGCACTGGCCCGGAAATCCCACTCCAGTCGGCAACCACAAAGATCTCCCGCCCGCCACTCATGAGTCGGACTTTCGCTTTGGGGCACGTCTTGCAGTCTTCATGCCCAGATCCTGAAGCCTCCGGCCGAACTCATCATCTGCCGCAAGCTGCTCGATCTCCTCTTCCAGCCCCAGCACGTTGAGCACCATGAAGTAGCTCCCCATGGCAACCGTAGGCTCCCCCTTTTCGATCTTATGAAGCGTCGCACGGCTGATGCCAGCTCGTTGCGCAACCAGCTCCGCACTCAGACGACGCCGCAAACGAGCCAGCTTCAGGTTTTCACCCAGCCGATCCATCACCCGCCTGTGCTTTGGAAGAAGCGTCACACTTGCCTTCATAATGTCTCGTATAATGCACAACAACTGGGTATGCGTCAATGTTATAACACATAAAACCGCATCACGGAGTCAGTCGACCCGCCACAGCGGCATTCCTGCTCCTTCGCCGCCGAGACAACATGCCTTCGCACCCACACCCGTACGTTGTTCCGCCTTCAGGGAGGCAGCGGGTCCCGGGGTCAGCCCTTCGATGCGTCTTCTGGATAGCGGGTATGTCCCTGAGCTTTCTTGAAACCGTAGCCGAGATCACCATCCGCTTTCTTCTCCTGAGTTTTCCGAACCTTGGAAGAAGACTGCTCCTCCGCAGGCTTACCGTTCCAATGTTTGGAACCTTTGTCCGGGTCGCCCATCTGTTCAAACCATTCGCTGTACAGTTTTTCCAATGCCTGGAAAAAATTCCGCGCGGCCATGCTATAATTTTCCAATGTCTGGAAAGCCGTCTTTCAGCAACACGGCCATCTTCTTCTTAATCGATTTGCATTCCGGATGATTCGCCAGGTTGTAGTATTCACCATCGTCCTTTTCGTGGTCATAAAGCTCGGTTCCGCCCTCGCCGTTGAGGCCCCACTGGATGTAGCGGTAGCGTCCGTCGCGCACGCTGTAGCCCATCATTTTGTTGCCGCGCGTAACCTGGGTGTACGCCGCCTGTTTCCAATCTTTGGAAGGATTCTGCAGCACCGGGCGCATGGTTTTGCCGGACAGTTCGTGCGGCGCTTTCAGCCCGCACAGATCCACGAGGGTCGGATAGATGTCGAGAAACTCAACCACCGAATCGGTCTCCTGTCCCATCGACTCCATCCCCGGCACCCACATCATCAGCGGACCGCGCGCACCCCGCTCGAAAACCGTAACCTTGTTCCACCAGCCCCGTTCGCCGAGATGATAGCCGTGGTCGCCCATCAGCAGAACAATGGTATTGTCCCACAGTTGATGCCGGTCCATGACGTCGAAGATTTTGCCAACCTGCGCATCAACAAAGGTGGTACAGGCATGATAAGCGCGCTTGAACTCTTTCTGATCCTGCTCAGCGAAATGCGAAAAGAAGTCTCTATTCGACAGCGAGTGTTTGAGCAGCGGCGTGCGGTCTTTCGGCTCTTTAGCGAGTTTAACGTCGTCCAGCGGGTAGTCTTCGAAATATTCCTTCGGCGCCACGAACGGATCGTGGGGCTTGTGGAGGCCGACGCCGATAAAGAAGGACTTGTCATGGTTTTCGTCCAGCACGCGCACAGCCTCGGCGGCGATCAACCCGTCGGACTGGGCTTCGTCGCCGCCCTCAGCGGCCAGCCAGCGAGCCCAGACAATGGAGCCGTCGCCCAGCTTGCGGCCTTCGCCTTTTTTTCCAATCTTTGGAGTGGCACCGAGCGCCCTGAACTGATGCTCAAAGGAGACGTCGTCGCGGAAGAAGGTTGATTTGCCATTTTCATCGAGCCCCATGTGCAGCAGCTTGCCCATGCCCGAAGTGAAGTATCCGTTTTCACGGAACAGCTGCGGTAATGTAACCAGATCCGGCCACTTTTCACGCAGCGGAATCTTGTTGCAAACAATGCCCAGCTCGCCCGGACGTTTACCGCTCAGAAAAGAAGCCCGGCTCGGGTTGCAGACCGGATACTGGCAGTAGGCTTTATTGAATTTTACGCCCATCTTCGCGAGGCGGTCGATATTCGGCGTTTTCATCTCATCATTGCCGTAACAGCCGATTTCCGGGCGCAAATCGTCGATGGTGATAAACAGTACATTCAGGGGTTTTGCTGAAGCAGTACCAATCATCAGCAGTCCGCCCAGTATGAGCACGATTGTTTTCTTCATGTGTTTCCTTTGTTGTTGGTAGACAATCGCTTTCCAGGCTGGAAGCTAATCCCGCCATCCGGGACCTTCGGGATCGAAACGTTCTATAGTAGGCAGGATCTGTTCCAGCTGACGGTCATTCAATATTAACGCAGCGCGCAACGCCTCCGCATCACCGTATACCGGTTTATGCCGAACGGCTTCGACGAGGGCCCGTTCCGCCTTATTCGCGTGGCCGGTCGCTTCCAACCCCATGGCCAGTCCGGCCCAGGCGCTCCCGTACTTCGGGTTTAACTGCAGGGCCCGTTGCCAGTTGGGGATGGCGGCCGGTTCGAGCGCCCGGTCGCCCACTTTATCACCATTCAGATAAAGCTCGTGCAGCCCGAGGCCGCACACCTGCACACTGGCCGAACGCACCGGTTTTTCAACGCGGAACGGTTTGCGCAGCAGGGACGAAACATACACGCGTCTTTGAGCGGGTTTTTTAAGCTTTTCCGGAAAAAAAGCCCGCTGTGCAAAATTGGAGGTTCGCCCGTCCTTCGTGAACCCGATCCAGTCGGCTCCCTGCCACGCCGAAGAATCGGCGGCCAAAGCCGGTGCGGCGAGAGCACACGCTAAAACAAATCCTGAAAACTTAAGCATTGGTTTATACATCATTTTTCACTGTTCAGTTGCTTATCCAGATCGACCAGCGCGGTGCGGACCATCTCGCGGGTTCCGATCGGGATGTAGGAGAGGTACCGATACGGCCCGGTCTTGATCCCATCTTTACTCTCAATTCGGTAGACTGAATTCCACTTGCAAACCTTCGCCGGCACATAATGGTTCCATCCATACTTAGGTCCGTCAAACGGCGCGCCAAGCACCGGAGTAATAATGCCCATCGCATGCTTGCCATCCGGTGTGGACACCACAATCGGATCCAACTGCTCATTGGGACCGTCAGGAAGAAGCTTGAGTTCACCCGTCGCCCGATCCAACCGGTGGAACACCGAAAAGCCCGCCGGCATATACCCCGTCACGGTCTCAAAGCGAGCCCGATTGTGAAATTCATGATCAGGAATGATGAACGTCGATTCATATTTGATCACATTCGGCATGCCCATGGCTCCGATCGTAACGGTCTTTTCAAGGATGTGATCCGAGAGCGCCTTAGTATTTCTGGCCGCTCCGAACGCTGATTTCTGGCCGGGCTGAAGCCAGAACGCCATCTGTGTTCGGGTCTTGAGTACGTTGTCTTTGGCTTCAATGTAGAGGAGCTTACTGGTACTCGTCGGCCCTATATGGTCGGCGCTGGAGCCGGCTTCGGTGGGATTGAATCCCTCGGATTGACCGTCCGGGCCACCGGCGTAGAAGGCGGAAGCCGACTGGAGCTGCCGTCCGTGGTCGTGGCTGTCGATAAGCTCTTTCCCGCGCCAGGTGAGCGAGTCGATCGCACCGGCCAGGCGCGTCGTGGTTTTGATGACAATCTCCGATCCCCCAAACGGGGCGCTGATCTGCGCATCGCCCGAGGGCTCGCCCGCGAAAGCCGACGCCAGACCGAGTATACCTGCAGAAACTACATATATATTCTTTATCACAACCTTATTCCTTTTTTTACTAGTAGACTGACAACATTAAACATTTGGATCAGAGAACCACTAATCCAGAGCGATTTAGACAGAATCATGGAAAGCAGAATCATTTAGGACCACAAACATTCGGAAAATGATTCTGCTATCCATGATTCTGCCAACATTTTTCCCTTATTTATGAAATTTTTGACAGGAGCTGGTTTTCGACTTCGCGGGAAACCACCTGCACGCAGCCATGTTCGTCGGCCAGGTAATGCGTCGGCTGGATTCCGTCGCCGGTCTGCAGGTAGGAGTCGAGCGGGATGGTTCCGGCATTTGTCGGAATGTCCACGCGCCCCTGATAGGCCAACTGCTGATTAGCCTTCAGCTTCAGCGCCTCTTCCAGCATGGTGAATTTCAACGGAGCCTGTTTTGCTTTTCCGGCTGCGATCAGGTGCGGGATGCCCCACTGGAAATAGACCGTCTGTTCCACTCTCTTTTCCACCTTCACCTTGCCGTAATCCAGCGTCAGTTTACTGCCCTTAATCGACCCGGAACAGTCCATCACGGATTCAGGGATCAGCTGACCCTGCCTTGTGCTCAACGATGCACTGATTTCCCATTGCACCGGGACCTCGTTGTTGTCGGTGGTGAGCTGCAGCGAGAACCCGGCGGGTTGTTTGGTGTTAATCAGCTTAAGCGATTGAACCACCGTATATTCTGCCCCCCGCCCGGTTTCTTTACGCGCCACAGAAAGCGTTCCATTGTGGTCATTCACGCACGCGTTGTTCAGCGAATTCTTCCAGGTGAACACCTCGTAAAGCAGCGTATAGTTGCCTTTCGCAACCAACGATCCCGGTTGCGGCTGAAAGGTCTTAATGGCACCACCGATCGGCTCGATTTCAGGCATGGCCGTCAAATTATACGGCAGGTTCTTGTTGCCAGGTTTGGCGAGCAGTGGAAGATGCCCCGAGACGAGCCATCCGGAAACCGCGGCAGACAGTTTTAAAAAATCCCGTTTATGCATTAGATTTCCTCCTTCATCTGCTTGTACCAGGCTTCATATCCAAAACACCTGGAAATCCTCTCGGGCTGGTTCGCAGGCTCCGGAATCTCATTCACCCGGTTCAGATAATCCTTGAAATAGGTCTTGTGCCGACGGATCAGCCCCTGCGCTTCCGGGTGACCGGCCAGATTGTTTTTCTCCAGAGGATCCTTCGCGGTGTTGTATACATCGATCTTTCCATCCGAATAAAAAATGGTTTTCGTGTCCTGCGTGTCACGGAAGGCCATGCCGGTGTAGGCACTGGACGTTTCGCCGAAAACATACTCCCGCCACTTCGGCTTTTTACCTTCCAGAATCGGACGCCAGCTCTTCCCGAAATTCGCGTTCGGCAGATCGGGCGCACCGGCATAGTCGGTGAAGGTCATCGGGATATCGAGACCGCTCGCCAAGTGTTCTTCGTCGTGCACGTTTTGCGGAATATCGCGGCCCCATACAATGGCGGGAACACGCCACGCCTGATCCTCCAGAAATCCTTTACTGACCTTGCCGTGGAAACCCAGGCCGTCGCCGTGATCGGCGCTGAGAATCAACAGGGAGTTGTCTGCGTACTCCGAGTTTTTCAGATAATCAAAGAAGGTGCCGAATTCGGCATCGACCATCTCGACGAGGCGGTAATAGAGGTAGATATAAAACCGCCACTCCAGCTCGCCCCATCCACGCGAACTCATCTTGCTCGGTGACACAAAATTATCAGGAATAGGCGGCAGGTCATCTTCCATGTCTTCCGCAAGCCGGTATTTTCCCAGGCCGCCCGACGCCGCAGCATTGTAGCAGCAGTCGTGCGGATTCATCAGGCTCACGTTCAGGAAAAACGGACGTTCATCAGTGCGTTTCTGGAGATAGCCGATGGCGGAGCGCGCCACAAACTCATCCATGTGTTCGCCTTTCAGTGTCCCCTCAATGTGCAGCACCTTCTCAAAGCATTTTTCAGGAGGCCGGGTGATATGCCATTTGCCCGTATAGACGGTTTCATAGCCCGCATCCTTGAGCCAGTTTCCCAGGTCCGGAATATCCTTCCGCAACGGCGCCCCGTTCACAAACTGCCCATGCTCCTTACTGGTCAGCCCCGTAAACCACGAGGCACGGGCCGGGCAGCACACCGGCATGGGCGTGTGGGCCTTCCTAAATGAATAGCCCTCTTCCACAAGCCGGTCCATATTCGGCGTTTTCACATATGGATTGCCGTAGGCCGACAGCGCGTTGAAGTGCAGCTGGTCCAGCTGCACAAAAATCAGGTTCCTTCTTCTCATTCAAATCTCCACCTTTTTCAAACCAATCTTCAAAACTTCACCGATGGCGTTTCCAGGGTTGGCGTCCTCTGACACCACCAACGAGAACGGAACCCTGCCCGCCGGCAGCGCGACGGGGCCGAACACAATTTGTTCTGCCGAGCGGCTTTTCACATCAACGGCTTCGCCATCGATCAGAAGGCTGATCGTCGCACATTGGGCGAACCCCTTCCCTTCCATAACGAATGAAACGGTAAGTGGCTTCTGAACCTCAACGGCATACTCCACCCGATCACCCGGCCTACGAAACCCCTTCACCCCACCGAGCCAGGCATGCATTTCCATTTCGCCCTCCAGGCCAAGTGGCTGAAGTACAGGGATGCTCCACGCCAGCTGAAGATTATCCGCGTTATTGATTCGAAGCTGTCGCATCGGGAAGGTGCGATTTCGGTCGGCGATTGCGTCCCACTGCGCCCGGCAACGGGCGGCCATGGCCTCGGTGCGTTCTGGATATTTCCCACTCAAGTCGTTTTGTTCGCCCGGATCCTGTTCCATATCATACAAGCGCAACTCACCACCGGGCAGATGATGAAATTTGTATTGTCCACTGCGAAGAATCGTATGCAAGGTGCGATACTTCAGTGTCTCCACAGCCGGAGTATTGAAACCGATTCCAGTCGGTGTGCCACGGCCTCCACTCGCGAGACGAAATAGATCGCGATCATCGGTATACTGCCAGTCATACAATGAATCGCCAAAGCTCGTGCCGGCAAACGGCAAATGCTCGGGATGACTTGCTTCGGGAATTTGCGCGAGCTCCAGCAGTGTGGGCAGAACATCCTCCACGCCGACTACGTGTTGACGAATTCCGGGTTTAATTTTCCCCGGCCAGCGAACGAGCAGCGGACTGCGGATGCCGTTATCCCACACCTCGCCTTTACGACCAATCAGCGACAGTGGATTTCGAATACCCCAGTCCGGAGAATGCGGCGGGTTTCTCTTGGAGTTCTCCCAGACATTGATTTCGCGGTCATTCACAGCGTCAAGTGAGCCGTTGTCGCTAAAAAACATGAGCACCGTATTCTCGAACTGTCCCGACTCTTCAAGAGCCGTGAGCAGGCGCCCGATCTGGTCGTCCATCTGCTTAATCGATCCGTAGCACTGAGCAATGTCTTCCGAAAACCCATTCGTGCGGAATGGCTCGGCATACGAATCCGGGCAATGCCATGGCAAGTGCGGAATAATATAGTTCACGTGCGCCATCCATGGCGAATCCCCCGCCTCACGGATCTTTTGAATGACCCTATCGGTAACCATTTCAGCCGTCCAACCACCGGGCAGCTTATGCTGATAGGAACCAGTGGCCCCCGGAGGGGCGTAACAGAAATCAAAACCGCGATCGGCAGGAGTCACCTCCATCATCGAGATCCCGCCGTCTATTTTCCCAAACGTCCAGACGTGGTAGCCGGACGGAGTGAAAAACTTCGGCATATATGTTTCGTCGCGGCGCACTTTGCCGCGGGCTCCAACGCCCCACACCCCGGTGTCGAGATGGTTGCGACCGGTCAGCAAGGCCGCCCGCGTCGGCGTACAGGCCGGGCCGACGACGAAATGCGGATAGAATGCGGACTCTTTTGAGAGGCGGTCCAGGGTTGGCGTCTGCACCACCTTGTTGCCCGTAAACCCGAAATCGCCATACCCTTGGTCATCCGAAAGAATCAGCAGAAAGTTCGGCTTTTCTGCTGCGGATGCAGAAAGCGCCAAGAACATACAAACCAACCCCAAACTCACTCGCCGCCTTCCAGCCGTCGCTCTTTTAGAGCTATGGCGGACACGAAAGGCGGAACAACATACTTTGCTCATTCTCATTTAAACATCCACTGCTTAACAATCTTGCCGTCAGCATCTTCAATCTGGATATACTCAAACTCAAAGCGTCCCGGCGCGGCCCCGGGATCCATGCGAAAGACGCTCATGGCTGCAACCGGCACATCCACCACAACTTCATGCATCTCCCCGTCGTGCTGTACCGCGAACTCAACGGACTGGCTGTCGTTGACCGGCCACTGGTAATACAGTTGGCCGGGCCCTTTTGACGTCGATTTCATAGCAAATGCAACCTTGAACGGCCCGCCGCGGAGCGGTTTCTTCCAGTTGATTTTTGGCGCAACGAGATTTGGATCCGTGCCGGTGCTTTCCAACAGGGCGTAGCCCTCTTTCTTCTCCAGTGTCGCGGTGCCGTTTTCTTCCAGGCCTTCAATCCCACCTTCCGGGACCTGCCAGTGCTCTTTAGTAATGCCACGGTTTTGCGGAACATATTTGTTGCTCCGGAAGTTCGGATTCTGAAGCGGCAGCGCCTTGACATCGACCGACTGAAGATAGTCCTCAATCACCTCGTTCAACTGCTGTGTTTTTTCCGGATAGCTGGCGGCCAGATTGTTCGTCTCGCCGACATCGTCTTTGAGGTTGAACAAGATCAGTTCATCGCCGCCGTCGCTTCCATGATAGAACAGACGGATCAGTTTCCAGTCGCCCGACACCACCTGAATCGAGGGCGGAAGCCAATCCGGAACACCCACCGTCGCATGCGGAAAATAGATGAACACACCATCGCGCTCAATCGTTCCGCCTTTAAGTGCGGGGGTGAGATCCGCGCCGTCAACCGGCCATTGCTCCGGAAGCGGAATGTCGAGCAGGTTCAGAATCGTCGGGTAAAAGTCACAGCTCTGGATGACCTCGTCATTGCTCGTTCCTTTGTCCGTCAGTCCCGGCCAGACGACCGCACAGGGAACCCGGACACCGCCATCCCACTCGGTGGCCTTACCACCGCGCAGCGGACGGTTACTCGTTGGCGGAACCCCGCCATCGATGGTGTTATACATATTCCCGCCGTTGTCCGACGTGAAGACGAACGCGGTATGATCCGCAATGCCGAGCTCATCGACCGCATCCAGCAGCGTACCAACCGCATCATCAAAGGTATGCACCATCGCGGCATAGGTCGGCGCGCGCTGTTCATCATTCGGATCAAGGGTCTCTTTATAGTGTTCCACCAGATGTTCATGCCCATCCCAGGGGCCGTGCACCGAAAAGGCCCAGTAGTTCATATAGAATGGCTGATCCTTAACGGTCCTCATCCAATTGACAGCCTCTTCCGCCATTCGGTCTTCAATGTTCTCCTTCGGATGCCGCGCTTTCAGGTTCGGATATTTCCAATCCCCCACGTAGAACCTGTGCGGCCCCGGACCGGGATAGTGCGGTATATCCACATCGAATCCATGTTCCAGCGAGCTGTAAGGCTCATGACCCAGATGCCATTTCCCGAAGTGCCCCGTGGCGTACCCTTTGGCCTGAATCAACTTGGCAAGCGTCGGCCAGTCCGTATCGAGGCGGTTTGCCGGCCGGGGCGCGGTCGATTTTTGATATGGAGCTCCGGTCGGGCTTTCTTCTGCACGGAGATACTCATCTCCGACAATATGATGATTCGGTGCGGTGGACCCATGGCGCAGTGGCGTCTGTCCGGTCAGAATACTCGCACGCGTCGGCGAACAGAGCGGGCTGTTCGCATAGGCCCGCGTAAAGAGCATGCCCCGCTCCGCGAGCCGGTTGATGTTCGGCGTTTTATAATACGTGGTGGTGCCGTACAACTCCGTGTCACTCCACCCCAGGTCATCGGCCAGAATAAAGATCACATTCATCGGTTTTTCCTCAGCACGAGAAATGCCCTGTAACAGAAGCAGGCTACACCCCACCGCGAGACCGACTCTACTCATCCCTCTCATGCCAGACTCCTTGTTCATTGCGATATTTTCTGATTGATTCCTGTTGCGGAAAGCCGCTGTTACGAGCCTCCTGCAGCCCGCTAGAGTGGCTCTGCTGGGCCACAGTCGCGGCGATACGGGGAGTGCACGTAAGCCCTCTATTTCTCGATCTTCTCCGGAACGGCCCGTCCATCGGTCATCACCCAGCCGTATCCTTTGGGGGTAATAGGACCGGGTGTTTTGTATGTTCTCGCGGGTTCCGGTTCGGTCCACCGGGGGGCCAGCATACGCTTCCATCCGGCATGTTTCCGGGCCAACTGCTCAACCACTTCGGGAAAGCGGCTGGCCACGTCATGCTTTTCCCGCGGATCCTTCTCGAGATCAAACAACTGCCAGGCATCGGTCTCCACATGCCGGTACAGCCGCCAGTTCTTCCAGCGGACGGCGACCAGGTGCCGATGCACAGGATCGGTCGGGTCGTTGTTAAGCCAATAGATATGCTCGTGGACATCGCCCTTCTCTTTGCCGGTCAGGTAGGGCATCAGATTGACCCCGTCGATGTGTTCCGGAACCGGTAGCTTGGCAGCGGCCAACATGGTGGCATAGAAGTCGAAGGTGCACGCCATGCCGTCAAACCGTTTTCCTTCCGGAACGGTGCCCGGCCAGGAGACGATGGACGGGCTGAGCGTCCAGCCGATCTGCTGGGTATCTTTTCCTTTCCCTCCCCGGTACGGGGTCGATGAGCCCCCCTCGCTCGTGTTCGCGCCATTATCGCTCGAGAAAATGATGAGCGTGTTTTCGCGCATATCATGTTGGTCGAGATAGTCGAGCAGCTTGCCGACCTGATCGTCGAGGCAGACAATTCCGCCACCCAGCTTCCGCCGTTTCGGCGGTGCCGTGGTGCGACTTGCGAATTCCTCCGGGATATCCCGGTGCGACGAATGGACCGCTAAAGGCGACCAGTACATCATGAACGGCTTGTCGGCCTTGCGGTTCCGATCCACAAACTCGATCAGGTTGTCCCCATCGATTTCCGTAATCCAAACCGTCTCCCCATCTCTGTTTCTACACATGAAATGGTTGCCCTTTTCAATTCTTTCGGGCAGCTCGGCCACTTCCATGAACCCGCGGGCGGACGGCCCCTGCCACTTGTCACCCAAATCCCATTTTCCAATCTGCCCGGTCGTGTATCCATGATCGCGGAAGACTTCGGCAAAGGTCGGCTTATCATCCGGAATCGGCATGCCGCGCGACATACCGTATTTGCCGAACCGCTGGCCATACATGCCCATCATCAGGCTTGAACGGCTGGGGCAGCACGGCGGGTTGGTGACATACGCCTGGGTCAGCACCACTCCCTCGTCAGCCAGCCGATCAATATTCGGCGTCGGAATGTCCTTACACCCAAACGGCCCCGTGTCGCCATAGCCCAGATCGTCGATGAACAACATAATAATGTTCGGCCTGCCCTGCTTGTCCTCCATAGCTTCAGCGTCGGAGGGAGCGGGTCGAAGGGGCCCGCGAGATGCTGCATCCGCAAAGGAACGAGACGCTCCACCCACGAAGACTGCGCAGCACAAAACAACCATCCATTTGCATAGTTTCTTCATATTCTACTTATTCCTTTCCAAGGTTATTGGGCGGCTACTTCCAGTGGAGCGCACTCCAGCGTTGATCTAATGTTGGCGTAGCCGGCGTGCGTGATCCGTTTAATCTGTTTCGGGAATTTGGCGCTGAGCTGGTTGCCGTCCAGTTCGAGGAAGATAGTTCTTTCCGTCTGGTTGATGGTGACGAGGACAGTCGTTAAGTCACCTTTGGTCAGGCCGGTTTCCGCATAGGTGCCGACTGCCGCCCGGGGCATGGCCACGGCCTGGATGCACATCGTTTTCTTTCCGTAGTAGACACCCAGTTTCAAAACCTTCTTCTCTTCCGTGCCGTCACCAATGGCCAGAAACGCATTGGCGGTTCTCATGTTCGGTTTAACGCGAAGGACTGATTGTATCTGAACCACATTATCTGTTGTACCAATGGGTTTCAGCGCCCAGGCGATCTTCTGATCGTCAGCGGTAAGCGTATAGCCCAGTTCGCCCCCCTGCGTCAGGCGGCCGTTAAAGACCTGGAAATCGCCGGAGGTCGCGGCGGGGCTGGTGGCAGCGACTCCTTGCTTCGGCGCATCAGCTTTCTTGCTTTCGGTCGGTGGTTCGTATTTCGGATTCTCAATCGGGAAAAATGCATTCTGTGTCTTCAGCTCAGCCATCAGTTTTTGATCGAGCATTTCAGCCAGCTCCGGCATGGCGGAGGAAAGGTCGTTTTGCTCGCCGATATCGTTTTCCAGGTCAAACAGGGCCGTGCCGCCTGTATACAACTTGATCAGCTTGTACTTGCCCTGCCGGATAGAGGAACTCTGTTTGATACCCTCTCCCGCTTTCATGACATGCGGCATGTGCCAGGTAATCTGCTCACGGCTTAGCCCCTGCTCCCCGTTCAGCAGCGGGACGAGGCTGACGCCGTCCACCGGGTTATCCGCGTTCACCTGCAGACCGGCGAGCTCAAGGAAGGTAGGATAAAGGTCGGTGCCGACGACCGGCACGCCGGACACGCCCGGCTGAACCTTCCCTTTCCAGCGAACGATGAATGGAACGCGAAGCCCGCCCTCGAAAATCAATCCTTTTTCACCGCGCAACGGTTCAATGGACGTAATCTTTAAGATTTCACCCTTCTTCTTGCCGCCATACGTGCTGGTCGCTTTCCCGCCGTTGTCTGAAATGAAGACAACAACCGTCTTCTCATCCAGGCCCAGCTTTCCGAGGGTCTGCATCACGCGGCCGACACTGTCGTCGAGGCTTTTGATCATGCCAGCATACGCCGCATTGTCGTGGCGCGCGCCCGGCGTGCGCTTGGCTTCAAAATATCTGGTATACTCCGCTTTGGATTGCCAGGGGCTGTGCACCGAATAGTGCGAGAAGTAGAGGCAGAACGGTTCGTCCTTATGGTCCTCAATGAAGCGAACCGCCGCATCGGTCAGATTATCCGTCAGATATTCATCCGAAGTCCTGGGTTCCACATCCAGCTTGTAGTCACCCCGCTCATACGGCGCGTGGAAGGTCGGCGGATAACCGCGCTCGGATACGGCATAGGTAAAGTCAAATCCCTGGCTGTGCGGTCCCATTTCTTCGTCCGTGCCCAGATGCCATTTTCCGATAAAGCCGGTCTTGTAGTTTTTCTCCTTCAGCCGTTCAGCAAATGTTGTTCTCTCCAGAGGGAACTGGCCCAGCTGCTTGGGGATCGACATGGCATAGACGGGCGGAAACTGATGCAGTGCCTCATCCTGCCATGAGGTATAGTTGTGGAAGCCCCACGGAGACTCCCCTTTCACGCTTGGGGTCACCCCATGAATGTGCTGCCGCGCGGGCGCCCAGCCGGAGAGGATCGCGGCCCGGCTGGCGGAACAGAGCGGCGCCGGCGCATAGGCATCCGTAAACTTCAATCCCTCCGCCGCCAGCTTGTCAATGTGCGGCGTTTCATAAAAGTCACTGCCGTAGCACGCGAGGTCGGTCCAGCCCAGATCATCCACCAGGATAAACACCATGTTAGGCCTGTCCGTCGAGGGCGCAGCTTCTCGTGGAGGGACAGCGTCGCCGCTGGCCCTGGACGCCGGGGACGGCGTCCCTCCAGGCGCACAGCGCTTCAGCGGGCCTTCCTGGAAGCTCCTGAACTCATCGGCGTTGGGATCAGCGTTGGCATCCATCCACTCCTGCATTTGGTGGCGGGCGGCCCGGAGCCTTGATGCAAACTCCGGGTTGTCGATCAGGTTGTCGAGGCAATGCGGATCCCTTGCTTCATGATAGAGCTCTTCGGGAACGCGGTTGAGGTAGAAATCGAGGCGCGCTTTGACCGCAGCATCGGTTTGGCCGGCCAGCCGCATCGCATGGAGGGCTTCCCCGCACTCCCCGCGGTTTTCCATATTGTGGATGACCCACGGATTGTAAATATAGACAAGATCATCCATGTGGATCGCGCGCTTATTGATGGGCAGATCCATTGTTCCGTCCGAGTTTTCGCGCACCACCCAGCCCTTCTGCTCATATTCCCGCTGCAGCTGCGCCAGTGTTTTGTTCTGGCGCTTGGCAATGCCCTTTAGCGCAAACCCGTAGAGCACCGCTTCGTAATGACCGGTCACCAACACATCACGCCAATCATCCACCGCCTGATCCTGTAGAAGCGGCAGCAGCGAACGCCCGTCCAGATTGGCCGGGGGCTTCACTCCAGCGATCTCGAGCAGGGTCGGCATCAGGTCGACGGCGGAAACAAAGTGCTCGTCGTCCGTGCCCGGCTTCACGTTGCCTGGCCAGCGTACCAGCAGCGGGGTGCGGGTGCTGTTGCCATAGACATCCCACTTCCCGAACAAGAACGGCATGCCGTTGTCGGAAAGGAAAATGACGATGGTGTTGTCTTCCTCTCCGGACTCCTTCAACGCTCGCAGGGTTGCGCCAACCACATCGTCCGCGCGCCGGACCGACGAGGCATACTCCGCCATCCCGGTCCGGATTCCCGGCAGATCCGGCAGGAAGCCCGGTGCGGGCACTTCGCCCGGCTGGTAGACTTTGGAGGGATCGGGGTAGTCGTTGAGAAGGTGCTTAAACCGGTGTTTCTCGTCATTGCTGCCATGGAACGGGCGATGCGGGTCGGCCGCATTGGCATTAATGAAGAACGGCTTCCCCGCGGCCTTTGCCTTGCGGATGAATTCCTTGGTGCACGCATAGGCAAAACCGGGATCGCGACCTAGCGCAAGGGAATTGCGTTTATCGAGGTCGCCCTCGACCATGTCCCAACGGAACTGCTTAACGGGCTGCATGTGGCCGATCTTTCCGTACACCGCATTGAAGTACCCGCTGTCCGAGAGCAATCCACTCAAGGTCGGTACGCCCGGGGCAATCGGCTTAAACCCAAGCGCGCCGTTCTTCGGCGGATAGAGGCCCGTCATCATCGACTGACGCGACGGCTGGCAGACCGCAACCGTGACGTGTGCCTTCGTGAAATAGCGGCTTTGCGATGCCAGGCGGTCGAGATGCGGCGTCGCATCCGGCATCACCCCACCCGCAAAACCGGGACTGTCCCAGTTCATATCATCGGCCACTATCAATAGAATATTGGGGCGCTCCTGCGCATGAACAGCAGCAACCAGACTCAATACCAGCGTGATAATCGCACTCTTACATTTCATACAGTTACTCTTCGGTTCTGGGCTATTTCTTGTTGATTGCATTCAGCTGACGGAGCGTCGTTCCCATAAAGGAATGCGGTTCGCTCTCCGGGCCGGTCTTCGTCGGATGGGTTGTCCAGCTCTGGAAACAGAGACGGTCGGGGCGGCCGCCAGCCGCAAAGTAGCCTTTAATGAATGCGACACTTCGATCATCGCACTCGCGATCCGCATCCTCCGGCGTTTCGCATCCAGCCTTTGCATACAGCCGATCCCAAAGCGTGTCGTTAAAGAAAACACCCACGTTCAACCCGAGGTCTTTGCACACTTTTTCTGCTTCAAGGATACGTCCGAAATCCAATTTCTTTTCTTCGCGCCAAAGATGGTTGTTATCCCATCCAATCGAATCGGCAACGCACCCGGCGAACCCAAAATCCATATCAAAGTGGTCGATTTCAATATTCCGTTTCTTCGCCTCTTCCATCAACGTGGTCATAAACCCGCGGAAATCAAATTTTGGGAAGCCAACATCGGTCTGCCGGTACTGCTTCCCGTTTTTGCCGGTGAACCAGAAATAGCCGAGCGATTCGATAAAGCCGACCTTCAGCCCCGGCCGCCATTGCTGCATCGCTTCAATATAGTCGAGATGTTCCTGCACCAGCAGCTCCATCTGCTCCGGCGTCATCTCGCGGACAAACCACATCATCGAATGATCCGTCGTAATCGTGTCCAGCCGCGCGCCCGGAGTCTTCAGCCAGGGCTCGAGCTTCTTCTGCTCAAACAGCGCCGCCTGCTCCCCGGCCTGGTCGCCATATTTCTTGATCCCGTCGTTCATGCGGAATCCGCCCAGCTCCACGCAGACCTCAAGCCCGGTTTCCTGAACAAGATCGGCGAGCGTCTTCCGGTAGGCGTCGTCGCACTGCTCCGTAATCCCATCGATGTAGAACTTCAGGCTGTCTGTCGCCGAAAGAACCTTCGACCACTTCGACGTATCCGTCATCACCGGAAGATAATCTTCGACCTGCTTCCACTTCCAGTCCTTGCCTGACATCCACTCCGTCGTCTCCATATTCCCCGGGACCTCAACAGAGAACATCCGCGGACAGATCTGCACAGAGAAATCACCTGACTTCTCCCCTGCCCGCCCGGAAGCCGCCGCCAGCAGCAAAACCAGTACGGTGAGAATCTTCTTCATAGGGGTAGCCTCTTCGCTAACATACTGATTTCCAATCTCTGGAAACATGATTCTGCTGTACATGATTCTGTCGCATCTCTACTTCGCAACCGCTTCGTTCATTTCAGCCCTTTTTCACAACGGTTTCGGTACCGGACTGTACCGTCCCGACCCAGCGTTCCCAGACATTCTTCTCCACAAACGGTACCTTATCCAGACCGAAGGTCTCGGCCCGCTGATTGCGCTGCGCCTTGTTCATCCCCATCGGATGGAACGGCAGCACATGGACCTCCTCGATGTGCGGATATTTA
The DNA here is from genome assembly GCA_964497125.1 of uncultured Victivallales bacterium. Taxonomy (GTDB): domain Bacteria; phylum Verrucomicrobiota; class Kiritimatiellia; order UBA8416; family UBA8416; genus CAYLXP01. The sequence goes on along the minus strand of CAZCDU010000017.1, from coordinate 24,912 downwards.
TTCGCAAGCTCCGCGATGGCCCGGAAATGCTCTTCGCGGTCATTGAGGCCGGGAATAATCGGGCAGCGCAGAATTATCGAGGTCCCCTGCCCATCCATCCGGGCGAGGTTTTCAAGAATCAGCTGGTTGTCGACACCTGTGTATTCCCTATGCTTTTCGGGGTCGGTCTCTTTGTAATCGAGATGAACAAGATCCACAAAGGGCAGAACTTTTTCGTATCGCTTCCACGGAGCAAACCCGGTGGTGTCGAGGCAGACGTGCAATCCGGCGGCTTTGGCTTTTTGAACAAAAAGGAGCAGAAAATCAAACTGCATCATGGGCTCGCCGCCACTGATGGTGATCCCGCCGCCGGAGGTTTCATAATACGGCTTGTCCTTGAGCATCTCGCTCAGGATCTCATCGGCATCGACCGCCATTCCCGCAATCGAGAGCGCATCGTAAAGGCAGACCTTCACACACGCCCCGCAGGCGGCGCATCTTTCAAAGTCGACCGTATGAGCCGGTTTGGAGTTGCCTTCCACAGGAGGAATGATCGCGTGGCAATGTTGCCGGCACGTCTCCACGCATTTTCCGCAACAGGCACACTTCTGCTCCTTGAACATCAGTTCTTTGTCCGGCGAAATGGACTCGGGATTATGGCACCAGGCGCAGTCCAACGGGCAGCCCTTTAGAAACAGCGTTGTGCGTATTCCCGGCCCGTCATGGATCGCGAACTTCATGATATCGAAATATAGACTCTCTCTACTCACCCTTCTCCCCGGGATCAGCTGTAGAACGTTCTTTCGTAGATTTCTTTCTGCAGATAGGACTCCTGCTCGACAAAGTGTCCGGTCCACCCAGCGACACGCACCATGAGTTCGCGATATTCTTCAGGTTTTTCCATCGCGTTCTTAAGGTCATCTTTGTTCAGGGCGGTCATCATCAACTGCATGCCACCGTTCGCAAAGTAGGTTCTCAGCAGCATCATCAGCTTCGGGCGGTTTTCTTCAGAGAAGAGGTCCTTGGACAGCTTCAGGTTGTGGACGCATCCGCCATGCTTCTCAACCGGACGGGCCATGGAGTTCAGCAGCGCCGTCATCCCGCTGGTGTCCATCCCGGCGGTCGGACAGTTGCCGAGCGCAAATGATACACCTTCCAAGCGGCCGTCTGCCGTGGCGCAGGTGTTGTCGCCGTAAATGGCACCGCCGGGATTCAGGTTGCAGTTCAGGAAGAAGTCTAACCCGTATCTCTCCGCTTTTTCGTAGGCGAGGGTGTTGAGTCTGTTCGTGATTTCACGATGCAGCTCGTCGACCCCATGGTGGTCGTTGCCGTATTTGGGCATGCGCAGGAAGTCCATCCGCTCCTGTTCATAGCCTTCATAGTTGGCGTCCAGCATCGTGACCACGTCCCGCAGGGCGTACTTCTGACCCTCATAGACCAGCGTGCGAATGGCATAGAGGCTGTCGGCCAGATTGGTCATGCCGAACGTTTCAATGATGCCACCTTTGTAGCGAGTGCCGTTGTAGAGGGTTTCGCCGCGCCCGATACAGTCGTGCGTGAGAATGCTGTGCAACACAAAGCCGGACTCTTTGGCCATCGCCTCGTGCTCGATCGCATGACGATGCGCCAGAACATCGTAGATGAAATCCAGCTGTTTGTAATAGGCATCCATCAGCTTGTCGAAGGTGTCAAAGCTCTCCGGCTCACCCTGCGCGAGTCCGCGCTGATCTTTGATCACATGGTTGTATCCGTTGTGAAGAACCAGCTCCAGTCCGTGAACCAGGTTGAGGATGCTGTTCGGCGAACCGATGGTACAGCCGTCAAGGTTCAGCTCCCCGCAGCCCTGCGGAATATATTTTTCGGCCTCGGACTCACTTACGCGGAAGGTCTCCATAACCGTCGGGATGTGAACATCGTCATTATACAAACCGGGATGAACCGTTCCCTTTCCGATGATATCCACGGCCTTTTCAAACAGTGCGGGATCCTGCCCTTCGTAGAAGCGCAGGGTCACCTGCGGCACCACGGCCCGCACCTGGTCGGATGCCTCCATGGCCGCCATGGCAAACCGGTTGGCGTTTTCTTCGTTGCGCCGTCCTTTACCACCGACAAAAATCCGGCCGTTCGGACCGAGCCCGAGCCCGAAATAGTTCAGATCCGAAATCATCAGCCAGAGATTGTTCAATATCTCCTGCGCGCTCTCTTCGGTTTCCACGCCGGCGTCGATGTCGTTGGCATAATAGTCCCCCAAATAGATATCCATGCGGCTGAAGTTGCGCGTCCGCGTGGTAACCATGTATATCCAGAAGAGCTGAATGGCCTGGTGCAGCGTTTCCGGCTTGTGATTGATGGCGGCCGTTAACGCGCCGCAGATCTTTTTCAGCTCGCCAATCCGCCTTTCATTCGTTTCCGTCTTCAGGCTGTTTTGGGCTTTCTCAATGTAGATCCGGCACAGGTCTTTGATCGTCTCAAGGGAAATCAGCATGGCCTGGTAGACCGCAACCTTTTCGTCCTCGCCGTTTGCGGCGGCAGTATCGAGTTGTTCCCGGATCTCCTGTTCGAGGCCGGGGATGCCTTTGGTCAGCAGGAGGTCATAGTCCATCGAAAACGTGGCGAGACGCGGGTAGCCCACGGCAAAACGGACATCAAAAGCAGAGGTGGTTCCCAGCGCATCCGTAATGCGCTTCGGGAGCATCTTGTTGTATTTGGTGCGCGTGGACTCCTCAAGCCAGAAGTCGATCATCCCGTCGATACGGACATACTCATCGCTGCCGGGCTCATGAGCATCGCGCATTTCACAAAGCGATTGGTAGTTGAAGCAGAACCCGCTGCTGGAAAATCCGATGGTTTCCAGAAGCCAGTTATCTTCGTCGCTGCGGCTGGCGCGTGGCGTGTCGTCAGCAATCAGCGCCTCGACCTTGTTGTTGCAATAATATTCCAGCCCGATGCAGGCCATGAGATTGTAGAAGATGCCGCCGGCAAACAGATGGTCGTCGCGAATCTCCCGCAGGGTCTCCGGCAGCAGCGCCTGCTGGCAATAGGCCTCGCGCAGCGCGACATGCTCATGCATGTGCCTTTTGTAAACATCGGTGAACAGCGTGGCGAGCTCCAGCCGGCGATCATCCTCCAGGAGGAAAGGTTTCAACTGCTCTTCGCGGAAATTGATGATTACAGCTTCATCCTGTGCAAGCTTCATAGTGCCTCCAAGTTGGCATGGTCATTCATCCTCGGGCAACACTAGCCGGAACCACGCATACTCACAATAGGCATAGGAGTCCGTTTTTGTAACTACCGGTTGGAAAAGAGACGATCAGCTTAGAGATAGACCCGGCAGCGCTCGCGGTATTTGTTGGGCGAGTGACCCATCACCTTCTTGAACTGGCGCGAGAAGAAGTAGGCATCCGAAAAGCCGAGCGACGCGGCGATCCGGCCGATGGTCTTATCCGAGCTTAAGAGTTCCGATGCGGCCTGGCGGATTTTCTGGCGCAGAATCCATTCCCGTGCGCTTAGCTGGAAGGAGTTTTTAAACAGGCGGGCAAAATAGTGGTGGGAATAGTCCAGCAGCAGTGAAAGGTCGGAAGGGATAATCTGCTCATGGATATGATCCTGCACGTAGTTGTACAGCTTAGCCTGCTGAAATTCGGTCAGGCAGCCCCCCTGCCGCTCACGCCTGTTCTCCGTATTTAGCAGATCGAGCTGGATACAGAACAGCAGCAGGTTCGCCTGAATGCGCTCCTGTTTGTAACCGACCGAGTGTCGAAGGCACCATGCGATCGAAGCGGCGATGGACTGCAGAGGAATGGCGTTGTGTAGGTAGAGGTACGGTTGATCGATGGTGTAGGAGTGTTCCTCCCGATCCTTAATCTCAAAACTGAAGGAATAATAGATCAGCTCTTCCGGCCAGGAGAGAGAATGAGGCGTCTCCGGCTGCATCCACAGAACATCTCCGGGCTTGCAGACAATCTTGTCGCCATTGACGCTGCCGAAAATGGAGCCCTTGATGACAAAGTTGATTTCCTGGAATCTTAGCCGCCGGTCCTGACACGCATACAGCTCATCAGCCTTCCGGTACGGCACAATGATCTCGTCGAAATCAATCCGCAGACTGAAGTCGCGGAGTTTCTCAATCAGCGCTTCCAAAGAGAGAGGAACCATAACCAGTCAACCCTTTCAAGAGCGGGCTGTCTCTTATGAGGCTTTCCCTCTCCGCTTCTCAAGCTCGGCGCGGATTTCGTAGGCACGCTCTTCGGTGATAGGGTATTTTGAAAAGATCCATATGGCAAGCAGGACGACGGCGGCGGGAACAACACAGTAGAGAATACGAATGGTGGTCAGCACGCCCTCGGCCTGCTCCGCACCAAGGTCGGCATCGAACCCGGAGCCGACCAGCACATACCCGGCGGCCAGCCCGGCCAGCGACATGCCGAGCTTCCCGACAAAACTGGTGGTCGCGGCGAACATGCCTTCGCGGCGCTCGCCATGGATCAGCTCGTCGTAGTCGCAGATATCGGGAATCATGGAATTGAGCAGCATCCAGAGCGCGGCAAATCCGGGCGCGGTCAGCAGCATCGGAACGAGTTGCAGCCAGGGCGCTGCCGGGGTCAGGCAGAACCAGCTCACCATGCTTCCCGACGCGGCGAGGAACAGAAAGAAGATCAGCGCATGCCGTTTGCCGAAGTGAGTTGCCATCTTGGAAACCGGGAAGACCGCCAGCAGGTTAAGCACCTGGTAAAGCACACCGCCGACCATGTTGACGCTTGCGGAGGCCTTAATATCGCCGCCATAGATGTAGTAGACGTTGATGTAGAACGCGAGCTGGATCACGCTGAGCAACCCGAGCAAAATGAGCGACATGGCGGCGATCAGGCAGAGATACGGCTTCACCGTAAGCGTCTTCTTGATGTCAGAGAACAGGGTGAGTTTTTTCGTGGGAAGTTCCTGTTGAGGAACAGGGTGTTCCTTTACGAAGATTGCCGGAAGAATCGTCGCGGCAAGCAGGAAGAGTCCGGTTGCGGCGCCGACATAGCGCATGCCGTGAACCGTGTCGGTGAAGCAGGAACGCTGCGTAAACCAGAAGAGCGTACATGCCAGCATGCCGCCAATGGGGCCGAAGAACGAACGGTGCGCCATGAGGCGGGTCCGCTCGTGGTAGTCCGGCGTCATCTCATAGCCAAGTGCGTTGTAGGGAACCGTGAAGATGGTCCCCGCCGTGTAGAAGAGAATGGACATGGCGAGCAGAAAGCCGAAGGTCGCCATTTCAGAGAGCCCGCGCGGGCAGAACCAGATCAGCGCAAAGCCGATGCCGGACAAAATGCTGCCGACAAAGATATAGGGACGCCGGCGACCGAAACGCGAGCGTGTGCGGTCGCTAATCAGCCCCATCAGGGGATCGGAAATGGCATCCCACAGCCGCGGGATACTGTTTGCCCAGCCAACCAGAACCGGGCTGAGCCCCAGCCCGATATTGTAGACAGGATTCGCCATGTGCATGACGGTGTTGCTCATAATGATGAGTCCCATCTCCCCGGTTCCATAGGCAATTTTCTTGGACTCGGGAATCTTATCCGCCGCTGCCGTCTGGTGATGCTCTGTCTTCTTGCGATCCTTCATGGCGCTCCTCTATTCGACAACTGCTGTGATTGTATAGTGCTCTTCAGATGAAGGTAACACGCTGCCCACCGGGAAATCTTCACCGTTCACGGTCAGGGAGCTGAGAGGCGCCCCATCCTTCCCTGAGGGGTTCTGAATGGTCACATCGTAGGTAACACCTCTGAACGTCCTGACGATGGAAGCACACCCCCAACTGCTGGGTAGACAGGGATTCAAAGTCAGGCCCTTGAAGGTCCGCCGCAGCCCATACAGGTATTCAATCACGGCGAAATTCATCCATCCGGCCGAACCGGTGACCCAGGTGTGCTCCGCCATGCCGGGACGGAGGTCGCAGTCCGGACCATGGTAACCATTCACAAACACATTGGGCGGGTTCTTGACGGGACGGGCGGGATTGCCCGGTGCCACGTCCTGCCACAGCTTGAGGGCGCGATCGGCTTTCCGCCGTTCGAGCAGCGCCACCAGCAGGAAGGCGTTGCCGTGGGTGTAGACACTGCCGTTTTCACAGATGCCGGGGCGGAGATAACTGAGGCGTCCGACGTTGTCGACCGGCTTTGTATACGTTGGATAGTTGAGGGTGAGGCCCCAGCCGCTGTCGAGGTACTTCTCCACCGACTCCATCGCCTGATCAAAACGGCCATCCTGATCGACGCCTCCGAGAACGGCCCAGCTCTGGGTGTTGAGGAAGATCTTCCCTTCCTCGTTTTCTTCTGACCCAATCGGCGCGCCGTCATCGTCGAGGGCGCAGATGTACCATTCACCATCCCAGCAGTGCTCGTTAATCGCCGTCGACATTTCTGCGTGCCACTGTTTCATCAGCGCCACATCGTCCGCCTTGCCGAGTTCTTCCGCCAGCTCGGCCATCAGCAACGCGCAGCGGGCAAAGGCCATGGAAAGCCAGACACTCTCCCCTTTCCCTTTGCGCCCCACCCCGGTCAGCGAATCGTTCCAGTCGCCGAAAAAGATCAGGTTAAGACCGTGTGCCCCGCGATCTTCGCGCAGGCGTGCCATCGCTTTCATCAGATGGCCGTAAACCGTGTCGCTGCCTTCATCAAAGTAAGAGACCTCAACATCGAAAATGCCGATGTCCCCGCTCTCCTTGGCGTATTCGCTGAAGGCGGAGATCATCCACTGGGCGCTGTCGGCGTAGCGCATCGGATCAATCGGATGCCACCCGCGCAGGGCGAATCCGTCCTGGTACTGGTGACGGCACGCCTTGAGCAGACTTTCCTTGGCCTGAGCCGGATCCTGGTAAACGATTCCCTGCGAATTTTGCACGATGTCGCGATAGCCCTTGTACCCCCACCGCACCCACTTGGCTCCATACTGAAGCTGATGCTTCACCCACGTGTTGAGCATGTCGTTCATCGACTCTTCCGGCGCGGAGATGGTGATGTTCGCCATCATCTTTTCCCGGTCTTCCAGAAGCGAGTCAAAATGGGAATCCGCATCCAAGTTGCCCGTCAGGTAAGTATCCCTCAGTTCAGCGACCATGGCCTCGTTGCAGCATCCGCCAATCAGCATGCGGGTATCCTCCACCCCGCCGGCATCCAGCGACAGCTTGAACTGCAGGCAGGTTGCCGGATTGAACACCGAGGCATAGCTGCCGCTGCACCGGCCGTCTTTCACGGCGCCTGGAAGCGAAAGGTGGTTTCGCTCACCGATAAACGCATCCTTCAATGCATCCCAGGACTCCGCCTGCCGGTCAGCCGTAAAAAAGGCATTATGATTCGGAAAGCTGATCGTTTTATGCTGCTCGGCATCCTGAAGAATGAAGATCGCGTTTAGATCCTTCTTATACTCGGCAAAGCGGTACAGCGCGCCGTTGTAGAGATCGACACCGGCCAGTGATACCTCCGCATAGGTAAAGACGCTGAGGTCCCGTTTTTTGTCACCACGGTTCTCAATGCGCAGATCCCAAATCTCAATCGGATCATCACCTACCGGTACAAAGATCCGCCAGATAACCTTCAGGTCGGACGTCACATTTTCGATCAGCTGGTACCCAATCCCGGATGTACATTGATAACTACTATAGGCCGTGTAGACCGGCGCAAAACCTGCGGTAAACACCTCGCCGGTGTCATCATCACGGATGTAAATGATCCGCTCGTTCTCAACGATGTGCGCGATATGTCCTTCCTCGTTCATCGTCATGCCGTTCCCGAAACCATTCTGGTTGATACGGGTCAGATAGGAGTCATTGAACAGCATGTTCTCGAAGGGACGATCAGGCTCGGCGGTGTCCAGGGTCAGAGATCGGCGGTCCGCGGCAAACTGGTAATTCATCATCGCACCTTTCTGAACCTATCGGTAGCAGACAGATATCCTGCATCCCGAAGTAGCCAACAGTAGCACATCCGATAGGATCCGGCACAATACAGCTAGCGGCCTATTTTTGTAATTAGCGGTGGATATCTTTCGGTTTGGAGACAACAGTCAGCATTGAGAAAGCAGCGTTTATCACGCCACATCCCTACATGCAGGGCACGGCTTCGCAGGATCTCCATGAAGAACGGGGAGATCCCAATGGAATTCACCAAGGATGGCGGTGTCTTCTTACCATTGTTAGAACCGCCGTTCTTCCTTCCGGGGTGTAATCTACAACTAACCGGGTCGCTGTTCAAGGCGATCCCGGTCTATCGCGTTCCGGCCGTGTGATGGCCGGAACGCGTCGCTCTCTACTACATCTATATCATCCGATCATCCCTATGCTGGTACTGTCTGCTATAGACTTCCAAGTGAACAACGACGCCGTCGGCTAGACCGCCCCGTGTGTAACGGGCATCTGGGAGAGGTTCCGCTCGCGGAGAGACATGCATGCATAGCAGGTCTCTGGAAAGGGGGTGTTGGGTACCCTGTTCCACGTGTGGAATAGGGAAGCTTGGGGGAAAACCTTCCCAAGGCAGTATCTGCGATACTGCGACAGAGCCACGCTCTGACCGCGCGCTCTGAGGCGGACGCCTGTGGCCGCGATCAATCTCGTATCGGCAAGGCTATACGTCAATACGACAGTGCCGTCTGCATGAAGACTGCCTTAGCGCACAGCGACGCCGTCGGCTAGACTCCCTGAGTGGAAACGGAGCATCTGAGTGAGGTGCCTTTGTGAGGAGAGTACAGGCATGCATTGCTGTCTATGGAGGGGGCGTTGGGTCACCTGTTCAGCTGTGCTGAATAGGGAAGAACGGGGGAACCCGTTGCAGTTCCTGCGTAACTGCGACAGAGCCTGCTCTGACCGGCACACTCTGACCGCCTGAGTACACGCGCTGCGCGCGTGTCTACCTAGGAGACTCGCTACGCTCGTCCGGCGAGTCGCCTACGGCTCCGGTCTCGCTGCCGCTCGGTCAGGCGAAGGAAACTCGCCTACGGCTCGGACAGGCGACCCCCTACGCCCCGCCGTATCCTGCTGCCACCGGAGGTGTCATGGAACTTGCTTGAAGCCAAGTTCCCCGCCACCTCCTCCGTGGTTGGTGAAGTCCAGCGCCCTCGATGCAACCAGCGCTCTCTGCGTCCTCGCCGCTTCGCGGCTCGCCCATGCCGTGCCAGCGTCCGCCTCCGGCCTATGTCACAGAACTTGCTTGAAGCCAAGTTCTGCGCCAAGCCCTCCGGCTCTTCCCCCGCGCAACCCGCATTGATAGTGCAGACGCTTCTTCCCCGCTTCCCAAGGCCATGAATCGCGTGTAGGCGGGCGGGGTATTCGATGGAAATGCTGGGGGGGATTGTCGGATTGTGAGATGGAGATGTGGGCGGAGTCCCGATCGTAGTGTGACGATGCTGGGTGCCTACAGCCTGCTGACGGTGGACAGCCAAAGCGGTAGATCCCCCCCCTATAGATGATCCCGGCCGGAGGCCGGTCCTTACCCGCCGCCAGGCGGGGTTTCTTTTCTTTGCTTCTTTCTTTTCTTTGCCGGGCGGTAGGCTCTGTGGATGCAGGTGATCATCCAGGTTGAGCTCTCGGTTGAGCAGTATGTCGAGGAAGCGTTCCAGCGGCGAGTCCGACCGCCGGAGCGGTGCGGGAACTGCGGAGCGTTGGCGACACTCACGCTGCTGGCCTACTACTCGCGCTATACAACTGGGGTCGATGGCGATCCGATACGCTTTTGGGTCGCGCGCTTTATCTGTGATGCGTGCGATCTGACGACGAGCTGCCTGCCTTCATTCGCGCAGCCCTACCGGCTGGCGGCCTCTGCGACGATCGAAGCCTACCTCGAGGGCGAGCGCGACCGGCTGGATGTGCAACGCCTTGAAGGGCTGCTGAAGCGGTATGTGAAGCGTTTCGGACGATGGCAGCACACGCTGCGCGGCATCGTGGGCAGCCGCTTCGGTCGCGGGCCTCCGAAGGAAAATGCCACCGCCTTCTTGCGAAGAGCGGTGGCGGCGTGCGGCTCCCTGGCCGAACTAACCCTTCGGCTGGTGCAGGAGTTTGCGACCACCTGCTTTGGAACCTATGGCTGTCACCAACCCTCATCCCCACGTTGAACGATGCCTCGCTCTTCGCTCAGGCAACGGCAGCAGCTACCACACACCTTGTATTTTGCACATCAGGGAAGTCCGATGCAAGGTGCGCTGCGTTATGAAAACACTATCACAACCCGGATGTTGGGCTTCCGAAGCGGCACTGAGGCGCTATGACGCCGTGCGCTACCTTGAGGAAGCGGTAAGGAGTGGGCTATCGCTCAAGATGGCTCTGCTCGCAGCAAGTGAACGAACTTGGGGCGGGCGGATATACAAGGTGCCAACCCTGGAACGCTGGTACTACCAGTATCGGCACAACGGCTTCGAGCAGTTGCATAACCAGCGGCGCAGCGACAAGGGGCAGCTGCGGAGGCTTTCGCCAGAGGCGATCGACGCACTTCTGCAGATGCGACGGGCAAGGCCCGATCTGTATGTCATCACGCTACTGCGGCAGCTTGAGCGTCAGGGCACCATCGCGCCCGGCAGCGTAAGTCTGAGCACGATCTACCGAACCTTGCGAGCCAATGGGCTTGATAAGGCGAGCATCAAGGCCGCCGGAACTGCGGGACCAACCAAAGCGTTCGAAGTGAGCTGGGCCAACCAGCTCTGGATGACAGATGGGATGTGGGGACCCTCACTGCCCATTGAGCAAGGCGGTAAGCCGATCCGTACGCATCTGTTGGCGCTGATCGACGACTGCTCTCGGCTCTGTGCGCATGGGCAGTACTACCCGGGCGAAAGGACCGAGTGCTTTCTGGATCTCTTCAAGCATGCCCTGCTTTCGCGCGGCATACCGGAGAAGCTCTATACCGACAACGGCTCACTATTCAGAAGTGAGCACTTGCGTACGGTATGCGCTAACTTCGGTATTCGTCTGATCCACGCCAAACCCTATGCGGCTTGGAGTAAGGGTAAGATCGAGCGGTTCTTCAGAACCGTTCAAAGTGACTTTGAGCAAAGCCTGGTATTCGAGCCGGTCAAGGATCTGGCGGAGTTGAACCTGCGCTTCTGGCAGTGGCTGGAGAGTGAGTATCACCAGCGTGCACACCGTGCTCTGGACGGGCAGAGCCCTCAAGAACGCTTTCAGGCACGTTGTGACGGACTGCGCAGCGTTCCGCCAGGCATGGACGTGGACGGGCTGTTCTTGAAGCGCACGACGCGTCGGGTGCGCCGTGATGCAACCATTGCTCTGGACGGGCGCATGTTCGAGGTGCCCGTCTCGCTACGCGGACGCAAGGTGCAACTGCACTACGACCCGTTTACCTATGAGCGGATGGAACTGTATGTGGAGGAGAAGAAGGTTGGGCAGGCAACGCCACTGGACAAGGAAGTAAACTCACGGACCTATAAACGGGGGCACTATGAACGCGACAAGTAAGCAGAACATCGACATGGAAGGACAACTCAGAAGCCAATGGGGAGCGAGCGCCTGGCCGTTTTCCGCGGCCGTGAAGACGCCACTGGAAAGCGATAGCTACCTGAGCACGTTGCAGCGGCTTGAACAATGTATGGCGGTACGCACCTGCGGCATCCTGTGCGGCCCCAATGGAGTCGGCAAAAGCCGGCTGGTTAAAGCGCTGGTAGAGCGCCTGCCGCAGAAGCGCTATCGCACGATGGTGCTGACACACTCCTCGTTAACCGGCACCGATGTCATCCGCTACCTGTGTCATATACAGGGCATTGCTGTTGCACAGAGGCGTAGCGACAACATCATGGCACTACGCAAGCTCTGGGGTGATCTCGACGGACTCTGGCCGGTGCTGATCTTCGAAGAAGCGCAGAACCTCTCGGCCATGGCGCTCGAAGAGCTGCGGCTGCTGACCTGCGACCGCCTTGATACCCAGCCGCCTTTCAGCCTGCTGCTCGTCGGCGATGGAGCGCTGATGCCACGACTGCACATGGGAATCAACCGTCCCTTGCTCACGCGCATGGGCTTTTGCCTGGAACTGGCAACATGGCCACCGGAGCTTTGCTCTGAGTACATAGGCAAACGACTCGAAGAAGTCGGTATCCACGAAAACGTCTTCGATCCCGATGCCGAGCAGTTGCTCGTGCAGATCGCCGGGGGTATCCCAAGAGCCATCAACCATCTCGGGCAGCGTTCCTTCGAGGAGGCTGCACGTGACCGATCACGGCAGATCCGCACTCCGCATGTGCAGCAAGCGCTTGAACAGCTGCCATGGCTCGGCACGTTCCATAACGATCAATGACCTGCAATACAGAGAGGGTGAGGGCTGCGATGGAGGATAGGGCAACGTGTTGGGGATCACGACCCGAGCGCCTCGCAGCCTGTCCAGCCGTCAGAAGGTTGTACAGCGCTGTGGGTCCGCTGACTCCGGTCAGCGGACCGCAGCCTTCTCCCTCTCAACCCATCAACCAATGTGACAATCCGCGCACTCAATCCATCGTTTAATCTGACGAGAACTCCATCAAATAGCGTGCGCGCCCACAATCGCGCCACCAAAGGTGTCACGCTTCATGCTGAAAGACCCCGGCCCGTCACACTGGTTGCGAGAGAAAAGAGCAACCAGTCCGCCGGTCCCCCATGCGGAACGCCGCGAGGACGCGGCGCACTCATTTCGTTGCACCCCTGTCCGGCTTCCTGCCGGACCCCGCAAAACGGCACCTGCACCGCGTCAACGCTTGACGCAGGCTGGTTGCCGGGTCAGCCCGTCGGCTGACGGGCTTCCGTGGTGTCGAACATCCGGCTTCGCAAGCCGGGAAGCTCGACTTCTTCAAGTCCTTGACAGGCTCCCCACAGGCTCTTTCAGCAGGAATCACGGCCCGCAGGGCCTCAATGCCGCCTTACGGCGGCACATCGGAATGCGTGAGCGCATATCAAACATATATCCCACCCGCCACCCGTAAGACCCCGGCGGAATCCCGAGCGTGCCGTCCTCGGAACTCGGAAAGCGCACTCCGCATTCCGCCCCCGAGAGGCGGCCAGATGCCGCCACGTCAGCCATGCTGACCGGATCGCGACGCCCTACGGTTGCTGCAAGCCGGACACCCTGACTGCCGTGTCGGCATGTCGCCGCTTTCTGGACCAAGCCCACCCGCCACCCCTGATTCCCCCGGCCTGTCGGCCCCCATGCGGAAGACCCGCAGTCAGAATCCGGCTGCTTATCCTCACAGGCTCCGGCAAGCAGCCGGATTGTCACTGCGGGCGGCCTGTGAATCGGCCGCAATTCGGCTGTATCAATCGGGCAGCGGGATCACGACCCTGTCGCCCTTTCGCGAACCCTCTGTCCCGCTTGCCCCATCCGAATTCCCGCCGGTTGTCCGAGCCACCCACAGTCCCCTCCACCCGCCGCACCCCGCGCCAATTTTCGGTCAGACCCAGCGGCTACGCCGCAGCCATGCCAGGAAACCGGCGTGCCTTAGTTCAGCAACAATCCAAATGAACAGAAGAAGGACTCCAATACCAAAGGGAATCCTGTTCTGGCCTCTGCATACGCTCCGGCCCAATCAGGAGATGGTGTGCGCTGACGCGCACCTCAACATGTTGCCACCCTGGAGCCTTTCGCCCCTCAAGGGGCGGGCTCGTTGCTTCCACTGCGGCGCGCGGCTCGCGCGCGGGAGAGCGCCTGTGGAAGGCGCCGCCGAACTCCGCCGTGGTGACAAGACCGCGTTCGTTCCACCCGACTGCGAGAAGACCCTCGCTGATGAGCAGGTGGAGTTCTATCACGAGGTTGCGGACGAAGACGGGGAATTCACCAGGGGATACGTCGCGGTGGCGAACGCTCATGATTTCAAAACGCCCTGCAATTTTGCGATTGCGGATGCAAACAACGAGCGCAAGTTCATCAGAGAGCTCTGGAAACGCGACAACGCGATGGCCCTCGATTCATGGCTGAAGAGCGCTGCCCAGCGCTACTATGCCATCGAGTACGCATGGAAGAAGGGGGAACACCCCAAGCGAGGCGAGTTCAGCCCCGACTTCTTCATCAAGAAGGGCGATATGGTCTATGTTGTGGAGATTAAGGACGATTCAGAAATCAGTGACCCTTCTCCAGAGAATCTGAAGAAGTTCGAGTACGCGCAAGCGCACTTCGAGCGGCTCAATGAATGGCTAAGCACTGCGAAGATCCCCACGCGCTACCAACACAACTGGCTGTCGCCGAAGTCCTACAACCCGTTCTTTCAGTTGCTCCGAGAGAACAAGGTTCAAGGGTTCCGTTCCGAACTGGATGTAGCACTCCATTCGGCGTTAGCTGCAACCGGCACGAACGGGAAGCGTACGAAATGAGCGCAACCGGACATCGAAACGGTATTGTTTCGCGTGTCACGGTACAAACGGCCGCCATTGCGTCCATCATCGTGATTCTGCCTCCCCTCGTATCTCTCGCTCTCGACCTGAACCAAGACTACCGCACGTTCTCGCCATCCGGTGCAACGGACAGAAACCCCTACGACATCGCAGGTGTCGGGAATTCCGATCCGGGCTCCTATCTGCACACGCGCTGGGGTGTTTATCAGGATGAGGCGGAGAAGCCCATTCTCGGAAAGAGCATGCTTTCCTTCTCGCCATTGACGGAGGGGCCGTACTCATATCGCAACAAAGACCTGTTCGTGTCGTCGTCGATTTCACACCTTCTCCGTCTTGCCCTACCCATTGAAGCACCGTCTTCAACGGAGGCCGTCTGGAGTGCCCCGGTCGAATCCTCTCCGGGCGCATGGGACGACGGCAGCGTTGAGTACTATCTGAGGACCGATAACGAGTACCTCTTCCGCAAGTTGCACTACCAAGTCAACGGGGCACTTCTTGACCAGGCATCCGGCCAGCAGATTGACTCCACAACGAAGAAGCTCGTCATACTTATCCACGGCTGGAATCGCACAGCTCAATCCGACCAGTTCGCCTCGGGCGACCTTGCGAATCTAAGTACTCAGCTTTCCTCTCGTTTGGGCGCAACTGACTGGAGCTTCACCAAATACCATTGGGAGCGCGACGCCGAAACTGGAAATCTGGACCTGACCTCCGCCGGTCTTGCCTCTCCATTCATCAACGCGACGGAAGCAGCAGAAATCGCATACACACATGGCCTGCATTTGGGCGAGCTTCTGCTCGCACGGTGCCCTGACATTGAGAGCGTCCACTTTATTGCTCACAGCGCCGGGAGTTGGGTCGCGCACGGTGCCGCCAAGCACCTGCTAGAGAACCACTCGGACCCTCGCATTCAAGTTACACTTCTTGACCCCTTCATACCCGGTTCTGAGAACTGGCCGGAAATCCCGGACACGCGGCTTGACGCCGTCCAGATGGCGTTCACGTTGGGGCTTCTCGCCAATGGCACACCCGATTACCTGTGGCTCTTTGAGAACTACTACGCAATTGATGACATGGCCACCTTACATCCTAGTCGTGCTGCGGTGAGGGCTGCGGAGCAGCCTGAAATACCACCACCAATAACGACAACGTCGAAGGTGCCTGCCAGGGGAGGGTTGTTAGGTAGACCGAGGAGTTTCTTGCGCCAGGTTCTCATCTGGGGACCTGCTTTCGAGGGAGGGATATAGTTTTTATCGGTGCTAAAGAGTAGTGCGTCACAGCGACCATTGAAGCCCGTTAAATCCTTCAGGCCGATGGTGGTAGATGTTTTAGTAATGGTAACCTCGCCACCCGATTGCCAAATCCATGAGCCATCTCCTTCCGTTCCGAAGTTTGTATCACTAGGTTTGCCATCAATGGTGACCTTAAAAATACCGGGGGCCCATTCAGGTTCAGGAATCCAGTCTTTGGTTCGTACCCACATATAGTAGGTTCCTGTTTTAGGAAAAGTGACGGTGGTGTGGGCATCTTCAACTGGCTCACCTAATCCATGGGCGAGGAGATAGGGGGAACCCATCTGATCTATAAATTGAGGGTCGTGTTTCCACCCTCC
Organism: uncultured Victivallales bacterium; assembly: GCA_964497125.1. Classification (GTDB taxonomy): domain Bacteria; phylum Verrucomicrobiota; class Kiritimatiellia; order UBA8416; family UBA8416; genus CAYLXP01. Next base: position 8,986 of record CAZCDU010000017.1, on the reverse strand, counting down.
CATCTCGGTAAAGCTTTCTGTTTCCACGAGAACTTCCGCCGCGTGTACTGGTTGGGCGGCAATACATAAGGTCAATACATAGAGGCTGAAAAATGAAGTAAGGTTTGTTTTCAGATGTCGCAGGTTAGTTAGAAGATAAGCGTGTTCATGAGATTTTTTCATGTGCAGAGTCCTTATTTTGTTATGATTTTACGAATACGCTCAATCTCTTTATCCGAGACAGTCCACTTTGTAACATTCCATTTTTCAGCATAGATATAGGAGCCGGCATAGGTAAGTGTCAGCTTTTTAAGTGTAATTGTGGCATAGACCTCTTTCGCAGTAAACCTGAGTTGAATGGTAATATTACCTTCAAGTGTTCTGGTATTTCCTGTCTCCGGTTTTGCAAGAACACCCTCTTTGTCAAAGATGTTCATTTGCGTGTTTAGTTCGTGCTTACTGTTTAGGTATTTAGAGATGTCTTTAGGAGCTGCCTGATCGGGGTATTTCACACCTGCAATTCTCCCCGCGACTCTCTTCCCGTCTTTGCTTACCACCAGGTATATGAGAGTGCCATCGGGTTGGACATCTTTAGCCATAACGTTTTCGTTGAATAGAAATAGAGCCATTAGTAACGGCGTCAATTTCAGTAATTTTCTCATTTGGTTTTCCTTATCATTCTAAGTTAGTAAACTGGAGTCCATCGACGCGCAAAGCGCGGCTACTTTTTCTCGATGGCTTTGTTTTTTTGTTTAAATAGCCAGGGAATAAGGTCCTTTTCTTTCCATGCACGGGACCAAGAATTATGCCCAACACCTTTGTATTCTGTATATTTGATTTTACCGCCTGCTTCCTTGAGAGCCTCAACCATTTCCCTTGAACCCTTTGTGGGAACAGTACTGTCTTTGTCGCCATGGAAAGCCCAGATGGGAATGTGAGTGATGCTTTTTGCCTGCATTGGGTCTCCTGCACCGCATACGGGAATTGCTGCAGCAAATCTCTTTGGGTAGCGCAGGATGATATCCCAAGTTCCATATCCTCCCATCGATTGTCCAGTGACATAAATTCGGGAAGAATCAATACTGAATTCCTTCTCTACTGAGTCCAGGAGCTGTACAACCAGTTTCAACTCTTTACTAATAGGAACCTTGGATGTTGAGTATGATCCATTTTCCCATGGTGTATTCACCCACTTCTTGTTATTCGGGCATTGTGGGGTTAGGAGGAATGCGGGGTATTCACTTTGTGTTTTGGCCGACGATAAGGCGACAAAGGCTACTGTCCCTTTGCTTTTGTTGTCAGTTCCTCTTCCTCCTGCACCATGGAGACAGAGAACCAGGGGGTACTTCTTCTTTGCATCGTAGTTGGCTGGTTTGAGAATACGATAAGGCATCGTGCCACTCTTGCTTTTGAATACACGAGCCTCTATCGAAGGTTCTCCTGCCGTAGCACTGGAAGCTAGAACAGCAAACAGAATTACGGTACAAAGTAATGCGAAAGACATCAGTCTCGATTGTTTCATCATTTTCTTCTCCTTTTAAACGTCTGCACTCACTTTCGGCGCGGTACGTGCCGTAAAGTGCAGTGTTCTGTTGTGTGCGGCATCCGTTACTGCTTCGGTGGTGCAAACTGATATATGTAAACGAAGCCTTCATCGCCTCCGACGACGACCTTGTTGTCGATAGAAACGTCTATGAACTCGATCGCTCGGTTCTTTTCTTGGGCCTGGACTTTTGTGAGCAATGACCAATCGGCACTTTTCCACACTCGCATTACGCCGTCCACAACGCCGCTTGAGAATAGATAGTCACCGTCCTTCGACCAGGCAACTGCCTCCACCTTTACATCACCATCATTGTCATCGCCTGGCAGGGCTTTCATATTGCCTTTGTGGACAAGGTCGGCAACAACAGACCAGTCGGACACCTGCCGAATAAGGCATGACTGTCTGCCGCCGCTGTATGCCAGGTATTTGCCGTCGGGAGAGAACCGCGTGCTCTTGAGGCTTTTGTTGCTGTGATTGCTGAATGTTTGCTGTAACTTCCAGTCATCTGTTTTCACGATGCGCAGACGACCATCGCTGCACGCATAGGCCACCATCGATGAATCGGGGCTGAAGCTTATGGAATTCACCGCGCCCCTTTTTCCATGGTTGATGCTCTTGATAAGTTCAAAGTTGGGAAGGCTGTATATGTTGAGATTGCTGTTCGCGGCTGCCGCTAACCACTTCTTGTTGGGTGAAAAGGCGATCCCGTCTGTTTCAGCATTGTTGATGAGGTGTTTCTCAAGGCCCCAATCGCTGGTCCGCCAGACCTTTGTCCCATCCCTATTACGACCGGTGCACAAATATTGTCCGTCATAGGAGAAGGGAACCGCATTGATCTCGCCATCGCGATGGTGCTTTTTGTTGTGCAGGAGATTATGGGTGACTTTGCCGACTTCCTTCCCGTCAGAGACACGGTAGATTCGACACACTCCGTGGTTGTCAGAAGCGCTTAACATCTTCCCGTCCTTTGAGAACTCGCAACCGTCAACGGCTCCAAGTGTGCCCAACGGGTCCACCTGCACCTTGCGGATCAAAGTCAGGTACTTATCCTGCTCTTGCGCCAGAACAGCCGATGCTGAAGTAAATATGGCGATCATCAATACGGCTATTCTCATAGCATTCCTCCTTAGATTTTTCTGCACACAACATAACGCTTTGAATCCGGCGCGAGCTTCAGCGAGTCGCCTGCATTCAGTTGTTCTGCTTGGCTGGAAATCCTTCTTTACGAATACGCGCACCGACATTTCTGAGAACGGTTACGTCCTCCGGATCCAGGGAACCATCCGGCACAGGGCCAGTGTTCAGAAGCAGGTTATAGTCCTTGGTGCAGGCATCCTGCAGTTTCTCCCAAACCTGTTCCTCGCTAAGGTGCTGCCCCACAGCGTCAGCCTTGTATGACCAACTGCCAGGGCACATTGTCGTACACACTTCGATCACTGTCTCGGGATGGCTGCTAATCCTTCCTTTTTTATTGGCATTAGCATCCTTGCCCGGAATACCGTGTTCCGGTGAAAAATAGTCTTCCGTTCCAGTGACTCCCTGCTTGTATGAAACCAGCACTTGTGGCTGTAGGGCATGTATATGATCATACAACTCCTGGCAGTGAAAGGCATCTGTATTTCCACTGAGTGGAACAGCAATGCCGTCGAGCCAGATGGAAGCAATTGGCCCATATTGAGTCAGCAGTTCGGCAATCTGTCGTTTCATGAAATCGAGGTACTGCCGAAGATCGTGGTCTGCACCATAGCAGTATGACGGTTCCTTTGGATCGTAGTTAGGCCGTGGCGAACCACCCCACTCGTCGTTATTTGCCGCATGGGGGTGCTTCCAGTCGCGTCCATGTGAATAGTATAGACACAATCCCACACCATGCTTATTGCAAGTATCAGCCAATTCACCAACCAGATCACGCCCGCATGGAGTGTTCAAGGAGTTGAACGGAGTTTCTTTGGTTCTGAATAGGCAGAAGGAGTCGTGATGCCGCGTAGTCAGATTTATATACTGCATTCCGGCTTCAACAGCAAAGTTGACAATTGTCTCTGCATTGAACTGATCTGCTCTGAACTTATCGGCTAATTTTTCATACTCAGCAACCGGTATCTTTTCGTCCAGCTGGACCCATTCCTTCTTTGCGGCAAGGGTATAGAGACCATAATGCAGAAATAGTCCATAACGTGCCTGCTTGAACCAGGCTCTTGCCGCTTGCCGCGGGTCGGTTTCGTAGAGATCTTCATATCCTCGTAGATAGTTTGGAGTCGTCATATCAGGCTTCCTTATAAGAGCAGAATGAACCACTCAGAATCGGCACTATTGCGACGTATTCTGCAGTGGCTTGTTGGCACCTTACCGCGTCTTCTCTACTGCCAACGTCGCCAGAATCGTCTTGATCTGATGCTCTGGCAGATACCATATCTCGCTGGCCAATTGTTTTGCGTAGTCTGTTCATCTTCTCTTCTCCTTTTAACATAACCGATAAGCTCAGGGGCGGTACTCCCGCCATTGAAGTGACTGGTTTGAAACTCTTGATATTCATTTTCTATTTTGTTCCCTCTGCTTCAGGTGTCTGATCGAGGTTGGACTTCCAGCCCAACTCGATCAACACCTTCTGCATACCGACCTTGTCCAGGGGTACTTCAACCCCGGTTGGATCCCCTTCGCCTCCAAAGCGGAATGACCACAGCGGGGCGGTCTCGCCAGAATCTATAGCAACCGGGTTCCCATCTGTATTAAAAGAACCTTTCCGATTTGAACGAATGGTCTTCCTTGCCGGCCGGCACTGGTAAAAGTTGAACCAATTCTCTGCCTTATTGCCACGATGCAAAGTGAACTCCACACGGACCATTTCCTCTGGCTCACGGAGATGCACCACACGTGCTTCGATCGCCAATGGAGTGGCGAGGTCCTCGCTACTCAACTCCAATACACGTTGGGCGAGCCCATCCGACTTAAGGAAACCCGTGGCGTTAACCCATGACGGGGGGGCCGTCACCAGTAAGGGCTCGCGGACACGGATGAGGAGCTTGCCGGGGTTATCGGCGGTAAGCGTGTAGCGAGCGTTCAGCGGTTGTCGATCCTTGATATTGGAGGTTCCGGGGATGGGGGCTTGTACCACAAGTTGGCGTTCCTTGTCCCAGTCAACCGATGGATTATCCGACGTCGAGGTCGGATTGACGGTGATTGCAGGAGGCTCCTCCTCTTGGTTCATTGAGCACCCCACGCTCAGGACAAGGGCAGTCCACGTGACTACGGTCAGATATTTCATTGTGCCTTTTCTTTCATTTTCTCGAATTATGGTTGTGCTCACGGCCGTTTTTTCACCGACTCCGCATCAAGAAAGCGGCCAGTAAATCCGCGGCCTCTCGCTCGTGCGAAGATGTGCGGAAGGCACGGGCGATGATGTCCTCGTCCCCAAAGCACGCCTTCACCCGACCAGGGAAGTCGCGCCCCAAAACCAGTCCAAGAGACTGGCGTCCGCCCTCGCGTCGCAGAGTGCCGTGAAGCTTTTTGCCATCGCTCCCGTAGAGCGCGAGCGTCTTGGATCGCCCCCGTAACTTCCGAAGCAGGCCACTCGTGGGGGCGGTCAGCTCCACCCTGATCTGGAAATCATCAGCTAGTTTCCAGCCCTTAAGAGGGGACAGCTCATAGTCAAGCGATTGCAAGAACCGTCCATTGCGAAATCTTCCCCAATCATACTCCCTCAAACTCAGCGGTTGCTGGTAGGTCACCCGGACAGTGTTATTTTCGGACTGCAGGCTTGCAGAGAACTGTACAACGTACATTCGGCCGGCGGCTTCCTTCACCATGCGCTCGACCTGGCCGGGCAGACTTTCTCGCCATGATGCTTCCGGGCTCCACACCTTGCGGCCCAACTTTTCATCGAATGGCATAATCTTCCGAATCTCCACGTCCCGATAGTATTCCTTTATGAAGGCGTGGAGTTCCCGGTCGAAACCTTCCTGTTGGTTCAGTAGCTGGACTGCATGGATTTTGATCGGCTTGCGGTTTGCCTCGGCCTTGATCTGCAGCTCTGCAGGGCGCATCACCCGTGTGCTGTGATCCTCGCGGCCGCGCTGGGCAGGCAGTATAAATTCGAACACGTGCTCACCCGGTTGCTGGCAGTGGATCTTGTACTCGGCGGCGACGGTGGCGGTCGCCTCTTCGAAGTCGAACCGCAGGGATTCTTCCAGTACCGTCAATCCCTCTGCTGGAACCAAGAGACTCGAAGAAGGTCCGTTTTCTACTCTGTGGGGACCCCGCATGTTGGCCTGCCCTTGGGGGGGCAGTAAAAAGAACGTCGCTACTGCCACGGCAACCAGACGTTTCAGGTTCACCTCGGAAAATCTAAGCAGCGAAGAGGCGGCCGCCGCACTTGCTGTGGCGGAGTGTAGTTTCATGATATCTCCTTTTAACCGGTGTAAGAGAGTAAGTGACTTCCATCATCCAGTTTTTTGCCTCTTGTCTGAAACCACCAAAAGAACAATGTCAGGCCGAATGTGATGATGAATTTCGAAATGAAACCAGCACGTGGCACAGCCATGAAAACACTCACATTTTCACTAGCAGAGTCGCAGGCAAAACCCAGAAAGCTTGGTATTATGGCGGTAAAAGTGCTGACAAACCATAACCCTTTCCACCCGAGAGGCATTTTCCGGGTATGATACGCAAGCCAGCCCAGAGATAACAGCCATGGTAAGGTGTCGATAAGGGTAACAAGGTGCTTTAGCATTTCAGGAGAAGGATATTCAAAGTTGGCCTTTAGCAGAGTGCCACCTGCTACCATTGCGAATATGCCGAGTAGAAAAATAACCACGCTAAGGATTCCTGAAGACAGGACTGGGTTGCGTCCTTGCCATGATTCCATGGCTAATTGTTTGGCCGCGGAATCAACCAGTGATTCAGGTTCGCCCAAAGCCTTGCATGCATCTTGGTAAGAGGATTCAGGGTCCTGGCCTCCTGCTACGAGTTTTTCCACCTCACTTTGGAGATGATCGTTCCATTCTTCGAGCAGAGCTTTTGCCCGCGATCCCATTATGCCATGTTTAATAAGAGCCTTTCGGGCCCTTCCAAGAAATTCACACTGTTGCATGGATACTATCCTTTCCAAATTTACTGATTCCTGCTTGCAATACTCTCTCTTTCCGTGTTCCTTCTGTCGTTTGCCTTATCGTTCACCGACGCTTCGCATGACCCTCAAATGGAGCCGCCATCGGCGGATTTATTTGTAGCGGTCGATGCGGTTGTTGGGGCAGTTTATTTCTTCAATCTTCGGAAGTTCAGGGCTTTGAGATTCTTCCGCGCAGTCGCTAGATTCGGGGATGTGGCGACTGCGTGGATGTCCGCGAAATTCGTGATGTCTTCCTCCGTAAACTCTTGTTTTCCCATTATCGTGTGGCGGTATGAAGCCAAATAGCCGCAGAAATGATAATCACTGTAGAACCACCGATCCTCGCTGTCGCGTATTACAGCTAAGGAGTACCATTCCTCGATTGGGTCGTGTCTGTCATGGTATTGAATTGCCATCCATGTACCGTCCGGAAACGTAAGAACAATGCCCAGGTCTCCGACGGCCTTGTCGAGTTCGTTCATCGTCTGGGCCGCCTGAAGGATGCGGACGGAATCCTCCAGTCTGCGGTTCGCCTCGGTCTCTGTCTCAGACTCTTTACAGCCGGAAAGACTGATGGCTACAATGACCGCAGTTGCTACAATTAGCTGTTTCACTCTATTCTCCTTTGCCGGCGCTATTGAGAGTCGTTGTCGACACACAGCCAATCCCGATGACACCGAGAAGTAATGCTGCTGCAGTGAGTGGTTTCAGTAATTTTCTCATTTATTGCTCTTCCAGGTGGCTAGCGGATTGACGGTAAGCTCTTCCACTTTCCTGATGGAGTTGGGAGCCAGAAGGACTACGATTCGAGTGGATTCATTCGGTTTAAGCTTTACGCTGAATCCGACCATCCGGGTACCCGGGTTCGGACAATCGTAATCATTCGGAGGCGGATCGCTTTGAAAGATCTCCACCTGTGCGCCCTTAGGCTCGATTACCGAGAGATAGAGTTCACGTCCTGCCTGGGTCAGACGGGCTTCTGATCCCTTCAACTCGACCTTTGCACCGGTCAGCATCGCCCAGCGAATGCTCGCCTCTTTCTTGCCACTCTTCAGCTCATCCTGAATCAGAGCACGTTTTCCAGGTAACAGACGCACCCCTCGGCTCGCCTTGTCGAGGTGTGGGGCATACAGGCTGGCAAACTCCATAACGGTGAAGTCCGGCCCTTTGCCTGTGAATTTGCCGACACCTTCTACTCGTTGCAGGGCATTGTTTACGACCAGTGTGTTGTGGCTGAAGTTGTTCAAACGAAAAACTTTCCAACGGTCACCTTTTTGAGTTTTGCTAGCTTCACTAAACAGTTTGAGTCCTTTAGACTCCAGAGTGCCATAACTCTGTGCGCCCAAATCTTTGGCCCAGCGGACACCATCGGATTCATATATAAATGATCCTATATCCATGTGACCATGAGGACCACTACCTTTGCCGCCCTTGAAACCAATAAATGCGGCATCAGGGTCGGTCCACGAGGAGCGATGACTTGCTACCGGGGTGATGCCGTCTGTTTGATAGTACAGCTCCTTTGGAGGCTTCACGTCTAACGACTCAGGCCACCACAGTAATACCATCGGATCAAAACGCCCACGTTTTACATCTTCATCACGGATTAACTCAGACTGAAAGTACAATAGACCGGGATCCTTCAGCTGGGAGGCAAACCACAATGACTGCGGTGAGAGGTCTGGCTTTCCATTACCGGAGTCGCTATAGTTATAGTAATAACGAGTGGGCCCGTGCATATGAAGATAAAAGCGAGCGCCCTGCATAAACCCGGAGAATTTATCCTTAAATCCAAAATCGGTGCCGCATGCAGACTCCATACTGGCAATGGTAGGAACGGAATAGAGATTCGCATAGTGCCAATACCAGCCTGGACCTTCCATGTGGCCGCCTTCCTTTGTGTATGAATCCAGCGCCTGGGGAAGGAGGTCGAGAGCGATTTTCATCGTATCGGTTGCCTGCTTGGGATGTGTTTCGGCGATGGCCAGCGAGGTCATAATCATTGAGCCGTTACAGACATCGTTCCAGTTGTGCGTGCCTTTCTTCCCCTTGTAGACGGCGATTCCCTTCTTCACCATTGCGTTCACGATGGTCTTGCGCGTCCTGGGTGACAGATCGTCATATAGCCAGTCATACCCAAAGGCCAACGCAGTAGACATCTCCGCAACATCCAGCCAGTGCTTTGGGTTCCAGTCTGTAAAAGCTGCCGCCGCCAGCATCTCCTGCTCCGCTCGTTTGAGATACTTCTTTTCATCAGTCAAACGATAGACCATGGCAAGACGGAGAACACGCTCGAGCACTCTTCGGGATACTCTCAAAAGGCGGTGCCCCTGCATGATGCGCTCTTGAGGAGGCTT
>CAZCDU010000016.1:0-53323 GCA_964497125.1 uncultured Victivallales bacterium | reverse complement strand
CGCTACTATCACCGCTGAAGTTGGCCGAGATCGGCCATAATGAGAATTGCTGCTGCTCTTTGTGCATGGCTTGCCACAAGACCACGGACATACTAGAGTCCCGCTAGTGTGATTGCCCCATTCGGGCATGCGCGGGAGCGAGATACTGATGAGAATCATGAGGGGGATCATGTGCGGATCTTGATTGTTGGCGCCGGAAATACCGGACGCAACCTGGCGTCAAAGCTGTGTGCGATGGATCATGACGTGGTGATCGTAGACCATCGCTCTGAGCAGCTGGCTGCATTGGATGCCCAACTGGACCTGCTGACCGTCCTGGGCAATGGCTCGTCTCCCGATGTCCTCGAAAGAGCCGAGGTGGCCAAAGCCGATCTCACGTTCGCTGTGACGGGGGTTGACGGAGTCAATATTCTCGCCTGCGAGATCTCTCACGCAGCAGGAGTGACCAATTCTGTTGCACGCGTGGCCAACCGGGAACTGACCCGTTCCTCTCTCATTGATTTCAAGCAGCTCGGTGTCGATCTGATGATCAGTCAGAACGAGGAGGTGGCGCGCGAGATCTTCGATATGCTGAGGCATCCGGGATTGACCGAGTCGACAGAGCTTCTGGACGGGCGACTTGTGATCATTGGAATTCGCGCCAGGGCCAACGGGCCGCTCGTGAAGGGCGCCCTTTCAGAACTGCACGCGGAGTCCATGGTTTCGGGAGTGCGTTTCGTGGCGCGCCTGCGTGATGGACGCCTTAGCCTGCCGCAGGGCGAGACTCAGTTCGAAGTGGGTGACGATGTCTACGTGGCAATCAGTCCCGACGGAATTCCGACGTTTCTCGATTGGGTGTATCCCGGCCGACAAGCCTTTGAGAAGACCGTGATCGCCGGCGGCGGCGGGCTCGGCCTGGACTTGGCGAAGCGCATGGAAGAAGTACGAAAGCCAACAGTCCTGCTGGAGAGAGACTCCGAGCGCGCTGGTGACTGTTCCGACGCGCTGGGATCCGCGCTCGTGCTACTCGGGGATGCGTCGGACCGGGAGACTCTCGTCAACGCGGGGGTGGGACCCAAGACAGCATTTGTTGCCATCACCGGCGATGAAGAACTGAACATCATCAGCTGCATGCTGGCACGCAAACTGGGAGCAACCTTTACCTTGGCCCAGGTCACCAATCCCGACTATGTGCCTGTGATTCGAAGCATTGGTCTCGTGGACGGTGTCGTGAGCCCCCACCTCTGTATGGTGAATGCCATTCTGCACTTCGTGCGCGGCCGACACGTTAAGGCAGCCGTTCAGTTGCGGCGTGCTCCCGGCGAGTTTTTGCACGTGGCCATTCGTAAGGGCCACCGATGGGCCGGCAAAGCGGTGCATCGACTCAGGATGCCCGGCAAGTGCCTGATTGCCAGCGCGCTTCGTGGCGATGAGATTCTTGTCCCGACGGGTGACCTTGTGATCCAGGAAGGAGATCAGCTCGTCATGTTCGCGCTTCCTGCAGACGTCGATCGCGTCGAGAATGCCTTCAAGAGCTGACGTTCCGCCTTATGAATCACAGACCTGTACTGCACCTGATCTCAGTTATGCTCGTCGTCCTCGGGGCGGCGATGGGGTCGTGTGCAATCATAGCCCTATTCAGTGGCGACCCCGCACAAGCCCAGGTGGGGCTTACGATATCGGCCGCCGCCGTCATGCTCACGGGGATTGTGGTATTCGTACTGACACGGGGTTCCGTTGATCTGTCACGCCGGGATGGCTTTGGCATTGTCGCCCTGGGTTGGATTGCAGCAGCCGTGTTCGGCGCCCTGCCCTACATGACAACGGGAGTCATTGCGAACCCGGTGTCGGCAGTATTCGAATCCATGTCCGGGTTTACAACAACCGGAGCGTCCGTCCTGTCAGACCTGGAGTCGATACCGCATGGTGTGCTGTTCTGGCGCGCCCTGACGCACTTCTTCGGCGGCATGGGTGTACTCGTTCTCTGTGTCGCCATCCTGCCATTCCTGGGGGTCGGCGGCATGCAGATCTACCGGGCGGAGATGCCGGGCCCATCCAAGGATCGCCTCACACCCCGTATCGCAACAACAGCCAAGCTGCTCTGGGGTGTCTATGTCCTGCTGTGCGTTGCAGAGGCCGGTCTCCTACGCCTCGGTGGCATGACCTGGTTCGATGCGTTCTGTCATGCATTCGCAACCATGGCGACAGGTGGTTTCTCCACCCGTTCCGCCAGCATTGCCGCATACAACAGTGTCTATATCGAGACGGTCATCATCGTTTTCATGTTCCTGGCGGGAACAAATTTTGCCTTGAACTTCCGCGCGCTACGCGGAAAACCCCTCTGCTACTTCAGGGATCCGGAATTCCGATTCTATGTGGGTGCCTGGCTGACGGCCACGCTCGTGATTATCCTGAACATCTACGGCAGAACGTATCCCTCTTTCGGACATGCCATCCGGGCGGCCTTCTTTCAATCGACCTCGATTATGACCACAACCGGCTTCTGCACGGAGAACTTCGACGCGTGGCCAGGGGCATCCAAGGTCGTCCTGATTCTACTGATGTTCATCGGTGGTTGTGCCGGCTCCACGGGGGGCGGAATGAAGAACATCCGCATGTTAGTTGTCATCAAGAAGGGCCTGCGAGAAATCAGGCTCTTCATGCAGCCGCAGGCCGTGTTGAAGGTGAAGATAGGGGGTGCCCCCGTAACGCAGGATGTCATATCCCACATCTCCGCTTTTTTTGTGCTCTTCGTCCTGGTGTTCGCGCTGGGGACCCTGCTCATGACGTTCTTCACCCCCGATTTACAGACAGCGCTTTCCTCGGTCATTGCGACGCTGGGGAACATTGGCCCGGGACTTGGCGGGGTTGGAGCAGTCGAGAACTTCGCAAGCATTCCCGCCGTGGGCAAAATTCTACTGACCATCTTCATGTTGCTGGGGCGGCTGGAGCTCTACACCGTGCTCATTATCTTGCTGCCTAGCTTCTGGCGGAAGTAGGACTCCCACAGAGCACGGCGGTTTCTTCAGAACCTCCGGTGCATTGGTCATGCGTCTGAATCCTCTCCCCACAGCTGGATTCGTGAGACTTCAGCCTGCACAAGCAAGCACACCCAATCCCCATAGCGCAGAAAAAGGCCCCCGGCTCCTTGCGGAACCGGGGGCCTCTGTTTCTTTGACCAGAAAGGCCTAGTTCAGGATCGCCTTGAGGTCCTCTTCTGCCGTCGTGATTGGCATGATGTTGAATGTCTCGACCAGGACGTTAAGCACGGCCGGTGAGATAAAGGCCGGCAGGCTCGGTCCGATGCGGATGTTCTTCACACCAAGATGCAACAGCGTCAACAGGATGCAGCATGCTTTCTGCTCGTACCATGAGAGAACCATTGATAGTGGCAGGCTGTTGACGTCGGTGTCAAAGGCCTCAGCCAATGCAACGGCAACCTGGATGGCCGAGTAGGCATCGTTACACTGCCCCATGTCCAACAGACGCGGAATACCGCCAATGTCGCCGAAGTCGAGCTTGTTGAAGCGGAACTTTCCACAGGCCAACGTCAGAATCACGCAGTCCTCCGGCACCTGCTCGGCAAACTCCGTGTAGTAGTTCCGGCCGGGCCTCGCACCGTCGCATCCTCCAACGAGGAAGAAGTGGCGGATGTCGCCGCCCTTGACGGCCTCGATAACCTTGTCGGCAACACCCAGCACGGCGTCATGACCGAATCCAACGGTAATCGTCTTCTCTTCTTCATCCTCGGCAAACCCAGGAGCGTCCAGTGCAGACTGAATCACAGAGGCGAAGTTACCGTCTGAGATGTGCTCAACACCGGGCCATGCCACGAGGCCTGACGTGAAGATGCGGGCCTTGTAGGTATCGTGCGGGTGCTGAATGCAGTTCGTTGTCATCAGGATTGAGCCGGGGAAGGCATCGAATTCCTTCTGCTGGTCCTGCCAGGCACCACCGTAGTTACCCACCAGGTGACTGTACTTCTTCAGCTCGGGATAACCGTGAGCCGGCAGCATCTCGCCATGGGTGTAGATGTTGATTCCCTTGCCCTCGGTCTGCTTAAGGAGCTCTTCCAGATCCTTCAGATCGTGCCCGGAAACCAGGATGGCCTTGCCCTTGACCGGCGTCACGCGGACGGGGGTCGGTACGGGGTTCTTGTAGGCACCGGTATTGGCTGCATCAAGCAGGCCCATAACCGAGAGATTCACCTCACCACATTTCAGGTTCATGCCGACCAGCGCGTCAACCGTGACGTCGGATTTCGTCAGGAAGTCCAGGGCCTCATGGAAATAGGCGAAAACGGAATCATCTTCCTTGCCCAGCACAAGAGCATGGTCCGCGTAGGCAGCGGTGCCCTTCAGTCCGTAAATCAGAAGCTCCTGCAGCGCCGTGACATCTTCGCCACCCGTCTTGATACGCTCAGGAATGCTGACTTCACGTCCCTCTTCAACCAAGCCGGCGCGGTCAGCAGCTGCGTGCCACTGGGCTGGCCCGGACAGCGTCTCAACAATGTTGCCGGAAGCGCGGCAGGCGTCTTCGTAGAGCGCTTTGGCCTTGTCCTTGATCTCGGCAGCCTGGCGCAAGAGTCCTTCGAGTCGCTCAGCGTCGAAATTCACGTTCGTAACCGTTGTGAACAGGGCCTCGGTCACGAACACGTCAATGTCATGGTCTTTCACGCCAAGTTCCCTGGCGCGGTGGGCGTACATGGAGATGCCCTTGGCGGCATGTACAAGCAGATCCTGAAGGGCGGCCACTTCGGGATCCTTGCCACATACACCGAATTTGGTACACCCTGTTCCTTTTGCTGTCTGCTCACATTGGTAGCAGAACATTGTATTCTCTGTACTCATTCTCGCTCGTCCTCTCTTTGTGTTGTTGCACCTGCACTCTTGCAGAAACGTTGTTTTCTCTATTCGGGTTTGGGCTGCTTCTCACGAATCATGATCAGCAGCATTTTGAATGGCTTGATGGCTCGCAACTCATGGCGGATATTGGCCGGCATGATGATGAGCTCGCCTGTCTTCACGGTAGTCGGTTTGCCGTCAATGATGATCTCGGCCTCACCGTCAAGAATCTGGACCGTGGCGTCATAGGGAGCGGTGTGCTCACTGAGCCCCTCCCCTGCCCCGAAGGCAAAGAATGTCAGCGTTCCTGCCGGCATATCCAGAATGGTTTTGCTGACAACAGACCCGTCAGCATATTCGACGACGTCCTTGACCGGGATAGGGATCCCTTTGAAAGCATCATAGTTCTTCATTCTCATCTCTCCTGTTTAAACCGTCAGTGTTCGCGTGGCCTGGATGTCGCCGTTGAGGCCAACGGTAACCTCTTCGAGGATCAGGTCGGTGCGGCCACTGCGGCGCACCGCTTCCTGGGCAATCATAGTAAGACCACCGCAGCAGGGCACTTCCATACGAACGATGATGGCCTTGGGTATCGTGGTGTCCTGCAGAATGCCGGCCAGCTTGTCGACATACGGATCCGTCTGGTCCAGCTTCGGACAGGCCACGACAATGCCCCGGCCGCGAATGAAACGCCAGTGGGCGTCAGCCGAGGCGATCGGCGAGCACGTGCTGAGAATGGCCAACTCCTTGTTGCTGAAGAACGGAGCGCCGGGCTGCACAAGGTGTAGCTGTACGGGCCACTGCTCAAGATCCGAACGGACCATCTGTCCGCCGGCCGGTGATGTCGTTGGTGTCGCCGGAGCTGCTGCGGCTGCCGGTGCGGCCATCCGCATGCGTGAGCCGGGGCAACCGCCTCCGCCGTGGGGACGCGGGGCCGGTGCAGCCGGCGGTGGGGCCGGGTGTTCACCGCGGTCATGGGCAATATTGGCTTCATCCATGCGCTTTACGGCCTCTTCGCCCTGGGTCTGACGGAGGTTCTCGCGCGTCGCCTCTACATCGAAGTCATCCGCGTCGCGCTCCACGATCGTCAGCGCGCCGGTAGGGCAGGTGCCGATGCAGTCACCAAACCCGTCACAGAACTGCTCCTTGACTAGTTTGGCCTTGCCATCGACCAACTGGAGCGCACCTTCCGCACATCCCGTAATGCAATTCCCGCAGCCATTGCACATATCTTCGTCGATCTCGATGATTTTCCGTGTGGCCATGATATCCTCCTGTGGTAAGCTCAATTCCGTACTCAATCTGGGAGCATCATACGGCGCTGACCCGAATCACGCTTTGAC
Organism: uncultured Victivallales bacterium; assembly: GCA_964497125.1. Lineage (GTDB taxonomy): Bacteria > Verrucomicrobiota > Kiritimatiellia > UBA8416 > UBA8416 > CAYLXP01. The sequence continues at coordinate 47,157 of CAZCDU010000016.1, read as the reverse complement.
CTAAGTCAAGTTGCGCAACTTTTTTTGATTTTTGTTGATAGTCCTTGAAAACACTAGCCACATCATCGGATGAGCGGGCGTTGATTCTGCAATCAACGCCAAATCTCGCAGGCCTCGGGGACGAAGGCGCCCGTGCACTGGCGGAAGCCGGTACGGTACGGGAGTATGAAGAGGGCGAGTACCTGTTTCAGCAGGATGAGGAAGCAACGGGCTTCCATGTTATTGTCGACGGTGCCGTGAACGTGCATCGTTTCGGCCCCGATGGTCGTCAGCAGGTACTGCACGTCTTCGAAGGAGGAGGCGAACTCTGCGGCGAAGTGCCCGTTTTCGAGGGCTCAACCTATCCGGCGGCCGCCGTGGCCGTCGAGGCATCGCGCACGCTTTACCTCCCGCGAGGAGCACTCCTAAGCGTTGGCCGGGAACATCCTGAAGTGCTGTTGAAGATGCTGGCAACGCTATCCCTACGCTTGCGGCGCTTCGTCGGGCTGATTGATGATCTCTCGCTCAAAGACGTCTCGGCACGCCTCGCAAAGCACCTTCTGACTCTATCCGAGGAGGCCGGGTCACCGGTCGTGACGCTAACGACAACCAAAACCGTTCTCGCATCCCGGCTTGGCACGATTGCGGAGACGATCAGCCGCACGTTCAGAAAACTGCAGAGCAGCGGCATGGTTGATGTCCAGGGCAGGGAAATCACGATTCGAGACGAGGCGGCACTTGAGGACATCGCTGCCGGCATGAAACTCTAGTATGAATACAATCGGCAGACCACGAATTGGCATCCTGGGAGGATCGTTCAACCCCATCCACATGGGACACTTGCTGCTGGCGCAGTGCGCGCTCGAGGACTTCGATCTTGAGAAGATACTGTTCATGCCGTGCTTCATCCAGCCGCACAAAGACCCCATGATGCTCGCGCCCACAGAGCACCGCGTTGCCATGCTGGAGCGGGCGCTGCAGGACAATCTCCAGTTTGAGCTCCTTGATATTGAAATCGTGCGGGGCGGCCCGTCCTTTGCCGTCGATTCGGTGCGCGAGGTTCGCAGGCTCTATCCCGAAGCAGAGCTGTTCTTCATCATCGGCGCCGACACACTTACGGAGCTTCACCTCTGGCGAGACATCTACGCTCTTCTGGAGCTTTGCTCGTTCGCCACGATATCCCGCCCAGGCAGTGACATTGCAGAACTGACTGAACCCGATCTCAACCTTGATCCGCCCTGGCCATCGAAATTGCTGGCGAGCGTGGCGCGCGGCCGGATGGTCGATATCTCATCGTCGGACATTCGGCACAGGGTTGCGGAAGGTATGAGTATCCGGTATCTTGTCCCCGCACTCGTGGAAATGTACATAACCGAGCACCGTCTCTACCAGAACAGGTGCCGCTGAGGAGGCCCGCCATCGAAGCCCTGGCGCTGACAAAACGCATACGTGAGATTCTCGAAGACAAGAAAGCCCAGAACACCGTGGTGCTTGATGTCCGCGAGGACTCAACAATCACCGACTACTATGTGATTACCTCCGGGATGAGCGCACCACATTTGAAAGCGCTCTTCGGCGACATACAGCACCAACTCAAGCAGGAGGGTGTGCAGTGTTACCGGCGTGCGGGGACGCCGGAAGCCGGGTGGATGGTACTGGACTACGTTGACGTCATCACACACATTTTTGTGCCGGAGACGAGGGAGTTCTATGCCATTGAGTCGTTGTGGGAGCAGGCTCCTCGAATAGACTAAGCACCTCGTCGTCAAACAGATCGTCGACGTCAAACCCCTCCATCTCCAGGAGCTGGCGCGCAACAGCCTTGAGATCCTGATCGTCATCGACAACCGTCAGCTGCGTCGCATCGTCGTTCACACTTTCGGACACCATGGCCACCATCGTACTGAGCGCGGCCACGCGGGAATCGGCCCCATCGGGTGAGTCCGAGAAGACAGTCAACCACAGTGCTCCGGTAACGAGGGCCAACGTAGCTGCACACGCGACCAGGCGAACTGCACCCACCGGGAATCCAATCCACCGGGTCCGGCGGCGGGCCGTCGCGGCTTCACGGATGGCCACCATCACAGAGGGATGCGGCGTGTCCTGGGGAAGGCCTTCCCGTGCGGCTTCGGTCAGTGACTGTGCCATTTTCGCAAATGCGGCGCAGTCAGTGCAGCTCTCGAGATGTGCAGAGAGCTGCTGGCGACGGTCAGGAGAAAGCTCTCCGGAGTCCGCCAGGAGAATATCGTCTCGTATCGTTTTACAGTTCATGGGGTAGTCTCCGCTATTGCCAAATCCTCGTAGCACTCCTTCAGAGGGACCCGCAGTTTTGCCAATGCATACTGCATCCGCGCCAGCGCTGTATTGATCGAGGTCTTCTGGATCTTCGCGATCTCTTTAAAGGAAAGCTCTGTTTTCGTTCTCAAGATGAAGACCTCCTTCTGTTCAGCAGGCAGTGTCGCCACGGCTGCTGCTATCTTGATGCCCAAGTCCTCGTTACCTATGCCATCTCGCGGTGATGGTCCCGGATCCGCCAACATGTTGCTCAGTGATGCTCCTTCATCGCTTTCCTGGTCGAGACTCACGTTCGGTTTCTTTCGTCGAGCCTTATCAATCACCACGTTGTGTGTGATCCGGACCAGCCACCCAAAGAAGTTCTTGTGACGGTACAGGTGAATCTTTCGGATCACCTTCAGCCACGCCTCTTGGAAGATCTCATCAGCCTCGCCGGCATTGCCCGTCATATTCAGGATGTAGCTAAACAGCTGTCGTTTGTACCGTTCAACGAGTACTTCCAACGCCGCCACATCTCCCCGCCTATAGCGGGCAACCAGCTCCCTATCATCCAGTTGGTCCATCTCGGCCACAGCTATATAACGTTGTTGAGGTTCATATATTGTAGAGATTCTCACCAAATGCGAAGCGGTGCAAGCCGAGAGCGTCCTCTTTGTCAATCGCGCGCCAGGGGCGGAAGCCCCTGGAATTTCAGAACGACATGGGCAATCGGCTGAATATCCAGTAACCAACACGGAATGTCCAACAGAACAAGGGGTCCCGTCCTGAAATAGGATGTCACTTCTGAGGGAGAAATCCCCCGGGCTTGCCCCGGGGATTGTTAGGTTGTGAGGCTACGAAGGACGCCCCAAAAACACCCCTTTCCTTGCCCGGCCGGCCGCGCCGGCCGGGCAAGGAAAGGGAGGGGGAGCGGGCGCTTGTAGCCTGAAGCCTGAGACTCCCCGGGGCGAGCCGGGGGGATCTTTGTGAGCATGAACTGGATGGGGAACGCATTCAAGGAGTGACAACTTCGAACCACCTGTCGTAATCTTGGCTACGCTCTGTCGCTTTTCATGCAGTTGTCCACACGGAGGCGTATGGTATTATATCTCTCGTGTGACTTGGGAGAAAGAAGCAGGGAAGCCACAGATGGAAAAGACGACGCGACGCCAGATCATTGCAATCGCCACGACCGTAGCAGGAGTATGTCTTCTACTAGTGTGCTTGTGCGCCCTGATGCTTGACTGGGAAGCTATCTATCCTGGTCGCACGTGCCTGGCAGCCACGGCCTGCATTGCAATTGGCGTGGTAACAAATGCCCGCACAGAACGACGGATCAAGACCAAGGGCTATCGGTAGAACAGGGCTAACCGTTAGGCCTATCGCTCTGATGAACCTAGCGAGATTCATGGCAAGATATCAGCGCTGGATGCACGAATCTCCCGCCACCCCACGAAGCTCAACGGTTACGGAGAGGGGCCGTGGCGCCCTCTAGCTGCCTAGTCCAGGTATGCGGAGAGCTTCTCGCTCAACACCGCTTTGCTGGTAGCACCAACCATCTGCTCCTGGACGACACCGCCCTTGAATACAAGCAGTGTTGGAATGGAGCGCACACCAAAATCGCCGGCAAGTTGCGGGTTCTTGTCCACATCAACTTTGGCTATCTTGAGCTTGCCGTCCAGCTCACCGGCCAACTCATCAAGCGTCGGAGCGATGGCGCGACAGGGACCACACCACTCTGCCCAGAAATCAACAAGTACGACAGTGTCAGACGAAAGGACTTCCGAGTCCCAGTTATCGGCTTCAATATGAACGACATTCTCTGATGCCATGATGTATTCTCCTTAACGAGCCCAATAGGCGCGTGCTGTAGCTTTGTTCTTCTAGAAACGCGTGATTCTGCCAGGCCAGGGAAGCTCGACCTCGGGCGCCGCGTAGGCCAGCTCCGTCAGCGAAATGTTAGGTCCGAGGACCTGCGCACAAAGCAGGTAGATCAGGACGAAACAGATGAGCATGGCGGCGATGGATGTCACGATGAAGGTCCAGTGAGCAGAATCCTGTGGTGGAGCCGATACGGCTGAAGCGATAGCAGGCCCGCCTGCAGCAGCCGGTGTCGCTGCCTGATCGCCTGTCCCCCGCTTCACGGATACGCTCTTGACGGTGCGGCGCTGCGAAGGGCGCTTTACCTTGATCGTCTTCCGCTGGGTCGCCGGTGTGTCGGGCTCGTCCGGCGGCATCTCAATCTGGGCCGTCTTGCGGAGTTCGCCATCACTCTTGGCGGCTTCGGGGGCCTTCTTGACTTTCACGGTCGGCGCTTCACTGGGACGTTTAAGCCGAATGGTCTTCGGCCCCGTGTCCGCCTGCCCGTTGCCATCCGATCCCAATGCGGCTTCAAGCGAGATACGCGAGGTCTGGCGTTTCGGGTCCGGAACCACGGGCTCTGCCGGGGCGGCCGCGGCCGCCGTTGCGATGGGGGCACTGATGCGGCTGTTGTCAGCAACGGACGGCTTGATCTTGATCGTCTTGGTGTTCGCAGAGATACCGGCGGGCGCCGCGGTGAGGCCCGGTGCCGTCGCACTCTCGAGTGGGATCTTGGAGGTCTCGCGCTTGGAGCCTGCGGGTGCATCCGCGTCAGGGCCAGGCCGCTTGATACCCACCGCAACCGGCTTTAGTCTGACGCTCTTGGGCTTGACGGCCTGCGGTGAGGCCGGCTTTCCGCCTGCGGCAGCCGGCGGGGTCGAGGCTGCGCCCGGAGGTGTGAGAGGTTTCGGGCCGGAACCGGCGGCGCCGGCCGCCTTGGGTCTTGCTTTCAGCTTAACAGGGCCACCGGCCGGCGAAGCAGGTTTCGGCTTCGGGGCGGGCGCCTTCGGGGCTGGGGACTCAGGAGCGGTGGTTTCAGTTTCAGGAATCTTAATTCGCATGGTTTCGGCTGTTGGCGCTACCGGGGCAGCATCCTCCGATGGCGGCTCTGGGGGAGGCGCAGCAGCCGGAGAAACTTTGCGTAGATTCAGTTTGGGTGGCAGGGCGCTATCATTTGAGGTATCGTCAGCCATTATTGAGCTCCTATAGTCACATTGCCCGCACTATAGCTTGTGCGTTGCCAAGCCGTCAACCTCTAGACTTCCATGATCTCGGCTTCTTTGGCCTTTACGGCCTCGTCAATCTTCTTGATATAGTCGTCCGTCGACTTCTGGATTTCCTTCAGACCATCATCCCGCTCGTCTTCCGTCACCGAGCTGCTTTTCTGAAGCGTCTTAATCTGCTCGTTAGCATCACGACGGATGTTGCGTACCGCTACGCGCCCTTCTTCGGCCATGCGCTTGGCGAGTTTCCCCATTTCAATGCGGCGTTCCTCACTCAGCTCGGGGATCGGAACGCGAACAACGCGCCCATCATTCATGGGTGTTACCCCAAGGTTGGCTGCCAAAATGGCCTTTTCGATCTCCCCCAATGCGGTGGGATCATAGGCGTTAATCACGATCAGACGTGGCTCCGGCGTGGCGATGCCGGCAAGCTCGCGTAGCCGTGTCGGGGTCCCATAGTAGGGAATCTGAATGTTCTCCACAAGGGCCGGAGATGCTTTGCCCGTGCGCAGTCCCGAGAACTGTTCCAGCACGTAAGCGACGGACTTTTCCATCTTGTCATCACTGTCGAGTAGTACTTCTTCTATGGATTCCATGCTGTAGACCTCCTGTTAGGACGAGACGATCGTACCGATGTCCGCGCCTTGAACGACGTTTTCGATGCTGTTGGCTTCAAAGAAATTGAAGACGACGATTGGAATGTTGTTCTCCATACAGAGAGAGAAAGCCGCTGCATCCATGACCTTGAGAGAACGACTGAGTGCGTCACCATACGTGAGGCGGTGATAGCGCTCAGCATCCGGGTCCTTCATAGGATCGGCCGAGTAGACGCCATCCACCTTGGTGGCTTTCAACAGTGCATTCGCTCCGATTTCACTGGCCCGTAGCGCGGCGGCCGTGTCCGTACTGAAGAAGGGATTCCCTGTGCCGCCGCCGAAAATGACCACGCGGCCCTTGTCGAGATGCCGGAGTGCTTTGCGAAGAATGAAGGCCTCCGCGACACGCGGCATGCTGATAGCCGTCTGGACACGGGTCTCCAGACCGATCTGCTCCATGGCATTCTGGAGCGCAAGGGCGTTCATGATGGTCGCCAGCATGCCCATATAGTCGCCACAGGACTGATCGATGCCACGCTCGGCACCACTCAGTCCGCGAAAGAGGTTCCCGCCGCCGACGACGATCGCCACCTGGACACCCATCTGAGACACGCTCTGGATGCGTTTGGCAACCGTCATCACGGCATCATGGTCAATAGCCAATCCGCTTTCACGATTCTGCAGCGTCTCGCCGCTGAGTTTCAGCAAAATGCGTTTGTATTTGCAGCCTGTCGGTGACTCCGCCATGAAGCGCTCCTTTTGGTCAATTCGTCAGATTAAGACGTGACCGCTACCGTATCCAAAAAGGAATCCAGCGTAAACAGAAAAGCCGATTGGGCGTCCGCAAATTACGGCCTGGAGGAAATCCCCAGGGAGAGGGCCGGCAGAGTCTCGCGGGCCAGGGTCTGGTTCAGGTCGAAAAGCAGGTACCCCGGCAGACTGTGGCGACGCACCTCGAGAACTTGGCCGATCACCTGCAATGGGTCGAGATTGCACTCCTTTGCCGTGACACCAATGCCGGGCAGAATACGGCCGGAAGCGCCGGGAAGTGCGACTTGTCCCGCGAGCCAGCGGCGAAAGTCCCCGGGATCGTCCGTATAGTTCATGGGGCATACGACATCCACGTAATCGCGTTGGAGCCAGAGGTGCCAATCCTGGGCAACGCTGTCCTTGCAGAGGGGATAGCGCCCGAAGACAGCAGCGGACAGTCGCACGGTCGGCGCGACTCGACGCAGCATCGTCCGTGTTTCGCGAACATAGTGAGTAATGCGACCGCAGCGCCACTGATTGAAGGCCGCGCGCGTCTTCGATTGACTCAACGCGGCCGGCCATGGGGCAACAGGGAGCTTCGTGTCACGCGAGAAGCGGATCCGGCAGCCATCGCAGCAGCAGACGCGGGAATCGTTGTACCGGATGAAGTCAAGATGGACACCGGCAACGGCATAGCGGTCGACCAGTTCGCGGACCGCGTCCACTTCAACCTGCACGTTGTCCGCCCGCGATGGACACAACCAGGGGAGAGTCTTGCCGGCATCCGTCACCTGCAGGCGACCGGCCTGCTTGAGCTTGGCCACAAACGCCTCGGGGGCGCCCTCAAGCTTCCAACAGATTTTCCAGGCGTGAATTCGGATGCCGTGGCGTCGCCCTGCCTTGACGCAGGCGTCGGCCTGGTCGCCGTAGTCCTTGTAGGTCCGGGAGTGGGGAACGATGGCGCTCGGATAGTGGGCCCGACCCGACCAGAGCAGATTGACGTAGAGATCCGTGACTCCCATGCCACGGAGCTCCCGGCAGGTACGGTCCCAATCGCCGGGATACAGCCCGAGCCCCGTGTGATCCCAGACCCCAAGCAGCTCCCCTCGGCGCGGAGGGTAACTCGCCGCAACCGAACGGATAAGGGCCGCCTCAGCCGAATCACACAGCTTGACGGTGTCATGGTAGCATCGACGGTTAAAGGCCTGCTCCGCCTGCCGGTAGTACCCAGTGGCAAGACGATACTGCTCGGCCGCAGCCGGAGGGGCTTCGGGCTTTATGGCCAGGCTATGCGCTTCTTGCCAGACCTGCTTCGCCTTGTCTGCGTTTCCCACCCGACCACATCGGGCCAGGGCGTGCTCTGCCCCGCGGCGCCAGGCGTCCGGAAGGTAGCGACCCACGCAGGCCAACAGCAGGCGCTGCTTGGCAGACGTATCACCATCATTCAAAAGAACATGCGTGATCCAGACACCGTGATCCGATTCGACGACGGCGGGATGACCGGAAGGCTTGCCTTGTTCATTGTCCCATTCGCCCACAACACGAGCACCTTTGGCTGCCGGATAAACGGGACGGATGCTGCGAGAGAATTGGCGCACCTGGTCGGGCATGCCGTCGAGACGGTCTTGGCGGGCCCGCATCGCACTCCAGCACCGCGAGCCTTTGGCGGCCATGTAAGCACCCAGTCGCACCCCCATCAGTTTCGCGAGTTCTGGATCGGCTCCGTAGAAGACGATGAGCTTTCCGCCGCGGGCGCAGTGCCGCCTGAGAACAGTCAGGGTCTTGGGCTGCGGGTTGGGGTTGTATCCCAGGATCAGAACCTTGGCCGTACGCAGACTCGCGTCGGTGAGTGCATCGTCGGTAGTTGTCGTGTGTGCGATGGGTATCGCGTCAAGCCAGCGGGAGAGGCGTGCTGTCACGGAGACCCCATATTGACGCTCGGACTCTGTCGGCATGGACGAGGTCCCCTGCACAAGAACAACCGGCGTCGCAGCCGACACGACCTGCGGAAGTGGGAGTGCCAACAGGGACACGAAAGCGAGCACGGTGAAGTAGTGTCGAGAAAGCATGGCAGACTGTAGGCTGACCACCCCTCATGAAACAACCCATTTCCATTGACTTGCCCTTGGTTGGGAAACCCGCTAGATTCCGCCGGCATGAGTTGGCATGTTCTCTACTTGCGTCCGAGGAGTGAAAAGAAGGTTGCGGAGCTTTGCGAAGCACGCGGCCTGGAGTACTATCTCCCCTTGCGCACAGAGACCAAGATCTACCAGCGTCGCAAGGTGACCGTGGAGATCCCCATGTTTCCCGGCTACTTCTTCGTCTCCTTCGAGCGGGAAGATCGAACGCATCTTCTCCAGACGAATCACGTCATATCGATCATCGTGCCACCATCAGAAGACGTGCTGGTCCACCAGCTTGATCAGGTGCGACAGGCACTCGATATCGACCCCACGCTGGGAACCATTGAGGCCCTTCGCGAAGGCCGCCACGTCCGTATTCGGGGTGGTGCATTCATGGGCGTCGAGGGCGTCATTGAATCCACCCGTGGCTCTGGCACCGTTCGCCTCAACGTCGAACTGATCGGGCAAGCGGTGGCCGTTGATGTCGACCGCGATTTTGTCGAGCTGATCGACTAGGCTGAAACTTCACGCAAATCCCAGCGGCTTCTACATTTTACGTAATCTCTTCACGTAATCTCAGTACTCAATCTTCTCAGAACCGCACATTCCCCTGAGAATCACGCCAGCAGACCGGGGACTTACGCACGACAGATCTGCCCCTTCTCGCTTCAACGCCCCCCCGCATCCAGTTGGCGACAACAGGATGTACTTCCAGAGGAGAGCCAGTTGTCGCCAACTGGCTCCTCTCGCCCACCGACATCACGCCTCTACCTTCGAGATGTTTATCAGAGGCCAAGCTTAACGCTTCCAAAGAAGGGGGGTGGTTAGGGCCGGACAATCTACTCGCGGTCGTTTCTCCACGGTCGAGCAGGATGCTCAATCTACATCAAGAAGCGATAACGCTCAGAATTCCGAGCAGTTGAATACGATGCGGTAGCCGCATACTTGGCTGCGGCAGACGAGCTTGCAGCGTTGCGGAATGAGCGGTGCCCCGCAGAAGGGGCACACTTGCTCTACGTGTTTCGGTTCCGGGGCCGGCTGGGGAGCCGCTCGCGACGCTTCCAGGCGATCAGAGCTGTCCATGGCGATATCGCTTTTTTCCGCGATCACGGGGCACCTTATATCAGCCTTCTCAGCGGCTAGCGAAACTTGATGCTGCAGCCAACCGCCTTGGTCTTGCTTTTTGCCACTTTTCGCCCGTCAACAACGGCATCCAGGGCATTCTTCAGCCAGGGCTCACCATCACGCTGAGGCTGGCGTCCCCCCTCGCCAACGGCCCCACGGTAGACGAGCTTACCGTTGGCATCGAAAAGGAACACGTCCGGCGTCTTCTTTGCACCGAAGTTCCGGGCCACTCCCGAGGTGGCATCAACAACATAGGGGAACTGGTAGCCCTGCTTCCGGGCCATCTTTCGCATGTCCTCAAGACTATCGCTCGCAACGCGGGCGGGATCGTTTGAATTCACGAAGACGACGCCAATGCCCTTTTGCAGATAGGCGTTTCCCAGCTCCACCATGGTGTCCTGCCAGCCAATTACGAACGGGCAGTGGTTGCAGGTGAATATGACAAGCAGCCCTTTAGCGCCTTTCACGTCATCGAAGGTGATCGTCTTGCCATCCGTGCTTTCCATTCCAACGTCGGTATCGACAATCGCATCGCCAATCCCGATTCCCGCGCTCGCTGCGAGGACGCTCGCCGCGATAATTGAGCCAACGGCACAATACAGTTTCATGTTTTTGTCTCCTTCCGTAGGACTTGGTGCCAGACTTTCGAGATCCAGGCCCCTGGCCACATTTCAGTTTCAGCGTTTCTTTCTACCTTTTCCCAACAGTGCGTCTATCGTTTCTGAATAGTGATCGAAGGAGCGTATGCCCTCCCACTCCTTAACCAATCTGCCATTCCTATAGAAGAAGGATGCGGGTAGGGCTCCGGTCCATGTCGGCGAAAGTGCCTCAATGAACGATTCACTGAGCTCTGTGGTAACAAGACTCCCTATCGTCGACAGGTGCTCCGTGAGGAATGCCTCGACCAGCTCTGTCTCATCGGGTTCATCCGCGGAAATCAGAATGAGGCGCACGCCCCTTTCCTCGTAGCGTTCCAGCACTTTCATCACCTCGGGGAACTCCTCGCGACACGGATCGCACCACGTTGCCCAGGCATGGACGATGGTGAGTGGTGCCTCGGATGCCTCGACCCGCTGGCGGATCGCCTGCGGTGTGGCCGGCATGACCAAGGGCCGATGAGAACCGCAAGCTGTCAGTGAAGCTGCCGCCACCAACAGAGCACTCGTTCTCAACGCTGTCTTGTTCCCGATCATGGATCGCCTCAGTCTTACCGCGTCTAAAGAAGTCTACACCTGTCCTTTTCTCCATGACAACCCCAATTTTACGGATTGTGATAATGCAAGGGAGGCAGCGGGACGGAAAGCATGACACCTATCGCCCCCCCTCTCAGGCAAGAGCTTATGGCCGACAACGCTTGCGACAGAGTACCGGAACAGCACTTACGTGGACGCCATTCCGGGCTGTCCCTACTCTATCGAAAAGACCTGCAACTTTCTTGGATACACTGCCTGTCCCTTGTCTTCCGCTCCCCTTCGAAGCGACGGCTCAAAGCGCTCGCCTTTCGCGTGCGCTTGCCTATCAGCAATGTCGTAGGCTAGAATGCAACCATGAAACATGACACCGCCTATCTCAAGACGGAACAGGAGTCGACGCTTGCCTCACCCCGTATCAAGTATGGGTTCTTGGCGAGTATGCTCTTTGTCTCGATGGACCTCTTCTACGGACGCAAGCGGACGCTGTCCAAGTTCAAAGTCCTCGAGGTCATCGCCCGTGTTCCTTACCAGGCATGGGAACACGTTGCCTACATTGCGATCACGCACAAGTACGGTGCGCCGGACTTTGCACGACGCATCTTCGATTTCGTGACCGAGTCGCGTCAACAGCAGGACAACGAACAGTGGCACCTGCTTATCCTGGAAGAGATGATCGACAGACTGGGCATTAAGGAAGGCGTGTTTCGCTACCGCATCCTGCCCCAGTTTATCGCCTTCTTCTACTACCACGTTAGCTGGATACTCTATGTCATCAAGCCGCGGCTGAGCTACGAGCTCAATGCCCATTTCGAGGATCATGCGGAGCACGAATATGCATTGCTCGTAAAGGAACATCCGGAATGGGAAACAGAGCCCGTCGAGAGCATTTTCGAGCAGGACTACGGCTCGTTTGCCAGCCGGGCGGATCTATTCCGCCGCATCGGCCTGGACGAGCGTGAACACAAGGAAGAGAGCCTGCAACGCTGCTCGAAGCCGCGCTTTTCGTAGCAGAGGCGGTTGCCACGGGCACAACGCTCTACCGCACTACAATATCTGTCCCTACGCTCTCTCCTCTGACAGTCGTGCAGCGGGCGACACTGATTGCTGGTAGCTGCTCACCGATCACTCTCTTCGGGCTCCAGGTCACTCTCGGGCTGGTGAGACGGTAGCATGAAGGTGAATGTTGCTCCTTCGCCGAACACACTCTCTGCGGAGATGGTTCCGCCGTGACGATCTGCGATCTTTTTGCAGAGCGCCAAGCCGATGCCGGTTCCCGCGTATTCGCTGCGCGAATGCAGACGATGGAAGATCTGGAATACACGATCGGAGAATTTGGGTTCGAACCCGATTCCATTGTCGCGCACGGTAACCCGGCAGGCTTCACCACCCGCGTCCGGCAGTGTCACGACTTCTCCCACAACATCAATAACAGGAGACACGTCCTCGCGCTGGAATTTCAGGGCATTCCCGATGAGGTTCTGGAAGAGTTGTCGCATCTGTGTGGGTTCTGCATCGATAACCGGGAGTCCTGATACGTTGACGACAGCTCCCGTTTCGCCGATGCGCACCTCCAGGTCCGCCAACACCCCATCAACAACGTCCCGCAGGTCAACCTGCTCAAAGGGCTTGGCCTTGGTCGTCACGCGCGAGTATTCAAGCAGGGCATTGATCAACGCCTGCATGCGCATCGCTGCGTTGCGAACGCGGTCAAGGTAGTCCTGGTACTTAGGGTCAAGCGTGTCCCTGCACCCGGACGACACCCTGTCACTGAACGCAATGATCTTCCGCAGCGGTTCCTGTAGATCGTGCGATGCGGAGTAGCCAAACGCCTCAAGATCGCGGTTTGAACGCGCCAACTCCTCTTCCGCCTTGCGCCGCTGCGCCACCTCGGCGTTTAGCTCATCCCGCGAGGCCATCGTTGTTCGCAGCCGCTCAACCATGTCGTCAAATGCGCGCGACAGAGCCCCGACCTCGTCGTGAGCCGGCATCCCAACCCGGTACTCGAGATTGCCATCACCGATGATCTCCGTTCCCCGGTGCAAGGTCACCAGCCTTTCGACAACCGCACGCTCGAGCCAGAACGAAACCGCGATCAGCGTTCCCGCGAGGAACAGCAGGCAGGCAACCCCGATTCGGCGTTCGGTGCGCATGGCAGCCTTGCGTCGTGCTTCCACATAGACATGGAGTGCAGACACCTCGGACACAACAGACTGCATGCGCAGCAGGAGCTGACCGGCAAAACGTTCCGCCGACTCAGAAAGACGGGCATCCGGCCCGGACCCCCCGGCATCGCCAAGGACGCTTGTCGTTTGCCGGAATAGTTGAGAGACGCCTTCCTGGGCATCCAAGGCGCGATTGCGGCAGACGTCCTCTTCTTCCGATTTCGTGTTCAGCTCTCCCAGTGTTACAGCGAGCCGATCCGCCTTGATCCACCACTGGTCGCGTACGCGTTCGACCGGTCGACGCCAGTATTCACTGGTGAGATGCTGGAGCACAAATGCATCCTGCAGAACCTGGGTGAGCACGTCCGCTGTCTGCTGGGCATCTTGCATGCGCGCATTCGTCACGCCCAGCGAGATGAAGGTCGCGAGAATGAGAAGGACGGCAGCCCCTACGCACAGCCACGCCTTGATCCGGATATTCACCGGCAACTCCCCTGGGTTAGTCTCTGCATCTTCGCGCCGCCTCGAGGCGGTCCCTTCGCTATCTTACGCACTGCGCTCAGTGAATAATGGTCACGGCTTCAGGCTTGGTCTGCTTGAGTCCGTCCGGATAGATGAAATTAAGGAAGTTGGGCATCCGCGCGTTCTCGGCCAGCCCGTACTTCACTACCCATGCCGCCTCGTCCTCAAGGGCAAGCAGAAGCGCTTGATCCAGTGATACTCCAAGGACATGGTTGCCCTTAATGGCGCTGGCCCGCTCTTCGGTGATCCCCAGCTGACGGGAGAGGATTCCATCGAGGGCTTCGGGTGCTTCTTTCGTGAATGTCTCGGCACGCACAAGTGCCCTGAGCAGGGCTTCGACAACGTGGGGCTTATCTTTGACAAGAGCTTCTGTTGCCACGAGGTGTTCCGTCCTGAAGTAGATCCCGCTCTCGTCAAACACAACAGCGTTCTCTCCGAGCACGCCGCGCGCCTGGCTGATGTACGGCTCACGCATGCACATGGCATCGATCGACCCTTCACCCAGCGCCCCCGGAAGCTGCTCCGCTTTCATAAACGCGAACTCAACATCCTGTTCCATGTTGTGCTTCACAAGAAACATGTGCAGGTAGAAGTGTACGGCAGAGGCCCGCTGTGTACCGATCCGCTTTCCGCGCAGGTCCGCGGGTGTCACAATACCGGCCGCCTTATTGGCCACGATACATGCCGCCCGGTCGCTGGAACCGATCTGGGCGAGCAGCCGGAAGTCGGTACGTGCCATACTCTGAAAGACGACGGGCACCTCGGCCGTTGTCACCACATCACCTTCGCCCCCTAGCATGGCAAGCAATGCGCGTTTCCCACTGGCGTGCTTGGTGACGACAACGTCGAGCCCGGCATCCGCAAAGAAGCCCTGGTCGAGAGCAACGAACGCCAGCGCGCTTGCCGGTTGCCCGGCCAAACCGAACCGGACCGTTTCTCGCTGAGACAGAGGTGCGGATGGCGCCGCTTCATCCCGCGATCGATTCCTCAGATAAAGAATGGCGACACACACAGCCGCCAGGGCAACGCAGAGCAGAATCAGTCTCTTCATAATGCCCCTCCTTCCAAGGCGAGACTATCATTCCCCTCGTGCGGTGGCCTGGACGCGCTACCAGATTGGAGCAGACGTATGAAGCAGATGACCGACTCGTACAGGGCCACTCGACGATTCATGATGGTAACAGCCTTGCTCACCATCCTCTCTTCCCTTACTGCGTTAGGCGTATCCCCCGAGAAGCCACCCTCGACAGTTGAAACGCTGGTTTCTTTACCGTTGGAAGATCTGCTGGACCTGAAGATCTACGTCGATGTGGCTTCCCATTTCCGGGAAACGGACCTGCAAGCGGGGTCAACAGTAGATCTCATCACACGCAAGGATTGGGAGCAGCGCGGAGCCCGATACCTGGAGGATGCTGCCGGCCACCTGCCCTCGACGATGTTTTACACGAGCTTCTTCGGCGGCCAGCAGCTGAACATACGCGGCTTCGCCGGACGGCAGCTGCGGGGCACTTCGGTGCTGCTCGACAACGTGCCGATCAACAGCCTTGATAACGGCACGCCACTAGTTGAGATCAATAGCCTGCAACTGAATGTGCTCGACCGCATTGAAGTTGTTCGCGGGCCGGGCTCTGCGGTCTATGGCGGGGATGCTTTTCAAGGCGTCATTGGGCTGCACTCCTACGCGTCTGAGAAGGACGAGGTCGTGGTCGATACGGAAGCCGGTGCCGATGATTTCTACAGGTCAGCGCTTCGTCTCAGCCAAGCGCTCAGCGATGGCGTACGGATGCACCTGGCATTTGGCTACACCCACCAGGGCAATGAGGATGCCCTATACCGATACAGGGATCCTGACACGGGGAATCCCGGCTCGGGGATCTGGCGAAACGAGATACAGGCCGCGACTGGCATCGCAAAAATAGAAACAGATCCCGGAGAGCCCCTTTCTGGACGGATTGGTCTCTTTTACAGCGAGAACAAGTCGGTTGATTTCCCCGGCTTTGGAACGTTCAACTTCAACGGCCAGAGCCTTCTCAGGGACCGGGACCACAGCGGTGGCGAGGCTCAGTTCGGTATGATCAACGGTGCGGTCGTGCAGAGGCTACCAGAGGACATTGAACTGGAGATCAACGGGTTCTACTGGGAGACACGGCGTCTGCGCCTCTTGCAGAACTCCCATACTGTCTTGCTTGGTATCGACAACGACAATGACCGCATGGGCGCGAACGTTCAGCTGAAACAGTCGCGTAACGCCTGGCGCACGCAGTGGCTGCTGGGAGCGGGTTATGACAAGACAGAGATAAGCAAGCACACGGTGACCCCATTCGCAAATGGACAGGAACGCCCGACTACGGTCGGAAGCCAACAGGGCGCAACCAGGGAGAGCTACAACGCCCTGGCCCAGCTGCGGACGAGCTTCATTGATGACACCCTCCATGTGCTGTACGGAGGCCGTATGGATGACCATTCCGATACGGGCTCCCGCTTTTCTCCGCGCGTCGGCTTGATTTACAATCCCGTGCCGAATACCGCCCTGAAGTTCCTGTATGGGAACGCATTCCGCCCGCCAACGGCCGTACAGACATCCGGCACGCCCGTCATTCCCGGAAATCCTGATCTCGAACCAGAGACCATTGACACCTATGAAGTGGTCGTCATGCGGGAAACGGAAACTTGGAAAGCGCAAGTCACGCTGTTCCACAGCGACTGGCAGGACGCCATTATCACCACGCCGGAGGGCCGTGAGAACCTCGGGGAGAATGAGGCCAACGGTGTAGAACTCAGTTTCAGCGTTATCAGAGGCCACTCGCGGCTGGACTTCAGCGGCTCATACGTTGAAAGCAAAGACAGCGTCCAGAACGTCGACTACGCGGCCTTTCCCCGGTTCATTCTGAATCCGGGGGCCGGGCTTTGTATTCCCCGCTACAACCTGGAGATTTACCTCATTAACCGAATCCACCTTGATGCAAAAGAGGGACCGACCTCACCTGCCGATCCCAGTCCCGAAAGGCTGAAGAATTACTGGCGTACGGATCTGTCCATCACCTGGCTACATCCGAACAGGAATTGGGAGCTGTTCGCCAACCTGCTTAACATCTTCGATCGCAACAACAGCTTGCCGTCTCTAAACAACGTCGACGGTGGCATTGGCGATATCGCATTCAGTCCCTCGGCGGGGCTTCGCGCTCGCTGGTAAGCGATCAAGACCCAGATAACGCGGCGCTGATCCCGAACGATCTCGCGTTTGTGTCTGACAGAGAGGAGTGTGCAGACGGGGACCGGCCACGACCTCGATCATCCGGTGGCATGACTTTCCAGCATATCAACCAGTGACAGGAGTTCCGGTGTTTCGCTCTCGGCCTTCCAGACAGCGGAGGATACCAGCGTTAGCGTGGGGTGTTTAAGGGCGACGAAACGAACACCTGTGTGCGGGAGCTGAACAAGGTCGGCAGGAGCCACCGCCACCCCCGTCCCGGCGCCCACTAACCCAAGCAGTTCCGATAAGCCGTTTGCCTTCGCCACGATCGCGGGAGCAATGTCTGCCTGGTCGAAGAGATCCTTCATCATGGCAGGCCGACCAGGAAATTGTTTCTCGTGCAGCGTTACGAACGGCTCGTCTGCCAGCTCCGCCAGATCCAGTTTCTTCCGCTTGGCCAAGCTGTGCTCAACAGGAAGCACTATCGCCAGCGGTACTTCACGGATAACGCGGACACGGTAGTGCTGCTTCAGTTGCGGACAGGGCGTGCCGAGTAGCGCGAGGTCAATACGACCATCCCGCAAGGCCGTCTCCTGTTCGCGCGGGGGCATTTCGTGAATCTGAATGCGTACATCACCGTGCTCTCGCGTGAATCGACGCAGGCCGTTTGCCAGGAATCCCGGTAGTGCGGTCGGAATGTACCCAATGGTCATGGACATGCGGCCCTCTGACTTTCGGAAAGGAGCCATCGCCTCCTCCATGGCGCCAGACTGCCGAAGCACTTCGCGGGCATGGGCCAGGGCGGCATAGCCCGCCTCGGTTAGCGCCAGGCCGTTTTGAAGTCGCTCAAAGAGATGAACCCCAAGTTCCTCCTCGAGATCCTTGATCTGGCGGGAAACCGCCGGCTGGGAGATGTTGAGCCGGGCCGACGCGCGGCTGATATTCAGTTCCTCCGCGGCCATCACGAAATATCGAAGATGTCGTAGCTCCATATAGGTATAACCTATACGCATACCTGACCCAGAAACAAAGTATTTTCAGAACCGAGATGCCGGCTGTTATCTTTCCGTCATGAACACGAGCCAAACAGACATGACCAAGCGTCCGGCTGAGCAGCGGGGCCGTGCCGATCACGGCTGGCTCCAGGCACGCTTCACCTTCTCCTTCGCCGGCTATATTGATCCTGACCATATGGGCTTCAAAGCCCTTCGCGTTATGAACAACGACACCATTCAACCCGGAGGCGGGTTTCCGATGCACCCCCATGAAGACATGGAGATCTTCACCTACGTCATCGAGGGCCAGCTGGCGCATACCGATAGCATGGGGAACCATGCGGTGATCGAGGCGGGCAACCTGCAGTATATGAGTGCGGGGGCCGGTGTGACGCACAGTGAGTTCAACCCGTCACAAACTGAACGCACCTTGCTGTACCAGATCTGGCTGCTGCCGTCTGAGCCAGGAGGGGAACCTCGCTACGCGGAGGAATCGCTGCGGGGCCGCGCGGGGATGAACATCCTGGTTCCGCTGTTCTCCGGTGACGGACGCAATGGTACCACGGCGATTCGACAGAACGCGGAAATCAGTTTTGCTCGAATTCAGGCCGGCCATACGGTGACGGTCACGAATTCTGAGACGATGCCGCATCTCTGGGTGCAGGTCGTCAAAGGGACCGTGCATGTAGGTTCGGAATCCCTTCGGTCAGGTGATGGCCTGGCGGTTGAGAACCACCATGACGCCATGGATATTGCCGCGGCGGAAGACAGCGAGTGCCTGGTCTTCCGCCTTTCTTGATTCTCGCAACAAGACAAAACACAAAAAAGGAAGAGACCATCATGCCGAAACAGGTAGGCGTTATTCTAGGAAGCGTGCGGACGGGGCGTATGGGAAAGCCCATTGCGGACTGGGTTGTCAAGATGGGGGCCATGTACGAAGGGGACCTGGCGTTCAGACTACTGGATCTCAAAGAGATTGATCTGCCGTTCATGGATGAGCCCACACCCGCCATGATGTCAGATGATTATGTGCATGACCATACACGGCGTTGGAGCTCAATGATCAAAGCATGCGATGCACTAATCATCGTGGCGCCCGAGTACAACGGGGGCTATGCACCGGTACTCAAGAATGCGATTGATTTCTTATACAACGAGTGGGCCGGGCTGCCCGCCGGCATCGTGGCTTACAGCGGTGGTGGGCCAAAGAACTCTATCCGACAGCTCCGCGAGATTCTCGAGAGGGTCGGTATGAGCGTTCTGGATCACACGGTTACGATCGGAAAGTCCTGGGAGGCGATTGACGCCGACGGCAACGTGAAACCTGAGACCATGCGCGGGGAGATCACCGAGATCTTTCATGGGCTGGAACAGGCATGAAGACCCGTGGGACGTGGAGCGTAGAGCGTAGGTCTCAAATGCCAATACATCGCTGACCGTTCTAACGCCGGCGCATTGTGCAAACGGGCGCCGGTGTGAATATCCAAGAGCCAATGCTCAAGTCCAGGTTCAAGGGCGTTCTTGCAGAGCGAGGCTTCGCCGGAGCCAGTTGGAGCCAACTGGATGCGGGGGCCATGCTCGAAGGCGAGACGTTGGGGCGACTAACGACTTGGTTGAGCGATGACGGGCGCGGGGCGGAACCTATAGATCATACAGCGTGTCGTCGCGGCGCGGGGCGCCGCGGTTGCGGCGGGATTTCCCCTTCGATTTGTGGCCTTTCTGGCCGGGCATGACGAAGGGGTCTTCTTCGTTCATGACGTCACCCATTTCAGCCTCGATGGCCTCGGGGTCTTCGCCGGCTTCCATCCGCTCAAGCGCATGTTCCATGCCTTCGTTGAACTCCATGCCGGTCATGTTCGAGAATTTCCTCATGAGGCGAGCGGCGGCACGAGGATCGTCTTCGTTCAGCGATTCGGCGTCTGATGCCAGGGCCTCAATGGCGCTCTCCATCTTGCTCTCGTCGATGGGCAGGTCATCCATTCCCTCTTCATCCCCTCCCCCACTTCCTGTGGCAAACAGGGATACTTCGCGGTGCAGTTTGCGTTTCTTGCAGTGAGGACATTTGGGAGCCTTCTCCGTGTTCACGCTCCGCGAGAAGAAGTTCATGATGACATGGCAGTCAGGACAGTAGAATTCGTAGATCGGCATCATTCCTCCGTGTCGTGTTCTCCGGCGGCCCCCTCCACGAGAGAGGCCAGTCGGGCGGTACCATCTCCGGGTACGGCGTCGTTGAGCTGGGATCGCATCGTCGCAAGCGTGTCCGGGGAGTTGATCAGGTTCTTGAGGTAGCCGACAAGCCAGTCGACGGTCAAGTCCTGCTGCAGGTGCATCGCCATTCCGCCCCCGGTAGCCATGGCCATCGCGTTGAGAGCCTGGTGGTTGCGGGGTGCACTGGGAAGCGGGATGAGGAGCGCCGGGATGCCGCAGATGGCCAGCTCGGTGCAGGTTGCCGCGCCCGCACGTGCTACAGCGAAGTCCGTGGCCGCATAGATGGCGGGCATCTCCGACGCGAAAGCGTGTACTTCTGCCGATACGTCCGCGGCGCGATACCGTTTTTCAACAGCATCTGCATCCCGAAGCCCCGCCAGGTGAATCACACGCAGACGCACGCCCTCCGTAACGAGTTTCTCGAGCGCCTGCGGAACGGTTTCATTCAGCACATGGGCGCCCTGGCTGCCGCCCATAACCAGGAGCGTGAACGTGTCGCCGGCGACGTGATCGACACGCTCAAGCGTGCTTCGCAGGGGAAAGCCCGTCATACGGGACCGTTCCGGCGGGAGATGTTCGGCAGCGGCTTCGAAACCGATGCCAATATATGTCGCAAAGCGGGATAGGAAGGATATGGCGCGGCCGGGCACCGCATTGGCTTCATGCAGAACAACCGGAATGTGGCAGAGCCGGGCGGCCAGAACGGGGCCAACCGAGGCGTAGCTTCCCATGCCGAGGACAACATCAGGCCGCGAACGGCGCAGTTCTCGCCACGATGCGAAGATGGCCCCCAGCAGGCGGAATGCCGACACAACGGTACGCGGGGAGCATCCCGAGGGGAAGCCGGCTGCCCGAATCGACGTGGTTTCGCCGTCCCACCCGTCAATCGACGCCACCTCGACATCGCGGCCGGCCAACCACAACGTGACGTCATGGCCACGCGCTCTCAGCTCGCAGGCCGTTGCCAATCCGGGGAAAATATGCCCCCCGGTTCCTCCACATGCTACACAAATCTTCATCAGGATTCACCATACGAATCCCGTCAGTGGGTTGCAAGACGTGACGCATCATGATAAACAAAAAACCATCATGGTTGAATTCATAGACAAACCCACGCCGCCGGTACGGCCCCCCAAAGAGGCGCTCGACATTCCCGGCTACAAGATTCTCGATAAACTCGGTGAAGGCACAACGGCGGTTGTATGGCGGGCGGAGCAGACGGCCCTGGACCGTCATGTTGCCATCAAGGTGCTGAAACGGCAGCTTGCGGCCGACCCGCAAGAGGTCACAGACTTCATCAACGAAGCCAAAGCTGTTGCGAAACTGAAGAGCCGCAGCATCATCCAGGTATTCGACGTGGGGCAACAGGGCGATCTCTTCTACTTCATCATGGAGTATGTCGAGGGACAGACCCTTAGCCACGTGCTGAAGAGCAAGGGCGTCCTGGGGCAAAGGGAAGCGCTGACGATTGCGGCTGCGGTGGCGGGTGCACTTGAAGAAGCGTGGCGATCCGGCAAGATCATGCACCGCGATGTCAAACCCGACAATATCATGTTGGAGAACGACGGGGGCATCAAGATCGCGGACTTGGGGTTGGCTGGGATGATTGATGCCGGCGGAGGCACATCGACACACAAGAGCGAAACCGCCGGAACGCCCAACTACATGGCCCCGGAGCAAGCGCGGGGCAACCCGGACGTTGATTTCCAAGCTGACATGTATGGACTGGGTGCAACCCTCTACCACATGGTTACCGGGCAGATGCCGTTCACTGGCGAAGATAGCATGATGGTGCTTGATGCCCAACAGACGCGGAAGATTCCTAATCCGCGCGATCTCAACCCAAACGTCACGCCTGCGTGTACTCAGCTGATCACGAAGCTGATGATGAAGGAACCCAAATACCGCTATAAGAACTGGCCTGCTGCCGTGGCAGAACTGGACAAGCTGGCGGCGGGCAAGATCGTCGTTCCCAAGGTAGCGGCATCTGCGGAGAGTACGGTGGGCAAAGCGGGAGAAGTCACCCCGGCGGAAAAGGGTGTCGCGCGAAAACCTGCCGTCGAGAGCAAACAGGCGGAGGCGCGCCGCAAGGAGCTCAAGAAGAAGTATGGCCGCCAACGCGCGCCGCTCTGGCTACGACTGCCGCTTGAAGTCGTGCTGCTGGCATGGCTCGGATTTCTCGTCTACCAGCTGCTCTGGCTTCCGGTACGTCCCCCGAAGCCCCCAAAGCCCGTGCCGCCGCAAGGCTCGGTACTGCCATCACCACCATCACTGCCGGCGCCGCCGGTCACCCCCGAGCCCGAGCCAAATGTGCAGCCTGAGATGCCGACTTTCGATACGAGCCCCACTCCCGAGCAGCCGACGCCGCCCCCGGATGAAGAACCGGTCGTGGAGGAGCCAACCCCTCCGGCGGCAACGGGAATGTCACGTGCCGAGTTGAACCGAAAGGTCGCGAAGGCGCTACTGACAGACGATTCGGATGCCGCGCGAATGGTAGTGCAACAGGCACAGCTGGACGGCGACGATGCCGAGGCCAAAGCAGAGATGGCTGCCCTGCTCGGAAAGGGCGACCTGGTGCTCGATGCTGTGACGCAGGCGTTCGAGCAGCACCAGGGACAGCGCGGCACACTCATGTACAACGGGCGGCCGCAACGGATCGAAGTCAAATCCGTGGAGGCCGGCATCGTGACTGCCGACCTGTTCATTGGAACTGAATCGGCAAACATGAAACGCTCACTCGTCTTCAAAGTGTCACAGCTGGGACCTGCTGAGCAAAGCCGCTGGATCGGTGAAGCCACGACCCCCAAGAAGGCACTCGCCAAGTTTGTGCTTCACATGAACGCGGGAGACTACGTCAATGCCCGCAGGTTGGCGGAGACGTGTGGGCCGCTTTCAGAAGCTTGCATCGCGGAAGCTGACGCCAGAATCCAGATGCTACTCAGGTAGGCAGGCACCGACGTGAAACAGGCAGACGCAAAGCCCCGCATCCAAGAGCTTCGTGCGGCTCTCGACCATCACAACCGCCTCTACTACGTCGATGCAACTCCCGAGATATCCGACTACGACTACGACATGCTCCTCAAGGAGCTGGAGTCGCTTGAGCAGCAATTCCCGGAGCTGGTGACGCCGGACTCCCCTACCCAGCGCGTGGGCGGCGAACCGCTGACAACGTTCGAGCATGTGACCCATGCCGTACCCATGATGAGTTTGGACAACACCTACACACGCGACGAGATCCGCGACCTGGATACCTCGCTGCGGAAACTGGCCGGCGACACTCCCTTCACTTACGTCGTCGAACCCAAGGTCGACGGTGTGGCCTTTGCACTGCGCTATGAAGACGGCCAGCTTGTGACGGCCGGCACACGAGGGGACGGTGCGCGCGGGGATGACGTTACGGCCAATGTCCGGACAATCAACAGCGTGCCGCTTCACATCGAAACCGATGCGTCCGTTGTTGAGGTGCGTGGCGAAGTCTACATGCCGAAAGCCGCGTTCCTGGCCTTCACCGAGAAACAGGTTGCCGAAGGCAAGGAGCCCTTCAAGAACCCGCGCAATGCCACGGCCGGCTCGCTCAAGCAACTCGATCCACGCGTTGTCGCCCAGCGCCCGCTTGATGCGGTTCTCTACGGGTATGGCCAATTGGACGATGTGGCGTTTGAAACACACGACCAGTTCCTGGGGCAGCTCAAGAGCTGGGGCTTTCGCACGGTTCCCCGCCACTGGACATGCCCAACCATCGACGATGTCCTGAACGCCATCGATGAACTTGAGACCATGCGCCATGACTTCCCCTTTGAGATCGACGGCGCCGTCGTGAAAGTGAACGAGGTGGCGCTGTACA
Organism: uncultured Victivallales bacterium; assembly: GCA_964497125.1. Classification (GTDB taxonomy): domain Bacteria; phylum Verrucomicrobiota; class Kiritimatiellia; order UBA8416; family UBA8416; genus CAYLXP01. The sequence goes on along the minus strand of CAZCDU010000016.1, from coordinate 23,110 downwards.
AGACGCTAGGCAGCACGGCCAAGAGCCCGCGCTGGGCCAAAGCTTACAAGTACGCTCCCGAACAAGCCGAAACCGTCGTACGAGACATAACGATACAGGTTGGACGCACCGGCGTTCTGACACCCGTTGCAGAGTTGGAACCTGTCTTTCTGTCGGGCTCGGAGATCCGGCGCGCCACGCTTCATAACGCTGACGATATTGAGCGCAAAGACATCCGAATCGGCGATCACGTCTTGATCGAAAAGGCCGGCGAGGTAATTCCTGCTGTTGTGCGTGTCATCAAAGAGCGCCGCAGCGGAGACGAAACGGCCTTCTGTATGCCGGATAGCTGCCCCGCCTGCGGAGAACCCTCGACGAAGCGAGAAGGCGAAGTGGCCCTGCGCTGCGAGAACCTTCAGTGTCCGGCTCAGAGCGTGCGCTTGCTGCGCCACTTCGCGGCACGCAACTGCCTGGATATTGAAGCGCTGGGAGACATCGTAGCGGAGAAGCTCGTTGAGAAGCGCTTCGTTACCTCCCCTCTCGATCTGTTCGAGTTGGACATCACGGCACTGGGAGCGCTGAACCTGGGAACGGATGAAGAGCCGCGCACGTTTGGCGAAAAGAATGCAGCCAAATTGCTGGCAGCCGTTACGCGTGCCCGCACCATGCCATTGGCTCGCTGGCTGCACGCGCTGGGAATTCCGCGCATCGGAAAGACCGTATCTTTCCATCTCGCCAGGACGCACAAAGACCTTGTGGATCTCGCTCACACCAGCCTTGTACCGCAACTCCTCGAGTTCCTCGAGACGCAGGCGGGGATCATCGATAACCTCAAGCGATGCGGCAAAGAGATGCGAGCGGCAGCGACGCCCGAGGATCGCAAGCAAGCGATCGCCGAGGAACTCAGCGAACTGAATGCAAACTTGCGGCAGGCCGCGGGGCCGCTTGTCGAGGCGGGGCTTGTCCAGGTGTCGGCAAAGAAGCAGAACATCAAGCATCTTGAGCAATCGTATATCACGACCGATGTGGGCCCGGAATCGGCGCAACGTCTGATCGCCTTCTTTGCCTCAGAGCGTGGACAGAAGACACTGGAGAAACTCAAGGAGCTTGGAATCAACCCCGCCTCGACGAGTCAACCCCAGGGCGATGCGTTGTCGGGCAAGACGTTCGTCCTGACGGGTACGTTAACCACGATGACACGCGATGCTGCATCGGCGGCGATCCAGGCACAAGGCGGTACCGTCACCGGATCTGTGACAGGCAAGACAACCTATCTCGTCGCCGGCGCCAACACGGGAGCACGAAAGACCGAAAAGGCACAGGCTCTCGGCGTGGACGTTATCGACGAACCCACACTGCTCGAGATGCTGGATTTGCCCGCAGCACCAGACACCGCCCCGGAACCGGAAGTCCCGCCGAAGCCCGTTCAGGGCGAACTGGCTATATGATCCCCGGGGTCTGGTCGCCGGTCAGCGGGGCTGAGACTTCCTCGGATTCGCAACCTTCCGACTTCCACATTTGCGTCTGAATTCTAACGAATCCAGCTACTTCCCTCTTCTGTAGCTGGATCCGTTAGGATTCAGATCTGCAGAATTCAAGTTCCACTTCTGAATGATCCGAGCTCACTCTGCGGCGCAACTAGCCTAAGACTCCCCGTCCGAAGATGCGGCCTGAAGGGCGAACTACAAACGCCTGCTTCATGTAGCAACCCGTTCGTAGTTCGGCCTTTAGGCCGTAAACACCGACACGTTTCACCCATGCATGATCCCGCAGAGACACAACGCCGGGGGCTGCGCCGGTCTTCTTCAGTTCTGGATACTGTCGGGCTTCTCGACCACGATCATCCTTTGCGTGAGCATGATGGGCCAGATCATCTTTGAATTGAGGAGGGCACCGCACGCGCCTATCGTGCCGTTCACTTCCGTGTCTTTGAGTGGCCGTTCATCGTGGAAGATCCACATCCTGAAGAACTCCGCCACTCCGCGCGTTGCTTTGTAGAGAAAGGTCGGAGAAGGATAGGAGATCAGGGCAATGCCGCCGGGCTTCAGGATATCGAAGTGGGCCTTGATCGCTTTCGAGGTGCCTTCGGGATCAAAATGCTCTATCAGCCCAACGCTGAACGCCAAGTCGTATTTGTGGTCCGTAGCAATATTCAGAATGTCACACTCCCGGAGAGCCAGATCCGCGTTGTTGCCTGCCCGTTCCTGTAACTTCTCCAGACCGAGGACATTGGTGTCATACACCCCATAGGTTTGAGGCTTGAGCTCTTCTCGCACCGCGTCATAGAAACAGCTGTTGGCGCCACCCAATTCGGCGATTTCCATTGGTGCATCCTTGAGGCCAAAGCGTTTCATGTTGTCTATCAGGTGGCGTGTCGTAATCCCCCTGGAGTAACTTGCAGTCCGGTAGGGCAAGTCGTAGTAGGAATCCCAGTCCGTGATGCGTTCCGGGGCTTTGTCCACGAACACAAAATCACGCTCCACGGCAAATATCGCCACGTAGAGCATGAGCTCCGATATCATCTTGGCCAGCAAAACGTTGATACCCGGGAATGCAACCAGGTACTCGATCAATGCGGATGAAATGAACCCGGACATCATCACGAGGACGAAGTATTTCGCGAAGGTTCTCAGAATCATCTCCCGTGAGCAGAAGACGAACTGGCGAACAAGTATGTAGTTGATTGTGAGGGCCACCAAGCGGGAGAAGAACGTAGCGCTCAATACACTCTGAAGCATCGGGTAAACCGAAAGGAAGACCAGGTAATCGGTAGCTGCCGTTACAACCGACACGAAGATGTACCGGGTGAGAACGAAACAGATCCGCATGGAGTCAGCTAGAGGATTGAATCGGCCCGACTCATTGCCCGAAAACCGTATCGTGCTGATTGGCAGTTGCTGAATAGCATGCCCTTCCTTCTTCCAGGTAAGGAGCATTTCCGTCTCAAACTCATAGCGGTTATACGGTATCGCAAGCAGTCGCGGTATCAACGCCATCGGAATACCACGAAGGCCACACTGTACGTCAGCCACATCAAGACCATAGAACAGCTTCACAATCGCGCGTGTCAGTCGATTCCAGAACCTGACCAGGGCAGGACTGTCCTTGCCAAAGGTTCTCATGCCAATCACCGGTGACTCCGGGGCTCGTTCAAGTGTATCGCCGATCCGCAGAATATCGTCTACGGCATGCTGTCCATCGCAGTCGGCGGTTACGACCCCTGACAGGTCAGGATAATGCTCCTGGATGTACGTCAGCCCGGTTTTCAGGGCCGCGCCCTTGCCCTGGTTCTGATCGTGTTCAAGAAGCACCACCCCTGCCATATCCTTGACCGCATCAAAGATATGTCCCGCGGTTGCGCGACTACCGTCATTGACCACGACAACCGGTTGGGACGGTTCTGGCCGCAAGGCTGCCAGCAGTTCCAACAGCTTCTTATCCGGGTTGTACGCTGGTATGAGAACGGCAACGTTCATCTTTCCCCCTAATGGCCTGGGCGACCCTTAGCTTCCGTTATGCCTTGATCGAACATCTTTTCCATTGGTACAGAAACGTCTTAGCCGTCCGTTGAGGTAATGACGACCTCTTCCAGCTCGGCGTAGCGCGGCAGCATGGCTGCGTAAATGGCGTGGGCCTCCATGTCGGGTTCGGCGATTTTGGTGAAGGCCGGTGCAGCGGCTACGGCGTCGGCGAAGGTCACGAACGTATCAGACTCCTTGCAGAGCAAGCCGTGTCTCGCACGGTAGGCGGCACCCAGTGAGGCGGTGTCCGATTTCTCTGCGGTGTACACCGCGACTCCGAAGACGTTACTCATGATCTGGATCAGTCCTTTGTCCACCGAGGCCCCGCCGGTAGCGAGAATCCGTTGCGGCTCGATTCCGATGTTGCCCGCGTGCAGTTTCATCGAGAGGAACTGCGCCTCGTAGATTGCGCGGCAGCTCTCCTCGGGCGTGAAATCTGTGGGATTGCCATCACCGTCGAAACAGAACGTCCCCGGCGTCACGATGGTGGGGGTAATCTCCGGTTCGTTGATGTAGAAACCAATGCGACCACCATTGCCCGGTGCCGTCTTCCCCAGCATATCGTCATAGGTTTTCCACGAGCCGTCGGCGCACGTGTCGCGGATCATCTCGCGCGTCAGCGATCCGTTCTTGAAGACGATCATCCCCATGAACGCATCGGGCTGTACGGGACTGACGAAAATGTGGCCCTCTTCCGCAGAGGGGCGTGGCTCCGCCAGGGATCCGAAGACCGTGTCGCTTGTGCCGAGACTGATGGCGATGTCGCCCGTGTGTTCAAGCCGAAGTCCAGCGAGGCTGTTGGGGTTATCCCCCGAGAACGCAATAACGGTGCAGTCGGGATCAAAGCCAAAGCGTTCCGCGAAGTACGGGCTCAACGATCCCGCTACCTCGTGCGAAGAGACAACAGGCCCCAGCTTGGCCTTGAGGTTGGGTGCGGTCGCGTCGAGTGCCTCGGGGGCCCAATCACGACTACGAATATCCATCAGGTTCATCCCCGAACCGTCGCTCGCGTCAATGGGGGCATAGCCACCAACCAGGAGCGACGGCAGGAATGAGCTAACCAGGGCAATGCGCTCTGTTCCCGCATAGGCAGCGGCCTGCTGTTGCTCGATCTTGGCAATCTGATTTCCCGTGAAGCGCTCGTAGGCTCGGGAACCGGTCAGCTCGGCCACGGCTTGCGCGCCACCGAGGGCGGTCTCCAGGGCCTGGCACTGTGCCGTCGTGCTGAAATCCATCCAAATCGGTGAGTCCGCGACGGAGAAGACTTGCCCAAGCTGCGCTTCGAGCGACTGTGAGGCATCAAGACCGGCGAGTACATCAGCGGTGCCCGGCTTGAGCCAGACACTGCCATGCTGCTGGCCGGATCCCGAAATGGCCACGATCTCTGCCAAGGGAGCGTCGTCATCCTTCATCTGCGAGAAGAGCAGATCGACGGCTGCGACCCACATGATCGCCGGCGCGGTAACGGTGAGACCATCCTCATGCTGGTGAGCGCCGCCCTTCGTGTTGAACTGCGGGAGGTCTTTATCGAAGTTGATTGCCTTTTCGTAAACGAGCTTCAGATCATCATCGATCACCGATGCCTTGAGTCCCTGTGTGCTTGAATCCAACCCCAAATACAGCTTGCGTCCGGCCATGAGAACCCTCCCGTTAGAAATCACTTAGATTGGGGCACGATAGCAGAGAGAGAGAGGCGGGGCAATTGTATGGTGGAGGCGAGGAATCCGGCGTTCTTAAGGTAGGGCGAGGGGTCCCTCCCGAGCCTTGCGGCGTGCGCAGCACGACGAATGCGTGGGTTGTTCGGCAGCGGTGCTAGAGGCAGAACTCGCGTCTCCGTGCATCCCGGCTCGGCAGGGACGCCTCGCCCTATCCTGGAGACACCACGAGAGAGGGAATGGCACGCGACTAAATCACCCATGCCATGACGGCTGATAGTGTTGCGGCGCAGAGGACGACGCTTGCCGCGACGGCGGCGGCGGCCAGTGGGGAATCACCACCGAGCTGCTCGGTCAAGACATAGCCGACAACAGCCGACGGGGTTCCAAGCAGGATGCAGGCGACACCGGTTTCCATCACACCAAAGCCCATGAGCCGGGAGACGCCAAACGCAATGAGTGGTCCCACCATGGTCTTGAGTACGGCGGCGACAAAGGAAGGCCGTGGCATACCACGTAGAGACGTCGTCCCGAGTGTGGCGCCAACGCTGAGCAGGGCCATCGGCAAGGCGAACTGAGCCAGCATGGCCATCGTGCGCCCTACCATCGTTGGAAATACAATGCCGTTGCCGTGCGCCCACCGGAGCCAGGTCAGGCCAATCACACAAGCCAGCAGAATGGGATTGGTTGCCAGCTTCAAGATAACATGCCCCACCGCGCGCCAACCGAAACGGTGCGTGCTCAGAAGATGGATGATCACGGCGACAATATTGTAGAGCACAACCACCACCGCGAGGGCAATCGATGCCACGGCTTCAGCCTGGCCCTCATAGATGGTTCCCAGGAATCCATAGTAGACCACGGGCAAACCGACATAAGCTTGGTTACCGCGAAAGCTCACATGGACGAAGGTGGCCAGCGAACGCGGCGCCAGCCTCATGAGCCACCCCACCAAACCGGCTATGGCCATGAGGACCAGGGTCGAGAGGAGTACCGCGGTCGTCGTGTCACTCGCCGAGACACCGGCCAGCTCGGCTGTCCCAATTTTCAGAACCAGGAGACAGGGAAGGCCGATCCAGTAGCAGCAGCGATTGATAAGCCGTGCCGCCGCTGCATCGAGGAAGCCGAAACGGGTAAGTGCGACGCCAATCAGAATGACGATGAATACGGGTCCCAGCGTGTTTAGTAGGTGCATGCAGGAGACAGTACCGAAACGGGTGCGCTCAAGGAAAGCGCTTTGGTGAGTGGCGGGGGGAAATGGCAGGTAGCGGAAGGTTTCTGTCCGGACACACGTTGGCCGTGCGAACGTTTTACGAGTCATTCTCATCGCCCTTGCGGGCAAGCCAAAAATGGACTTGTTAACTCAAAGCGTCTCGCACGGCCTACGCTTATCTAGGCAGTTTCAAGATCATAGTTAACCTCGTTAACTCACCTCCGTTTCTTGACATGGTCATTGTAGCGCGCAGGGCTTCTTCGTGCAAGGGGTTTGCTCAAATTCTTTCAAAACTTTTTCGTGCACTGATCCCGAGCGACATCGGGCAGCCAGGGCGCTCATCCAACGGGTGGATGCCTGCCGCTCGGAGAGCGGCGGCGACTCGAACACTCTCACTCTCTACAATCCACTCTCACCTCTCTACACCCTCCTGGCGGGTTGCTATTGTCTTTCGGATACGGGGCCGCTAGGTTCTGTTTGGGTTACGTTGAATGAAAACGGAGGAATGGAAATGAAACGACTTTTTAAGATTCTAGTTGGCCTTGTATTGGTGTTGGTCCTCGTGGTTGTGGGTCTACAGTTCTTCTTGAACCACGGACTCAATCCGGCTGTGCGCAAGGCACTGCCCAAGGTCAGCGAAACGCTTGGGGTTGATGTTCAGATCGAGGATGTGTCCCTGAATCTCTTTGGGGGATCGCTTGCCGTCAACAACGTGCATGTTGCGAATCCTGAGGGCTTCGTGGAGAAGGATGTCTTCGCTCTCGAGCGCACTGTACTTGACGTCGGTCTTCGCTCCCTGATGCAGGGCGTCGTTGAGGTCTCCGAAGCAACGGTAAAGGATGCCGCGCTCACGGTGTCTCGGAACCAGGCTGGTGACGTCAACATCGCCGTTATCAGAGAAGGGCTTCCCAAGCCGGAGCCTGCGTCCGATACGCCGCCGCCAGCAGAAGATACGCCGCCACAACCTGCCCCGTCCGAGCAGCCATCTGAGCCTGCGGAAATGCCAAAGATCCAGATCAATCAGCTCGCGTTCAATACGCGCTTTGACTTCGTGGACCATAAAACAACGAACCCGGCGCCCAACCGTCTCAGTCTTGACCTGGCAGTCGGCGCATCGGATGTCGCAACCTTTGGCAGCCGACCGGAGAACGAATGGGGTACGGTCACCATCTCGGGCGGGCTGCATGACAAACCCGAGGCCTTCGTTACCGACATCAAGGCGCGCGTAGCCCCCGTGACAGAGCCTCTTCTGGCCAGCTTCTCGGCGGAGGGCAGTATCATGGCGATCGACATGCGCGAGCTCAGCGAGTTGACGGATGAGCTGGGTGTTGCCAGCGAGGCGGTCGATATTACGCTCCGCCTGAATGTCCGCGCGGGCGCCTTCCTATCCGGCTCCGAGCTCGTGGCCGCACTACGTGATGCCAAGCTCGTCGGCGAGCTCAAAGAGAAGCACGACAAGGTAGAATTACCACCGGAGATTTCACTCACCATTCCCGTGTCCGGCACATTGGTGAAACCGGTCATCAGCATTCAACAGGCTCTCACCATGAGCGTGCTTCGCAACCTGGCGAAGAACCCGGATTACATTCTGGATAATGTCACCGTGGATGGCAAATCGCTGCGTGAGAGACTGAGCAAAGCACTCGGAGGTGACGGTGATAAGGCCGATGCTGATAACGCCGAGCTTGAAGAGACCGTCAACGAAGGGCTGAAGAAGCTCGGGGAGTTGTTCAAGTAGCGGTCTGAATTCTCACGAATCCAGCTACAGGACCCGTTCGAGCATGTCCGGCAGCGATGCCATATCGGCGACGCGGAAGTCGGCGTTGGACTCGTCATAGGGTTGCCCGACAAGGATCGTGCGACATCCCGCGGCGCGACCGGTATCCACATCCGTCTCGCGGTCACCAATCATCCAGGACGCGCCCAGGTCGACGTGATGCTCCTCCGCCGCTTTCAGCAGTAGTCCCGGCAGCGGCTTGCGGCAATCGCAACTATCGCGGTCGTGAATGCAACAGAAGATCCCGAGCAGAGACACCCCGCCCGCAGACAGGGCATCCGTGAGACGCTTGTGGATATCGTCGAGCGTTTCCTGCGGCACAATACCACGCGCCACGCCGCGCTGGTTGGTGGCAATTGCAATCGCGTATCCTTTGGCCGCGGCGATCTTAGCGGAAACCACGAAGTCCGGTATCAGATGAAAATCCTTCCACCGCTCAACGTACCCGGGTCCGGGTGACATATTGACGATCCCGTCACGATCGAAGAACACGCATTTACGTTTCATAGCGCCGAGCTCCTGTTGGTCGTATCTCTACTCGATGCGGAACATCTTAACATCAAAAACCTGGCTGCGCACGAATCCTATCCGGTAGGCAACAACACGCAACTCGTGAGTACCGGAAGCAAGGCCGTCCGGGTCAAGCGTGAATGACGCCCCCTTCCCTCGGACCAGACCATCTACCATGTAGACGATGCGACGGAACGAGACACCTGGTACCGTCCCCAACCGTACATCAATAGAACGCGGCGCATCAATCAACTCCCGGTCCTCAATACCTTCAATCCGAAGGGTCGCCTTGGGGGCCCACGGCGCGGCGAGAGGATCCCCAATCATCATGATCTGCAGGGGGCAGCGAATTGACTGGTAGAAGCTCTCAATCATCGTGCACCCCGACGCGTAGTGACTGAAGAAGCGGGCATTCGGAAACTTGGCCCAGATTGACATCGGCTCCCACACGGTTCCGGCCGTAGCTGTGACGCCGGCGGCAATCCAGCGACTCATTTTGGTCTGGCTGCCGTTATCGAAGCAAGCCGCCAGGCTGGTCAGGTGCTCGGCCATGCTGCCGGGAACGAAACGCCCGACGGATGATGGCGTTACAGTGCGGGATCCCATCATAATACCAATAACATCCCGTTTGCCCTCGGGGAACGCGTCCCCGATGACCGCACCAAGCCCCGCATGTCGGAGCCCAACAGCGGCCAACGGAAACTGCCACTGCCGGCAGCGAGAACGCACGTCTTCGCTGGTGACGAAATAGACCGTCCCCGTCGGGTGTGTTGCATCCGACCGTGCCCCCGTCTCGAGGCAGGAGATGACTTCGGCTTTCGTGTTGCCACGGGGACCGGTATATCCCAAAGCCATGCACGGCAACGGCATCTCCTCCCGTAGCAGTTGCCTCATGCTGTCGAATGACTGTGGACCGTAAGTGCTGCCTCTCGGCTTGTCGGGGCCGGAGAAAATCGGAGATACGTAGCTGCCATCGCCGATGACTTTCGATTCCGGCATATGGTTACGCATGAACGTCAGTCCCTGTAACGAGACAGGAGGCTGGGTGTCGATGCGAATCGGGAAATGCGTCGAATAGACCCACGCCAGGATGTGCTCATGAATGCCGCGGGCTTTGGCTGCCTGCACGGCGGGAGCCCATATCAGGCGCGTGAAATCCTGCGGCGACATGACTGGCGGCAGGTCTGCTTTCCAGTTCGGCAGTCGCAGCATGACGATGTTGCTGTCCGGGATCTTCCGAAGACGGGCGTAGGTTTTTGCCACTTCGATCGAGTCGACCTCACCGCCATTGGCCAGCACAAGGACCTCGTGTGGGCCGAGGGCCATGGCCACCGGGGACAGGAACACCCCACACACAAAGGCCAACAGAAGTCGCGTGATCTTCGGGGACATCATGCGGGAGAGAGTACGCTCTCTGGCCCGTTGACCGCAAGTCGGGAAGTTATCTCAATTTCGGGTGCCGGGGCCTGAGTGGCCACGAAGCTTCGCCATGATGTTGCGCCGGTACGTCGCAACCGTTGCCGTATTGACGTTCATCTGGGCGGCCAGCGATTCCGAAGAGAGGCCTTGCCCAATCAGGCTCAACACCTCTTGCTCACGCGGGGTCAGCCCAATATCTTCTTCCCGGGATGCCTGCTCAGAGCCGCTCCCAACCTGCTCGTCATCAAGGGAGGTCAGGCCCGCGTTGGCAGCGCGAATGGCCAGCACCAAGTCTTGAAAAGGAGCTGATTTGGTGACGAAACCAAGACAGCCGGCGGTATGCAATGCTCTCGCCGTCTTGGTGTCGGAATGCATGGAAAGGCCAACGATGCGGGCATTGGGATCTTTGACCTTCAGACGTCGGCTCGTCTCAATGCCATCCATCCCCGGCATGTTCACGTCCATGATGACCACATCAGGACACACGTTCAGATACGCATCAAGGGCGTCTTCACCCGATGACGCTTCACCGACTACTCTCATTCCCGGCTCAGTGGCAATCATAGCCCTAAGCCCCTGCCGCAAAATCTCGTGATCGTCCACGAGTAGAATCCCTGTGTCACCCATCTTTAGATCCCCATCCCATTCCCTGCAGACCCCACCACTTCCCCATAAGCGGCACACATTTTGAACTATAGTGGATCACTGTCTCGCCGTCTATCGGGTGCTCCCTGTTTCTGCTGTAGGAAGATTCTGACCCTCTCTGGGCGTGACATCTTGTCGCGCCGAGAACAAAAATGGGGACAGGAGGTCCCAGTAGCAGGACCGCAGAAGGCCATAAATCGCGTAAACGGGAACGATGGACAGCAGGCGGCCTGCTTGGCACGCTATCTGCGAACAGACCAGGTGGACAGCGAATCTCATTACGAATGCATCATACGAGGAAGGAAGACACGCTATGCGAACATCAACGAAACAGACAGTCAGGACGCTCGCCTTGATTCCAGTTGCTCTACTCACCTTTGGGGCCACGCTCGCCACGGCGGGGAAAACGCCGGCAATCGGCGTTCTGGAGCAGACAGGAAAGGCGTTCAGCCAAGTGGCCAAATCAGCAACGCCGGCCGTCGTGTTCATCCGCGTCGAGAAAGTGATTGAAACGGGGATGCGCCACCCGCGCGCCTACAATGACCCATTTGGGTTCTTTGGCGATGATATGCTGGAACGCTTTTTCCGCCACCACGGCCAGCGTCAGCGACGGTTTCGACAGGAGGGCGCCGGATCCGGCTTCATCATCACAAAGGACGGTTACATCCTCACGAACAGCCATGTGGTTGGCGACGCGGATCGCATCCGCGTCAAGCTACACGACGGACGTGAGTTTGACGCCAAGCGAATCGGCTCCGATGAACGGTCAGAAGTCGCCGTCATCAAGATCGACGCTGACGACCTTCCCACGGTCCCGCTTGGCGACTCCGGCGAGCTCGAGGTAGGAGAGTGGGTCATTGCGGTGGGTAATCCGTTCGGCCTAACCGAGACCGTGACTGCCGGCATCGTCAGCGCCCTGGGTCGCAACAACATCGGCATTGCCGACTACGAGAATTTCATCCAGACCGATGCCGCCATCAACCCGGGAAACTCGGGCGGCCCGCTCCTCAACATCAAGGGCGAGGTCATCGGCATCAACACCGCAATCTACAGCCAGAGCGGCGGTTACATGGGGGTTGGTTTTGCCATCCCGATCAACATGGCGGCACGCATCAAGGAGCAGCTCGTGAAATCCGGCAAGGTGTCGCGCGGCTACCTGGGTGTCTTCCTGCAGGCTGTGACGCCGGACCTGGCCGAGACCTTCGACCTGGACGACGGGGCAAACGGTATTCTTGTTGCCGATGTCGAAGAAGACTCGGCGGCGGAAGAAGCCGGTCTTAGACAGGGAGACATCATCATTGAACTCGATGGTCGTGATGTCGATGACGTCGGCCGCTTCAGGAACGACGTTTCCTCGCGATCCCCGGGGACAGAACTGGATCTGACGATTCTCCGCAAGGGCAAACGCAAAACCATCGAAGCGGTAACGCGATCGCTGCCGGGAGAAGATGTGACCTCCGAGGCGATCAGTGAGATGCACGAGACTCTTGGAATCGACGTGAGCGAGATGACGCACGAGCAGGCGGATCGGTTTGGATACGACCTGAACGAAGGCGTTATGGTCATGGAGGTATCACCTGACGGGCGGGCCGCCCAGGTTGGCCTGCGCCCCGGGGCGCTGATCACCAGCGTCAACCTTGAGCGCGTCCGCACGGTCGCCGAGTTTAACGAGGCGCTTGAAGAGTCCATGGATACCGGTCGCGTCGTGTTCAGAGTCAAACAAGGACGCTATCACCAGTACGTGGCTATTCGGGTGGATTAGAGCGGCTCACGTAAAGCTGTGGCCGCAGGCACAGGCTCCCTCGGGGACTCGGGAAGCCTGTCCTACAACTCCAGCTGCCATGACGACCGTGTAGGACGGGCTTCCCCGATTCTCATCGGGGAGCCTGTGCCCGGGGCAGCGGAAGGGAGCTTGCTGAATAGCTATGGAATCACTTAGACCGCTCTAACGTTTCAAAACATGGTGCAGGGCCATAACCGGATGATGTAGGAGCATCCGGGGCCCCGAGTAGCGCATCACTTCGGTGATGCGCTCTCGCATTTCCGGCTTGTAGCAGTGGACTTCGCAGTGTGAGCACTTCGGTTTCTCGTCACCAAACGGACAGTGATCCAGACGCGCGCCGGAATACGCCAGGAGCTCCGAACAGTCATCGCACAGTGAGTCCGTCTCGTGATTGTCGTGGCAGAACAGCCGAATCATGGCCTCCACGGTCTTCTTCTCTCTGTGTAGGCTCATTGCTTCTCCCATTCTCTCACGGTCCCCGGCACGATGCGAAACAGGGGATGGGACGCGGGCATGCGAATGCGCTCCACCTTCTGCAACCACTCGGGACTTCTGCGTTTCAGTTTCGCGATCAGGTGTGCCCATTCATACTGAAGCTGACCGCGTGTTTCCTCGATGGGTTTGCGGACACGAGCCGTCCCTATCTTCGTGGCATCGAAATGATACCCCCGCTTCGTCGCCTCCTCATGGATTGACGCCAGGTAGGTGGCAATAGCCGCAGCGGGAGAGCGTAACGGCTTGAATCGGACGAGCTGGGGATGGTTACGATACCCCTTGGTCTTGCCAAGCAGCACAGCCTGGGCGAGCAGCCCCTCCCGCCAAACGGCAACCAGCGCCTGGCGATCAAGGTAACGGGGGTGTAGCGTCCAGATTCTCATGGGGTGATGCGATCCTCTCCCGCTCTAGGCATGGTTACGTAGCTTCAACTCAACCGGATGTGGATCAAGGTACACCTGGGCCAGCAGGTAAGGTACCTGGTATTTGCGTACGTAGTGCTTTATCAACGTAACCGGTACAATAAGGGGTGTCCGCTCCTGCCGGTAGTCTTCGATGATCTCAAGCAGCTCCTGCTTCTCGTCGGGAGTCGCGATCTTTTTTAGATACCCCATCATGTGCATGAGGACATTGGCGTGCTTCTTGACCGTTGGGACAAGCCGCAAGGTGGCCAGCAGTAATGCTTCATATTCAGCCGCTACCGCCCGCGCGTCTTTCGATGCAGGTTTGCCCGCGAGCAGGCGTCCGAGCTCACGACACTTAACGTCGCTGTGGGACATAATCAGGTACTTGTTCGCAGCGTGGAAGTCAGTCAGGGAGCGAATCGTGCGGGCCCCGGCAATCGCATCCCGGTAGCGGCGCATCGTGAAGATTCGCTCGACGAAATTCTCCCGCAGAAGCGGGTCGTGCAGTCGTCCTTCATCTTCCACGGGCAGCAGCGGAAAGGCCTCCATAAAGGCCTTGGCGAAGAGGCCCGACGCGCGACCGGACAAGCCGCCCCGACCGTTGTAGACTTTCACCCGCTCCATTCCGCTCGATGGCGACTTCGCTTTGAAGACGAAGCCACACAGGTCTTCTTTGCGCAACTCCCGAATGCGGCACCTGGCCCACGCCATCATCTGGTCGGTAAGGTCAATCTTCGTGCGCTGCGTCATCAGTCGCGGATTGTCGGTAGGCCCAACCAGGCGCATCGCTTCACGTGGCACGGGCAGCCCACACTCGACCTCGGGACAGACAGGCACGTAATCCACGAACGATCCCAGCGTGTCGGCCAGGAACACATCGCGCTTGTGTTGCCCATCGTAGCGAACCAGCTGCCCCAATAGGCACGCACTAATACCAAGGCGAAGTTTTGCCATATCCTCAGTTCCCTTTTCCAGTCTGAGCGAGACAGGCCCTTAGCGCTTGATCCAGTTCTGGTGTCTGCCACGTGAAACCCCGACGCTTTAAGCATGTCGGCACAACACCAATATTTGCCAGTACCGTCTCAATCCCCATCTGCCCGAACACCAGCCGCACCGCGGCTGCCGGTAATGGTAGAATCGTTGGGCGACGCAAAACCTTACCAAGAATGTCTGTGAAGGTGGCGTTTGTGACGGGCTCCGGGGCGACGGCATTGACGGGCCCACGCAGCTCAGAATCCTCAACCGCCAATAGGTAGGCCGCCGCCAGGTCTGCGAGGCTAATCCAACTCATGAGCTGCCGGCCCGAGCCAATCCTGCCCCCTACCCCACACTTAAAGGGCAGGAGCATCTTGGCCAGGGCACCACCGTCAGCGCTGAGGACAATACCGGTACGCATCAGGACGGTGCGCACGCCCGCAGCCACCAGCGGATCACAGGCGGCTTCCCACTCACGACAGACCTGCGCCAGGAAGCCGTCGCCGGCGGGGCACGTTTCATCGACGGGATCGTCTACATCGTAGCCGTAGGCGTTGATCCCCGACGCGCAGATGAAGGCAGGCGGCACGGGTTGTTTGAGTGCTTCACGAGCCAACAGTGATGTTCCGTCGATTCGGCTGCGTAGAATCCGTTCTCTTGCTGCAGGAGTCCAACGTTGAGCGATAGGCTCCCCGGCAAGGTGAATCACCGCATCAACGCCTGCCATCGCACTGGGATCAAGCCGGCCGGCCGAGGGATCCCAGCACACATCCCCCTCGCCACGCGACAACGTGCGCACATGGTGCCCGGCGTTTGCCAGGGCCTGGCAGAGCGCGCGCCCAATCAACCCGGAGGCGCCTGATACTAGAATGGTTTTGGACACAACCGCCTCACGGTTGAGGTGGGATGACGGCCTTTGACGCCTTGAGCTCTTTGAGCTCGCGCTGAATGGGCCATTCGCTGAAGGCCAGTACAATAAGAAAAACCAGGTTGGCGAGCGGAATGAAATAGAGCAGCCCCAGGGGACCGGGATATCCCGTTCTGGCTGTGATCTTCCACGCAATCGTCCCAATCAAGGCGAGCATACCCAGCACGATCATCAACCAGACAAACAAGACTGCCAGCCCGATACCCAAACCCATTGCTGCTTCAGAATTCATCGTATCCATTGTTCTTATCTCCTCTTCCTACCGACGGCCATGCAGATAGGCCAGTCGCTCCGGTTCCGGGAATTTCTCAATCGCATAGCGTAACATGGTACGCGGCATCATGTGGTAGTGTTTATCAAGAAACGCGACCTCCGTCTCCCGGCTGCGGTTGCCCGTTTCTCGCAGCATCCACCCAACGGCCTTGTGGATCAAGTCTTCAGAATCGGCCAAGAGCGCCTCGGCGAGCTGGAGTGTGTCACCAAAGTCTCCGCGCTTCACGAAATGGAAGGTGGCCATGATTCCGATACGACGCTCCCAGAGGCTCTTCGAGCGCGCAAGCCGATACAGCGGCTTGCGAGACCGTTCGAAGAGATGGGCACCAACAATGTGCTCGGCGGAAGAATCCACCAAGTCCCAGTTGTTGATGAACACCGTGTGCTGAAGGTAGGCCCTGTAGATCGCCAGGCGCTCAGAGGGTTCGCCTCTCGCGAACTTTGCGACAAGAATGAACAGGGCCAACAGCCGCGCTTCGTGAACGCTGGAGGTGATTACGTCGAGCGCAGCCGGCAGTGGCAGCTCGCGATACTCCTTCGCGAGCTTCCGGAGCACGGGAACACGAATGCCCACAAAGCGGTCGCCTTCCCCGTACTCTCCTTTTCCGGTCTTGAAGAAGCGTTGGGACTGCGCTGCGACCACGGGATCACCCAGCTCTCGGAGCCTGGCCGTGATTTGACGGGCCGAAAAGCTCACCTCACTATTCCACATCCAGGTCCATCGTGAACGGCATCGACTCCGCAAGCGTCCCGTGCACAGAACATGTTACATCTTCGCCCACCGGGTTGATAGAGTACTCGCCTTCGTCCGGACAGATGAGACTGTGTAGGCCATCTTCCAGGTCAGCGTTCAGGTATTCCGAAAGCTGCTCGTTTGAGATGGTCGCGCCATCTTCATACTCGTTCGCCACGACAACCATGCTCTTGGCGGTTTCGACCTGCGCCAGGTTGCTGTAGCAGACCGCGTTCTCGGCCATGCCGCGAGCCCTCACAAACGCAGGGATGGCAATCGCAACCAGCAGGGGAATCATAACGACCATCAGGGCAATCTGAATATACCCCATGATCAGCCCGGCGATTGCCATGCCGTCACCGGCCAGGCCTTCCCGATCCTTCTTTATTGCGGACATCGCAATATGGCCACAGATCACAGCGGGGATCGAAGCGAGGGGACCGAGGCATAGGAATCCCAGAATGCCCAGCACCATACTTGCAATAGCGACGCCAACGGTCTTCTTCTCGGCTTCCGTCATGGTTTCTCTCCTTTAGGAATTAACGTTCTCGGTCGGTTGAACAAAGTAGCGCTTGATGTAGAACAGGTATCCCAGGATGGCGAGGGCCCAGGCACCGGTGAGGACAACCATGGCCGGTCCATTCAGGATGTCGTACTCCGCCATCGCCTCCAGCTGCTCGGCCGGCATGTTCATCATTTCGTAAAACTCCATCAGTCCGCCGTGGGCAAAGGTCATGTAGCCGGAAAGCCCCCAGAGGACAACCATGAGCACCGCACACCACCAAGCCGTAATGTCCAGGCGATAGGCCCCGTACGCCACGTAGGCCAGCAGCGCAACCATGATAATCACGATGACTGCGCCGGCAGCCCCGTTCAGGATCGACCCAAAGAACGGAACGGCCCAGCCGTAGAACCCCATTAACGGCGCCCAGGCAGCACCGACAGCAGCAGCAGCGCTGACGGCCAGAACGGGAAGCGGACACCGGTCAGTCCATCGCTCTGTCGGATCCTTTCGTTCACAGGTGGCTTCCACGTGCTTGCTGCCGTAGAAGATCACGAACATGCCGGGGAGCAGAACATAAAAAACCGCCATGAACCCCATTGTCAGATATAGCGTTGCGCGGAGCATGGCTTCAGGAAGGCCGCCCTCAGCCGTCATCTGCTCTTGCAGGTTCGGCAGCAGAAACGCCATGAAGATGAGCCCCAGCGAGCCACTGATGAGCCAGAACCATGAACTGATCAGCAACAGGGCTCTTGCCCAGCGCCGCGCTTTGATCGACCCGATACCGAGCCAGATGAAAGCCACTGCCATGGCAAGGTAGAACAGCGTCCCTGGAATCATCATGACGGGACTCGTCGTCGTTCCGGCCTCGCCCTCAAAATGCGCCGATGCAAGGGTTGCCATCAACATGAATGGGACCATGACACCGCATAGCGCACCGAGCACGATCTGGACAATGCCCATCGCAACCAGTCCCGCCGAGCGATCCTTCAGCTCGATGCCGCCATCCGCCGTATCAGTATCCGCCATACCTACCTCCAGTTTTGTGAACCAACATCAGCTATTCCGGACATTTCACCACGAGTGGCGAACCGCCGGGAAATACCCAAGCACCCAAACACCCAAATACCCAAGGAAATCCCAAATACCTAAGCCCGAAAAGCTCTAACGATGACGTCCATAATGGACTCGCAGACTGCTGATCTACAAAGCATGTTCCAGTTTCGGTCCTTCGGCGTTCGGGTTTCGGATTTCTTTGGGTATTTGGGTGTTTGGGTGTTTCGTCATTCCTGCTATTTCACGTACTCGTGAAATATGCAGGCTATTTCTATCCTCTATCCAGGCGAGTTGCCAGCTAGAACGTCTTCCATCATGGCTCACGGGAATCGCGAAATTGCTCGAACTCAGCGCGCAGGGCGGCAAGCGATTCCGAGAGCTGGGCTACAGTCTCCTGAAGCGCCGCCACCTCCTGCCCCAGTGGCTTCTTTGCCTCGCCGGCAGGAGAAGGGGGCGGTGATTCAGACTCCTGCAGAGGGGCAGCAGGAACATCGGATATCTCTTCGCCACACAACAGTTGCATCCAGCGTCGGCCCCGCCGTCCGGCCTCCCGCGGTAGCTGTTTCACCAGTGCGTCGCCCTCCCCTCGCTCAGACAGAGCTGTGAGCGTATCCAACACGACATCCTGGGACACGCTCTGGCCGAGTCGGCTAATGCGTCCCTTTAACTCACCAACGGTTTGTGGTCCCCGTACCAGGAGTTCGCAGAGCAAGGCGAGGTCGAGCGAGTCCAGGGCCAGGATCTCGAGGGCGCGATGACGGTACTTGATAACCCGACTTCCCGCGGCAGAAACTGAAGACGCCAGGTGTTCCCGGTAGTGAAGTGCATCGACCGCCTCCTCAACGGTCGAGGTGTCGATAGCCATGACCGGATTACGGTTGGACTTCTGGTTACAGGCCGCGACTAGGGCGTTGAGCGTCATCGGATAGTAATCCGGCGTCGCTAGCTCCTTCTCAATCAAGACGCCCAGAACACGGGCTTCGGTAGGGCTCAGTTCGCATATCATCGGATCGTCTCCTTTTCGGTCGGAAGAGCACTACTTCAAAGGCGCGTGAAGAAGCTGGATAGCGTCAATCCACACGGTACCACTCTCTTCGATGACAAGATTGAGCTTTATGTTTGTTGGGGCTTCGCCCTGCTTCAGGAAGAACGGGGTCTCTTCAGAGGACCAATCTACGGTTCCGGTGAGTGGCGTCTGCAGATCGCGGGAGAAGAACTCACCCTCCCCGGAGAACTGGCACCACATCTCGAGATAGGCTTTTCCCTTGATATCCTTCGCCCGCATCATCGCCTGGTAGGTCAGCCGCCCACCCGAAACACCGGGGTCCCCTGTCTCGAAGAGACGAACTGTGGTTGGCTCCGTGGCGGTGATGCGAAAACACCCCGCACCGTCGTGTGATATGGCGCCATCGACAGCAACCTTTGTTACGTCGATCACGCCTTCCACATCATCGGCCGGGTACTGTCTCACAACCGTCACAGGAACAGGTGATCGTCCACACCCCATACATAGGCTGACTAGAACGGCTGCGACCATAACTCGTGTCATTGGCTTTCTCCTGTTTTGCGGCTGGCGTTTTGCGGAAGCACCCCTCACCCGTTGATACTGAACAGCCACCATCGCTTGGTCTTGTTTCCGCCACGGGGCTGCCGCTCAAAGTAGATCTGGGCAAGTTGTCCCGACTCCGTTTCTACCTCAAACCAGTGCTTGCGGGCGTAGACCTCGCCGCCGCCGTGCTTGCAGGGCCCGGTCTCACGCCAGAAACGGTTGACTTTGGAAATACGTAGCGGCTTGCCCCGCCAAGTAAACTCGCGCGGTAGCGCCGGACTCCCCGCAGCCATGGCATTCAGGTCTGCCGTCCCGACGACCGGCTTGAGAGGATCAGAAACGAAAGTGGGACGAGATGATGTCTCTGCGCTCATGAGCTTTTATACCAATCGCTTGATTGTGATGCAACGAACGATCATGATTGCTGTTCTGCTATGAGTAAGAAGCCACATCAGCAAGGCGCGTTCAAGCGCCCGCCGAAGAAGTACCAGCCCAAGGGGCTCACGGTTCTCTATGAAGATCGGGATATCCTTGTTGTCGACAAGTCGAGCGGGCTTCTCACGGTGAGCAACGATAAGGTCCGAGAGAAAACAGCCTACTTCCTTCTGACAGACTACGTGCGAAAGGGAAACTCGAAATCCAAGAACCGGATCTTCATCGTTCACCGCCTCGATCGTGATACCTCCGGGGTGCTCGTCTTTGCCAAGCACGAATCGGCGAAACGCTTCCTACAGGGGGCGTGGCAGGATTTCAGAAAGACCTACCATGCCGTCGTGCACGGCAGGCTGGACGAAAAGGAAGGCGTCATTACCTCGTATCTCGCAGAGAACCAGGCACACAAGATGTATTCGGTCCGCGATACCAAGCAAGGGAAGCTGGCGAAGACAGGCTACCGCGTTGTACGCGAGATTGGGGAGTATAGCCTTCTCGAGATTGACCTACTCACGGGCAGAAAGAACCAAATTCGTGCCCATCTCTCGGAGAAAGGCTTCCCCGTGGTTGGTGACCGGAAGTATGGCAAGAAACAACATGGCAGTAGACGCCTCTCCCTGCACGCATCATCCCTGACCCTGGTGCATCCATACACCAAGAAGGAACTCACCTTCACCGCACCACTGCCGCATCATTTCCTTCCACGACCCAGCGACCATCACAAGCAGACAGCAGGCAGGCAGGCGGCCCAGTCCCCCTCTCCCCGCCGTGGGCGCCCGACCAAGAAAAACAAATCTTGAGATTTGACGAAACTTTGCATTGCAAAGTACTTTGCTGCATGCCATATTATCTTCGTCATTGAGGCAGACACGAACACGAAGAGGGATTTCGATATGCAGGCAAAGCAGATACGCGCGACCATCCTGGTAATCAGCGGCGTAGCCCTTCTGTCCCGTCTCATGCCGCAGCTCTTCTTTCTGATCCTTGGCTATCCTGCTGCGCATTTTTCGGGGTGGTGGCTCGGTGTGCCCTCTGCCATCACGGCTGACGGCGTCCTGCTCATGGATCAGACGCTGCCCATCACCGTTACCCAGCAATGCAGCGGAGCCGACTTCCTGGCGCTGCTGTGCGGCATCGCAACCCCCTTCCTGATGCTACCCCACCGCAGGCGCTACTGGTGGGTCGCCATCCCCGGGGCCGTGCTGATTACCATTACTGCCAACAGCTGCCGCATCATCAGCGGCTGGTACTCAGGGGTCTGGGCTCGGCGTGCGCTTTCTCAGACGTATTGGTCCGGGGTGCATCTCGCTACCGGCATCGTCGTCTTTCTCACCGTTCTCATAGCCGTCCACGGCTTTCTCTCACTAATGGATAGGAGACGCCTCATATGAAACCACGCTATCGTTCATTACCGGACTTTCTCTGTACGCCCTGGAGCCTGCTCTGGGCAGGTCTGATTCCCCAGGGCATCCTGGCGCTGCTGAATCTGCGCGCATGGACGCTGGTCCGCGGCGAGGTCTCGGCGGAACAGGCAGAGCTGTTTGCCATACTGGCGGGATGCGAAGCCCTACTGCTGGCTGCGCTGGCTGTGCTCCTCGTCGTCCATCGCATGCGCAAAATCCAGCTCGGATGGATCACCTGCATCCCGCTCTTCTTCGTCCACGTGGCCTACCTCTGGCTTGTGACACACTACATGGGCGACCTGCTGCCACGAGAAGTCACGCGCTGGATGCTGCCGCCGTCGGTCTTTCTCTTCAGCCAGTTCACGCTCATGATGCCGGCCGTCTTCTACTTCGCCGCCCGTGTCGCCTGCTTCCCCATGACGAACCATCCGCTCAAGGATATCGGCATCACGGCCGGTACCGTCATCACGGTTCCTGTGATCTGGTACGTCGGCTTACGCATGACCTTCGGGTGGTCACGTTTCAGCGGCCCCGAGATCGTGTGGATCCTGTTCTGGGTCGTGTCGACCATCCTTACCATTATGGCTTTCCTGCGGCTCCTGATGATGACCTACAAATGGACCTGCAGCGTGCAACGGCATCGTTGGATCTTCATTCTACTCGCAGGACTCGCGATGCCTGTTGCTGGACTTGCACTGAACGCAACGATTCCCTTCCCGGTCGACCTCCAATACCCGGCGATCTATGTCCTGATGCTTCTCAATGCGATCGTACTGCTGATCCCCCGTTTCGAACGGCCTGAATGGGTACCGCGTGTCTGGTTGGCACGATGCGCGATGCTGCCATTCTCGCTCTATTTCTTTCTGCTCTTTCTGCCCTTCCTGCCACTCTCCCTGCCGGCCATGTTCGCTGTGGGCTCCGGCTTTCTCATTCTGGCACCGACATTTCTGTTCGCCATCCATGTCCAACTCCTGGTCGATGAGGGCAAACAGGTCTCTGCAGAATATGGGCGACCGCGAACCCTCCTTTGCGTCGTGGCCGCGCTGGCCTTAATCCCCGGCCTCTTTACCATCGACGCCCTGCTGGACCGGCGGAACCTGACAGCGGCAATCGACGCGGTCTACACACCGGACACCCTATCGCAGCCGCGCATTTCCGCCCGCCGTGCAGCGCGGGCGCTGAAACGACTCGACGCCGATAAGCGCGGCGTCTACCTCCCCTTCATCAGCGGCGCCTACCGGAAACTGGTCTTCGACGGCATGGTGCTCCAGGACCGTAAGATCGCAGAGATGATCGCGATCTTCACGGGAGAGCCACTCGAAACAACAGAACGGCACCGAAACCGTGATCTCATGTTCGATCTGTGGAGCGGCTGGCGCGGAACGATGAGCGACCGCGGCGTCCCTCCGCCTCCTCGGACCGTTTCCCTTCAGTCAACCGCCGTGACGCACGAGGAGCAAGACGGGATGGTGACGGCCACCGTGGCGCTGACGATGACGAACACCGAGCGACCCAATGCCGAGTTCATCACGCGCCTCGAGCTCTCCCCCGGCGTGCTTGTATCCGGCTACTGGCTTGACGTAGAAGGCGAGAAGAAGCCGGGGCGTCTATATGAGAAGCGTGCCGCCATGTGGGTCTATCACATGATCCGTGACGTGACCCGACGTGATCCCGGCCTTCTGATCTACGAGGCACCGCGTACCCTCAAGCTGAACGTATTTCCTTTCGCCGCCAACCAGACACGACAGACCGGGATCGAATTCCTATTCCCCGCCGGCATGCCGGCATCGGTCATCGTGGATGGCCGCACGATCGATCTCGCGCCGTCCCATGTGTCTGCCGCAACGGACCCCATCAT
>CAZCDU010000015.1:28242-53417 GCA_964497125.1 uncultured Victivallales bacterium | reverse complement strand
GACTAGGCCTGCGAGGGAACCCCCACACCTCCGTTGGTGGTTGGGGGAAGCGGGGCGGGGCGGGGAGATCTTGTGTCAGGGGGAGGCGCTATCGGGGGCATCCTCAAAGTAGCGGCCGTAGTACTTCCGTGAGCATTTGGGGCAGATGCTGTGGCTGAGGTCGGCATCGGAGTGCTTGGAGATGTAGGCTTCCATGCTCTCCCATGTTCCGTCTTCGCTACGCATGCTTTTGCAGTGGGAACAGACCGGGAGCAGACCTTTGAGGGTATGAACTTCGGCGAGGGCCTTCTCCAGAGATCTGTTTGTTTCTATGAGGTCCGATTCGGTCTTGCGGCGTCTCGCTACTTCACGCTGGAGGCGCTGGTTGAAACTGCGCAGGTAGAGGACCAGGGCCAACAGCAGAGCCAGGGCCGCGCCACCCCAGGTCAAGCCCCGCCATACCCATCGAGGCAGAGGGGAGGGGCCGATGGCATACATGAACGCATCAATGTCGGGCTGCTCACTCAGCATGCCTACTTCGACAAACGTGTCTGCGATGTGCGCCCAACGGCCTGTCAGCATATGTCCCGGAGTCACCAGGGGGGTCATTAGCGCGGCCGTGGTCCGGGCCTCGAAAAGCAGGTGTTCGCGGGTTTTGCGCTGAGAGTACTTGGCGATAATGAGGTCCACGACCCGTTCCGGTTCGGCGAGTGCGGCTTGCCATCCGCGTACCGTGGCATCTCGGAATGCGTCGGCGAGGTCGCGACGTGTTTCGATCAAGTCCCGATGTGTGAAGAAGTTGTCGCCGTAGAAATCGATGCCATAGGTGCGCGGCGACAGCATCACGTATTGGAAGCCCTTGTTGTCCAACTCATACGGTTCGTCTGTCAGGTAGGCGGATATGGCGCGGGCGCTATTCGTGAAGAGGTCTTCCGGTCGTCCTGTGTGGTCCTTGATATTCAGTGTCGACACGTCCAGGCCGGCCCGGTTGAACATGGCGAGCAGATCGGCTGAGTGCGACTCGATCATGACCGAGCTACCAACCAGATCGTGCACTGTGTCGGTGATACTGTCCGACCGCATCAGGAGCACCAGGGGCGAATGCTGGTAGATCACGCCCAGCACAACGACAGGATCTCCGTCAGCGAAATCCAGTAGCAGCCCACTCGTGCCCACGCCGAAATCGGCGCGCCCCGATACGACCTCCTTCGTCACATCAGTGGTTGGCGAACCAGGCACAATGGTGACATCCAGTCCGTTCTCGCGATAGAACCCAAGCTCGTGGGCCATGTAGTAACCTGCGAACTGGAATTGATGATGCCACTTCAGTTGCAGGGTGACCGGCTCGATACTCTCAGGTTGTGCTCCTGCCATTTGGCAGAGCAGCGTTGCTATCAGCGTAATCAGTCGAACACGTGAGCGCATTTCCACCGTCGCCTTCCTTCCGGGCAATGCCATACCCCTTGGCCCTAAACGAAGTCTAAGCGAACGATAGCCATGGGTCAAGTGTCGCGACACAATATTGCGTCCTCAAGCTTGCTTGACTTTGGCGCGCGTGAGGAGGATGCTGAGGCGCACGGAGGGAGGGCGATATGCCGGGCACGGAGAATACGTTCGAACCTGTTGGAAGCTCTGACGAGCGCATGCATGGTGCGACGGCGGTGGTAGCCAGTGGGCTTGAGGTCGATGAACAGCAAGCGCTGCGAGCGTTGATGGACGGCTGTGGGCTGGCCGATGTCCCAACCATCTATGTTGTGGAGGCATTCCTTGAGCACACGCTCTTTGAAGTGACGCGAATGCCCAGCGAGACGCGTGCAGGGCAGACGGCGAAATTGCCTCGGGCTGTGATCATGTCGGGGTTGACCGAGAATGAGTTCCACACCTTGATGGACACCTACCGGTCGTCGGGCCTGCCCAGGCCGCATTGGGCAACGGTGACGCCTACATCCGAACAGTGGCAGGTAAAGCGTTTGCTGATCGAATTGCTCAAGGAGAGCGAGGCGCTGCGACAGGCAGCAGCAACGGAGGCAGAGAATGAAAGTCCTTCTACTGGTCAATGACAAGCGCGTGCGTGAGGCCATTGACGCCGGCCTGGATGCTGAGATTGAGGCCACCTTCCATCCTACGGTATCGGCAGCTGAGTACGCGTTGGTGGGGCGGCATGTTGACCTGATCGTGATCGACACGAAAGTGTACCCCGGGTTCGGATCACAGGATGCTGTCATCCAGGAGTTGGCACGAGTGCTTCCGTCCGTCAACTACTCTGAGAACCTGGCCTACTGGCAGGTAGGACTCCAGACGCTTGAGATTATTCGCGCCAAGGGTAGCGCCAATGTGGATACTCTGATCCTAATTCGATTCCCGCCGCTACAGAAGACAGAGGTAGGGCTTCAGGATGTGCTCACGGAAGATGCCGTACTTGATGATCTGAAGAGCAAAATGCCTATTGAGCCGCTCTTTGGCGCGAAGGTCGAAGCGCTGGTGGCTCGCATCAACGCTGGAGCAGCTTCTCCGCCAGCTCCCAGCCTTTGATGAGTAACGCGTAGGCTGTCCCACTGATCGCAACCGTATGTTCGCGAGACAGGTCAATCAGCATTTCCAGCGTGGCGGGTGAAACCATCACCACCCACAGGCAGATCCCGATAACGTTGCAGAGATAGATCACGGTGTACGAGAAGAGCCTGCCATGCTGATGAATATCGGTCTGGTGCTGCATCAGCGCGCTGATCGTGAACGTGAGGTGAAACCCCCAGGTCAGGCCAACCGCCCCCAGCCAGAAGAGCTCGTATGCCTCGACATCAAAGAAGAGTGCGAGGCCATAATATGCGGCGATGGTGAGGACCGTGTAGAGAGGAAAAAAGTAGGGCGCAAGGGTGATGATGAAGTTGCTCTTGGACAACACAACGGCCCCGCGGTCCTCGGCAACTTCAATGCTGGAGATTTCCGCTCCCATCAGCGCACCCCAGAGCGCGTGGGTCAATTCGTGGGCGAGGATATAGGAACGAACCGGATGGGGGAGGGTGTAATAGAGCACCAACCATAGGCCCAATCCCGCGAGCATGGCAATGCCCGGAGGCGGCAGCAGCCAGTCAGACTCAGGGTGGATCGCCTCTACGAGCTCCCAGAGCGCCTGTGAGATCGCAATACAGGGCGGTAGCAGGGCTACGCCAATCAGGAACTTGAGCAGTTTCATGCTGGAGAAAAGGTAGAACAGACCTGCCTGAAAAGCAATCGGCGGCTGAAACCTTGGATGGGGTGAGTTTGATTCAGAGCGTCTGTTTACACTTGCTGTCGCGGAACCATCCTACAACGAGAATGCCTTTTACGGCTCACGACGCAGGGCAGATAGACGGTACTGGCGTGTGATACGTTCGTTGGCCGCCGGAAGCTCCTCCTGGTCGAGGATGATATCGATATCGGTGGCCCGCAGGGAAAGACTCCGGATGCTGCCCTCGGCATTGATGATACGAAACACGTCACGAATGTTGCGAATTGGCTCCCCGTTGACTGCTTCAAGAATCTGGTTTCTGAAGTGCTGGTAGCCAATATTGATGGGGTCCGGCAGAACAGACGCAAGCAGCACGACGCGGTCTCCGGGAGTCTCTGGCGCGTACTGGCGGGTGAGATAGAGGTGCGCCAGGCGGGGGTCTGTTCGCGTTTGCCAATGTCCCCCATAGGCGTGCAGCATGCGTCCGGTGAGCTCGCGGATTACGAGACCGCCATCGATCAGGTAAGGTGCGGGGTCGCCTGTGACGTCCTCCGGAATCAGGTCACTACTCTCGTTGCGGCACGTCAGTGGCACATCGACCTTCAGGTGCTCTCTGCCACGTACGATTGCCACCTGCACGCTGTCTCCCGGTATCCGGCGTCCCTTTATCAGGTGAGGAAAGAGGATGCGTCCGTGATCGTCATCATCGTAGTAGCCGAGCTTGTCAACGGCATGGCCATCCCATGTAAGCACCACATCATTGGGCTTCAGGGCTTTTCCCGCGCCGCTGTCCGGCAGGCAGCCCAGGATCTGGATGCCACCCGTTTCGTTGGCGACCCCCAGGTAGGCGCGCTTTGTAGGGTCTACGAGCGACTGCCATGAGAAGCCGGCCGAGGCAAATCCTTCGTACTCGCCATCGCGGGCATCGCTTATGAAACGGTCAATATAGATCGCCGGCAGCATCTTCCCTGTTCGTGAGGAGCGGCTGTAGCTGAGGACGATTCCTGCCAGCTGCTTCTCAATCACAACCGGTGCCCCGTTACCATCGACGTTGAGATCTGTGAGCACATCGTATTGGAGGGCGCTATAGGGTGTGTCAGGAAGACCATCAACCAAGGCTTTCACAAGCTGACCATCGCCACGCTGGATGCCGCTGGTCTCATCGATCTGGATGATCTCAACGGAGCCGCTTTCGGGAGCGTGATCTGCCGGCGCAATCTGCTCGAGCCCCGCGAGTGCATTTGTGTCGGCCACATGCAGGAGGGCAAGGCCCACCTGGGGATCGGCCTTGACGACCGTGGTTGTGATGTTTTCGCCGGTGCGCGCGAGCTGAAGTTCTATCAAGGTGTGGTTGCGAACGAGCTTCTCCGTGGTCAGGACGTGGGTGCCGTCGATCACCGTTCCGAAACCGGACCGCACGGAAGGGGAGCGTTTCTGCCAGGGGAGGAAGGGGTCATGCTCCTGGTAGGTGACGTTGACGCGGACAACCGGTTCGCCAAGACCCGCTGCTGCCGCGCATAACGGCAATGCCGCCAGGAGGACAACTACTGTGAGTGTCAGGTTTCTCATTCTGAATCCTCCCCAAGATAGAAGGGCGCCGGTACGGCGTAGCGCTCGAGAATCTCCGGCTGTGCAGCATTGACTTGTTCGGCATCAAGGACCAGGGAGTCGTCCATGCCGGCGAAGCGGATGACGTGGTAGCCGTCTTTGGGGCTAGCCAGGGCGCTCTGCATGTCGGCGAGATCCCGGATCTTCACACCGTTCACCTCAGACACGAGTCCGTTGAGGAATGGGTCGGCATAAGTGTTGACGGGGTGGGCCAGGCGCCGAATGAGGACGATGAACGCATCGCGGCCCTCATGCAACCCATCAACTTTGGAATACTGGGTCACATAGAGCAGTTGTTGCTGGTTGACGCCACTGAGGTTGCGTCCCAATGTGCGTAGGTACTCTCGGCTAAGGGGCGAGAAGACCAGGCCGCCCACCATGCAGTATTCGGGTGGCCGATCATAGATGTTCCGGAAGATGTAGGGGTCCTTGGGATTCGTTAGCGGGACCGGCACATCCTGGATGATGCCCGCGCGCATGACACGGAAGTGCGCCGTTTCACCCCACTGTTTGCGTTCAAGCAGCTCGCCATACTCGACGGTGTTCCCGTCCAGTTCCACGGTTCCGTCCTCAGCGATGTTATAGCCATCGATCTCGAGCAGAATGTCGCGGGGCAGAAGGGCACCTTTTGCGCTCCCGAAGGGGTCGATGTAGTAGACGACAACCCCGGTGAGGTCGCCATGGAGTCCGAGCGATTCCCGCAGGGCGCTGTTGCGGGTGTCCATCACGGCAGCACCCAATTCCGGGTAGCCGTGGTAGGTGCCGTCTTCGATATCGGTTAGGAAATGCCGGATGACGGGAACGGGGATTGCATAACCGATGTTGTCGCCGCTCCTCAGCCCCTGGAAGGCGAGGCCGACGACCTTGCCCTTGAACATGACAGGTCCGCCGCTGTTGCCCGGGTTGATGGCTGCATCTACTTGAAGCACGAGATGCTGGTCGACGCCGCTGTGCGAGTAGATGCTATAGTCGATTCGTGAGACGACACCTTCCGTCAGTGAGATGCGTGCCCCGCCCATGGGGTAGCCGAGTACGGTTACTGTATCACTAAGTTGGGGGAGTCCACTCGCAAAACGGACGGGAGAGGTCCCATCGAAGAAACTGGGGTCGTCGACCTCCAGTAGGGCGAGGTCGCAGTCATGTCCGGCGAACTTGACGCGCGCGGCAAACCGGCGAGGATTTCCGTTCTTTTTAACCTCGATGAAGCGTGCGTTCGAGACCACGTGCGCGTTCGTCAGGATTCGCTTTCCCTTGATGATGAAGCCTGACCCGTTTCCGGACATCGGGCGGGAGCTTTGCCACGGCAGGGCGAAGTCGTCACGTTGCATGGTGGCGTATATCTTGACGATTGAGTGACGAAGAGCCTTTTCGCTTGCCGACAGCGAACCAGGAAGTGCCAGAAGCAGTGTTCCCAGGAGGATTAAAAGGACAGCCCGAGAGCCAGATCGGCATGGCCATGCGAGATTCTTACGTGTTATGGTATCCTGAAACATGGCGTGCATACTGCGGGAAAAGGCGGGGCGACGCACGCAAAAAAGGGAAAGTGTTCACCTGATGGGAATTCATGATCGAGACTACATGCGTTCGCCACGCGCTCCCGGTCCTCGTCGTTCGAGGCGGCGGTCGCGCGGTTCCCAGGCTCCCCGGTGGGCTAGAGTGCGCTTCTCGCTCTGGCTGTTGCTTCGGCGACTTGTGGGGAGAGAGCCGTAGTCCGTGCTAGAACATGAATTTGGCTAGAGCTCCGAATTCAATGTCATCGCTGTCGAACTCGTCGAACGTGCTCCAGCTTTCGAAGGGGTAGTAGGCGAGTACCTCGAGGCGAAAGATCGGCAGCGGGAATTCAAATCCCAGCATAACTTGCCAGTAGATATCCGTCCAATCGTTCTCCTGCTCAGTCTTCACGTAGCTGCCAAGCACCCCTACGCCGGCTATCCAGGCCCTGTCCTGGAACAGCAGGTTGAGTTGCGGCGTGATGATTGAGTCTACAACCGTTCCATCGCCCACGTCGGGGGTGTATCCAACGAGGAGTTGCCAATAGCCGGCATTGTCGTGGTACTCGTAGCCCACGACATAGGAGATGTCATCGTCAGCAAAGGGATACTCTTCATACTGGGTGTGGAGAACATGGCTGCGGACCCCGATGCCGGCGCCGGAGCCACCAGCGAACGCAGCAGAACACAGCACGATGAGAGCAACAAATGAAGCGGTAAGTACGGACGTTTTCATGAGGGAAGTGTAGAAGGAACATGATCCCAGTGGAAGGAAAATGGCAGGTCCTGTATTATGGGGTAATTCCTGAGATAAAAATCAGGGAAACCCCGATTGCAATTCTCGGCCGAGTTGGCTAGTCTCCTCGCTTTTCTTGACGAGGATGACGCACGGAAAGCAGGGCTGGGATTGATGGAAACAACGCTGAAACGCGATATGACAATATCCAACGAGCATGGTCTGCATCTTCGTGCCGCTGCCATGATTGCCAGAACGGCAAAAGACTTCGATGCCAGCATCCAGGTCTGCCATGGGAGCAAGACGGTAAACGGAAAGAGCACCGTCGGTCTCATGACCCTGGGTACACCACGGTTCGGGAGCATCACAGTAGAGGCCGAGGGCGCGGACGCCGTCAGTGCGCTGGACGCGATCGAAGCGCTCCTGCACGACGACGCCTTTATTCACCAGTCTGTGGCATAGGCCGCCGGGTCTCGCGCTTCAGTCTACTCGATCTCCGGCATTCCCAGCTTTTCGACCATCGCGTCGACATCAAGAAGATCCACATCCATTGTTGAGATGGTTGCATCCTTGATGTTCAAATTGCGGGCGGCTTCCAGGGCCACGATGACATTGCCGCCCCCGCCCTGAAGGGCTTCGTTTCTGAGCCGTTCGCCTTCCGCTTCAGCCGTTCGTACCTGGCGTTCGCCATCGGCTTCCTTTTCAGCCACGATCAGGTCGGCGTCAGCGCGCATTTCCGTCACGAACTTGTCGGCCCCGGCCTTGATCTTGGCAATTTCAAGGTCAGTCTCAGCTTGCATGCTGATCAGCTCGGCCTCTTTTTCTTTGATGATGATGTTGACCAGCTTGACCGTCTCGGCCTCGATGACCTGTGTTTTTCCTCGCATCTCTGCGGCGGCGGCCATTGATTTGTTGAGTTCCACTTCCTGGTCGGCCAACTTCTTGAGACGAATCTCCTGCTCATAGCGGGAGTCGAATTCAACGTCCCGGATCAGAACATCAATGACATCGATGAAGTTGTCGGCGAGCTCTGCTTTGAGCTCAGACTTGATCAGCTCAGACGCCTGACGCTTTCTTCCGGGATTATAGAAGTCTTCAGTCTTCATCTGTCCGAAGAAACGCATGCAGGCGCTTTCCGCTTCGTTGCGCACAACGGTCATATACTTCGTCCCTCGACCGGTGTCCTGGTAGAGCAGATGCACCTGGCCCGGGTGGATTCGGTACTTCACGGTGACATCGAGAGAAAGGGCATTACCGTCGATGGACTGTACCTTGACGTCGTCCTGGCCACGGCTGCTGCCGCGGTTGGGGTCTTTCGTCATCTCGAGCGTGTGGACGGTGCTGTCGTAGAGCTCCCAGTTATCAATGGGGCCCAGGTCACGGTGCCATCCCGGTCCAAAGTCCTTCTGAACGATGCCCTTCTTCCCGAGCAGGTTGTACTGTTGGATACGCACCCCGACTTGGCCTACGGGTACAAGCTGGGTGAGTGCCTTCAGCATGGACCAGCCACCGAAGATGACAACGACAATCAAAACGCAAACTAACTTGATGGATTTCATATCAGGTTCTCCTTAAACCAAATCTACTTCTGTATGCCGGCGGCCGCGCCTTTTGAAAGCTCGAGGCGTTGAACATCGCTTTGGATGAGGTAGGGCTTGCCGGTCAGCGCAATGCTGCGGAGCTTCTTCGCGTACTCAAGGCGGACCATGTTGATGCCGCCTTCGCCTTCCATGGCCTTCTTCAGAGCCATAATGCCATCGGCTTCAGCCTTCTTGCGGGCCAGGATGGCCGAGGCCTGCTTGCTCATTTCGTAGAGACGCGCGCCCGCCTGTACCGTGGTCTGCTCATAGTAGGCCTCGGCTCCCTTTCGGGCTCGCCCGGCGTCTGCCTGCGCCGCGATCACTTTCTGCTTCATTTCGCCCTCGAACTGCTCAACAGCGACGTTCTTGATGTTGGTCTCCTGGACGATCATGGTCTGCTGTTTCTGCTTGGCGGCCTGGGCTTTGGAGGCCTCCGCATGGACAGTCTGGTCGGCTTCCTTCTTGCGCTTGATCATGTCCTCGTACTCTTTGTAGAAGTGCGGGCGACGTGGAATGACAATGCTGTCGATGATGATGCCGAAGGGCTGCAGGCGTTCGTTCGATTCGGTGCGTGCAGCCAGGAGCTTTCCGTTACGCTTGGCGGCATCGTAGAACTCCTCGGTCGTTAGCTCGCCGAGGTGATTACGGCAGATGGAGCGGACGTAGTCGCGAGCCCATTTCAGCTTGTAGCTGTCGCCCGGTCCAGAGGTGGCCAGGACCTCATCGGCGCGGTTGCCGTCGATCTTGTACTGCACCTTGATGTCGACATAGACGTCACTGCCGTCGACTGTCTTGACCTTGAGATCATCTTTGCCGGCACGCTCGCCGCGCCCCACAACTTCGGTCATCTCAAGAACCTGCAGAGTCTTGTCGAGAACATAGAACTGCTTGGTCAGCCCATTGTAGATCTGCTTTCCCGACTGAGGAATCACCTCGATGTCGCCGTTGATCTTGTTCAGCAGAAATCCGACCTCCTCGCCGCTGACCTCTTCAATGCGAAGGGTATTGAAGAGAAAGAGCATGAAGGCAAGAAACGCGATGCCTACCCAAATGAGTGTGCCACCCAGGATGTTCTGGAGTGCTTTTAAGTCTGGAGCCTTTGGTTGTGCGGCCATGATGGCTGTATCCTTTCGTTGTGTGATTAATCGTCGGCAGGCGTGCGCTTATGTCGCCACATGATGATGGCGGCGATAGGTGCCGCGACCACGAAGAGCAGAAGCAGCAGCGGAAAGGGGAAGCCCCAGAAGGCCATGACCAGCATGGCCAGCAGCATGCCCCCGAGCACCATCAGGATTCGGGTCAACTTTGTCTGCACTTCTTCCATGATGGACGCCGGATAGGTCAGGATGATGTCCATGTTGGCGCGATACCGGTCACGGGGATAGATCAGTGAGGGGAAGGCGTAAGTGGCAATGCCTGCAGCGGACTGCTCTTCTTTGCTGGCGAAGCGGCTCTTGGCGAGAATATCAAGCTTGCGGCGCATACTGCGAAGCGTGAAGCGTGATGCCGCTGCCAGCTCAGCCGGGTGGAGGGGCTTGTCGGCCTGGGATGCGTTATAGAGGATTTCGTGCTCGTAGACGGCTTGGGCGGGCCAAGCCATCTGCTCGGCAAGTTTGTTGAGCTCGCTCTGCATCTGATCCTTGCATGCTTTGCAGATGGCCTCGGCAGACGTGCCACTGAAATCGGCATCGCAGGCAACACACGTTTCAAAGGAGAGCGCGGGTGGCGTCTTGGGCTTCTTGCCCTGATAGGCTGCAAACGTATAGGTTGTCAGGCCGTTCTCAACACCGGAGACAATAGCCGTTCCGTCAACCATCTCGTTGAGGCAGTGTTCGACGATGCCAAGGGATATGGGTAGGTAGGGGAGGACCGCATGCGGCGTTATCGCTCCTCCGTTTGACTGGGCTGCCCGACAGGCCAGGTTCTCGATTACATTCGCGGTGTATTCGCTCAGTTGCATGGCTTCCTCTTATCTTGCGGTCCAAGATAGAGTCAGGCGTAAGCAAAGTCCATGTCTTTCGCAGCGCGGAGCTCGTCGGGGCGCGAGACTGGGGTGGTCACCGGGGCGGCCTGCAGGGACTCGGCATCGGTCTCGGTCACGGCCGCGATTTCCCGCATGGCTGCGACGAAGGCGTCGAGCGTCTCTTTGCTCTCGCACTCGGTGGGCTCGATCATCATGGCTTCTTTGACGATCAGCGGGAAATAGACCGTCGGTGGATGGAACCCACGATCGATCAGGGCCTTGGCGATATCCATGGCATGCACGCCCTTGGCTGCCTGGCGCTTGGCGGAGAGCACAAACTCATGCATGCAGGTATGGTCGTAAGGCAGGTCATAGACGTCTTTGAGCCGGTTCATCAAGTAGTTCGCGTTGAGGACGGCATTCTCGCTGACCTCAGTCAGTCCCTCTGCACCCAGCAGCATCGTGTAGGCATAGGCTCGCAGGAAAATCAGGAAGTTGCCGTAGAAGGGCGCAATGTAGCCAATGGACTTGGGGTGGTTGTACTCGAGCGTGTAGGTGTTGTCTTTGCGCTTCTCAACGCGTGAGATTGGCAGATAGGGCACCAGGTGCTTCTGTACGCCTACGGGGCCCGCCCCGGGCCCGCCGCCGCCGTGGGGGGTTGCAAAGGTCTTGTGCAGGTTGATGTGCATGACATCAATGCCGGCATCGCCAGGTCGGAATTGCCCGAGCACGGCATTGAGGTTGGCACCGTCGTAGTAGACGAGGGCATCGTGTTGGTGAGCGACCTCGGCCACCCGCGCCACATCGCTGTTGAAGATGCCGAGCGTGTTGGGGTTGGTCAGCATGATGGCGGCGGTCTGGTCGGTGATCATGCTTTCCAACTCACTGACATCCAGCATACCCGTATCCGGGTTGGTCGGTACGGCGCGTGTGGCATAGCCGGCAATAGCCGCACTGGATGGATTGGTGCCGTGGGCTTCGTCGGGAATCAGGACCTCACGTTTGTCGTTGCCCCTGTCGCGGTGGTAGGCGGCAATCAGCATCATACCGGTAAGCTCGCCATGGGCACCGGCCATGGGGTGCAGCGTGAATGCCGCCATGCCGGAGATCTCGCACAGGGCTTGCTCGAACTCGTGCATGACCTGTAGTGCGCCCTGGACGAGCATGCCGCCATGCCGCAGCTGCGGCAGGAATGGATGCAGGTTGGCGAAGCCGTTCAGCCCCGCAACGACCTCCGTGATCTTCGGGTTGTACTTCATCGTACACGATCCCAGCGGGTAGAACCCGGTGTCCACCCCGAAGTTCTTGCGGGAAAGTCCGGTGAAGTGACGCACGACATCCAGTTCGGAGAGTTCCGCCAACCCTAAGTCGCTCTTGCGAGCGTAGGCTTCTGGGATTGTGGATTCGCAGGGGACGTCGCTGACCGGCAGATCCACGCCCTTGCGCCCCGGAATTGACTTTTCGAAGATGACAGCCATTAGAGTGCCTCCTGCAGCAGGACGTCCTCAACGGCCTCAGCCAGCAGGCCGATTTCGTGCTTCGTCCGTTTCTCGGTCACGGCCACGAGAAGGTAGTTTTCCATGCGGGGGTAGAAACGCCCGAGCGGCAAGCCGGGCGCGATGTCGCGCTCAATCAGCTTGTTGACGAGCTCCATCGCATCGATGGGGAGCTTAACCGTGAATTCGTTGAAGGTGGGATTGGCCTTCATCACCTCGACGCCGGGGATCTGGTCGAAGCGTTGCTTGGCGTACTCTGCCTTTGCCTGGCAGAGCCGGGCAACTTCCTTGAGTCCCTCGGGTCCGAGCAGGCTGAGATGCACATGGGCTCGCAGCGCGCAAAGCGCTTCGTTGGTACAGATGTTGGAGGTCGCCTTGTCGCGACGGATGTGTTGCTCACGAGCCTGCAGCGTCAGCACGAAGGCCTCTTTGCCATCGCGATCCACGGTCCGTCCCACGAGGCGGCCGGGCATCTTGCGCACGAGCTTTTTCGTCGTCGCCATGAATCCCAGGTAGGGGCCGCCGAAACCAAGCGGAATGCCCAGGGATTGGCCTTCGCCGGTAACAATGTCCACGCCGATCTCACCGGGCGTCTTCAGCACGGACATGGCTACCGGGTATACGGATTGAATCACCAGGATGCCCCTGGCATGGCAGTGTTCAACAATGTCGCTGTGGTCATCGATCACGCCGAAGAAATTGGGGTTCTGCAGGATGACGGCCGCTGTGTCGTCATTCAGCGCGGCAAAGAGACGGCTGCGGTCGCTCTGCCCATGGGTGACGGTGACTTCTTCGAACTCGATCGCCAGGTTGGCCGTATAGGTGTAGATCATGGTGCGATAGACGGGGTTGATACCGCTATCCATCACGATTCGCTTACGACGCGTGGCATGGAGTGCCATCTGGCAGGCCTCGCAAAGTGCCGTGCCGCCATCGTAGAGCGAGGCATTGGCCACATCCATGTCGGTCAGCCGGCATATGTCGGTCTGGTACTCGTAGATCGCCTGCAGGGTCCCTTGTGAGAGCTCGGGCTGGTAGGGCGTATAGGCGGTGTAGAACTCGCTTCGTCCCGTGATGGCCGAAACGGCAGCAGGGATGAAGTGATCGTAGATGCCCCCACCGATGAACGTCGTCAGATGGGCATAGTTGCGAGAGGCGACACGCTCGAAGTAGCGCTGCACTTCAAGCTCTGAACGTCCGGACGGGAGGTCAAAGCTCTTTGGTCGGAGCTCTTCGGGGATGCCCTCGAAAAGTTCGTCGATCGACGCCGCGTTGCAGGCGGCCAGCATTTCCTGCTGTTGTGCCGGTGTGTTGGCAACATAACTCATGAAAGGTAGTGCCCCGATCTATGCGTCGTGATCGCTCTCGTGCGTGGCTTCATAGTCAACCGCATCCAGCAGCTCCTCGTACTGTTCCTGGCTGAAGTTGGCCATCTTGAAGATCCAGCCCTCTTCGTACGGGTCTTCGTTCACGAGCTCAGGACTGCTGTCGAGTGCCGTGTTGACTTCAACGATCTCACCGTCGATGGGTGCGAATATGTCACTGGCCGCTTTGACCGATTCGATAACGCCGCATTCCTCTTCCTGGCTTACATCGTGCTCCGTCTCCGGCAGTTCAATGAACGTGATGTCTCCGAGGGCCTCCTGGGCATAGAAGGAAATGCCTACAGTAGCAATGCCATCTTCGATCTTCACCCACTCGTGGGATTCTGCATAGCGCCTATCGCTCGGTGTCATAGTGGCTCCCTGATTATGTCCGTTTCGGTCGTTCCTCAATCATGCAATCGCAGCGTCTGGCTCTCTTTGATCAAACCCTAAAGATTCCGTCAACTACAAAAAGTGGCGAGTGATTTGCGCGCCGTGCCACCGTCATAGAACGGGATATCCACGATCGTGCCGTCCAAGGTCTTTCGCGCCGTCTGCAGCTGCACATTGTTGCCTGCATGAGCCCCGTCGCGCACGACGTAGCCGAGGGCGATGGCAACGCCCAGGGAAGGGGCAAAGCTGCCGCTGGTGACGGTGCCGATGGGGGCGCCGCCGGCATCAAGGATGGGGTCCCCTTCGCGCGCGGCGCGGCGGCCCGCAAGCCGGATGCCCACCAGGGCGTCGCGCCGACGGTCTGGGTCACGAATCACACGGTGCCCGACAAAGGGTTGCGTGTTGGCCAGGGCACGCGGGAAGTTGGCTTCGGCGGCATTGCGTGTCGCTGTCAGTTCGTGGCCATAGAGCGGCATCCCCATCTCAAGCCGCAGTGTATCACGTGCGCCGAGGCCGGCGCAGGTTGCGCCGTGCTGCATGGCAGCATTCCAGAAGTCGGCGGCCAGTTCCGGTGCGAGGTAGATCTCGAATCCAACTTCCCCCGTGTACCCGGTACGGCTGACGATGACGGGCTCCCCCTGGTAGCGGGCGGGCTTGAAGCGGTAGAAACGCAGATCCATGATGCCGTCTTCAAACAGCGTATTCATGATGCCCGGCGAGGCGGGGCCCTGTAGGTCGATCTTGGCCGTTGCTTCAGAGCGGTTCTCGAACTGGGTGTCTGCGGAAAGCCGGCTTTGGATCCACTCGGCATCGCCATCCTGGGTGCCGGCATTGACGACTAGCATGACTTTGTCATCCGCAATGCGATACACGAGAAGATCGTCAATGACGCCGCCCTCCGGGTTGCAGAGCAGGCCATACCGGCACTGCCCCTGTTGCATGTCGGCAATGGGGCAGGTCAGAAGCATTTCCAGGTCGTTCGTGGCTGTCGGTCCGGCGAGATGGAACTCCCCCATGTGGCAGGTGTCGAAAAGTGTGGCATGGGCCCGTGTGGCTTCGTGCTCCTTGAAGATTCCGCTGTATTGGATGGGCATGGTGAAGCCACCAAAAGGCGCCATGCGGGCGCCCTGCGCGACGTGAGTCTCATAGAGGGGTGTGTGTTTGTCTGAGTTCATGATGCTAGGTGATCAACCTTTCCGGGATGTGGGACGTACCGTTTGCAAGCAGGACCACCGCATGGCCGGTGGACCACACGTGAACGATGCTCAGGGAGGCGTTGTGAATCTCAATCAGCGGTGCCTTGGCGGGATCAAGCCCTCCGAGAAGCGGAATGAGACTGCGCGTCAGGTTACCATGGGAGACAACGAGGATCTTCTGGCCTCCGCAGTGCATGTGTCGGAAGTGGCCAACCATGCGGTTCATGGCTTCCTGCTCATCGACCAGGGAGCGATCGTGATGAACGGTGAGCCGCGATAGCCTCAGCGCGCTATGATAGCCCGATACCTCGCGCAGGTCGCGCGTGACGGTAACGAGGTCATCATCATGGTGGAGCGCTATGGCGTCGGCGGTCTGGCGGGCCCGTGTCAGGTCGCTGCTGTAAATGCCCGCATATCGCTCTTTGGCCAGTCGCTTGGCAACGTAGTGGGCCTGGCGCCTTCCACGGCCTGTCAGCTGTGGCCCATGGGCGTCGATGCCGTCATCATTGCACGCCTCTGCGTGTCGCACCAGGTGTACGACCAGGGGGGGCGGGGCCTTCGGTTGTTCACGCGAGGTCGGCATCACATCTCCATGTTGCGTGGCAGTGATAGCAGGGAGAGGCAGGGGAGTAAACCGCAAACTGAAGAACGCCAAATGAAGCCGTGAAATACGATGCAGGACATTGACACACCTCGCCTGCCTGCGCATGATGCATCCACTATGAAATCAGAATTTTCGATACGATCGCTAGGCGGCTGCAAAATGCCATCACCGCTGCGCATGCCGGTGTTTGTGGATGATGACGAACGCGTTTTGGTGGATGCCGTCATTCGCGAAGGAACTCCTTCTTCTTCCGATGGGCTTGAGCTGGCCGGGGCGCGGCATTGCCTGTATTTCCTGCCCGATCAGGTCCGCGCGGCCATCGTCACTTGCGGGGGGCTATGCCCGGGACTCAATGATGTCATTCGTGGGCTCACGATGGTCTTGTGGTACAGCTATGGCGTGCGCGATATCCTCGGGTTGCGCTATGGCTACGAGGGGCTGGTTCCTTCGTATGGGCATGCTCCGCTCGTTCTGACCCCGGATGTCGTCGAGGACATCCACAAGACCGGCGGCACCATTCTCGGGTCGTCCCGCGGCGGGCAGAACGTGTCAGAGCAGGTGACGTTTCTCGAAGACCAGGGGATCAACCTGCTCTTCACTATCGGCGGCGACGGTACACAGCGTGGCGCTGCCGACATATCGCGTGAAGTCGAACGCCGTGGCCTGGATATTGCAGTGATCGGCGTGCCCAAAACAATCGACAACGACGTCTCGTTTACCGAGCGTACCTTCGGTTTCGAGACCGCCGTGGCGATGAGCCGCACGCCGATTGACGGCATACACAACGAAGCCAAAAGCGTCCGCAACGGTGTTGGTCTCGTGAAGCTGATGGGCCGCGAATCCGGGTTCATCGCTGCTCATGCGACGCTGGCTTCCAGCGACGTGAACCTGGTCCTCGTGCCCGAAGTTCCGTTCACGCTGGAGCAGGTTTTCGCCTATGTCGAAGAACGGATGGCGCGCAAGTCGCACGTTGTCATTGTGGTTGCAGAAGGTGCGGGACAGGATCTCGTTTCGGCTGCCGGCACCGACAAATCAGGGAACCGTAACCTGGCCGACATAGGACTCTTCCTCAAGGATGAGATCGTGAAACACTTCAAAGACGGTGATACTCCCGTCAGCATCAAGTACGTCGATCCCTCGTATACCATACGCAGTGCACAGGCATCCGCAGATGATTCCGTGTTCTGTTTTCAGCTTGCGGAACATGCCGTTCACGCTGCCATGGCAGGGCGCACCGGCATGGTCGTGGGTCTGTGGAATGGGCGGTTCGTGCACGTGCCGGTAGAGAAGGCCGTGTCGGAACGCAAGCAGATCGATCCCCTGGGGTCGCTCTGGCAGAGCATCGTCAATAATACGGGCCAGCCGTTCTAACCTCGACCGCTGTCAGTCTTCTCAGCGTTCTTGGCCCTGCGTTCCCGCTGAATCTCCCAGAGCTTCGCGTACTTTGCGAACACAGCAAAGGACGTGAACACGGCAATGATGATACCGGGAAGTCCATCAAGGAAGCCCCGTTTCAAGAAGTAGCAACGCAGGAAGCGGAGCGGGGGACGGAAGAGCAGATCCGTTAGCCGGAAGCGTTGACCCTCCTCGTCCTTGCCGGTAGCCGAGATGGATGTGAAGCGGTTGAGCGTCGACATCTGGTTATGGATACCCGTGTAGGTGTAGTGATACAGCGGGTTCTTCAGTCGTTTCACGCGACCGTTAACGGTGGTGCGGTCGTGAGGTTCCTTTCCGCCGCACTCGCCCTTGTCCTTCCGGAAGAGCCGCAGCTTGGTGTCAGGATACCAGTCACCATGCGTGATCCAGCGACCAAGGTAGCGAACAAGCCGTGGAAACTCATAGCCGGCGAATTCGGCGGCCTTGCCATTGCTGAACTCGGCCGAGATCTCAGCGTGCAAGCCGGGGGAGATCTCCTCGTCGGCGTCAAGAAAGAGTATCCAGGGCCCGTTTGCCAGGTCCTTAATCAGGTTCTTCTGCCCAATATAGCCCAGCCACTCATGCTGGTACACGCGGTCAGTGTACTCCCGGCAGATTTCAACAGTACGGTCCGTGCTGAAACTATCGACGACAACGATCTCGTCGGCCCAGAGCGCGCTTTCGAGGCAGCGGCGGATATTGGGTTCTTCGTTTCCGGCTGTAATGCAGACAGAGATTTTTTCAGGCATGTATCAGAGCCCCTTGCTTGGGTCGGCGTTGGGTGCGGTACAGTAGCGATATCGAAGATAGAGTAAAGCAGAAACTCATAGTCGTAGTTTGCCCCTTCGAACTACCCGAGACCAACGAGTGGCACGCTTCCCGATGGCATCAGACGGTCGACTGAAACGTTTCAATGGCGGATCTCAGTGGATCGAGTTTGTCAGCCGCCGTCCCCAAGTCGCCTTCCTTTGTGTCGCGTTCCATTGCACCGGCAATCTCCTGGATCTGGACCGCTCCAACGTTGGCTGCAGAGCCTTTGATGGCATGCGAGTGGAGTTGCACATCATCGCGCGCCCCCGCGGCGCACGCCTCTGTTAGTGTAGCCAGCCGCTTGACGACATCTTCCTTGAAGATCTCAATGATCTCGTTGAGCAGGTCCTCGTCATCGCCCATGCGCTGCAGCGCGCCTTCGCGGTCGAAGACCGGCGCCATGCTCTGCTCCTCCGGCGGCTCTTCGCCTTCCACCGTATCTTCGATAACGGTGTTTGGGTCCAGCAGGCGCGTGACGGTCTCGATCAGGATTGTAGGATCAATGGGTTTCGATACGTAATCGGTCATTCCTGCATCGATACACCGCTGCCGGTCTCCCATCAGGGCGTGAGCGGTCATGGCGATTGCCGGGATCTCGTGGTTCCGGACCGTGGAACTCGGATCCCGGATCTGGCGCATGGCTTCAAACCCGTCCATGACCGGCATCTGGACATCCATGAGGACAATGTCATAGTCGCGCTTGGTCAACGCCTCGACGGCCTCCTTGCCGTTGCAGGCGATCTCTGCCGTGAGTCCGGCCTTGCCGAGGATGGCCGTGGCGACTTTCTGGTTCGTGGCATTGTCTTCGGCCAGCAGTATCTTCCAGTCGCGCCCGGGCGGCGGCTCAACGGTCTTCGGCTTGAATGATGAAGGTGGCGAGGGATGCGTCAGGAGCGATTCGCGCCCGAGCACGTGAAGCAGCGCATTGTAGAGATCAGACGCCCGAACCGGTTTTGCAAGGCGCGTGGTTGCCGCAGACTGCGCTGCCTTCTGCTCGAATTCGGATAGTGGCACAAGCTCCACGGACTTCACAGACTGGGTGGCCTGGGTCGCGTTGATGCGCGTCAGCAGAATGGCTCCACCCACTTCTTGTGTGGCGATTCCCGTATCCACCAGTAGCACATCAAACGGGGTACTCCCGGCTGCCGCCTCTTGGAGCGCCTGCCAGGTCGCGTCGCCATCAGCGACCGCATCATGTGAGCACTCCCAGACTGAGAGCTGCTTGCCCAGTGACTCCCGCATGGCTGCATTCTGAGCAGCGACCAGGACCTTACAGGAGAGCTTCTCGGTCTCCCTGGCAGAGGGCTCGGCCCCCTCCTTCTTTTCGAGCTTTGTGGTGAACCAGAAT
The DNA here is from genome assembly GCA_964497125.1 of uncultured Victivallales bacterium. Taxonomy (GTDB): domain Bacteria; phylum Verrucomicrobiota; class Kiritimatiellia; order UBA8416; family UBA8416; genus CAYLXP01. Next base: position 34,226 of record CAZCDU010000015.1, on the reverse strand, counting down.
GTGGACCCTTCCCCTTCCACGCTCTCGACACCAATCTCCCCTTTCATGATCTCCACCAAGTGGCTGCAGATGGCCAACCCAAGGCCTGTTCCGCCGTACTTTCGTGACGTCGACGCATCAGCCTGGCCAAAGGCCTCGAAGATGGCAGACACGCGACCCGCTGGGATTCCGATGCCGGTATCGGTCACTTCAAAGCGAAGCATGACGTCATTTTCGGTTTCAGATTCCAGCTTGACGGTTGTGACGATCTCGCCTTCAGCCGTGAATTTCACGCTGTTGCCGACCAGGTTGGTGAGAATCTGGTTGAGCCGACCTGCATCACCGACGAGGATCTCTGGAAGATCGGGCTCAATTGTTGCGATGACCTCAACATCCTTGCCGGCGGCACGAAGGGCCTGCGGGCGGATGGCATCGACAACAACATCGCGCAGGGCGAACGGCTCGCTCTGGAATTCCAGCTTACCCGCCTCGATCTTCGAGAAATCGAGAATGTCGTTAATGATGCGTAGTAGCGTGTTCGAAGAATCGGCAATGGTCTCAACGTAGTCACGCACCTCGGGGGACATATCGGTGCTCAGGGCTAGTTGCGCGACCGTGATAATGCCATTCATGGGGGTGCGGATTTCGTAGCTCATGTTCGCCAGGAATTGTGATTTAAGCTCCGCTGACTCAACGGCCACATCGCGGGCACGGCGTATGGCTTCTTCGGCACGCCGCTTGAGTGTCACATCGGCAATCACAACAAGCTCCTCGATCGGGGCGCCATGGTCGCCCATGATGGGGGTCGCCATCACACTGCCAACCCGTTTGTCGCCGTTCTTGCCAATGAACTCCAGGTCGTAAGGCGGGACCTCCGTGCCGGACATTCGACGCTTGAACATTTCGACGACGATGGTCCGGCTTTCGTCCGACAGAAACGGCAGTTTGTGTAGCTGGCGTCCCAGGACCTCTTTGGCGTCATAGCCGAGCCAGTCGGATACGCGGGCATTCACATCGGTGATGATCCCCGCCGGGCTAATCGTAATGATCGCTTCCGGTGAGAGCTCGAACATCCGGCGGTAACGGGTTTCACTTTCACGGATCTTGGACTCCATGCGTTTCAGTTCCGTCACATCACGCAGGAGCACCACGGCGCCCGGGCCGCCCTTCAAGTCGCCCGTGACGATTTCCAGGATGAACTCCTCGCCATTCTTGCGTCGTCCCGTTGCTTCACCCACGTGGAACCCGACGTCCTCAAGAGAGTGGAAGATCGAGTCGTTCGGGTCCGTTGTGGATCGGCGGTCGTAGTATAGCAGCTCCGTCTTCTGGCCAATGACTTCGCTCGGATGGTAGCCATACATGGAGAAGATGGCATCGTTACACATCGCAATCGTTCGGTCGCGTCCGATGGTCATGATGACTTCCTGCCGGATACTCGACAGGATTCGCTCAACTTCCCGTTGGCTGCTTATCGCGCGTTTCCACCGTCTATGGGTTGCCCAGAGCAGGGAAACGACAATCACAAACAGAATGTTCGCGATCAGGTCCGCCACAGGCACGGTCGTGAAACGGAGGAAGTAGTTCTGGATGGCATCGGCGTAGTGAAGGGAAAGCTTATAGACGACAAGCACGAGACCACAGATCATCACGCCATAGAGTTCTGCCGCTTCGCGTATATGGTGCCCCCGTGCTTTGATGCGCTGTTCAGGCATAGCTTCCTCCCGCCGTAAGTTAATGGCTCCTGCTAACGCCGCATCTTAGCGCCATCGTCTGCACCAAGTCCACTTCGATCTGGGGTGAATTGGTGTGAACAGCGGGATGCCAGACCTTGGTGGTGGCGAGAGTGGTTTACCAGGTAGGTGACGGCTCAAGGGATCTGAATTCTCACGAATCCAGCTGCAGGGCTCAAGGGATCTGAATTCTCATGAATCCAGCTACGATGGTCAGAAGGTGGCTGTCTAGAGGTGTTGCAGGATGTCAGTCGGCTTCGCGAGTAGATCGGCAGCTGCCAGGCGCGATTCGGATTGGTGACCGCCTGCCAGGAGCAGGCAGCGTATCCCCAGGTCTCGGGCAACGTCGTGGTCGTGATTGGTGTCGCCAACGAGGATGATCTCTTCCGGGGCGATTGCCAGGGCTCCGATCAGGCGCTTGCCCTGGTCCAGCTTTGAGGTCGCGTACAGGTTGTCGAGACCAAACACATGGTCGAAGAAGTGGCGAATGCCCTGTTCTCTCAGCATCCGTTCGAGAGTCGTTATCTCGCAGGCCGACAGGACCGACATACCGATTCCGCGGTCACTGATGGCGGCGAGTGTCTCGGTGGCTCCGTCGCGAAGCCCGGCGTCGACTGCAAATTCATCGTAGTGGGTATGAAACTCCCTGGCCATGGCATCCCAGTCTTCGCTCTCCATATCAAACCCAAGACGCCTGTAGTAGTCTTTCACGGGAAAATCGAAGATCTGGCGGTAGCTTTCCTGGTCCACGACGGGAAGCCGGCGCGATTCCAGCATGCGGTTAATAGCGGCAACACACGCGTATACATCGTCAAGAAGCGTGCCGTTCCAGTCCCAAACAACGTGTGAAGGCATTAAGGTCATAGTCCAAGATTTCAGGTTCCGGGCGCCAGGGAAGAGCAGTCCACATGCACTTTCCGCCACCTGAACGCTGCATTTCGTGTTCGTGATGATTGTGACGGGTGTTATGATGCCGCAGCCGGTGTGTGGTGTCCACAATTCTTCTAGGTTCCGGGGCTAATGAAACGTCTTCGAGAGGCGTCTAAAACGAAAATGGCAGGGGAACGACAACAACGTAAGGCCGAGCGGGTTGCTGCATTCGAGGCGATTGTATCGCACTACGAAGTGCGCCTGCTTCGCTATGTTTCCCGCATCGTCAACAGCGAGACCATGGCCCAGGATATTGTGCAGGATACGTTTATCCGACTTTTTCGCAAATGGCAGGAGGCCCTGGAACCGGGCGCAAAGATATCGAGCTGGCTGTATCGCGTTGCTCATAACTGTGCGGTGGATGCGATCCGAAAGCAGTCCCGTCGTCGCGACTTGCATCAGCGTCATGCCGGGGAGCAACCGGAATTCGCCCTGCCGGACCGGGGGCCGGGCTTCCGGTTGAGTGAAGACGCGGCCCGGGCTGCGGCGGCCCTCGGGACACTCACCGACCGGGAGCGACAGCTTGTGGTCCTCAAGGTCTATGAGGAGAAGCCCTACAAAGAAATCAGCGAGATTACTGGCCTGACGACGAGTAACGTTGGCTATATTCTACATCATGCCATGAAGAAGATGGCGGCAGTGTTGAGGAAGACCAAGACCCCATGAACATGGACAGCCATAAAGATCCCAATAGTGAAGGATTGCAGTCTGCGACCGAGGGACAGGCTTTGCTGAAGTGCGAAGACATTCAGGATTTGCTCCTGGCCTATATGTCCCGCGAGCTCGGCGAGTCGCAGTCGATGTTCATTCGTGAGCATATTCGCAAGTGCGATGACTGCAAGGCGGAAGCGGCCGAGATCGAGGCCATGTTTGCCCTGTTGCGGAGCGATTCGGCGGCATCTGCGGGCAAGGACGCGCGTCTGACAGACGACCGCCGCAAGCGAATCATCCGGGCTGTCTTCCATCCGGTCATAGATTGGATCGATATCCATCACCGATTGGTCTCCATTGTACTGGCTGTCGTGGTCCTGGTGGTGGTGTTCCTGGCCGTACGCGATGCCGCCATCTTCAAGCGTGAGCCGCTCGAGGAAGGCATTCCCATCTGGCGTATGTTTAAGAGTGGTGACCTCCCCGAGCTCGTGGAGAAGGCCCGGAATGAGGGCGAGATTGGCAACGGGCAGCCTGACGGTGAGGGGCAGGAGTAGGGTTGGGTGACGCCCGTTGGTGACAACTGGCTCTACTGTGGGATGACTGTCGCCCGGTGTTCCGAAGTATGGGCCGCGGCACCGAGCTTACGTGCCTGCAGGCGGCGTCTTTAGTCGCCCTTTTTCCTTTTGCTCATCGGGGTGAGCCCTATAATGCGTCTCTTACTTTCTGATTCTAAGGGAACTGATATGGACGCATCCAAATTCTACGTAACGACGCCGATCTACTATGTGAACGATAAGCCGCACATCGGGCACGCCTACACGACGATCCTTGCCGATGTCCTGGCGAGATACCATCGGCTGATCGGGATGCCGACTCACTTTTTGACCGGCACCGATGAGCATGGGCAGAAGGTCCAGCAGGCAGCCGACAAGCGGAACGTCGCTCCGCAGGAGCACGTTGACGAAACCGTCGTGCGTTTCCAGGAGCTTTGGGAGCATCTTGAGATCACCAACGACGACTTCATCCGGACCACAGAACCCCGTCACAAAGAGGTGGTTCAGAAGATCCTGCAGGACCTCTATGATCGCGATGAGATCTACCGCGCCGACTACGATGGCTGGTACTGCGTGACCTGTGAGCGTTTCTTCACGGAGAAGGACCTGGTTGATGGCAAGTGTCCCGAGTCCGGCTGCGGGCGCACGGTTGACCGCATCACCGAGACGAACTACTTCTTCCGCATGAGTAAGTACCAGGACTGGCTGGTTCAGTACATTGAGGACAATCCCAAGTTCATCCAGCCTGACTTCAGGCGCAATGAGACCCTGGGATTCCTGAAAAAGGAACTGACGGATCTCTGCATCTCGCGTCCCAAGAGTCGTCTGGCCTGGGGCATTGAACTACCGTTCGATTCCGATTTCGTGACCTACGTCTGGTTCGATGCACTCGTAAACTACATCTCGGCGGCCGGCTATCTTTCGGACGACGAGACCTTCAAGAGGTGGTGGCCTGCGAGCTACCACTTGATCGGGAAGGATATTCTCACAACGCACACAGTCTATTGGCCGACAATGTTGAAGGCCATGGGGCTTGAGATGCCGGAGACTGTTTTCGCCCACGGGTGGTGGCTGGTTGGCCGGGACAAGATGAGCAAAACGACGGGCAACGTCGTCAATCCCATGGCATTTGCTGAACAGTATGGCGTCGATCCTTTCCGCTACTTCCTGATGGCCGAAATGTCGTTGGGCCAGGATGCGAGCTTCACGGAAGATGCCTTTATTCGGCGCTACAATGCCGAACTTGCAAACGATCTTGGAAATATGCTGAGTCGTGTGATGCGCCTGATTGGCGCCAATTTCGACGGGTGTATTCCTGCGTGTGGGGAGCTGGGTCCAGATGAAGAGCACCTTCGTGACACGACGCTGAAGGCGGCCAACGGCATGGTTGATGCGGTTGGGCGCATGCGTTTGGACTTGGGATTGGCAGAATTGGCGGCAGTGGTGCGTGAAGCGAATCGCTATATCGAGAAGCGCCAGCCGTGGACCCTAGCCAAGCAGGGCGAATCCAGCCGTGAAGAACTGGGCACCGTACTTTATACAGCTGCCGAGGCGTTGCGAATCGTCAGTGGCATGTTCTATCCAACCATGCCCGGCAAGATGTCCGAGCTGCGACAGGTCCTGGGCTGCGCGGCGGGTGATCCCGATTTTGCAAGTCTGAGTGAATGGGGCAACCTTGAGTCCGGCGTCAAGATCGGTGAGATGCGCAGTCTGTTCCCCCGGATTGAGCAGAAGAAGCAGAAATCGAAAGACGGTGGTCAGAAGCCGGCGAAGGCAAAGCAGAAGGCCAAGGCCGACGCCACGCCCGGAGTTGCTCGTATTGAGTTCACCGACTTCACCAAGGTCGATCTACGGACGGCGAGAATCGCCGCGGCCGAGCGGATCGACGGTGCCGACAAGTTGCTTAAACTCCAGATCGAGATCGGTGGCGAGAAGCGGCAGATTGTTGCCGGCATCGCGCTGCACTACGAACCGGAAGCGCTTGTCGGCAAAACCATTGTGGTTGTCGCCAATCTCAAACCGGCGAAGATTCGCGGGGTTGAGTCCAATGGCATGCTGCTGGCGGCTACGGCCGGCGATTCACTTAAACTGGTAACGGTTGAAGGTGACGTGGCGTCTGGCGCCCGGGTTGGGTAGGGGG
>CAZCDU010000015.1:0-28142 GCA_964497125.1 uncultured Victivallales bacterium | reverse complement strand
TTCACCCCAGCATTTCGCGAACGGCATCAAGCACGTGGTAGACCTTGACTCCCGAGATACAGGGAATGTCCGGTTGCTCACAGGTGCGACGGTGGCAGGGGCGACAGGGATAGGTTGTCTCGAGTACGCGGTGACCTTCACCAAAGGGACCGCACCGTTCTGGATTGGTGGGGCCGAATATCACGGCAGTCGGCGTTCCCACCGCAGCGGCCATGTGGACGGGGCCGGAGTCGTTTGCGATAAGCAAATCCATGCTTTCGAGGATTCCTCCCATTTCGGGTAGCGACGTCTTGCCGGCCATGTTGTGGCAGGGCGCTTCGAGAACTGCCTCAATCTGGTTGCAGGCCTCGACGTCGTCCGGTCCCCCCAATAGCACAATCGATGCGTGATCCTTGGCCTGCAGTTCCTTGGCTACTTCGATGAAGCGGTCGAGTGGCCAGTTCTTGCTCTGCCAGCGCGATGCCGGGCTGATCGCGATGCGCGGCTGTCGAATATCCTCTGTCCAGGCGGGAAACGTGATGGGAAAAGCAGGCGATAGCTCGTCAAGCCCCAGGTGTTGGATGATGTCGAGATTCTCGACGACAGCGTGCCGTGTTCTGTCTCGCTTTCCTGCAACGGACGAATAGAAAAGGCGCGATCCCTCGCGGTGGAAAGAGGGGCCGATTCGACGACAACCGCAGGCCAGGCGGCCGACGAGGGCGCTCTTCAGTAGCCCCTGCAGGTCGATGATCATGTCATACTGCTCTGCTCGCAAAGCATCCCTAAACGCGCCGTAGTTCTGGCAGAACTGTGTGCGAGGGAATGCAATCACCCGATCAACATCATCGAAACAGCGCACCAGATCGACGTAAGCCGTGGTCGTGACCCAATCCACGGTCGCATTCAGGCCGTGCTTCAGGTTGTGTACCGTTGGCAGGGCGTGAAACAGGTCCCCCAGCGAGCTGAGTTTGATGATGAGAATCCGCATGCGGGGAAGATAGCAGGGGGCGGGGGAGGTGGGAAGTGGGAAGTGGGTTGTCATTGCCAAGCGAGAAATCCCCCGGGCTTGCCCCGGGGATTGTTAGGTTGCGAGGCTACGAAGGGCGGCACCTGGTCACCCCCCTTTTCCTGCCCGGCCGGCAGCTGCCGGCCGGGCAGGAAAAGGGAGGGGGGAATGGATGCTTATAGCCTGAAGCCTGAGACTCCCCGGGGCAAGCCCGGGGGATCTTTGGGAGCAAGAGCTTGGTGGGGAGCGCATGAAAGGAGTGACAACTCCGAACCAGGACGGGACCTGCGTGTGTCCTATTTCCCTTCTTGCTGGTTCTTACTTTCCTTCGGCGTGACGCTTGGCGGATTCGACGGTATTGACCATGAGCATGGTGATCGTCATGGGACCAACGCCACCGGGGACGGGGGTAATGACGGAGGCCTTCTCCTTCACGGCCTCAAAGTCGACATCACCGACGAGGCGGTAGCCACGCTTCCTGGATGCGTCTTCGACACGGTTGACACCAACGTCAATGACGGCGGCGCCGTCTTTGACCATATCGGCCGTCACGGTGTTTGGCCATCCTGCCGCGACGATAAGAATGTCGGCCTGGCGTGTGAAGGAGCCCATGTCCTTCGTTCCGGTGTGGCAAATCGTGACGGTCGCGTTGGCGTTCTCTTTCTTCTGAAGCAGCATGTTGGCGACCGGTTTGCCGACGATGTTACTGCGTCCAACCACGACAACGTGGGAGCCCGCAATTTCGACGCCGCTGCGGGCCAGCAGCTGCACGCACCCCTGGGGGGTACACGGCAGGAAGCACTCTTCCCCGATGACGAGACGCCCGACGTTGCCCGGGGTGAACCCATCAACATCCTTCTCCGGGCGAATCGTGCCGATAACAGCAGATTCATCAATGTGCTTCGGCAGCGGCAGCTGTACCAGGATGCCATGAATCTTCGGGTCATTGTTCATCTGCTCAACCAAGGCGATGAGATCTTCCTGCGACGTGTCAGCCGGCAGGCGATTATCGTCGGAGTAGATGCCGGCTTCCGCACAGGCCTTCTCCTTCGCACTCACATAGGACTGCGACGCGGGATCCTCACCAACGAGGATGACGCCAAGCCCCGGGACAATGCCCTTCTCGCGAAGCTGTGCAACTTCTTCTTTCAACTCCGCGCGCATATCCGCGGCGACCTGTTTCCCGTCAATGATTGTAGCGGCCATAGTCCATTTCTCCGTAGGTGTTGTGCTTAGAATAATCCGGTTACTTTACCGGTCTCGACGTCGACGTCAATGCCGCGATAGGCGGGGTTGGATGCTGTGCCTGGCATGAGTTTGATGGCGCCCGCAACGGGGACCACGAATCCGGCGCCCTTGTAGACGAGAATATCGCGGACCGGGAGTTCCCAGCCTTTGGGTCGCCCCTTCAGGTTGGGGTCGTGGGAAAGACTGAGGTGTGTCTTTACCATGCAGGTTCCCATCGTCTTGACAGTGGGGTCCTGTTCCAGGGCAATGAGTTTATCGACAGCAGCATCTGAATAGGTGACGCCATCTGCGCCGTATACCTCGGCCGCTATCGTTTCGATGCGCTTGCGGAGCGGCATGTCGTAGTCGTAAAGGAATTTGAAATCGCTCTCTTCTTCGCAGGCAGCCATGACGGTCTCGGCCAGTTCACGGGCGCCTTCGCCGCCCTTGAGCCAGTGCTCGGAGACTGCCGCCAAGGCACCATTCTCTTCGGCGATACGGCGAACGCAGGCGATCTCGGCGGGCGTGTCGGTATAGAAGCTGTTGATGCAGACGACGGGGCGAACGCCGGTCTTGAGCACGGTCTCAATGTGGGCAACCAGGTTCGAACAGCCCTTTTCAACGAGCTCAACGTTCTCATCGGTGTAGGCGCTATCGAGTGGTGCGCCCGGTTTTACGGCGGGGCCGCCGCCATGCATTTTGAGGGCCCGGATCGTGGCGACGATCACGATGCAGTCCGGCTTCAGTCCCGAGTAACGGCATTTCAGGTTCCAGAACTTCTCAAACCCAATGTCGGCACCAAACCCGCTCTCTGTTACGTGGTAGTCAGCCAACTTGGTTCCGACGAGGTCGGCGATGATTGAGCTCTGGCCGATGGCGATATTGGCAAACGGTCCGGCGTGCACCAGCACAGGCTGTCCCTCAACCGTCTGTAGTAGTGTCGGGTTGAGTGCATCCACCATCCATGCGGTCATGGCACCATCGACTTCCAGGTCCGCGGTTGTGATCTCGTTGCCCTGTTTGTCGTAGGCCACCACGATCTTTGCGATCCGCTCACGCATATCCTTGAGACTGGTGGTGATGGCAAGAATCGCCATGATCTCGCTGGCGACGGCAATCGTAAAGCCGGACTCCATCTCGAAGCCGTCCATCTTCCCGCCCTTGCCGATGGTGATGTTTCGCAGCGACTGGGCACAGAAGTCCAGGATCCACTTCATCTGGACGGTTTTCGAATCGATATCCAGGCGTGTCAGGTTGCTCTTGGCCAGCCGTGCATCGTCATAGTTGTACTCATGCTGCATGCGCGCGGTGAGGGCAACCATGGCCAGGTTGTGGGCGTTGGTAATAGCATTGATATCGCCGGTGAGTCCGAGGGAGAAGGGCGCCAGCGGGATACACTGGGCGAGGCCACCGCCGGCCGCGGAGCCCTTGATGTTGAACGTCGGTCCGCCACTCGGCTGGCGGATGGCGCCGATGACGCGCTTTCCGAGAAGACCGAGGCCCTCGACCAACCCCATCGTTGTGGTGGTCTTGCCCTCACCCAGAGGGGTGGGGGTGATGGCGGTGACATCAATGTACTTGCCGTTCGGCTTGTCTTTGAGCCGCTCCAGGACACGCATGTAGTCGACTTTGCCAAGTTGCCGGCCCATCGGTATCAGTTCATCTTCGGTCAGCCCCGCCTCTTCGGCGAGTTGGTGAAGCGGCTTCATGAATGCTTCTGCGGCTTCCGCGATTTCCCAATCTGCAAGTTTGGTCGGGTCGAGTTTCATTTGTCTGCCCCTATAGTTATGAAGTTGACGGAGGAAAGCCTATCAGACTCAAAATCTGATGCTTGTATGTACATGCATGAGTTTTGTACGATAATGCAATCATGAATGAGCGTAAACTCCTATCTTCACTGCGCGAGTGCATCTCGACGTTGGGGTCGGTGTCAGGTCAGGGGGCGGTCTACCATCCCCTGGGTACCCAGTCACTTGTTGCGAACGGTGAGGTCTGCGCGTTCTGTGCCTATTGTCAGAAACATGGCAGCGTCGGCCCCTACTGCCGGTATGCGTGCCACAGCTCTGCCATGCAGACGCTTACTTCGGGGGAACCTCACTACCAGCGCTGCTGGGCTGGCTTGCTCTATGTTACTGTGGCCGTAGCCCCGGGGGGCGAATACGCCGGCGGCATTTCGATGGGCGGGTTCTACGCCGAGGGGGAGAAGGACGCAATCACGGCTGGGCTGGACCAGCGACTTGCTGTCATCCCGAGAACGGAGACTAAGCCGTTTCTTGCACGCCTCGATTCGCTGCGGGAGATCGCCCCCAGCGCGTTGCGCGGCCTGGGCCTTTTTCTGATGGAAACAACGTTCACGTCGGGAGTCAATTCGAGTCAATGGTTTCGCAAACGGCACGCGGACTACGTTCAGCAGCGCGAGATTGCCGAAGCCTACGCTGATCTTCAGCAGGAGAACGTCACGCCGCCTGACATCATGTCGGATACGTACCAATTGATGTCGTACATGCATCGCCATGATCGGGAAGGGGCGATGCAGTTCATCTCGCGGTACCTGGCCAAGTTGCTTCTGGTCAGCAACTGGAACCTGAACAAACTGCGGGCACATGTGCGTGTTCTGATGGCCGTCATCACCAGTCAGGATGTGCTGGAGGGGATGGATTGGGCTACGGCGATGCGTCGCGAATGGCTCTTCATGAACAGGATTGAGAAGGCCGCTGATACCGAGACCATCTGTTCAGAGGTCGCCGAGCTGGTGCTACAACATTTCGGACAGGTCGATACGCACACAACGGGCGAGCGGACGCTGGGTGATCGCGTGGCCGAATGGCTCGAACGCCACTGCCAGGAACGGGCAACGCTGGAGGATGCGGCTCGCGCGGTTGGAGCGAGCGTTTCCACGATTGCCCATCAGTTGCCTGAAGAGACGGGGAAGACGTTTGGCCAACTTCGCCGCGAGACGCGGGTGGCGCAGGCCAAGCGGTTGCTTGCGACATCGACAATGGGCATCAGCGCCATTGCGGATGCATGCGGCTTCGCCGACCAGAGCCACTTCACGCGCGTGTTCAAGTCAGAGATATCCCTGACCCCGGGGAAGTTCCGGAAGATGCTGAAGCAGTTCGAGAAGGAGCACGACGAGGCGACGGGGTGAGCGTGGGAATCAGTTGTCTCCAACTGGATGCAGGATGCACCAAGCTCAGGTCAGTATTCCAGCGCGCTGCCGCCGATGTACTCACGCAGGATTGATGAGGGTGGTACGAAGTCCTCGGGAATGGGCAGGAAATTCAGCAGGAAGCCGGTCAGACGTCGGGACTCTGCGTACTCCGGGTCGGACGGTTTGATCTGCATCAGGAGTGGCTCGATGAATGGCTTGAGTACGGCCAGTTCGTAGTCGAGTGCCGAGTTGAACGTGGCGTCGGCCGCCTGCTGGAATGGAAACACCCACGCTTCTTCCCCGCGCCGCACCATCGGCCACATTCTCAGGGTCTCCAGGGGAGAATGCCCCCGGAACTGATGGTCACGGACCATGCGCCGCATCAGGCGGTTATCGGTTGTTGAGATACGATTGTCGGCGTCGATGTTCAGCTGGGTAAGGGCATTGACGTAGATCTTGAACTTGCGCTCGGGTGGAATCATCTCTGTCAGGCGTGGATTCAGTCCATGGATGCCTTCAATGATAAGGACCTGATCCTTGCGAAGTTGCATGGTCTCCGCCAGGTGCATGGGCTTCTTCGTTTCAAAATCAAAGCGACGTACCGTTATCGGACGTCCATTGACCAAGTCGAGCAGGTCACGGTTAAAGGCTTCGAGGTCGACGGCTTCAATGTGCTCATAGTCGGGCTTGCCGTCTGCGTCGACGGGGTTGCGGTCTTCGCCGACGAAGTAGTCGTCCGTTCCGAGGGTGAGCGGGTGCAGCCCATTGACGCGTAGATGCGTGGTGAGTCGCTTTGAAAATGTTGTCTTCCCGGCGGAGGAGGGACCGGCCACCAGGATGACGCGTACGCTGTCACGCCGATCGGCTATCTGGTCGGCAATGCGGCCGAGCTTTTTCTCGTGCAGCGCTTCGGCGGTTCGGATGAAGCTCCTGACTTCGCCCTCGTAGGTGATTTGGTTGAGCCGGCCTGCGGTTGTGACCCCAAGAATCCGGCCCCAGCTCTTGTGCTCCTGAAAGATCTGGAAGAGGTGGGGCTGATCTCGAAACTCGGACGTCTGCGTTGGGGTGCTCTCCTCGGGGATCTGCAACACGAACCCCGGGGGGTAGGGGATTAGGCGGAAGTGTTCCAGCAGACCGGTTTCGGGGACCAACGGTCCATGCGCAAGATCGCAGAACCCATCGCACCAGTGCACGACTACACGCGGGGGATTGCGGTAGCGCAGCAGGTTGAGTTTCTCGGCCATGTTGCAGGTCTCGAACTCACGCACGGCATCCGTGAACCCTATCTTGCGACGCTCGATAGGACGATTCTGGGCCACGAGTTCTCGCATCCGCTCCTCGATGCGCGCCAGGGCTGCTTCGTCGATGCCCTGTCGGCCATCAAGGGCGAAGTTACAGAAGAGCCCGGTGCCGAACGAATGTTCGATGGAGAACTCGGCGCCGGCGTATACGTCGCGTACGGCCTTGGATAGGAGAAAGGAGATGGAACGGCGGTAGACACGCCATCCGTGCGGCGTGGCGGCCGTGATGGGCCGCACCGTGCTGTTCACCGTTAACGGATAGGTGAGGGAGACCAGATCATTGTTTGCGAGCGCGGCAAGATATGGCAGCCCAGACGCGTCGTTCATGCTTGGAATCACATCGGATACGGTCACGCCGGCATCACGTGTGATGGTCGGCAATTCCCCAACAGTAATATGGATGTTGCTCATGGCGGCAAACTATCACAATAGGCCGCTGCTCTCCAACACCGAACCACGGGTTGACGAAAGGCTCTTCAGATTGCTAAGGTCCCGAGGCAGTCGGTAGTAACGACCACGCGACGGTGGATCGGGCCGGCCGCAGTAACAGGGGAGTCAGCAAGCGATGGATAGCGAGACAAAAGAGGCAGCAGCTGTAGAGGAGCCCGCGCGGGCGCTCTTTTTTGAACTTGAGTTTCTGGCAACATCAGGTTGGGCGTTTCTGTACGAAGCGGTCAAGGCCACGCTTGCTAAGCACAAGATCGATGTGACCCCGGTTCTCTTTTCGCAGTACTTCACGACGAACTCGATGTCGGTTGCTCTCAGGCGAATCGGAATCGATCACGAGGTGCCTGCATTGTCCGAGAACGGTGTTCGTTCTGCTATCCAGGCGGCCTACGTTGAGGCCATCAACAAGGATGACCACCGCAACAAGGGGCTGATTGCGCTGACTCACGATCTGCGTCAGCATGGGATCGAGCTGGGGGCGTTGACCTGCCTCGACGCGGATGCGGTCGGTGGCCTTCTTGAAAAACTCAATCTCAGCGCTGATGATGTTCATGTTATGGAGGCGGAGGACCACGGTAAGGCTTTCCCAACAGCCCAGGATTGGTTGAAGCTTGCGAAACAGATGAACGCATCAACCGCGCTTTGCACGGTAGCGGCCACCAGCGCGGCGGCCTGCAAATCAGCGCTTTGCGCAGGCATGCGGTGTTTTGCGGTACCCAACGATCTGACCGCATTCCAGGATTTCAGCGGAGCCGACTATGTTATCGAGTCACTCGACATAGCGGCAGAGAAGCTGGTTCTGAAGTTAGTTGAAGCATTTTGACCGGACGGCGGCGTCCTGGTTGATAGACAGAGAGAACGTTTCGGGGGACGCGAAATCGTCCCCCGTTTGCATTATTGGCACTACTAGTAGAAATGGACGGGTACCGTGAGTACACAGTTGATTGAAGCACGCGAGGGACGCGTGACCCCCGAGATGGAGGCCGTTGCGCGTGACGAGGGGCGCACGCCTGAGTTTGTTCGCGACGAGGTGGCCAGGGGCCACGCCGTAATTCCAAGAAACCCCGCACACACGAACGGGAAGGCCGTGGTTGTGGGATGCTCATACCGCACCAAGGTGAATGCCAATATCGGCCGGTCACCCGTTCGGTCTTGTGATGACGAAGAAGTCGCCAAAGTGGCTGTCGCGCTTGATGCCGGCGCGGACTTCGTGATGGACCTGAGTGTCGGGGAAGATCTCGGCGACGTCCGTCGGGCCATTCTGGATGCGTGCCCGGTCCCCGTTGGGACGGTTCCCATCTATGAGGCCCTCTCGCGTGTCGGCGGCGACAGTAACGCCCTCACGGAGGATCTCTTGCTGGATGTCATTCGTGAGCAGGCCGAACAGGGCGTTGACTTTATGACCCTGCACGCGGGGCTCAAACGGGCATACGTTCCGCTGGCGGTGAAGCGACTGATGGGGATCTGCAGCCGTGGAGGCGCGATTCTTGCCGAGTGGATGCATACGTTCGAGCGCGAAAACCCGCTCCTGTCTCGCTGGGATGAGATCATGGAGATCTGTCGAAAGCACGATGTAACGGTTTCCCTCGGCGACGGGCTTCGGCCCGGCTGTCTGGCTGATGCCAGTGATGAGGCCCAGTTTGCGGAGCTGGATACGTTGGGTGAGCTGGTGACACGTTGCCGGGAGCAGGGCGTTCAAGTGATGGTTGAAGGTCCTGGTCATGTTCCCTTCGATCAGATCCAAATGAACATGGAACGTCAACAGGAGCTGTGTGACCGGGCTCCATTCTACGTGCTGGGTCCCGTTGTGACCGATGTGGCTCCCGGCTATGACCACATCACGTCAGCCATCGGCGCGACGGCTGCTGCCACGTATGGCGCATCGCTGCTCTGCTACGTGACCCCGGCTGAGCACCTCTGCCTGCCGACATCTGACGATGTTCGGCAAGGGCTTGTTGCCTACCGTATCGCAGCGCATGCGGCTGATGTCGCCAAGGGGCTTCCCGGTGCACGCGAGCACGATGACGCCATGGCTCACGCCCGGATCAACTTCGACTGGAACAAGCAGTTCGAGCTGGCGCTCGATGGGGAGACAGCGAGGGAACGCTACGAAGCGGCGCGCTCGACCGAGGAAGGTGATCCGGATCACTGCTCCATGTGCGGGCGCGAGTTCTGTGCTGTCCGCACAACCCGCCGCCTTTCTGATGCCGTGTCATGAGCGCGGGTGAGCGTGGCATTGATCGGCTGCTCTCCGTTATTGCCCGTTTGCGTGGCGAAGGCGGCTGCCCATGGGACCGCGAGCAGACGCTGGACTCGCTCAAGCAGTACCTGGTTGAAGAGTGCTACGAGTTGATCGACGCGATTGATAGTGGCGATGTTGCGCAGCACAAAGATGAGTTGGGCGATGTGCTGCTCCAGGTGGTCCTGCAAGCCCAGATCCGTGCCGAGGAATCCGCGTTCACCTTCGATGACGTCGCCGACCAGCTCGCGGACAAACTGGTCCGTCGACACCCCCACGTGTTTGCCGATGTCGTAGCCGATACCCCGGCAGACGTCATCAAGAACTGGGAAGCCATCAAGGCCACCGAAGCGGAAGCGAAACGTGATGCACCAAGGAGGACCGTCAGCGATGGCCTTCCACGACACCTGCCATCGCTGCAGCGGGCCCAACGAGTCCAGTCCCGCGCGGCCCGCGTGGGGTTCGATTGGGACGACGTCAGCGATGTGATCTGCAAGGTCGAGGAGGAACTCGCCGAAACTCGTGAGGCCCTGGCCTCCGGCGATGTGGACCACCTGAAGGAAGAACTTGGCGATTTACTGTTTGCGACCGTTAACCTGAGTCGATTCCGTGAGATCAACGCGGAGGAGGCGCTGGATGCCGCTGTGAAGAAGTTCGTCAACCGCTTTTCCGAGGTAGAGCGGCGCATTCATGCGTCGGGACGCTCGCTCAATGACTGTACGCTTGAAGAAATGGATGCCGAGTGGGACAATATCAAGGCGGAGGAGAAGGGGACTGACACCTGAAGGCGGGAGTGAAACTGTGCGACGGCAGGCTTGGACATGGCTAACGGGGATGTGTTTGGTTCTCTGTTTTGTGGCCGTGACGGGGTGTGGAGGCGAGGTGCGTATGATGGAATCACCGAAGATTGTGCGTAAGGCCTATGGCAGCGGGCGCTGGTTTCCCGGCGGACGGCGGGAGCTGGTGTCAGCTATCGAAGGCTACATGGATCAGGCGAAGGTCGAGCCGGTGTCCGGGCGAATCGTTGGCGCGATTGCACCGCATGCGGGCTATGTCTATTCGGGCCCCGTTGCGGGGTATACGTTTCGTGCCTTGAAAGACAATGCCCGTGACGACAAAGCGCCCGAGACCGTTGTGATTCTGGGCTTCAGCCACCGTGGGGGCTTTCCGGGAGTCGCCTTGATGGATGGCGATGCTATCGAAACACCAGTGGGAGCAACGACGCTTGATCGTGAGGCCGGCGACGTGCTGGCGGCTGCATCCGACCGAATCCGCTACGATTACCGGCCACACAAGGGCGAGCATTCTGCTGAGAACGAGATTCCCTTTGCACAAGTGGCCCTGCCGGACGCGAAGCTCGTGGTGGGCATTATCGGTGATCACGAGCCGGCGACGCGTGAGGCCCTCGCGGCGGCGTTGCAGCGGCTATCTGCGCGCAAGCGGATCGTCGTGGTTGCCAGCACCGATCTTCTGCATGATGCTAGCCACGAGAAGGTCACGAAGACTGACGAAAAGACGCTGGCCAGGATCGCGGCACTTGACGAAGACGGACTTGAAGCCGCATGGTCCTTTGCCGAGCAAGTATGCTGCGGGATTGGGCCGGTCCTGACGACAATGCGATTTGCTAAACTGCAAGCCACGGGCCCTGGTACGATTCTTCGATATCGTAACAGCGGTGATGATCACCCTGAGAGCCGTGGGTCCTGGGTTGTGGGGTACGGTGCTGCTGTTTTTGCAGTGCCAGAGTAAAATAGAATAAGACGCAAAAGGGGATAGAAGGATGGACTTTTCTGACGAACAGAAGGATAAGATAAGGCAATGGGCCGGCGAGGGATGCGGCCTGGCCGAGATCCAACGGCGCATCGGTGACGAACTTGGCGTGACCATGACCTACATGGATGTACGCTTTCTCATCGTGGATCTCGATGTGACCCTCGAAGAGCCCGAAAAGAAGAAACCCACACCGCCTCCGCCCCCACCTGCCCCCGCACCGCCTGCCGCTGAGCCCCCACCCGGCCCGTATGCGGATGCGGCCCCATCGCCACTGCCTCCCGCTGATGCGGGAATGGCGGCAAGTGTATCGGTCGACGTAGACCGACTGATGAAACCGGGCGCACTGGTGAGCGGCACGGTCGTGTTTAGCGATGGCGTCAAGGCGACGTGGATGTTGGATCAGCTTGGCCGACTCGCCATCGATGCTTCAGAGCCGGGCTACCGGCCGTCAGATGCTGACAACGAGGCCTTCATCAAAGCCCTGCAGGACGAGATCGCCAAAAAAGGACTCTAGGTGCCTGACGTCAAGATTATCGCCACCGACTTGGACGGCACGCTTATTGGCAAAGCCAACGAGTTTTCCCTGTATGATGATTTCAGGGATCGTCTCGAGATCTACAAGGCCAAGCACGGCACCTTGTGGGTGGCGTGTACGGGGCGATCTCTTAAGAGCTTTCTCCATTTCTTCTCGCCAATGGCGACCCTTGGGCTCACTCCCGACTTTGTCATCCTCAAGCACGCCTACATCTACCGTTTGACGCGTTTCGGGTATCGTCCGCACTATGCCTGGAACTTCTTCATTCGCTACCACATCTGGTCCAGCAAGCTCTACCTGAAGGAGGCGCTCAACCAGTGGCATCGTATGATAACCGGCATGTCGGAGGGAGTCTCCACCGTCTATCACCGCCGTAACCGCCTCTGTCTCCGCTTCAGTACCGAGGAGGCGGCGGAGGCCGCTGCAAAACTTCTGACGAAGAAAGCCAAGGAGTTCAAGCACCTGCGCGTCTTTCAGTTCCTGCAGGAGGTGGATATCCGAACGGTGCCCTTCACCAAGGGCCTGGCGCTTGGCGAGCTTGCCGACCACCTGGGTATCAGCCCCGCGCATATTCTTACGATTGGCAATGGACACAACGACATCAGCATGCTTGATGGTTCCGTCGCCAAGCTGACGGGCTGTCCGGAGAATGCGGAAGTGGATGTGATGGGGGTCGTGAATCGCATTGGCGGACATATTGCTTCAAAGAAAATCCTTGGTGGCGTGATCGAGATTCTGGATGCCTACCTCGAAGGCAAGGTCAACAGTGAGCTTCCCGAGTGGTGGGCTCCGAACAAACAGCAGAAGAACCCACGCTCCGCCAGTCGTGCGATGAACCATCCTCCGAAGAAGCCCAAGAGGCGGCGGGCAGGTATCACGGCGGGATGGCTCGCCGTGTTAATTATCTATGCGGGGCTACTCGTCTTCGCCAGCTTCGGCCTGATTCCGTTTTCGGACACGATTCTTAAGCCTTTTACGTTTATGATGACGCTTGTGCAGAAACTGATGGACCTGATGGTCTAGCCTTGGAGAGTGAGATGAAGATCGGTTTTGTGGGTGGCGGCAAGATGGCCGAGGCCATTGCTGCTTCGCTGTTGGACGCGGGGATGGTTGAGCCGGGCGATGTCCTGGTAAGCGACGTGAGTGTCGAGCGTCGTGAGCTGTTGGCGTCGCAGTATGACATTGGTGTCACGGACAGCAACGCGGATGTTGTGACAGCCTGCGATACGGTCGTGCTTGCGGTGAAACCTCAGCACCTTGATGACGTCCTGGCCGGCATTACCGGGGTGGCGGCGGCAAAGCTCTTTATCTCGATAGCAGCGGGGAAACCGTTGGCCTATTTCGAGTCGCTACTACCGGGGGGCCGCATCGTGCGAGTCATGCCGAACCTGGCTTGCCAGGTGGGGGAGGGCATGAGCGCCTATTGCGGCGGCGCAAGCGTCTCCAGGGAGGATCTTAAGCTTGTGGCCGACATTTGCGGGTGCGCCGGCTTGGCGCTCGAGTTGCCGGAAGAGCTCTTTGATGTTGTCACCGCGCTGAGTGGTTCCGGGCCGGCGTTCTTCGCGTACGCGCTCAATGCCATGGTTGACGGCGCCGTGCGTGAAGGCATGGCATTGGACGATGCACTGGTCCTCGCCGAGCAAACCATGCTCGGTACAGCCAAGGTCCTTCGCGAGAAGAAGACGCATCCCACCGAGTTCATGGCGCAGGTGGCATCCAAAGGCGGGACGACCGCGGCCGGCCTTGCCGTCCTCGAGCAGAGCTCTGTCGCGGCAGAGCTGCAAGCCACCATTAAGGCTGCCGCCGACCGAAGTCGCGAGCTTCGGGGTTAGTCCGTTCTGCAATTATATCCGCATCTGTAGGAATCCTCTTACAGTGTAAATCAGGGCCTGCCCCGATTGTGCTGCACCTCCGTTTCGTGGTAACTATGTGTACCTTGTTGCCCGCAGTTTTCTGGAAGGTGTCGCTATGCTTGCTGGTCCGCTAGAGCACAATGCTCTACTCGTCATTTCTGTTCTGTCGTGCGTGCTGGGAGCCCTGGCACTCACGGTAGGAATGTTCATGCATTACGGCTGCGAGCATTACGCGTACATGACATGCATCCTGACCACAGGTGGCAGCCTGGCCCTCTTCCTGGGAATCGCCGTCGGCAACTACACCAAGTGGCGCTCCCGGCGCTGATCTGAGCCGCCACTCATCTCCTGGTTCTCCGTGTTTCGTGTAGAGCGGGAAATCTTCCCGACTGTTGACTCTTTCCCACGGCCGGGAAGATTTCCCGGCCTACAGAAGGATGTCTTCACGTCTCCGAACTTTGGGCTACCCTTTCTCTGTTGCTGATACTAGCATGGCTCGGATTCGTTGCCGTGAGGCAAGTCATGTGTTCACGCGCGAATCGCCAATCCGGCCGGCAGGGCAAAAAGGGAGATCATAGTATGGACCCCATCTCAGCGAGAGATCGTGAGCGATTGAGGCAGCGTGCGCAGCTGCAGCTCGACTATGCAAACGCACCCGAGAATGAGACTATTCTGAAGAAGTGGCGGGCACAGGCCGAAGGGCGACGCGAAGACCCTCCGGTCCGGTTGCTCTACTCCAACTTCCGCCACGAGGTCATTACCCCCCGGCTGGAGTGTGAAGGTGATCTGGCGCGCGGGATTGAGTCTACTCTCCTCGGTACGCTGGTAGGCCGTGAGTTGTTCGGCGACGACACACCGATATCGCCAACGTTCGACATGCGCTGGCAGACACACGTTCGGCCGTTCGGCATTGCGTCCAAGGTCACGCGCCCCGATATCGCGAATCCCCAGGGGTTCCATATCGATCCGGTCATCACCGACCTGGCCGCCGAGATAGACAAGCTGCGTGGCGGATCGTTCGGAGTGAATCGGGAGGGGACGACTCAGCGGCGTGAGCTGTTGGAAGATCTTCTTGGTGATATTCTGCCCGTACGAATGGTTATGAGCAGCCTCCCCGGGAGCATTACCAATCCACTGGTCCACTTGATGGGGATGGAGGCCTACTACATCGCCATGTTTGACTGCCCGGATGCCGTCCATGAAGCGATGGAAATGGCCACGAGAGTCTACGAGCAGTACTACGATTTTCTCGAGGAAGAAGAACTCCTGTTGCCGACCAATGGCCTCAGCCCGCTGGACCAGGAGTCTTTCGCGTTCACCGACGAACTGCCGACGGAAAACGTGACGCAGACGACCCAGTGCTGGGGATTCCTCGAGTCGCAGGAGACCACCGCGGTTTCCTCTGACACCTTCGGCGAGTTCGTCTTTCCCTACCAGCAACGGTTGGTGGATCGCTTCGGGCTGCTCTCCTATGGATGCTGCGAGCGTGTTGACGCGATCTGGTCAGACTATCTATCGACGTGGCCGAAAATGCGGAAACTGTCGGTTTCCCCCTTCAACGATGAGCCCAGCATTGGGGAGTACCTGCGTGGTAGTCGCGTGGGCTACTACAGCAAACCCAGGGCTGAATTCGTCACTGGTGATGGACCGCTCAACGACGACGCCATCACCACCTACTTCAAGGGCGTGTGCGAGGCGGCAAGTGGCTGTCTCTTCGAGATTGCGCAACGAGAGGTGGGGACGATCTTCGGCGACTTCGAGCGTGGGCGCCACTATGTGCGCCTGGCCAAGCAGGCTGTTGACGCCTACTGGCAGCCGTAACTGAACCGCTGCTGTCTGCCGCGTCAGTATTAAGGGGCGAGATAGGTCAGGTATTCTGATCGTGGGATAAGCTCAGCTCCCATGCTTTCCATATGTGGATTGGGGATCTGGCTGTCGATGATCTCGACACCTCTTTCCCTGAGATGCTCGACGAGTTGGATGAGGGCATACTTGCTGGCATTGGATGTGCAGGAGAACATCGATTCTCCGCAGAAGCAGCGCGGTCCTGCCATGACGCCGTAGAGTCCGCCGACCAGTTCATCGTTCTCCCACACTTCAACCGAATGCGCATGACCAGCCCGGTGCAACTCGATATAGGCAGCTTCCATTTCAGCCGTTATCCACGTTCCCGATTCCTCCGTTCTGGGGATGTGACGGCAGTGGCGAATAACCGAAGGGAATGCCTTGTTCCATGTGCTGTGGAAACGGCCGCTACGCCACACGCGTTGCATGCTCTTCGACACATGCAGGCGATGCGGGAAGAGCACGAACCGTGGGGTGGGGGACCACCAGATGATGGGCTGCCCTTTCTCGTACCATGGGAAGATGCCGCTACGGTATGCCAGCAGTAGCCGCTCAACACGCAGGTCGCCGCCGAGAGCCAGAATTCCATCTTCATCCGCGTCCTCGACGGGAGGGAAGCGTAGAACATTGGGGTCACATATGTAGTACATGCTGAGTCTACTCCACGCCCCGGATCTCCGCGGTGAGTCCCAGGGATTGAAGCTGGTCTTTGTGGAGTTGTGCCTGGCTGCGCTCCTCAACTTCCGCAATTGCATTTCCGTTGCGGTGTGCCTCGATCATGATCTTGACGGCCAACTGCTCGGGGTGATGGAAGACGTTCATCAAGCTCTCAACGACGTGTTCCATCGCGTTCACGTCATCGTTGAACAGAATCACTTCGCAAAGATCATCGAGCCTGATCTGTGTGCTGGTATCAGTGGCTTCGATCGTCTGAATCTCACTATGGGGTGCGTGTTTCACAAGCATCCTATGTTTGGCTCTGCCCCTTCATGCCGGTAAGAGCACTGCCCATGAACGCCTTGGCTGCGGATTCAATCTCGGCCGTGCTCCTGCCTGGGGCATAGACGGAGGAACCGATGCCGGCTGCAACGGCACCGGCCTGGAAATAGTCCCCAACCGTTTCCGCGCGCACGCCACCAACAGCGATGATCGGCACGGGAAGCACGGCCTTGAGGTCTTTGATGTAACCCGGCCCGAGGCGCCCGACGGGAAAGCACTTCAGCATGTCCGCACCAGCCGCCGCGGCGGTGAATGCTTCGCTTGGGGTGAAGAAGCCAGGGATGGAGATCAAGTCATGATCCTTTGTGCGACGAATGACATCGGCATCCGTGTTAGGGGAGATGATATAGCGACCGCCTGCTTCGGCGACGTGGTCAACCTGCTCCGGCGATAGTACCGTTCCCGCCCCAATATGAATGCCTTGCGGCGCAAGTGCCTCTGCAGCCTTTGAAATACTCTCCACGGCGTTCTTTGAATTAAGCGTAATCTCAATGAACCGCAGTCCCCCCGCGACAAGGGCCTTGCAGACGGGTAGTATCGTGTCGGGCGTGACGCCGCGCAGAATGGCGATGACCGGGGCACTATGCAGGTCTCTCTCAAAAGGTGTGCTCATAGCTGAACACTACACGAGATCTGAACACGCGGTCAATGAAGGGACGGAAAGGATCACGCGCCCTGCGTCGGTCCTGCTCATGTAAGGCCACAAACAGTTGTCTCAGACTGCAGCGGTAGCCGGTCACACCGTCTCCCGCATCCAGTTGGCGACAACTGGACGTCCTCTAGAGGAGAGCCTGTTGTCTCCAACTGGCTCCTGTTTGACCGCCGCAATGTGCCCCCACGCCTTGATGCCGGCGCTTCCCTGCTCTATGCTGCACTACTGGTAAAGGAAGCGAACCCATGCGGACATCGTTTGTTAGTCTCTTGGTGTATCTTGCCGCTCTGCATGTCTGCGGGGCGGCTCCGGAGCGACGGCCTGATATTCTGATCTCGGGTTTTGAGAAGCCGACCTACGGCGACTGGCAGACTGAGGGCACGGCATTCGGCAATGGCCCGGTCAGGCATAAGCGGGGCACCATTGGCAGTCAACGCGGCGTGCGGGGATTCCAGGGAAACGGACTGGTCAACAGCCACCACAATGACGGCAAATCAACGGGCCGGCTGACATCCCCCGAGTTCAGAATTGAGCGCAATCACATCAGCTTTCTTGTTGGTGGCGGCAGGCATGCCGGCAAGACCTGTATCAACCTCGTGGTCGGCGGAAAGGTCGTGCGGTCCACGACAGGACAGAACGACGATCGCATGCTGTGGGCCAGTTGGCGGACTCGTGAACTCACCAATGAACTGGCGCGGATCGAGATCCTCGACAAGGAGCCCGGCGGTTGGGGGCACGTTCTTGTAGACCACATCCTCCAAACCGACCGGCCGAAGAAGTCGCGGGTACACGGAATCGCTACGCGTGACCTCGTTACGAAGGAGTCGGAAGCGAAACTCCGGCCCCTCGTCGACAAGCTGGATTTCGATGAGGTGGTCTTTGCTGTTCGGCAGAACGGCAAGGATGGGCACTGGTATGCGAACTTCAGCTACTGGTCGAACAACCCGGGCCGACACTTGTACAGCGATGCCGGTAAGCTGTGCGCGATTAACGTCAGAACCGGAGAATCACGAGTCATCCTCGACGCACCGCACGGGAGTGTGCGAGATCCGCAGGTACACTACAGCGGAAAGAAGATCCTCTTCTCGTACCGCAAAGACCACCAGCCTTTCTATCACCTGTATGAGATCAACGTGGACGGCACCGGCCTCAGGCAAATCACCGATGGCCCCTATGACGACATTGAGCCGGCGTACCTGCCCGACGGCGGCATCGTTTTCTGCTCGAGTCGGTGCAACCGCTGGGTTCAGTGTTTCTTCGTAAGAGTTGCGGTCGTCTACCGTTGTGATGCGGATGGATCGAACATGCGCGCTTTGTCGGCTAACATGGAACATGACAACACGCCGTGGGTTCTGCCTGATGGGCGCATTCTATACCAGCGCTGGGAGTACATCGACAGGAGCCAAGTGAAGTTCCACCACCTCTGGACGATGAACCCGGACGGGACAGGGCAGATGGTCTACTACGGGAACATGCATCCCGGATTCGTCATGATCGATGCCAAACCGATCCCGAATACGCATAAGGTCCTCGCCTCGTTCTGCCCGGGGCACGGGCGTACGGAACACGAAGGCGTCATGACAATCGTGGACCCAAGCAATGGTCCGGATGACAGATCGATGGCAAAACCCGTTGTTCCCGGGAAGTACTTCCGGGATCCCTATCCGATTTCGTCGGACCTGTTCATGGCGGCCGGCTACCACGAGATCTTTCTTGTCGATCCCGAAGGCGGCGTGATCGTCATCTACGAGCTTCCTCCTGAATGGCGGCAACACGGCATGCGCATCCAGGAACCGCGTCCCGTGCGTACTCGTCAACGCGAGCGGATTCTGCCGTCGCGCGTGGATCTCAAGAATCCGAACGGGCACGTGTTTCTTGAGGATGTCTACGTGGGCCGGAACATGGCTGGGGTGAAACGAGGCGATATCAAGAAGCTGTTGGTCCTGGAATCGCTGCCCAAGCCTGTGAATTTCAGCGGGGGCTCACTACCCCTGACGAAGGGCGGGTCATTTGGACTGGAACGTGTGCTGGGTACGGTCCCGGTTGAAGAGGATGGCTCGGCGTCCTTCTTCCTGCCGGCCATGCGAAGTATCCTTCTCGTCGCACTGGATGAGAACGACATGTCGGTCAAGCGTATGCAGAGCTTCATGACCGTTCAGCCGGGCGAACGGGCAAGTTGCATTGGCTGCCACGAGGACCGGGCCAGCGCACCCCGTTCTGCGGGAAAGACGCTTGCTATGGGAAGGGCACCAAGCACAATCGAACCGATCAAGGATGTGCCCGACGTCTTTGACTTTCCCCGGGACATCCAGCCGATCCTCGACCGGCACTGTGTGGCATGTCACGACTACGACGGAACGGAGAAGGGCGGGCCTTTCTCTGGCGGCGTCATTCTTGCAGGAGATCACGGCTCCGTCTATTCGGCCAGCTACGTTTATCTGACGAAACGCAAGCAGTTTGCAGACGGGCGGAATGGCCTTGGTAATCGCGCACCGCGCACGATCGGATCCTCTGCCAGCCCGTTGTTGGAGAAACTTGCGGGTGGGCACCACGGGGTCAAGGCGACACCGCATGAGATCAAGATGGCCAGGCTGTGGATTGAGGCCGGCGCGCCTTATCCGGGCACGTATGCTGCCCTTGGTTCAGGCATGGTGCGCGATGCGAGTGATCGCCAGGGCTACAGAAAGGCCTATCACAAGCGCTGCGCCAAGTGCCATCAGAAGCGACAGCTCGACCGTTTTGTTTTGTTCAACTACACGCGCCCTGAGAAGTCGTTGGTGCTTCTCAAGCCTCTTGCCCGTGAGGCAGGTGGCTACGGCATGAAGAGACAGGTTAAGCGCGATGGCAAGACCGTCAAAGAGACATGTTCGGTCTTCACGGACACCACCGATCCCGATTACCAGGCCATGCTCTCGGCCATCAAGGTCGAGGCCAAGCGACTGGCTGAGATCAAGCGATTCGATATGCCGGGTTTTCGCCCTAACGAGCACTACATCCGTGAGATGAAGTTCTACGGCATCCTGCCGAACGACCTCGCCGCCGATGCCCCGGTTGACCCCTACAAGACCGACCGGAAGTACTGGGAGTCGTTCTGGTACAAGCCCGAGTAGTCCTACACGGTCTGTAGCTGGATTCGTGAGAATTCAGATCTTCCGCACTCGCATCCAGTTGGAGACAACAGGATGTCCTTCTAGAGGAGAGCCAGTTGTCTCCAACTGGCTCCTCTCGTCCACCAACATCACGCCAAGACCTTTGAGATGTTCATGAGAGGCCAAGCTTAACGCTTACCCCAAGTCGATTCTGTACTCAGGTCGTTCGTTGTGTGAGTATGCGCGCTATAGGAGGATCATCTATGAAGCGGTATCTCGTACTCTCTCACGCTCTCGTTTGCTGCCTGCTGGCGGCGCTCTTCTCTACGACGCTATTCCTGTCCGAGGCATCCGCGGATGCTGCCGTCGATGCGTATTACACGGAGCAACCCCTGTTCAATCCCTATCCCGGCGGCGGTCGACGTGTCAGTGATTGGCCGATCAGGAATTTCGGTCCGGTGGGTATTGGCATCACGCTGAAGAAACCCGTCTTCACCATGGTGATCAGCAACGTGGAGGCAGGTTCCCCGGCAGACGCCACTGGCCAACTCAAGAAGGGACAGGTCATTGAGAGCATTAACGGGGTTGTCCTGAAGGACAGGGATCCACGGGTCATCCTGGGCGACATCATTACGCAGGCCGAGGCAACCGATGGTGTCATCCGCTTGAAAATCAAGGCGCTGGGTGACGTTACCGTGAAGATCCCGGTGATGGGATCCTACAGCAAGACCTGGCCACTCAACTGCTCGAAGTCGGACAAGATCGTGCGAAAGCTGGCAGACCTGCTGTCCAAGCAGGAGAAACCGAGTTGGGGGTCAGCGCTCTTCCTGCTGTCGACGGGAGAAGCCCAGGATCTTGCCGTGGTGAGAAAGTGGCTGTCCGGGAACGAGACGATCGGCAGCTACCCCTGGCACGCCGGCTATCTTGGCATCGCGTATTGCGAGTATTACCTGCGCACCGGTGACGAAAGTGTTCTGCCCGCAATCCGCAAGATGGGCAAGCGGCTACAGGAAACCATGTACAATGGCGGCTGGAGTGGTCGCGGCGACGGCGCGAGTTTCACCTATTCAACAGGGACGGGCCAAATGCACGCGGCCGGCGTTCACTGCGTAACCTTCCTGATGCTGGCCAAAATGTGCGGGGTCGATCTGGATGATTACATGTTCGAGAAATCGCTCAGCACCTTCTACCGTTTCGCCGGTCATGAGAACGTGCCCTACGGCGACGGCTGGCCGGAAGGCGGTTTTCGCGACAACGGCAAGTCCGCCGGACTGGCAGTGGCCATGGCCGCAGCTGCGCGCCTGACTCCCGATGGCGAGTCGTCCCTATACGCCAGGGCCCGTGACCACGTTGGCATGAAGAGCTTCTACGCTACGAGCTGGTTCCACACCGCCCACACGGGAGGTGGCATCGGCGAGATCTGGCACAATGCCGCGATGTCGATGTTGCATGAACGCCGCCCCGTCCAGCATCGCTCGTTCCTGGAGACACGTCGTTGGGTCATGGAACTTTCGCGCCGGCATGACGGTGGTATCGGTATCGCCGGCGTGCTGGATAACTATGACAGGTCGGCCACTGAACATGAACGTTCGTGGGGGAACTACTTTGCATTGACCTACACGATCCCCCGCAAGAAGCTCGTCGTGTTCGGTGCGCCCAAACCAGAATGGTGCAGATCCCACCAGCTTCCCGAACGTCCCTGGGGACGCCCGGCAGATGATACGTTCGTTCAGCTGGCACCCCCGAAAAACAGGGCCATCAGCATGGAAGACGTGCTGAAGGAAGTCGTGGAGACTGACGCGTCACTTGCCGTATCAGAACGCCTCGCAAGCCCCGATGTTGACGACACCACCCTACTCAAGTATCTGCTCCATCCTGAAATGGGATACCGCACGGCGGCAATGCGGGCGGTGGTCAACAACGGACGAGACGAGTTCGTGCCTCTCCTGATGAAATCGAAAGATCCACGGCTGCGACACGCGGGACTTCTGGCCCTAACTGGAATGTTCAAGGGGCGGGCATTGCCGGACGACAAACTGACGCCTGAGATGTTTGGGCAGATTGGCAGCATGATTGAGGATCCAGCGGAATCCCTGTGGGTGATCCAGCAGGCATTGAAATCCATCCGGCGCGCCAGTCCTCAAGTCATCGCTAGGCACCGGGACACCATACTCTCGTACATGGCCCACGCTGACTGGTTCTTGAGGAGCAGTGCGATCATCGCCCTCGAACCGATCTGCACGCATCCGGAGCACTACAAAGTCGTCTTGCCCGTGATGTTCAAGACGCTGGCGGCGTTCACGACGGACCAGGCCCTGACGCCAGCCTGGTCGATAAAGAAGAAGCTCGCGCAGGCGGACCCCGAGGTGAAGACGTTCGCCATGCAGGAGTTGCAGCAGGCTTATGCCAGCGTTCCCGCTATCATGTCATGGCCGGGCGGTCGTGTTATGGGGGATGGCGCCAAGGTGGTCCGTTCGCGGATCTCCGCGATGATGAGCGGCCTTCCCGGCGGGGATACGTTCATCAAGACGATGCCGAAGATGACAACCGCTGCTGCCCGCAGCGGCAAGGAGAGCGACAAGTATCGCTATAGTGGGACCTTCACCCCCAACGAGCGTGTCGTGGGAACGTGGCACTGGGCGGTGTGGCCCCGTCCGAAGGCCGAAGACGAAGTCGAGAAATGTGCAGCCAGGTGGGTCGAGGGTCAGAAGAAGGGCCGCAAAGAAAAGCCCAAAGACGTCATGACATTCTCGGATGGCGGCAAGGTCAAGAGCGGTCACTTCAAGGGGTACTTCTGGAGCGACAACATGCTCATCGGCACAGATGACGGGATCGCCCGAAAGCTCGAGGTACGCACGATTGCCGAGCGCGACTTCCTGATCATCGAATCCGGCGGATTCGATCCCGGAAACATCCCTACGCAGTGGGACAAACAGTACACGATCTACATGCGCGTGAAGTAGGCCCGAGCCACCGGCCAGCCGCCGAAGTGGCTAGAATGGGTGGGCTGAAGCTCGACGTGCTCCCTGATGTTTCCGGCTCTTCCGCAGGGCGGTCCCGCAGCCGCGGGATTCCCGCCTACTCCCTTCCGCTGAACGGCCGGGAAGATTTCCCGGCCTACATAAGACGTGAACACGCTGAGAAGACGGTGAGGTCCCAAGTAGAGCCAGTTGTCTCCAGCTGGCTCCTCTTACCCGCCGGCATGCTTCTACCCTTTGTCGGGCTCCAGTGTTTCGGCGAGGGCCAGGAGGCGTTCGACAATGGGTTTGGTGGCTTCGATCGTTCCGGTCAGGTCCTCGGGTGGGTAGGGACCCTCCGAGTAGCAGATGGCGGTGCGGGAGAGTGTGATGTTCCCGGGCTTGTCGAAGGCATGGGGATGCTCCCGGGTGAGCGCGACCATGCCGTCGATGAAGGCTTGCGGTAGCAGATCGAGTGCGCGCTCTTTGTCGGTGGCGTGCAGCGTGTAGGCCTCGTCGAAGGCTTCGTTGCCGGTTGTGATTCTCTGGCCGGTCGCGAAACCGAAGAGGCGGGCCGGGAGTGTACTCCAGGTGTTGGGCAGAATTCGCAGATCGGCTGCAAGCGGGTTCCGGAAGAAGACGCTTACCTGGATATGGCACCCCATGAGAATCGGGCCGGAATCTGAGGCGAGGGGCTCATTCGCGGTATGGTCGAGGCGGTCCACGCGGACGAGGCGGTCACCGATATGGCCGCGGAACTCCTCGGCGGTCTGATTGGGGGCATGCTGTCGCAACGCGGCGTTCATGGCGTCGCATTCGCCGCGGTCGAGATAGAATCCCTTGCAGCGGGGGCAGCGGTCGAAGATAAGATCGGGCAGCCGCATCAGGGTCACTTTGGCCATGGTCTGGCCGGCGCACTTAGGGCATTCACGTCCGGGGAAACGGTCCAGGTGGAAGGGAACGTCGATCGGCCTGTACTCAATGTCGCCGGCGGCGCCGGTAGCAATAGCATCGAGCTCCCCGCGATCAAAAAAGGAGCCCTGGCAGGCGGGGCATGTGTCGACGATGATGTCGGGCTCTTGTTCTTTGGCCATCTCTGCGCCGCATCCGGGACAGGTGAGTGCTTTCATTAGACGGTGATCCCTTCTGCCCTGCCAGATGGATTACAATTGGTCTCTGCGCGGGCTTGCCGGAGAGAATAATGGGGGAAGGGAAGACAATCAAGAGTTGGTTGTGACGCAACGTATAGTCCGGCTCTGGACGGAATCTTCAAAGGGACGAATAGACGGGGAGAAGCAAGCTAAAGCTTGAACTACAAACAGCTATGTGAGAAAGACGGCGTATGTAGTCCGGCCTTTAGGCCGTATCTTCAGTTAGGAAGTCTCAGGTTAGTGGGGCCCCGAGTGAGCTCGGATCATTCGGGAGTGGAACTTGGCGAGAGGGCGCTTGCCACTCGGAGAGTGGCGCGTACTAAAGTAGCCCCCACTCTCCGAGTGGTAGGGCTCGAGGGCCAGCGGAGTAACGGTGAAGCTTCCAGACTAGAACGAAGGCCGCACTTTTGGCCCCTTCACACGCATTAAGACAAGGCGTTACACATGATTTCCAACAACCAGCGGAAGCTATACCTACAGAGACTAGAGAGATTCATGGAGAGGATATCCGCCAGGATCCTTGGTCCAACGGTTGAGTTGGATGCTACCTTCGGGCACTCCGTCGAACCGACACGCTTTGACGACCGGCTGGACATTCCTTTCAAGCCCATCAAGGAAGGTGAGAACTGGGGTGCCGCCTGGGAAAGCGCGTGGTTCAGGCTGAACGGCACGGTTCCTGTTGAGTGGGCGGGAAAGAAAGTGGTGGCGCAGCTGGATTTCAATAGCGAGGCCATGGTGGTCGGTGAAGACGGCACCCCGCTCCAGGGGCTGACCAATGGCAGCATCTTCGTGAAGAACTACAGCCGGGACATCTTTTCCCTCTTTGACTGTGCGGAGGGCGGCGAGGACGTTGCACTATGGATCGAAGCCGCGGCCAACCCCCTGTTCGGCATTCGCAATTCATCCGAAGATGCCCCGCGCGGCACCCCAGAGCGCTACGGCAGCTACACCGGCACGGTCAACAAGATCAGGCTGGCCGTCTTCGATGCCGAACTCGACCAACTCTTGTATGATCTGTTCGTGCTCTTCCACCTCTACGAAGCCCTGCCCGCAGAAAGCACGCGGGCCATTCGGGTACTAAGTGGTCTGAGCCAGGTCGTCGACGCTTTTGCGGACAACCCGGAGAACGCCTCCATGTGCCGCGAGATCTTGCGCCCGCTGCTGGCGCAACCGGCGAATGCCTCTTCCATCACGGCAACCGCCGTGGGGCACGCCCATATTGACACCGGCTTCTTCTGGCCTGTGCGCGAAGCGAAGCGCAAATGCGCCCGCTCGTTCTCCAGCCAGATCGATCTCATTGAACGCTACCCCGGCTACGTCTTCGGAGCATCGCAAGCCGCGCACTACGCCATGATCAAGGAGCATTACCCATCACTCTATTCGAAAATCAGAGCCGCCGTTGAGACTGGTTCCTGGGAGCCGCAAGGCGGCATGTGGGTGGAAGCCGACTGCAACGTGATTGGCGGTGAGTCCATGGTCCGACAGTTTGTCCACGGCAAGAACTTCTTCATGGATGAGTTTGGCTGCGATATACGGAATCTCTGGCTTCCCGACGTCTTCGGCTACTCCGCGGCCTTACCTCAGATCATGAAACGGGCCGGGGTCGACTATTTTCTGACCCAGAAATTGAGCTGGTCTCAGTTCAACACCTTCCCGCACACCACCTTCAACTGGCGCGGCATCGACGGGAGCTCCGTCCTCACGCATTTCCCCCCGGAGAACAACTATAACTCGTGGCTCAAGCCGTCGGACATTATGGCTGCCGAGGAGAACTTCAAAGAGCGCGAGGTGCTTGATGAGATGATGGTCCTCTTCGGCGTCGGTGACGGCGGCGGGGGGCCCAGGGATGCACACATTGAACGGGGCTTACGTCAGGAAGACCTGGAGGGGGCGCCGAAGATCAGGTTTGGCCGAGCCGATGATTTCTTCGACCGGCTCTCGAAGCATGCCGGGGAAATGCCGACCTGGAGCGGCGAACTCTACCTGGAGTTGCATCGCGGGACCCTGACGACGCAGAGCCGCTCCAAGCGCGGCAACCGGCTCCTGGAGCTCGCGCTGCGCGAAACCGAGTACTTGCTCGCCTGCGCGAACCTGGCCGACTATCCCGCCGAAACACTGGACACCATTTGGAAGACGCTGTTGCTCAACCAGTTTCATGACATCCTCCCGGGGTCAAGTATCCGCGAGGTATACGAGGTGACCGAGAAAGAGCATGCCGACGGACTGGCTGCCTGTAAACGGATGCAACAGGATGTAGCAGAGCGTCTTTTCCCCGCTGATGACGAGAGTCTGCTGCTGGTTAACACGCTCAACGTTCCCTTCACGCACGCCATTGCATTGCCTGATGGCTGGAGCGGGGCGAAAGGTGTGCTGTCCCAGCGAGAGAGCGATGGCACGGTGACAGCACACGTTGAGATTCCGCCACAGGGGATGATCACCCTCGAGCGAAGCAACGATGCAGACACGGCGACGGAGAGCTCGGACCTGGTCCTTGAAAATGACCTGGTGCGATATGAGTTCGATGAGAATGGGCAACTCGTCAGCGCGTTTGACAAGCAAGCCGACAAGGCGTTCCTTGCAGAGACAGGCAACGTTCTGACCTTGTACGAGGATCGTCCCAATGCGTTCGATGCCTGGGACATTGACATCTTCTACGAAACGCAGGCACTGGAAACCGCACGTGCCGTGAGCCGCTCTTCGCTTGGCAAAGGCAGTGTGCGGCAGGGGCTGCAGTTCGATCTTGCCGTCGGACAGTCAACGCTTACGCAGAAGATCTATCTCGATGCGAATAGCAATCGCCTTGATTTCAGGACAGAAGTCGACTGGCAGGAGCGTCACCGCATGCTGCGGGTGGCATTCCCGACCACCATTCGCACGGACCAGGCGAGCTTCGACATTCAGTACGGTTACGTTTGCCGAAACACGCACCGCAACCTAAGTTGGGACATGGCTCGTTTCGAGGTGGCCGCCCACAAATACGCCGACCTGTCCGACAATGGCTACGGCGTTGCCTTGCTCAACGACTGCAAGTATGGCCACAAGGTTCTCGAGGGCGTCATCGACCTTAACCTGTTGCGCTCACCCACGCATCCGGATCCGGATGCGGATTTTGACCACCATGAGTTCACCTACAGCCTGCTCCCGCACGAAGGCGATCTGATCTCCTCCAACGTTCAGGAACAAGCCATCCAGCTCAACCAGCCGCCTGTCATCTTCACAGGACGCACACTCGGTGAGTGTACGGTTCCTGTCACGGTGACCGGTGACGGCGTGGCACTGGAAGTGCTGAAGAAGGCCGAGAAGGAAGACTGCCTGGTGATCCGGCTGGTTGAGCGCCTGGGTTGCGAGACGACGGCGACAGTGACGTTGGCGGATACAGCGGCAACGTTGGTCGAGACCGATCTCATGGAGTGGGAGTCTCTCGAGACATTCGGCCGTGGGAGCATCGAGATCCCCATGAAGCCTTTCGAGATCAGGACCTTCAAGCTTACCTCCGGATCAGCTTAGGGACAGGTCCGCTACCCCAATGGAAGAGTCAGGGTCCGGAGGATAGGGACGGAGGGTCCGGAGGATAGGGACAGACAAGAATGGCACTAGTTCAAGGGCTTCTCGCATGGTCGACGCTGGCTATTCGTGCCATTCAATGACGAAACACCCCGCAGCCGAAGGCAACTGGCCGACGCAGTCGGCAACGGAGCGAAGCGGAGTGGCAAATACCCAAGCACCCAAGGAAGCTCGAAATACCCAAGCCCGAAAGTGGGAGAATCACACTCTGGCCAGGCTTTTTGTCATTCGGGCTTCGGATTTCTTTGGGTATTTGGGTATTTCGTCATTCAATGGCACGCCGAAACACCCCGCAGCCGTGCTGAAAACGCTTAAACTAGAGTGCCATTTGGGACAGACAATTAGTAAGCAATGTCAGCCAGCGCTGGGGGAGT
>CAZCDU010000014.1:45131-54621 GCA_964497125.1 uncultured Victivallales bacterium | reverse complement strand
ATGCGCGGATAGCCGATAGCGTCCAACCAAAACAAGAGAAGCCGCGGTTTACGTCGCGGCTTTTCTTTTTGTAGTAGGGCGACAGACGTCCGCCATGGCGTAGAGACACAAGCTCCCCGGAATACCGGGGAAGCTTGTCCTACAATGCTGCCGCATAGGGGAAACGTGTCCTGCCATACAGCCGTGTAGGACAAGCTTCTCCGTATTCGGAGAGCTTGTGTCTCTGCGGTCAATCGCCCTATAGTCACATCAGACACAGTATCGGAGAGAGGCAGAATGGCAGAGTTCATCATACGAGGCGGAAAGCGCATTTCCGGGAGGCACAAGACCCCCGGAAACAAGAATGCGGCACTGCCGATGCTGGCTGCCTGCGTGCTAACTGACCAGCCCGTGACGTTGCAGAACGTTCCTCTGATTCAGGATGTCCGCACGATGCTGGACATTCTGACCGAGCTGGGCGCCGACGTCGCTCTCCACGGCCATACGGTGACGGTTTGCTGCGCCGGCCTGCGCAAGCGACGTCTCGATGCGGACCTCTGTCGCAAGGTCCGCTCCTCTATCCTTTTTGCCGGACCGATGGCGGCCCGCTACGGAAAGGTCACGGTTTCGCCCCCCGGCGGCGATGTCATCGGTCGACGCCGAATTGACACACACCTCGATGGGCTGACGCAGCTTGGCATCACGGTCGAAGCCGAAGGCAATTACGTCTTCAAGCGAGAGACCTTGAAGGCAAGCGATATCCTGCTTGATGAAGCCAGCGTAACGGGCACAGAGAATATCCTTATGGCCGCCGTATTGGCCCCGGGTCGCACGACGATCTACAACGCCGCCTGCGAGCCGCATGTTCAGGATCTCTGCCATATGCTCTGCAAGATGGGGGCCGTCATTGGTGGAATCGGCACCAACTATCTGACGATTGAGGGCGTCGAGCGGCTTGAGGGCGTTCGGCACCGTGTAGCGCCTGACTACGTGGAGGCGGCCAGTTTCATCGCGGCAGCGGCACTCACGGGAGGCGATCTCCAGGTCGATGGTATTGTCCCGGCCGATTTTGCAATCATCGGAAAGCACTTCGGTCGCCTGGGTATCACCTGGGAATTGGGAGAGAAGACGCTGCGGATACCTAAAGGACAGGAGCTTGCCGTTCAAGATGATTTTGGCGCTGCGATCACGAAACTCGAAGATGGAACGTGGCCCAACTTCCCCTCCGATCTCATGAGTGTATCGATCGTGCTTGCGACCCAGGCCACGGGCACGATGCTCTTTTTCGAGAAGCTGTTTGAGAGCCGCATGTACTTTGTCGATCGTCTGATTGAGATGGGCGCGCGCATTGTGCAGTGCGATCCACACCGCGTCGTCGTGACCGGACCAACCACGCTACATGGCACGAAACTCTCAAGTCCCGATATCCGTGCCGGGATGTCCCTCCTGCTGGCTGCGCTCTGCGCGAAAGGCGAGAGTGTTATCGGCAATGCACAGGTTATTGATCGCGGCTACGAAGCCGTCGACCATGAACTGCGACGGCTTGGGGCTGATATCGAACGGGTGTAGAGAAAAGCTGAAACATCACCGACGGCCTGAGGTCCTCAGCCTTCTTCGTAGGACGGACAAGATGTCCGTCCTACACTGCGAGGCGTCCCTACCCTAGAGTGGCTTGTCGAGTGCCAATACATCGTGCACAGTGGCCAGTGCTCTTGAATATCCAACAGCCAACACTCAAATCCAATTTCCAAGGGAAGAGAGCGAGGAATGCGAATTCGGGGCCAAGGGGCCTTTCATCCTCTGTTTCTCGCGCACTTGGATCTTGGCGATTCGTTGCCATTCCCTTCGGTCATTGCTTTCGCTTCGCTCAAGCCTTGGAAATGCGGAGGTGCTTGCCAGAACGGCTATAGGGCTTCTTCCGGGCGCTCTCGTTTCGGGCGGCGGTTGTCGTCTCCGTCGCGTTTCCATTTCATGCGGTCTTTGGCGCCTTCTTCGTGGCGGCTCTTCATTCTGCTGCGAATCGTGGTGCGTGCCTGTTCGATCTGTTTCGGTGTGAGTGTCTTTCGCATGAAGAGCAAGTGCTTGATGCGCAACTTCGCCATCTCTGTATGGATACGCCCTGTTTCCTCGACGGCTGCCATCAGTGCGGATTCGTCCAACTCTTCAGCTGTCATCAGACGAGCCTGTTTGAGTGCGGCTTTCTCCATCTTGGCGCGCAGTTCACCATGCGTTTTCTGGAAGGTCACCTGCTCTTCTTCGATGGCCTGACGCTGTTCCTCGCTAAGCCCCAGCCTCTCCGCTATCTTCGGATGCCGTAAGGCGTGACCCATGGCCATATCCGGGTTCATCTCCGGCCGACGCTGTTCGCGGAATCCACCTTTCGCCGCTGCGGGCCCCCGAGGGCCGCGCCGTTCCGGCAGTGTCTCTGGTTCAGCGATGGCCTGAAACGCTAACACGGCCATAAACACAATACTTGCTGTTTTGAACATAGTTGGTCCTCCCCTTACCTGTATACAACGCAACGGCTTCACGTTGTATTGCAGCGTGCGGTCATCTTTTTTGCTGCTAGCAATCAAAGTGTTTCTCACATGGCGCGAGATAACGCCAGCTTTGCTCGGTGATGACGATCGTATCCTCGATTCGAATGCCGCCGAGATCCGGGTAATAGAGCCCCGGTTCTACAGTCACCACATCTCCCACGCGCAGCCGCGACCGGGACGCGCCGAGAGATGGCGCTTCGTGAATAGCCAAGCCAACACCGTGGCCAGTGCTGTGAATGAAACCAACGGCGTGGTCCTTCTCGCGGCGCGTTTCAAAGCCACGCCGCGTGAAAACGTCCGCCGCGGCACGGTGCACGCTTGAACAGGTTACCCCTGGGCGAATCAGCTTGAGTGCTGCGGCCTGGGCTGCTTTCACCGCCGCATACATGCGCTTCAGCTCGGGGGACGGGGTCCCCCGTAGCACGGTGCGCGTGATGTCGCCCCAATACCCGTGTTTCAGGTGCTTGGGGAAGATATCGATTACGATGGGTTGGTGCGCTCGGAGCGGCCCGTGTCCCCGCTCATGCGGATCCGCCGATTGTCGACCACATGCCACGATGCTCTCGCCGCAGAAACAGTCGTGTTCAAGCAGGATTCCCTCGATCCGACGCTGAACTGCTTCGGCCGTGAGGCGCTGGCCGCGCACGCGGAGTAGGCCATGTGCGTCGATTTGGCTCTCCCGGATCAGGTTACAGGCGGCTCGAGTCGCTATCACGGCTGCCCGCTGTGCTTGCCGGATATGGCGCACTTCATCCTGGCGCTTAATGCGGCGTTTCGGAAATGCAGGGGTGGTTAAGACCTCCACCCGTAGTCGTGAACGCTTCAATTCACAGGCGATACCATGCGGGAAGTCCGCCGGCACATACATTCCCGTTGCCCCGAGTCTTTTCAGTGCTGCTTTGACCCATGCGCTCGTCTTTCCTCGCTCCTCACGGCCAAGATCAAGGAGTTGAGGCGTCAGCACCTCAATGCCCCGCTTCTGGCCGGTTCGTGCAGCCCTTCCCCACTCCAGTTGCGATACGACCATAACCTTGCGCCGCCCTACCTCCAGGTAGACGATGGGGTCAGGCGCCATAAATCCCGTTGCATAAAGGATATCCGGACATGTATTCGGGCTACCTACCAATACAATTCTGGCTGTTAATCGTTCCACGATTCTACCTCATCTTGGACAAATCACTTTTCGACCCACAATATGTGCGGCAAAGCGCTCGCCGGGTAGTGTTACCCGTTTTGCCAGGTCGACTCAAGGCGAGAGCATCGTTTTTGTGAGACATAAGATCGTGCTTTGGCCGGATGACTTGTTACTGCTACCCAAACGGTATCACTTTATACCATCTGCGCCATCAATATGTCGTAAACTATTATCTGTTAGATACTTATGAATCACGCGTTGAGTTGGCTCCATACTGTGTTCACAATGTGTGAATGCCCACGAGATATCAGTGAGGCCGCGCTGTTCTGATCTCTTACCTGCCATTCGTTCGCCTGTTTCGACCGTGGTCAATGCCCTTTTTTTCAGAGGTCGTTGTGGTCAAGATTGCCGCAACTGCTTTGTTTGGACCTAGTTAGGGTAGCCTGTTAATAACCTGTGGACATGTTAACATCTTTTTTTCTTGTTGCAGTGGGGTGGTCTGCGGCTATGATCGCCTCTGTTGAGAGCCGGAAAAGATGATTTTTGGGGAGTTTGCTAGACGTGGAAAAGATGCCTGCTAATGCACTATGGGATAAGGCGTGCAAGCACCTGAAGGATGTGCTCCACAGCGATGTTTACTCCCGCTGGATTGCCGTTATCGACCCGGTTTCGCTCGATGGTTCTGACCTGACCCTCGCAGTTGACAACGATTTCTACCAGTCCTGGCTTGAAGAGAACTACCTGCCGCTGATTCGCAAGGCGCTGGCGTCGGTATCCGATACCGAGTGGACGATCCGGTTCACGGTCAAGTCTCGCAGCAGCAAGACGCAATCCGCACCTGCTCCGAAGAAGGAGCGCAAGACCATTCGCGAGAGACTTTCCTCCAAGCGTACGCATTTCACGCCTTCTTTGAATCCCAACTTCACCATGGATACCTTCATTGTGGGTCCATCCAACAATTTCGCCCACGCTGCCGCTCTGGCCGTGGCCGAGGCGCCGGCCCGAGCCTATAACCCACTCTTCATTTATGGTGGCGTTGGCCTTGGCAAAACCCATCTCATGCAGGCCATCGGTCACACCGTTCTGCAGCATGGCAAAGCAAAGAACATCTGCTACCTCTCTTCGGAAGCCATGTTGAACGAGTATATCGATGCCCTACAGAATCGGAGTCTGACGGAATTCCGTAAACGCTACCGCACAGCAGACCTTCTTCTTATCGACGATATCCATTTTCTTGCCGGCAAGGAACGCATCCAGGAGGAGTTCTTCCACACCTTCAATGCCCTCTTTGACTCACACAAGCAGATCATCATGACAAGTGATCGCCCTGCCAGTGAGATCACCGGCCTGGAGCACCGTTTGGTATCCCGCTTCGAGTGGGGACTGGTAACTGAGCTTGAGCAACCCGACTTCGAAACGCGCATGGCCATCCTGGGCTACAAGCAACGTCAGATGGAAGTTGAGCTTCCCGAAGCACAGTTGACCTTTATCGCCGAGAACATCCGGTCAAACGTTCGTCGCCTGGAAGGTGCCCTCATTCGTGCCGTGTCCTTCTCTTCGCTGACAGGCAAAGAGCTTACCCTTGAATCCCTGCAACGTCTCCTTCGCGATACACTTGAGCAGGAGAAGCAGGGCGATCTGACCTTTGCTGACATCCAGCGCACTGTTGCTGAACACTACGACATTCGTTTTGCTGATATGACCAGCTCCCGGCGACCACGTTCGATCGCCGTACCACGCCAGGTCGCCATGTATCTTTGCCGACGCATGACGCCCTCCTCGCTACCCGATATTGCCGCGGCTTTCGGGAAGACCCATGCCACCGTTCTCCACGCCTATCGCAGTGTTGAGAGTCGCATGGATGTGGATCAGGATTTGAAACGCAATGTGGTGAACATCTCTCGTAAGCTCGGCAAGCCCGTTGCTTAACGCGCTGTTCTTCACTCTTCTTCGCGGCGATCCGGACCCGTTTTCTTGTGTTTCCTGGCGGTTGTGTTGCGCAGAAGTGAATTAGGAACCCATTGCAGATGAACGTTGATAACATGTTAATGAAAGACAGATAGCGTGATGATAACTGGACAGCTATTCACCGATTTAAGGAACTCACATTCGTTTGTCTTTCGGTCGTCAGAGTATTCAACAGGCAAGATTGATATGATCGTCCCACTACGACGGGGGATCGTCACCTTATTAACAGAATCAACAGC
Source organism: uncultured Victivallales bacterium (assembly GCA_964497125.1). Lineage (GTDB taxonomy): Bacteria > Verrucomicrobiota > Kiritimatiellia > UBA8416 > UBA8416 > CAYLXP01. Next base: position 48,760 of record CAZCDU010000014.1, on the reverse strand, counting down.
ATATAATAGGTTGAATAGATCTATATAATAGGCTATCAAGTCATATACTCTTTATCATAACTGTCAGGAACTGACCCGGTGGAGGCCGAGATGAAGTTGACCATAGACAAAGCTGCCCTCTTGGAGGGATTGCAGACCGTTCAGAACGTAGTCAGCGTACGTAGTACATTGCCCATTCTATCGAATGTACTTCTTACCGCAGAAGGCGATGGTCTTCTACTCTCGACGACCGACCTCGAAGTGAGCGTCCGTTGTAAAGTAGGCGGTAGTGTTGACAGCGAAGGAAGCACCACGATTCCCGTGCGTCGTCTTTCCAGTATTGTTCGCGAGCTTCCTGAAAGCAGCGTCGAGCTGGACGTGGACGACAAAGACCAGGCTTCCGTGACTTGCGGGTCGTCGTTCTTCAAGATCGTTGGTATTGCGGGCGAGGAGTTTCCTCCCATGCCGGCCGCAGAAGAAGGCAATTTCTGCTACCACTTGGATCAGGGCGTCTTCCGCGAAATGCTGAAGAAGACATCCTATGCGGCTTCGACGGACGAAACACGTTATGTTCTCAACGGCGTTCTGCTTAGCTTCAAAGAGGGCAAGTTGACCATGGTGGCTACCGATGGTCGTCGCCTGGCCCTGGTTGAGAACGAAGTGGAGTTCCCAGCCGAAGCGGAAGCTGACATGATCCTGCCCTCCAAGGCCGTCAATGAACTGCAGCACGTTCTGAAGGATGAAGGGGAGTTGCGGATCTTCGCCAAAGATAACCAGGTCGTCTTTGAGTTCGAAGATGTCATGGTTGCTTCGAAACTGATCGATGGCACCTATCCGAACTTCCGGCAGGTGATCCCGGCACAGTGTGAAGAGCGGGTAACGATCGAACGTGAAATCCTGTTGACGGCTCTCAAGCGTGCATCGCTTATCGCTGCTGACAAGGCAAGCGCAACCAAGCTGACGTTCGATAATAACAACCTTGTGATTCTCACCAGCACACCCGACGTGGGTGAGGCTCGTGAGACGATTCCGATCAAGTATACGGGGAAGGAAATTACGGTTGCCTTCAATCCCGACTACATGATGGATCCGCTGAAGAACCTGGCAAACGATGAGATCGCGGTCGAGCTGACTGACAATCTCAGCCCAGGGGTCATCAAGTGTGATATTCCCTTCCTCTATGTCTTAATGCCAATGAGGGTTGACTAGTAGGGAATAACAGCGTAAGAATACGCGCTTCCTTCCGTTACTGCCCGATTGTGTAATGGTAGCACGACAGTCTCTGGAACTGTTTGTCTAGGTTCGAGTCCTAGTCGGGCAACCATCCTTCGCTCTGCACTCCTTCGGAGTTTGAGCTTCGGATGGCAAGCCATCCCTCGCTTCAGTCTTGCAGAGTCGGCATGTGTGACGTACCCTGTGCGCTTTGCGCTGTGAGAAGAGCTAGAGTATTGGAGATCAAGAATGAGCAAGACATACAACATCGCACTGATCGGTGGCGACGGTACCGGTCCTGAAGTAGCAGCTGAAGGTGCCAAGGTACTCCAGGCAGCAGCAGCAAAGCATGATTTCAAGATTGAGTTCACGGATTACGACTACGGTGGTGATCGCTATCTTCGTACGAACGAGGTGCTTCCCGAGAATGCGGCCGACGAAATGCGCCAGTACGATGCCATCTTCCTGGGTGCTATCGGTCATCCGGATGTGAAGCCCGGCATTCTTGAGAAAGGAATCCTCCTGAAGCTTCGCTTCGAGCTGGACCAGTACATCAATCTTCGCCCCGTGAAGTTGTTCCCGGGTGTCGAAACACCTGTGAAGGATAAGGGACCGGAAGAAATCGACTACGTGGTTGTGCGTGAAAACTCAGGTGGTATCTATACGGGCACCGGTGGCATCTCAATGCCGGGCACCGAGAATGAAGTTGCCGTACAGAGCATGGTCTACAACTACTTCCAGGTAGCGCGTTGCCTGCGCTATGCGTTCGAGTACACCAAGAAGCGCAACAAACGCAACACCCTGGGGCTGGTTGGTAAGACGAACGTTCTGACATACGTATTCGATCTCTGGGAACGCACGTTCAACGACATGGGTGAGGCAGACTTTGCCGACGTTCGCCGCGACTACTATCACGTCGATGCCACCTGCATGTGGATGATCAAGAATCCTGAGTGGTTCGATGTACTGGTAACCGGCAACATGTTCGGGGACATCATCACAGACTTGGGTGCCATGACGCAGGGCGGCATGGGTATTGCAGCCGGCGGTAACATCAACCCGGAAGGTGTCAGCATGTTCGAGCCTATCGGCGGATCCGCGCCGAAGTACACCGGACAGAATGTCATCAATCCGTTGGCCGCGATCTGCGCCGGCGCCATGATGCTGGATGAACTCGGTGAAACGGAAGCGGCCCAGGAAATCGAGAAATCGGTTGCCAACATTACGGCGAACAAGCTGGAGAGCCTCGCGGCAGGGCGTATGGGCTACAGCACGACCGAAGTCGGCGACATGGTAGCAGAAGGACTTTAGCCAGAAGGAGTCGGACACGTGAAAAAATACAAAGTCGGTATTGTAGGTATCGGTGCTGTGGGTACCGAGATGGTGAAAGCGCTTCGGCAGCGGGAGTTCCCGTGTGAAGAGGTGCGGATCATGGCTCGCTCGGAACGCGATGAAGAGGTCGCGGGCGAGACATTCCATGTTGTGGAAACGAAACCCGAGTCATTTGACGGTCTCGATTTCGCATTCTTTGCAGGAACCGAAGGATCAAAGGGCGCCTCACAGCTTTTCGGCTGGGAAGCCGTGAAGCGTGGCGTGACTGTCATTGATAATGGTGACGACTTCCGAATGGATGATCGTGTGCCCCTCGTGGTTCCGGAAGTTAACGGTGATGTGCTCAAGAATCACCAGGGCTTCATTGCAAACCCGAATTGCAGCACCATCATTGCGATGATGGCATTGGGTCCGTTGCACAAGGTAGCGCGGATTCGTCGCTTCGTCGCATCGACGTACCAGGCCGTTTCGGGTACAGGCCGTAGCGCGATCGTGGAGCTCGAGAAGCAGATCCAGGATTACGTTGCCGGTAACGAGATGACCATCGATGCCTATCCGCATCAGATTCTACTCAATGTCCTGCCGCAGATTGGTGGCTTGAAGGACACGATGCCGGGTTATACGAGTGAAGAGGCCAAGATGCTCTTCGAGACGCGCAAGATTCTCGGCGATGATGAGATCAAAGTATCGACAACGTGCGTCCGGGTCCCGGTATTCTACGGACACAGTGAGGCCATCAACATCGAGTTTGATCGCCCTGTATCGCCCGAGGAAGCCACAGAGGTATTGAATGCAGCCGAAGGCATCCAAGTCGTGGACGACCCTTCAGAGGCACTCTATCCGCTGCCCTTGGATGTAGCCGGTAAGGATGACTGTCTTGTAGGTCGGATCCGGCCCGATGACAGTGCCGAAAACGGTCTGGCGCTCTTTGTCGCTGGTGACAACATCCGCAAGGGCGCAGCCCTGAACGCGATCCAGATTGCGGAGTACCTGATCAAGCAGTAACGCTGCAATCAGACAGAACGAACGCTTGAATAGGACCTATACCTGCGTATAGGTCCTATTTTTTTGTGCAGGAAGGGCTCATTACGGAAGTGTTTACTTCG
>CAZCDU010000014.1:0-45031 GCA_964497125.1 uncultured Victivallales bacterium | reverse complement strand
TTCGATCGAAGCTCGTCTATTCTTCTCTCAATCTTCGTCTCGATCCTTGTCTTGATCATCGTCGATTCTCATCTTTGTCCCGATCGATGCCGGGCTGGGCATGTGATACCTCGCATGAGAACGACGAGGATCGAGACGACGATCAAGACAAGGATATGAACGACGGAGGAGCGAGACAAAGAGCGAGACAAAGATATGTGGTCATCCCACCCCGCGTCCCGCTGTTTCTGAGGTATCCGCGTGAGCTCAACACCGGCGGGAAGGACTCGGAGACTCGCCCATTCCCGCCCTACAATTACGCCTCAGATCAACACAACGCTGATAGACATTGGCCCACTCAACTGTGGGGCGGGAACGGGTGACGATTTCGGGCGACGATTACGGATCACGAGTCGAATTCTCCCAAATCCGTTCTCGCGTGAGGCTGAGTCTATTCAGACAGCCCTGGAATGAAGGGGCTTCCCTCCCAGCCAGCAGGAGCATTCCAGGGGATATCGGAGTCTTCCGTTGTAACGCAACCGGCCAGACCAAAGGCAACGACGAGTAGTGCGATAGCCGTGAAGATCTGGCGCATGATGCTCCTACTGAAGGAAGATGATATCGCCAATCTCGATCGGGCCTTGCTGCCAGTCAGGAAGAATATCGCCAACGGCGAGACCATCCTGCTGCTTCAGCAGCTTGATGCGCACCTTGGTGACGAACTTGCCGGTATCAGGCTGCTTCACGAGGAGCTCAATGAGTGGCAAACGACCATCCGTCAGAACATTCAGCAGTTCGTCGATGAAGGCGGGCTCGAGTTTCATGACCACGAACTGGTGGTCCTGATCAACGCTGGCGATCGTGCCCTTTGTGCCCGGGGCAATATCGATACGGGCCACATCGAAGGTTCCGGCTGTGATGCCACCGGTGTCAACACCCGTCGAACGTGTAGCACGTTCAAGCTGACCACGCAGCTCCTGGATGATTCCGGAGAGCTCTTCAGTCTTAATTTTCAGACCTTCGTTCTCCTCCTCAAGGACCTCTTTTTCCTGGCGGAGGTTGGCAATGTCACCTTCCAGGGAACGAATCTGTTCATTCAGCTCATCAATCTGGCCACGCAGGCCGGCGATCGTAGCGTTCAGAGTGGCGATCTGGTTGTTGAGGTCGACGATCGTAGCCAGCTTCTCACGCAGCGTGACTTTGCGGCCGTTCAACTCGTTGATCGTGTCAATCAACTCCATGCGGATCTCGGTGAGCTGCTGACGTGTTGCAGTCAACAGATCGTACTGAGCATTGGCACGTTCGATAACGTCATCGATAACGCCTTGGGTGGTTCCCTCTCCCTCGGAGATCTTGAGGCCGGAGATGGGGTCACGGGCCGGCTTCATGGTCACGGGGTCGATCTTGTAGTAGCTCATCAGATCGCGGGTCCGCGTTTTCAGATCAACGATGTCCTGATCGAGGGACTCGAGCTCGGTCTTGTAGTTGTCCCAGAACTCGGACAGCGTCGGTGAATCCAAAATCTCTTCGGTACAGTCCGATACATCTCTTGCCGGGTAGGAAGGCGGATCTTCAGGCTTCTCGGGGGGCTCGGCTTCAAGGGTCCTGGCCAGCTTGATGATGCCTTGTTCGAGCTTCTGCGTGCGGCCTTTCAGTATCTCGCGTTTGGCAAAGAGCAGTACCGCTAGCGTCAAGGAGGCGATAGTGAGAAGGAAGATGATAACAACTAGAACACGAAGAAACTTGCCCATTTGGCCTCCCGAAGCCGCTGGCGATCTACCACAAGCGGAGATTTACCCTTAAATAGTAATGGAAAGTTGGCCCAAATCAGGAGCAATGTCAACCTATTTGCGGAATCTCCGCCTGGCCCTCGGCAGTCTCCAGCGAGGGTGATGCAGGAGATGCCTCTTCGAGTCCGGAAGCCAACCCGCCAATCTCAGAGAGCTTGTTCTCGACCTTACCAAAGCGCTTCTCCGCTTCAGCGTACTTCTTCACAGAGTTGTCCATGTGCTGGCCGACAAGCCTGAAAGCGTCTGAGAATCGCTCGAACTCTTTGTTCACGCGGGCCAGCTTCTCGATGACCTCGCGAGAACGGGCCTCGATACGCATGCCCTGTAATCCCAGGATGATCGTTTGCAGGTAAGCGTAGAAACTGTTCGGCGATACGGGAATGACGCGTTTCTGAAGGGCATAAGTGAAAAGTGACATCTCCCCGCCAAATTCGTCATCCTTGATGATTGTCTCATAGTAGACGTTCTCCGCAGGGATATACATCAGGGCAAAGTCGAAGGTATTCTCATCCATCCGGATGTACTTCTTGGCAATCGCATCAATGTGACCCTTTACGTCCTTAATGAAGGCCCGTTTAGGGATCTTCCGGTCTTCGGCAGATTCGGCATCAAGCACGCGGCGGAAGTTCTCGAGAGGGAACTTGGCATCGATGGGTACCATTCCCAGGCGTAACATGATGACAGCATCCACCGTTTCCCCGCCCTTGAAGCGATACTGCAGCGTGTAGTGATCGGGGGGTAAGATTTGTGAGAGAAGATCGGCAAGAAAGAGCTCTCCAATGCCTCCCCGTAGCTTCGGTGGCTGTAGAATGCTCTCCAGGCTCGAGATATCCTTACCGATCTCCAGCATACGCCGCGAAGATTCCTTGAGTAGTCCCAGCTCCTGGCGCACGTCCCCGACGACTTTGTGAGTCGTATCGAGACGCGCCTGGATGGATTTGCTTGAGTCGGTCATGGACGACGAAACCTGCTGCGTAAGTGCGGTAATGGCATCACTCACACTCTTGCGAAGCGCTTCCATTTGCTGAGCAGATTGTCCCAAGCCCGACGTTACCTGGTTCTGAAGGAGCCCCAGAGCGACATCCTGCTCCTTGGCGCTTGAAGTGTGGGACCGCACGAGAAGCCAGAGAACCGCGGCGCCGAGAAAAACCACGAGAATCGAGAGAATGATGAGAACAACCTGCTGCATAGTGCCCAAAGTGTCAGACGTGGCCCGCGTGCTGTCAATCCAGAAGGTTCCAGAAGGTTTCAGGTTTCGAGACTCAGGCGGGCGCAGTAGGGTTGTTCTTGCGAACCCATCCCGCCTCGCTCCGCTCGGCACCCCTCCCAGGAGGGGCGGGGTGGGTTCGTTGCCCTGCCCTGCACGTCGTCTCCATCCCCAGCCGGGCGGGCAGGGTTCGTTGCAACAGGAGAAATCCCAGAACAGGACCGCAAAAACCTACAGCAACCGTCCGCGCTGGCCATTGTCATCCTCATCTTTCCACCAACGCGGCTTGGTAATCGAAATGCGCGCAATCGCTTTGGCCGTCATTTGATTTCCCTTGGCTTTGGCCCCCTTGACGGGCATATCCGCCGGATGGAAAACCTGTTGGTGAATGCGTTGTCCCTTGGACGGCTTGTATTTCACATAGACTTCGGTGGGATTGGTATCCTCGAAGACGAGGACCTCAGAACCTTCCGTTGCACAACGGTACTCCTTATCCAGAATGAAACCACCGGTGGTGAAACGCTTCATGTACGTGAAGCCGTAATCGTGTTCCGTGTAGACGATGGTGTAGACCCTCTCGCGATCGGCCTTGGCACAATACATCAGGTCGCCATCCACGTAGAGCTTCTCCGGCGGCGCCATCACCCGGTAGCGGCCATCCTTGGATGCCACAATGACCTTGTCATACGAGGAACACTCGAAGAGGACGTCGCCATCCACGCCATGACCAACGTAACCACGCTCAGAATCGAATCGAATCTTCAGCTCAGTAGCGGTGAGCTCACGCACTTCAATGTTCTTGAATGTTGTTATTTCCGTGCGGCGTGCATACTCGGCGGAATAGGTCTTGAGGAGATCCTTAAGATAACGAACCACGTAGGGTGTGAGCCGCTTCAGGTGCTTCTCAACCTGGGCCAGTTCCTGGAGAATACCCTCAATTTCTTTGCGGTTCTTGTTGATATCGAACAGAGAGATCCGCCGAATCCGGACCCCGAGGAGCATTTCGAGATCGTCCTTGTTGATGCTCCGCTGCAGCTTGTCTTTGAACGGTTCGAAGCCCGATAGTATGGCCTTGCGGACGGCATCGGCGGTTTTGCACTCCTCGATGCGTTTGTAGATCCGCTCCTCAACGAAAATCTGAATGAGGGTCTTGTGATGCAAGGCCAGCAGCAGGTTCTTCTTCTTCAGTTCCAGCTCGCGCCGCAGCACATCGACGAGCTGGGCTGTATTCTCACGCAGGATTTCGGAAACCGTGGAATCAACAGGCCGGTTCTTGCGAATCACCACCACGCGCCCCGTAACGGCCGTTTCACAATTCGTGAATGCGTAGAGAGCCTTGATGGCCTTGTCAGCCTTCGTGCCGGGACTCAGAACCAATTCGATCTCCACGTGTTCCGATGTAAAATCGTGAATGGCACGAACCGGGACCTTCTTCTTGCGGACGGCATCTTCAATAGAAGAAACCAGGGACTCGGTTGTGATTCCGGCCGGCAATTCAGTCACCACAAGGCGCCCGTTCTTGGTCGGTTTCAGGCGCGCCCGCAATTTCACGCGCCCGTTGCCATCATCATACTCAGACACGTCCATCAGGCCGCCCTGGATGAAGTCGGGCAACACCTTGAACGGCTTCTTCTGGAGAATGGCGATTTGGGCTTCAAGCAGTTCGACGAAGTTGTGCGGCAGAACGCGAGTCGACATGCCTACCGCGATGCCTTCGGCCCCCAGCATCAGCAGCAATGGGAGTTTGCTGGGAAGCGTAACGGGCTCCTTCTTGCGGCCATCGTAATTTGGGATGAACTCCGTCAGGTCATCATTGAAGATCTCTTTGCGCGCCAGGTTCGTGAGCCGGCACTCGATATATCGTGATGCTGCTGCCCGGTCACCCGTGTAGACATTTCCGAAGTTCCCCTGCCCTTCGATCAGGTAGCGCTTGTTGGTCAGGTTAACGAGGGCGTCCGCGATCGAGGCATCACCGTGCGGGTGATACTGCATACAGTGTCCCACGACATTGGCAACCTTGGTGAAACGACCATCATCGGTTTCGTGCAGTGACCAGAGAATGCGGCGTTGTACCGGCTTCAAGCCGTCTTCCATCGTTGGAATTGCCCTGTCACAGATGACGTAAGAGGCATACTCCAGGAAGTTCTGGTCCATCATGGTCTGGAGCGGGCCGTGACCATCCCGCATCGGGTCATGGTCTTCATGGATCTCAGGGACCTCAGGCGCGTCCTCTTTATCCGTCTTCTTCTTTTTCTTCTTCCTGGATGTCGCCTTCCTGGGCTCTGCCCACGCATCGAAGCCAAATTCCTGTTGGGGAAGTTCCTCACTCATAGCGCGGCCTGATCAATAACGAGATTATCCATGATGTAATTGCGGCGCTCCTGGGTATTCTTACCCATATAGAAATTGAGCACCTCGGGAATCGAGTGTTCGCCGTCGATGGAGACTGACCGAAGTCGCATCTCCTTGCCTATGAACTGTTTAAACTCAGCCGGGGAGATCTCACCAAGCCCTTTGAAGCGGGTCACTTCAGAAGCCTTGCCCAGCTTCTTGGCAGCGGCATCACGCTCCTGTTCAGAGTAGCAGTAGATGGTTTCCTTCTTCGTGCGAACACGAAACAGTGGCGTCTCCAGAATCTTGAGATGCCCTTCCCGCACAAGAGACTCAAAGAAGCGCAGGAAGAATGTGATCATCAGGTTGCGAATGTGGAGGCCATCGACATCTGCGTCCGTCGCCAGAATGACGTGTTGGTAACGGAGATTATCGAGGCTTTCTTCAATGTTGAGGCTCCGCATCAAGTTGTAGATCTCAACGTTCTTATACAAGGTGTCGCGATTGACATCACAGCAGTTGAGCGGTTTGCCCTTGAGCGTAAAGATGGCCTGGGTCGTTACGTTGCGGCAGCTCACGATGGAACCGGCAGCGGACTGGCCCTCCGTGATGAAGATCATCGACTCTTCACCCTTGTGCTTCTTCTTGTTGAGGTGCAGCTTGCAATCCTTCAACTGCGGCACACGAATCGAAACGGCCTTCGAGCGTTCGCGGGCCATCTTCTTGACGGTCTGGAGCTCCTTGCGAAGCTTCTGCGTATCCTCGATCTTCTGAATCAGTTTCTCGGCGGATTTCTTATCGCGATGCAGAAGGTCGGTCACAATATCACGAACGCGCGTAACCAACGGGCCGCGAAGCTCTGTGTTACCAAGCTTGTTCTTGGTCTGTGATTCGAAAACCGGGTCTTTGAGTCGGACAGCTACGGCACCGAGAAGACCTTCACGCACATCGTCACCATCGAACTTCGTCTTGCTGAATTCGTTGATGCCCTTGAGGACGCCCTCGCGGAACGCACTCAGATGTGTGCCACCATCTGTCGTGAACTGCCCATTTACAAAGGAGTAGTACTCCTCACTAAAGCGATTCGTATGCGTGAACGCGAAATCGAGTGTCTTATCCCGATAGTGCAAGGGCGGATAGATCTTCTCGTAGAGGCTCTCCTCCTTAATAAGGTCCAGCAGGCCCCCTTCGGATATGAATTCGCGGTCATTGAAATCAATCTGGAGCCCGGCATTCAGGTAGGCATAGAAGCGCAGCCTGCGCGCCAGGTGATCGTCAAGGAACTTGTAATCCCCGAAGATCTCCGGATCGGGCCTGAATTCCACGTAAGTGCCGTTGCGATCTTTGGATTTTCCCTTGCGCTGCTTGGTCAGTTCCCCGCGTTCGAAAGAAGCCTCGGCAAATTTGCCATCACGATGGCTACGGACCAGGAAGCTCTCTGAAAGCGCATTAACGGCCTTGGTTCCGACACCGTTCAACCCAACGCTGAACTGAAATACATCGTCGTTGTACTTGGCGCCCGTGTTGATCCGGGAGACACAATCCACGATCTTGCCAAGCGGGATGCCGCGACCGAAGTCACGCACACGCACGGCGCCGTCTTCAATCTGGATGGCAATTCGCTTGCCGTGCCCCATGATGAACTCGTCGATACCGTTGTCGACGACCTCTTTGAGGAGAATATAGACCCCATCCTCGTAATTGGCACCGTCACCCGTGCGGCCGATATACATACCCGTTCGCATACGGATATGTTCAAGAGAGGAGAGCGTCTTGATCTTGCTCTCATCGTATACAGGCGTTTTCTTTGCAGCCATTGTTTCTCACCAAAAAAAGACCCGCATGAACGGTTTCATCCGGGGTTATCCACGGGAAATGGCACCCTAGCACACGGTCCCATAGGCTGCAAGATTTGGTCGACCTCGCCACTAATACCTTGCGCCTACCGCGTCCTGGCGTGGGGAAAACACCCAAGACGCCGCATGTTTTGATATAGAATATGTGATATTTTCAATCACTAAAAGAAATCCGGTTGACTTCGCTGGGTGAATTCACTATGAGTAGTTGACGATGACAAAGCCCCGTTTCATTTCAGCTTTCTTGCTTGGGCTCGTGGGGTCACTTTGTATCTGGGTTGCTGCTCCCTTTAACAATTTTGTTATGGGAAATGCGTTCATTTCCGATGACTTCCTTCCCGTGGGAGCCGTGGGATTGATGTTCCTGCTGGTTCTGGTCGTCAACCCGTTGCTGTTTCTGGCTGCACCCCGTCTGAAGCTGACGTTCCGTCAGCTTACGCTGGTTTTCGGAATGCTCCTTGTCGCAAGCATTATTCCCGGGCAGGGCGGGTTGCGCCACATCTTCTATCCGATTGGTGCAACGCCCTTCTACGTGAGTACCGATGCCGCAACAGCGGAAGCGTACGAAGCGCTTGATGCCCCGGAATCACTGTTTCCAGAACCCATAGCTTTTGATGCTGAAGTGCCCGCTTCGGAGTACTTCGTTGATCAGCTTCCGGAAGGTGAACCGATTCCCTGGCGGAAATGGGCTGGCCCCCTATGGGCATGGGGCGCCTTCTTTCTTCCTTATTGGCTTATGCTGACGGCGATCGCCGTGATTGTGCTCCCCTATTGGCGCGACGTTGAGAGGCAACCCTTCCCCCTGATTGAAGTGCAGCGTGCACTCATCGAGAAATCTGAGGGGCATGCCCTGCCCGCCATCCTGCGGAACCGGCTGTTCTGGTGTGGGCTCGCCGGCGTGTTTGTGTTGCACCTTTTCTCCGGTCTGCATGCTTACTTCCCGGATGGCTGCCCGGAGATTCCGCTTCGGTTCGATCTCTCGCCTGCTTTCTCAGAGCACCCGTTCCGCTATCTGCCCTGGTATCTGAAGTCGAACCAGATCCACTTCCTATTCCTCGGCATGGCCTTCTTCATGCCGAACCGCGTTGGCTTCTCTATCTGGTTCATGCAGATAGCATACGCCATCTTCATTATGACACGGTCTGCCTACATTCCCCCGTATGACGGGCAGATGCTCATGGATCAGCGACTCGGAGCATGGATCGCCATTCCCCTGGGGCTGATATGGCTTGGCCGGCGCCACTGGGCACAGGTCATTCGCTCTGTCTTCCGTCGCGCAAAGACGGACGTTGAACGCCGAAACAAGATTGCCGGAACCGCGCTTCTGCTTGGCTTGGCCGGGGTGTTGGGGTGGTTGCTCTGGGTAGACGTTCCGCTGATCTGGGCCATGATGCTGACCGCCCTGCTCTTCTGTTTCGCGCTTGGCGTGACACGCATTGTCGCCGAGACAGGGATCCCGCTGATGGCTCCTGATTCCGGCTATGTGACGACCCTCGCCAAGCTGATCCCCGTGACGTGGCGGACCGCAGCAGGGATGTACTTCAGCGGAATTGTCGGGGTCATTTCCGGACATCTCAACCGCGTATGCGCGACAACGATGATGTGTCATGCCCTGGGGTTGGACCGCGAGGCGACTCCCCGTCGCCACGTTCGCCTTGCCGCTTTGCTATTCGGTTTGCTCATCATTTCAATCGTCGTGGGCGGCGCCATTCAACTTATATACAACTACACTTACGCATCGTCGCTGGACGGATACTGGAGTCCCATTGGCTACGGTGGCTCCGGCTATTTCAGGCATTACGCCGAGCCCCTGTTGAAGGATTTCGTGAGCGGCCATGTTGTGGATCGCGCCTACAACCAGGTTGGTCACATCTGCTTTGGTGCCGGGCTGGCTGCATTCTTACAGGTTATGTGTCAACTCAGCGCACGTTGGCCACTGCATCCTGTTGCTTTGCTGTTTGTCGGCAACTGGTATGCGCACCGAGTCTGGTTCAGCGTATTGCTGGGGTGGTTGATAAAGGTTCTGGTAGTCCGCTATGGTGGGGCACGCGCCTATCGTACGGTCCGCACGCTCTTCATGGGGCTGATCATTGGCGAAGTCGTTGCGGTAGTCTTCTGGGTTAGCGTGGCGGGGATCGTTGCGGCCTTGGGATACGAGTACAAGGTTGTATCAATTTTACCATTTTAGATGGTGTTCGGTGTCCGACATTCAGGGGTTGGTGTTCCGAGCCCAATAGGATACGATCGGCACGCGGGCAACGTGGTAAGGGTGAGCTGTAGAATGTTACGTGGCGCAATGCTATCTATGCTGATGATTCCTGCCCTGCTATCGGCAGAAACCATCGAGACGATTCGGGAAGACACAGAGTGGCTTGCAGGCTATGCATCGCGCTGTGTTGGAACCGAGGGTCATGCCGCCGCCCAGTCCGAGCTCCTCAAGCGACTGCGGTCTATTCCCGGTGCCACTGTTCATGTCCAGGAGTTCTCGGTTGTCGTGCCGACCGTACAGCGTGCCTCGCTCACGCTGGACGCTGACACCCACCGCATCTATCCGCTCTGGCCAGACCTGGCACGCTTGAAGACAACCCCCGAGGGCGGAATCCAGGGCCGGCTCGTATACGTCGGCGCTGCCCGGTTCGCCGATCTCCCCGCCAGAAGCCTGCGTGGTCAAATTGCCGTCATGGAGATGGAGCACTATAAGAACTGGCGCAACCCCTTCGCGATGGGAGCCGCCGCGGTTCTTTGTCTGGGTGGTCCCGATGATCAACTCGCGGCGCCGGCGCAACAGCCGCTATTCAAGCCGCGCTACTATGTTCCCGAAGGCCCGCTGGCTGAGGCGTTGCGTGATCCGGACCGTGGCAAACAGGCCCGCATTGACTGCGACGCAACGTGGTCGACTGAACGCGCCCGCAATTTCATCGCAACGGTTCCCGGCACGCGCGCCAACGAGCTGGATCCCGTTGCGATCATAGCGCCCTATGACGCCATGAGCATTGTGATGGGCCTCGCCCCGGGAGCCGACAACGCGATTGATGCCGCGTTTGTGCTGACGGAACTGCGCCGCGCGGCCGCCAATCCGCCCGCCCGGCCGATGATCTTTGGATTCATTGATGCGTATGGCATCAACCAGCGTGGTGTACGCGAATTCCTCCAGATGCTCTCCTCCACGCCCGACGATGGGACACGCCGGCAGTATGAAAAGCAGAACCTGGAACTGCTTGAGAGTTACCGCGAGGTCGCCGCCCAGGCTGACGCCATGGGATCCGGTCTGGAGGCGCTTTCCAAGCTGCACGACAAGCGCAAATACCGGGAATTGCAGCGTTATCTCAAGGATAGCCTTGGATCAGAAATCATCCAATTACGTGAGCAGAGCGGCAAGTACCGGCTGGAACTGACCGAAACAGGGCTGACTCCCGAAGCGCGTTCGGACATTCAGGCGGCCCTGGAAGTCAGCGACGACCGCCTGGCCTTCCTGAGTCGCACACTTTCGCAGATCCTGAACAGGAAAGAGACGCTAACCGACGCGTCTGCCCCCACGGCGCTGGCGCACTGGAAACGAACGCAGGAGCGGGCCCAGGCACAACTCACGGCCCTGGAGCAGCAGCACAACTACTATGCGGAGTTGGACACGCTTCGTGCCGCGATCAGTCAATCTCTCGGGGTGGCCGCCGGGGAAGACTACAAGGCGCCCTTCGTCTGCGGCATCGATCTGTCTGACGCGGGAACCAAAGTCGGCCCCGGTCTCCAATGTCAACACCTCGAGAAGACCGACAGCGTTCCAGCACGGGATTTCCTGCGCTGGCTGAAACCCCTCGCTCGCAAAGGAGGAGAACTCCACGCTGTTCCTTCCTTCGAACGTGCTGCGGCCGTGGACGCCATACGCGGAGTTGAGAGCCCCCTGGCCTTTAATTCCACCCACCAGGCCTTGTTGACTTCTTCCGCTGCAAGTTTCTCCATGTCGGCCGTGACCTGGCGGACCCTGGATGGTCTGGAGTTGCGAATCGACACGCCACAAGATCGAGCTGACCGCCTCAACTGGGAACGGCTCGCGCCGCAACTCGCATTCACATCGCAACTCATTCAACGCCTTGCCAACGACCCCGCGTTCGAAGCGGTCGATCAGACATCGTCATCCGTAAAACCTCGCTGGCGCCATCCCCGCGGCACCATTGTCGCCGAATCACTGGCCGAAACAGTTCCTCGTACACCAGAACCGGGGATGCTCACGACAATCATGCTGGGCCGCAACAACTGGCCCGGGCTGCCGGCCTGTCCGGGCGTGCGCCTCAATGAGTTTGTCTACACGGGACCGGATGGTCGTTTTCAGTTCCCGGCCGTGGCAGGGCAAGTCGGATGGAATCGTCGAAATGGCTTGGTTCACTCCTATCGTCTCGATGAGAGGGGCCGCATTGTCAAGGCGCTCTCAGACAGTGCCAGCATGCTGTCCGGCCGAGTCTCGTCCTCGATCGATCTCTATGCAAGTCCATCCGCGACCCCGGTACGCTCCGTAGCTTTCGAGTGCGTGGAGTTGGACGGTCCACTGTTCTTTGACCCCCGTTTCCTGGAGCCGCTCAGCGAATTCAGACTCATGGATGTGAATCGGGGGGGAGCGCCGAAACGATTCCACTTCAGTGTACACGAAGGCCAGATGAGCGGATTGCTGATGCCGGATACGCGCTGGCAGCTGATCATGAGGGCCGGCGCTGCTGCGAAACGCATGGCCTTGATGAACATCGACCCACAACTGCTTGTGGATGATGACATGACGCTGCAGAAAGCGATGCGCGTCGGCTTCGCTGTGGATGATGCCCTTCCCTCGATTCCTGCTCATGTGTCGGCGCGTGACTTCTATACCGTCGATCTCTGGCGCCGCGATCAGTACGCGAAGGCCGGCATCATCAGTCGTCCAATCAACGAACTTCTGGATGAGACCGCAAGACTCCTCAAGGTAGCCGATGATGCGCTTGAACGTGATGACGGCGATGCCCTGCAACGCGCTGCTGCCGCCGCCCTTGCCAACGAAGTCCGCGCCTATGAAGCCCTCCAGGCAACCGCCGATGATGTCACTCGCGGGGCCGTCTTCCTCATGCTGCTTCTGGTCCCCTTTGCGGTTGCCATGGAGCGGTTGGTCTTCGCCTTTACGCGTATCCATGGCCGCATCATGGGTGCCATGGGCGTTTTCGCCGTGATGACCGGTATCCTCTGGAGCTTCCATCCGGCGTTCAGGATCACCTCACAACCCCTGATCATCCTGATGGCCTTCGCGATCCTGTTGCTGAGCATGGCCGTCATCATCATGATCATGCGCAAGTTCGAGAGTGACATTGAGGAAATGAGAAGTGGTCGGGCTGAAGCCAGCGGTGCCGAAACACGCCGCGGTGGCGTTATTGGCAGCGCGGTCTGGCTCGGCATTGCCAACATGCGTAAGCGCAAACTGCGCACGGCGCTCACAGCCACGACCATCATTCTGATTACATTTGCCCTGCTTTGCTTCTCCTCGTCCACAACCTACCAGACTCGCCGGGAACTCAACATTCGTGGCGTTGAATCGATCTATCCCGGGGTACTTATCCGAATGCCGGGGATGCAGGAGATTGCTGAGCGTGCAG
The DNA here is from genome assembly GCA_964497125.1 of uncultured Victivallales bacterium. Lineage (GTDB taxonomy): Bacteria > Verrucomicrobiota > Kiritimatiellia > UBA8416 > UBA8416 > CAYLXP01. Next base: position 32,259 of record CAZCDU010000014.1, on the reverse strand, counting down.
CCGATGTCATCGAGAACCTGCTGGAGGGCGCCCACGTCATCGGTACCCGCTACTGGTGGACAAACAAGGAACCGACTTGGCGACTGCATGTTTCGAATCCGGTCTCGGGAGAACAGGTGTCGCTCAAAGCAGCCCTTGGCCTCTCCGCCGCCGAACAGCATCTGACAGATCCGGGTCGTGTGATGGCGAACTGGGATGCGTTTGCAGAAGGTGACGGGTGCTACCTCTCCGAGGGTACGGCTACAGCCCTTGGCATTGAGCCGGGTGATGCTGTTGCTGTCGGCGGGCATGAACTGAGGCTCCTCGGGACCTACTCGGGTGCGCGCCTTGAGCGTGAGCTGCGTATGCTGAACGGACGTTCCCTGCTGCCCTCGGACTTCACCGTTGAGACGGATCAGAACACAAGCCAGGATGCGATGCTTGCTCAGCTTTCCTCCGGGCAGGGCCTTGCCGACGAAGGTGAGGTCGCCTGTGTATCCGGCGATGAACTCGTGATTGTGCACCAGGACTTGATCAAAGAGATCGGTTCTCTCCGCAGTATCGCCATTCGCTGCGACGATGAGGAGAGCGCCGTGCTGCTCACCGATGAACTGATGAAAGTGCTGGCATTCCCGATGTACGTGACGACTCCGGATGGCGTCAAAGCGATGGTGGCAACACCGCTGATCGCGAAGCCCCCACGCAATCTGCTCGTGCCCCTTCTCATCGCGGCACTGATCATCTTCAACACCATGCTTAGCTCCGTCGCGGAACGCAAATCGGAGATTCACATCTACACAAGCCTTGGCCTGGCGCCACGCCACGTGGGTGTTCTCTTCGTCGCAGAGGCTCTGACCTATGGGCTACTGGGAACCATCTCCGGATATGTTCTCGGTCAGGGACTCGCAACCATTCTAACGCATTTCGACCTGATGGGTGGTGTAACGCTGAACTACTCCGGTACCAATGTCATGATGACAATGGGATTAGTCCTCTTCGTCGTGGTGCTTTCGGCCATTGTTCCCGCCATCATGGCCGGGAAACTTGCGACGCCCAGCAAAGAGATGAACTGGCGGGTACCGGATCCCGACAAGGGCGTTATTCGCGATATGCTTCCCTTTACCGTAACACGCGAGGCCGCCAAGGGTTTGATTGCCTTCATCTATGAGTTCATGGACGCACATCGCGAAGGCAGCATCGGCAACTTCTCGGCAGATGCCCTTGCGCTGCTTCCCGCTGCAGACGACATGGTGGCAGGATTGGCCGGCACCGTATGGCTGGCACCTTACGATCTAGGCGTCCGACAGGGCTTTCGAATTATGATCACCCTTGAGACGGAGAACATCTGCAATATCCGAATCGAGCTGACACATGGCTCCGGCCAGGAGCGCAACTGGTGGCGATTGAACCGGTCGTTCCTCGGGGACGTTCGAGGCCAACTCCTGGGATGGCGCCGTGTGTCCCCCGAGCGAGTCATGGAATACGTGACAAATGCGGAACATTCCGAATGCGGAATAAGTGAATAGAGATGAGTGCCTCTTCTGGATGGAGATAATCGTGGAGAAAAAGCTGGTCGACAAACAGAGGGTTGATCCTCTGTATAAAGAAGGAGAGGAAGTTCTCTCCATTGTAGTTGCATCAATCAAGACAGCTAGGAAACGGAATGAGAAATGACGAAAATGTGGAGTATTCCGCATTCGTCATTCCGCATTCCGCATTTGGAACGTGAAAGAAGATAAAGAGTTTCAAGAATTCAGGGACTTGATGGGTCGTCCTACTCATTTTGAGGATGGCTTCAATTGGGGAACTGTGCTGATGGGACTGTTCGTTGGTCTCATCATGGCTCCGGCTTCTGTCTACATGAGCCTCGTGGCCGGGCTGCATATGGGTGGTGCCGCCCAGTGGGTGACGGTGCTGCTTTATGTTGAAGTCGCTCGTCGCGCTTTCAAGAAACTGAAGCGTCCCGAGATCTTCGTGCTGTTCTACATGTGTGGTGCTGCCATGGCGGCAGGCGGCCAGGGATGGCTGTGGCGACAGTTCCTTGTGCAGAGCGACGAGCTCCGCAAAATGGGACTTCTGGAGCATATTCCGAGTTGGTATGCCCCCACGGACCTGGCCATTCTAAAAGAACGCAGCTTCTTCATGGTAGCATGGCTGTGGCCGCTGGGTATCGCGGCGCTCTCCATGCTGCTCCAGCGTATCGACCATTTTGGCCTGGGTTACGTCCTGTTTCGTCTGACGGCGGATGTGGAGGAACTCCCCTTCCCCATGGCCCCGGTTGGTGCGGCCGGTATGACGGCGCTCGCCGATGCCTCGGACGATAAGGAGACGTGGCGCTACCGGGTGTTCGCGATGGGGGCCGCGCTTGGCATTGCGTTTGGCTTCATCTATCTCGCGATTCCAAGTATTACCGGTGCGGTGTTGGCTTCGCCCATTCGGATTCTGCCCATACCATTCGTCGATCTGACGCACTACACGGAACGGGCGCTGCCGGCCATGCCGATTATGCTCTCGTTCGACTTGGGACTCGTGATTACCGGTATGGTTATGCCCTTCTGGGCCATGATCGGCTCACTGTTTGGACTGATCTTTACCATGGTGGCAAACCCGGTTCTCCAGGGAGTGGGGCTGCTCGGGGGGTGGGAGCCCGGCTTGAAAGGCATTGAGACCATCCGGTCCAACACGTTTGATTTCTACTTCAGCTTCCACCTGGGGCTGCTGCTGGCCGTGGCGCTGATTGGTTTCCTTCACATGCGGAGCAACTTCGCGAAGAAGAAGAAGGAGATGGATCTGGTCGGTCGCCCCGGCATCCAGTGGCGGAAACTCCTGGAGCGGCCCGAGGGTCGTGGGGACATTCCGATCTGGGTTGGAATCGCAATCTATCTCATCTCGACAACCATCTACGTTGTGGCGGCCTATGTGCTGGTGAACCACTGTTCCGGCCTGCCACCGGAGGCCAAGAAGTTCCCGCTTGGGATCCTTCTGTTCTATGGATTCGTCTATACCCCCTTTATGTCCTATATCTCGGCGCGTATGGAAGGTGTTGTGGGTCAACAGATGCAGATTCCTTTCATCAAGGAGGCCACCTTCATTCTGTCAGGCTACAAGGGCGCCGCGATCTGGTTTGCACCGATTCCCATTCATGATTATGCCCGGCAGGTCGTTTCGTTCCGGACGATGGAACTGACCGGCACGAAATTCACGTCGCTCATGAAGGCGGAAACACTCACCTATCCCCTCATGGTGATAGGTACCCTGGTCTTCGCCCAGTTCATCTGGCAACTCGGCCCTGTGCCGAGTGAGATGTTCCCTTATGCCAACGAATTCTGGGAGCTGAACGCCTACAACCAGGGGCTGGTTTACTCCTCAACGATGCCCAATGCGGCCATTAGTCCCTTCCGGGAAGCATTCCGGCCGGAGTACCTCGGCGCAGGGCTTGGTCTGGCCATGATGCTCTATGGCATTCTTGCTCGTTTCAATCTCCCGATCTTCCTTGTCTACGGGCTCATCAGAGGACTCGACCAGAGCATCCCGCACGCCGTGATCCCAACCGTGATGGGAGCCTTCATTGGACGCTATATCTGTCGCAAACGATTTGGTGATATGTGGCCCAAGTACCGTGTTGTTTTTGCCGCCGGATTCGGCGCCGGAATGGGCCTGATCACGATGGTTGCCCTGGGATTCGTATTCATGGCCAAATCAGCCAACGTCTTGCCAATCTGACGAATGCGGAACTCGGAATGCGGAATTGAGAATGGGAATGAGAGAACAGAAGACAATGCAGAGCACGGGGAACACAGCCGTTGCAGATGGCCATGTTCCGCGTTCCGCGTTTCAGGTTCCGCGTTCTACGCTGGCGTGGTGCGGTTGGGAGCTGCCTGTGCCCGAGGATTGGTCGGCGATGAAGATCACAGGGGGATGGATGAAGGGCTCCATGATGATTGGTCGTGAGAGCGAACCCATCGTCCTGATCAAATGGTGGCGGCCCGAGCATGCACACTTCAACGCCAAGGTCTGGCTGGATCGACGCTTTGGTGATCTGGGCGTCCTGGCGGATGCTGAGCCGGCCCTGCCTGCGGGGTTTGCGGAGGCAGGCTGGGTGACCCATCTTGAGAATCGGGACGGCAGCAGTAAGACCGTGTGGTACGGCTACGCACCATCGGCCAATCTGGTTGTAGAATTCATTTCGACATCGATTGTTGCTCAGAGCCTTCGCGATACCGTGTTTAGTGAGTTGCTGCCGACATTGAGGGTATCGGGTGCTGATGAGTCAGTGGAATGGTCGCTGTTCAGCACACGATTTGTAACGCCCCCCGGATATCGGCTGAACGCACATCACCTGACATTGGGGGACATTGCGCTTGATTTGCGCAAAGGCAAACACACGCGACTCCTGGTGAGGCAGGTGTTCCCCGCAGGCCTGGCGCTTGAGCGACGTCCGATAGATTCCTGGTTTGCTGCGTCCCCGTTCATGGAACGCCGTCGGATGTCACGGCAGGCAACACGTTTGGCGTGTCCCGGTCATGGTGTTCGCCAACGCGGTTGGAAGCGATTGCCGGCTCCATTAGGATGGCTGAAGCCGCGGTACTGTGACCGAATCGCCACGGTTGATGGCGGTCGTGATCGTCTCTGCATCGCAGAGCTACAGGCGCCCAAAGAATTTGAAGCAGGCCTTATCGAGAAGACGATGGGAGCCATGCAGTCATGACAGCAACGCTTACACGACAGTCCGCCTTGTCTGCCCGGCCGGTACAAGTGCCGCCGGCCAGCGTGGAGACGAAGAATGGCAAACTCTACGTGACGATCACCTACCGTCGGCCCGGCTGGCAGCGACTGCTGGGAGCGGATGAACACTGCCGGCGCGCCTATGGGCTTGATGCCTATGGCCGGGACGTCTATGACGCGTGTGACGGCCATACGACGGTGGCGAATATCGTCAGTGGTTTCGCGAAGCGGCACAATATGAGCCGCGTGGAATCCGAAACTGCCGTTACCAAGTTCCTCAAAACACTGATGACGCGCGGGCTTATCGGTATGTCCATTGAAGATAAGGCAGACATCGAATGACAACGTCGACACAACCCCATGAAGTTTCCCCGCTGCCGTTGGGCAAGGTCGTTTCCGTGGCCTGGCGCGGTATAAAGATTCGCATTTGGCGATCTCTTCTGGTCGTAAGCTGTATTGTGCTTGCCATTGCCTTCCTGACCTACATCCTGACATCCGATGCGTTTACCCGGCATCTCCAGGATCGTGGATCACAGGCTCTGATCGAAATGCTCACGCGTGAGGGACTTCTCGTGGCCGAGACATTGGCGAATCAGCGCATCCAAACGCTCTGGATGGTCAGCCTTGCGCTGATGATCAGCTTCGTTGGTATCGTGAATGCGATGTTAATGAGCGTCACCGAACGTTTCCGGGAAATCGGCACGATGAAGTGCCTCGGCGCACTGGACGGGTTTGTTCTGAAGCTCTTCCTGATCGAAAGCCTCTTTGAAGGCGCCGCCGGCACGGCTGCGGGCTTGGTCTTGGGCCTCGTATTTGCCTATGCCGAAGGGCTGGTTGTCTACGGTGCCGATGTATGGATCCTGGCGCCCGGCGCCGAGATGCTCGTAATCCTGGCGGTCTGTTTCGTTGTGGGGCTGCTTCTCACCATACTGGGAGCACTCTATCCAGCCTATCAAGCTGCTCGCATGGCTCCGGTCATGGCATTAAGGAGTGAAGTGTGATGAATGCGGAAAGCGGAATGCCGAATGCGGAAAAGGGAGCTGAGAACGCGACAGGCGGAGCTCCGAACTCTACGCTTTTCGCATCCTATGTCGTCCGCGCATTGGGTGTGAGGAAGACTTATCACATGGGTGAAGAAGTTGTGCATGCCCTGAACGGGGTGGACTTTTCCGTGAACCGGGGAGAGTACATCTCGATCATGGGGCCATCCGGTAGTGGAAAGAGCACGCTCTTCAACATGATCGGTGGCCTCGATAAGCCGTCTGAGGGCCGCGTCTATATCGATGAAGTGGACATTGCAGCACTGGATACGGTGGAGCTTGCATGGTTGCGGTGTCACAAGATCGGGTACATCTTTCAGACCTTCAACCTGATTCCGGTGGCTTCGGCCCTCGACAACGTCATGTTGCCCATGACCTTTGCGGGGATGCAACAGGCCGATGCCCAGGACAAGGCCGTTGAAATCCTGAAGAAGGTCGGATTGGGAGAGCGTGTGCTACACAAACCCCTCGAGATGTCCGGTGGCCAGCAGCAACGCGTGGCCTGCGCCCGCGCCCTGGCCAATGATCCTGCCATCGTGTTGGCAGATGAACCTACCGCAAACCTCGATCGTGTGACGGGGGAGCAGATTATTGAACTCCTGAGCGAGATTAATCAGGACGATGGCGTCACGATCATCACCGCAACGCACGATCACAAAATGTTGTCCGCCTCTGATCGTATTGCCTGGGTACGCGATGGTCGCATTGAACGCATCCAGGAACGCGATGAGATTGAGATTAAGGAAGGGGCCATGAATGTCCACTGATACGATCATCTCCGCTCGCGGCGTCAAGCGACGCTATGTCATGGGCAAAGAAGAGGTCTGGGCACTGGCCGGGGTCGATCTGGATGTGCAGCGCGGCGAGTATCTGTCGATCATGGGCCCTTCCGGGAGTGGCAAGAGTACACTCTTCAACGCAATTGGCGGGCTGGATACCCCAACCGAAGGGGATGTGATCATCGATGGCATGAGAACAGGCGATATGAACCAACGCCAGATCGCCTACTTGCGCTGCAAAACAATTGGTTTCATCTTTCAGACATTCAATCTCATCGAAGTGATGTCAGCCAAAGAGAATGTCATGCTGCCGATGACGTTTGGCGGGATGTCTGACGAGGATGCCTCTGATCGGGCCATCGAGATCCTGGAACGCGTAGGACTGCAGGGCCGGGAGAATCACTTGCCGGGGCAACTCTCCGGTGGCCAGCAACAGCGCGTGGCTTGCGCGCGTGCACTCGCAAACAAGCCCTCGATTCTGTTGGCTGACGAACCGACCGGTAACCTGGATCTCAAAACAGGTGAGGCCATTATTGGGCTGCTTTCCGAGCTGAAGGAAGAACTGGGCATCACCATCATTAGCGCGACGCACGACCACAAGATGCTGGCAGCATCCGACCGTGTCATCTATCTCGAAGATGGTCGCATTGTCGATATCAAGACCCGGGACCAGATTGATATCAGCTTTGGTGAAATCGCCGGCGAAACGTCATAGATCGTCCAGATCACCTTCGGACCTCCTCCTCGCTCATCCCCCGGATTATACAGGGGTGAAACTCTTGCTCTCAACGTGGGACAGCTGTCTTCCGTCGATCATGCCCCCCCCGACTGTAGGGCGGGAACGGTTGAGTCTCCGAGACCTTCCCGCCGTTCCCGGATACAGCGGCGTGCATCAAGAGCGGCGGGACGCGAAGCGAGGCTGAATACTTGGAGGCCAACGACTCGGGGACTCGCCCATTCTCGCCCTACGGAAGAGCCGGAAACACTAGGAAGTACGCCACACTTCAAATCAACCGTCCAAGGAGTATGACAGCCGTGTAGGACAGGCTTCCCCGGTATTCCGGGGAGCCTGTGCTCGTGGCGACGGGTCGTCTCAAGCCGCTCTAAGGCATCGATTCATTGCCCGAGCCAGATCGCGGGCCCGGTCTGGCTTGGATAGGGCGTACTTCGATGGCCTGGCGGCCATGCTCACCGTTGAGGATCTCAAAGTAGACCACCTGGCCTTCTCTTAGAGCGGGCGTGTCACGCACGGTGACCGAAATCTCGTGAACAAACAGTTCGTCCTCGCTCTGGTCCGGACGAATCTTCCCGTGACCTTTTCCTGGATCAAATGAAATTACGGTACCGCGTGCCATGATTCAGGAAACCTAGTTTGGGGATTCCGTCGCGTCAATGGGGAAGTTGCAATTCTGGGTTCGTCTGATAGTCTATCTCGATTATGCCGAAACCGAAAACCATCATTCGAAAACGCACCCAGCATGGCCTCTCCCGCAAGGACATTGACGAGGACGCTCTGAAGGTGATGTACCGCCTGAACCGCCACGGACACAAGGCCTATCTCGTGGGTGGTGGCGTGCGTGATTTGCTCCTGGGACGGCAGCCGAAGGACTTTGACGTTTCTACGGATGCCGACCCGCATCAGATCAAGAAGCTGTTTCGCAACTGTTTCCTGGTGGGGCGCCGATTCCGCCTGGCGCATATCCGTTTTGGGTACCACAAAATCATCGAAACCAGCACCTTCCGGCGGCAACCGGATCCCCTCGCCGATCCGGATGATCCGCACAGTAACCTGCTGCACAAGGACGACAACGAATTCGGAACGCCGGAAGAAGATGCCAAACGGCGTGATTTCACGGTCAACGGTCTGTTCTATGATCTCAAGGACTTCTCAATTATTGACCACGTTGGCGGTCTGACGGATCTGCGCAAAGGCGTCATCCGTTGTATTGGGGATCCGAACGTTCGTTTCCGCGAGGACCCCGTGCGCATGCTTAGGGCCGTCCGATTTGCATCCCGGCTGGGTTTTCGCATTGAAGCTCGCACCCGCAAAGCGATTCTGAAGCATCACAAGGAGATTCAGAAGGCATCGGATGCACGCCTGCTGGAGGAGACCTATCGTCTGTTTGCTTTTCACGCCGGTGAGCCGGCCTTCTTCCTGCTGTGGCAGACGAAACTGATGTCAGTCATGTTTCCTGAGATCGATGCGTACCTGAAGAAGCACGGTAAAGACCAGGCTCCACTGTGGCGCTTCCTGGCCGCGCTGGATTCAGGTGAGCATTGGCGCGGCGAGCCAACCCCGGCACTGATGTTTGCCACCCTGTTCTGCGACCCTATTCGTAAGCGTGCGGATGAGCTGGGGGTGAAACACGAGCGAGGGGCGTATGCGAAGTTAGTCACGGAGCTGATCGAACCGATCGCACTGCGCTGCCGCATGCCCAAAGCAGTTCGTTTTCGCCTGATCCGGATTCTGGTCGAGCAGGAGCGGATGGATACGGTGCTGGCGCCTCCCGCCAAAGGCGGCAACCGTCGTCGCAAGAGTTCACCACGTCGGTTTGTGCTGCAGGAAGCATTCGCCGAGACAAAAGCACTGCTGGAAATCCGAGCCGCTTCGGGCGCTGCAGATCCCCGCGTTCTGGCGCATTGGGATGGTATTACCGCGGAGGTCCGCCGGGAAGCAGGCCACGCGCTGGCAGAGGAACGACGAACCCAGCGTACTCACCCCTCTAAGCCTCGCCGCCGCCGGCGTCGATCGAGAAGGCCTCGCAATGAAGCTTCGGGTACTTGATATCGGGCGAGTTCCGTTCGAGCATGCTTTCGCATTGCAGGAGGAAACCGTCACGGCCCGGCAGGACGGATCAATTCCCGATACGCTCATTCTCGTGGAGCACGATCCCGTGTACACCCTGGGACGCAACGCAGACCCCGCCAATGTGCTCCAATCGCCAGAAGCCCTGGCGCAGCGCGGGATTCAGCTCGTGCAAACGACGCGGGGCGGGCAAGTCACGTACCACGGCCCCGGGCAGCTCGTGGGATATCCTGTGATTAGTCTGAGAGACCACGGCAAAGGCGTGCTCTGGTACGTGGAAAGCCTGGAGCGCATGCTGATGCAGGTGCTTTCTTCTTATGGCCAGGAAAGCCACACCGACCCCGAGAATCGCGGCGTCTGGATCGGGAATGAGAAAATTGCAGCGTTGGGGGTCCGCGTGACACGCCATGTCACGATGCATGGATTTGCGCTGAATGTGGCTGTGAATATGGATGACTACAGCGGTATCATCCCATGTGGCATCCAGGGACGTGGCGTTACCTCCCTGGACCAGCTCTGCCCGGATGTCACGCTGGATAGCGTGAAGCCCGTTGTTATCTCTGCGTTTCAGGATATTTTTGGATACGAGGATATTGATCAGTAACCCCATTTTGGTGAGGAACAATGGACACACTACAGGTGCTGGATCGCAACGCACTTTTCGAGCGGCTTGATGAGCTCAAGCGGCCATACCATGAAAGCTACCTGGCGCTGTATTCCAGTGTCTACGGTGGCGTCGTAACCGACCCTCTTCTGATGCTCGTGCCGATTGACGATCATATGGTCCATCGGGGGGATGGCATCTTCGAGACCTTCAAGTGTGTCGAGGGAGCGCTCTATAACCTGGATGGTCACCTCTCCCGATTGGATCGTTCCGCGGCCGATCTGGCATTCAATCTACCCATGACCATGACTCGCATGCGCGAGATCATCTCCGAGACGATACGCATCGCAGGCAAACAGAACTGTGCTGTCCGTCTCTTCGTCTCACGTGGGCCCGGTAGTTTCGGCGTTAATCCGTATGACTGCCCCTCTGCCCAACTCTATATCGCGATCACGGATCTCGTTTCTCCTTTCATGACGCGTCACCCGCAGGGCGCTGTTGTGAAAACATCGGCTGTCCCGGTGAAGCACCCCTTCTTTGCCGGGGTAAAACACTGTAACTACCTGAATAATGTCCTCATGAAGAAGGAAGCTGTGGAAGCCGACGCCGACTTCGTTGTCGCATTCGACCCGGATGGCCGCCTTGGCGAGGGCGCCACCGAGAATATCGGTGTGGTGACAGCAGATGGTATTCTGACGTTTCCGAATCTCGATGGCATCCTGATGGGAACCACCATGATGCGCGTCATGGAACTCGCCAAAACCGTGGTAGCCGAGGGCCTGCTCAAGGAGGTCCGTTTTGGCGACATCACCCGTCCGGCAATCGAAGCTGCCCGGGAGATTGTGATCGTCGGAACAACGACCGATGTGACACGGGTCCGTGAATTCGATGGTGCAGAAGTTGGTGACGGAAAGCCCGGCCCCGTCTTTGAACGCCTGAGTCGACTATTGTTAGATGATATCCATGGAAATGACGCAATGCGGACTCGGGTTTTCCACTGACACCCATCCAATCGGTGTGATATAAGGACGGCGCATTCACCGAGATCAGGAGACGAGATGGACTTCCAGGAAGCGCTAAAGAAATGCTGCCTGTCGCCCCGGCTAGAGGGAGAGACCAAGGATGCAGTCATCGAAGAGATGATTGATATGCTTGATGCGGCAGGCCGTCTCCCTGACCGCGAAGCCGCCCTCGCCGCTGTACATGAACGCGAAGCCAAAATGTCAACCGGCATGCAGTTCGGCGTTGCCATCCCGCATGGCAAGACCGACACCGTGGACGCGCTCGTCACGGCCGTCGCCCTGAAGCCGGACGGCGTCGACTTTGCCGCCCTGGATGGTGAGCCTTCTCGGATCTTCGTGATGACTCTATCGCCGATTTCAGACAGTGGCCCTCATATCCAATATCTCTCTGAGATCAGCAAGTTGCTGAACCAGCCGGTGCTGCGCCAATCCATGCTTGAGGCCACGACTGAAGCCGATATGCTCTCCATATTGACTGGCTCCTAATTACAGGGAAATCACGATGCCATCCAAAGACATGCTTGCCGTTGAAGTTACACAGCTTTTCCTCTCTAACGTTGGGTTTGTTGTCCTGCTGAAAGGCGATGAGGACGAGCGGGCCTTGCCCATCTTCATTGGCGCCGCCGAAGCACAGTCCATTGCCATCTATATCAACCGCGTCGAGGTGCCACGCCCCCTCACCCACGACCTTCTCAAGAACATGTTGGATTTCCTGGAATGCCGCCTGATGCGGATCGAGATATGTGATCTCAAGGAAGGCACCTTCTATGCACGCCTGATCTTGGATCGCGATGGTGTACTCATGACGATGGACTGTCGTCCCAGCGATGCAGTTGCCCTGGCCCTGCGCTGTTCTGCACCCATTTACGCAGCCCGCCACGTTGTGGAAGAAGCGGGGAGAATCTTCGAGGAGGATGACATTCCGGGAGAAACGTCAGAGACTAGTGCTGAAGCACCCCGGGCTGCAAAGCCGTCACATGAAAAGTCGCCTTTGGAGAGCCTGAAGGCCGAGCTCGAACGGGCTGTAAAAGATGAACGCTATGAAGATGCGGCTCGCTTCAGAGATGAGATTCAACGTCTTCAGAACACGCACACGGAGAACTAGGTGTGAGTCTGCACGATGATCGCATGCAGCGTTTCCGCGAAGCCGGTCTCTACCTGGTAACATCGCAGTCATTGTCCGAAGGTCGGTCCACGAGTGATATTGTCCGCCAGGCGCTTGTGGCCGGCGTCTCGCTGATTCAGCTCCGTGAGAAGGATCTTCCCTTGCGTGATTATCTTGAGCTGGCTCACGCAGTCCGTGCACTGACCAAACCCTACGGTTGCTTACTGATTATCAATGACCGCATTGATGTGGCCTTGGCTGTCGGCGCTGATGGCGTCCATCTGGGGCTGGATGACCTGCCCATCGATGCTGCACGGGCTATTGGGCCGGATATGATTATCGGCGCGTCATCTCACTCGATTGCTGAAGCCCGGGCCGCCGAGGCTGCCGGGGCGTCCTACGTCAATATTGGTCCAATCTACCCCACAGAAACGAAAAACTGGACCGAGGCGTTCCTAGGAACCGAAGGTCTGACCCGCATTGCTCCACACGTGAATATTCCCTTCACGGTGATGGGAGGGATAAAGCAAGACCACATTCCTGAGCTATGTGAGGCCGGAGCCCGTACACTGGCTCTGGTAACGGCCGTTACGGCGGCATCGAATCCCGAACAGGCCGCACGAGAACTGCTGGAAAACATCAGGTGTCACGTTTCCTCCTAAAGAAGGTCCTGGCTGATCCGAACGTGAAAGCCATGCTGCGGCTGATTTTCGGGTGGATCTTCATTGTTTTGGGAGTTGTCGGGCTCTTTCTTCCCGTTTTGCAGGGCATCCTGTTCATTGCTGTCGGCATCGCACTTCTGGCGCACCATATCCCTCTCTTCGCCCGCATCCGAAACGCTACGTATTCCCGCTTTCCGAAACTCAAACGGTTGGTTCGGCGTGTGAGGGCCAGAATCCGGCTGGCCCATCGCCGTGCGACCCGTCGCCGGAACGGCGGACACAACGGCGGACACAAATCTTGACAAGTACCATGATCCGGTTAGCCTGAAAGCGCTGAGGAAGATTGCAATAAATGGACGGGGAGAACCGTTATGTTAACTATGACTAGGTGGCTTTGTATACTGCTCGTGTTGGGAACGGCCTGTGCTTTTGCAGATGCCGATGACGCCAAGCTCCTCGAGAAGTACCGCAAGATCTATGAGGATACCACGGCAACCTACGAAACCACCTTTCGTGGCGCAACCCAGGCATGGCCCATTGACTACATCAAAGCCCTTCAGACCCTCCAATCGGGCCTCCAGGCGTCCGGCAATCTGGATGGCTGGGAAACGGTCAACAAAGAGCTCAAACGCTTCCGTGAAGAGCCAACGCTTGAAGGCGTGACGTCATCCCAACCGGACCTCGCCAAGCTCCAGAACTCTCACCGCGGTCGTACCGCACAGCTCAAAACGGATAGAGATGCCAGGATCGAGGATCTCAGGATTAAGTATGTCTCGCGACTCACCGAGCTCCAGCGCGAGTGGACCCAAGAGGGCAATTTTGATGCGGCTTTCGCGGCGCGTGATGAGATTAAGCGGGTGGGAGGTGTGCCGGAAAGGCAACCCGAATCAGACAGAACACCGAGCACGGACCTGAAACGGCCTCCGGAGCGGGCTGCTGTCGATCCATCCATACCCACGGATGTGATTAAATATGCGGATGGCACAGAGGTAACGCCCCCTGGCGCTCCCTTACCCACGAAAGCGGGACAGGTTTTCAAGACAAAGATTCTCACAAGGACCGAGCATTCCCCCTGGTCGAGCGGCGTTTCTGTTAAGTTGTGGGATACGTCTGATAAAGAGAGCGACTCTTTTGAGCGAGACCAGTTCGTCGGAACCGTTGACGGCAAAGTGAAGTCAGACCAGCGGTACGCCCGAGCGGCCCTTCGGACAACCAGAACCGGGGTCCAGATACAGGATACTCAGTTGAGCCTACAGTACTATGCGAAGCCGGCCGGGGGATCAGGCGATCCGCGTATGGTGACCCAGAAGCGCATACCCATTCCCGTGCTCGAGTCACGCACCATCTACGTAGACGCCGCACCGGTTTCGATCGATTCTCTTTCACGCTCCTTTACGATAGGTGACTTCCGTGAACACTCCAAAACGGTTGGGAACAAATTCTACGGCTACATCGTCACGCTATTGGATGCCAACAACAACGTCCTGTACCAGGGAGCAAGCTCCAGCACGCTGGCCAAAATGGCAACCATACCCCTGGCGAAAGCGCGCAGAGGGCAACCCGGAGCCTTTGGTGATGAAGAGGACGGTGGCCAGGATTGGGGTGATCAGCTCGATGAGAACGATATCGAATCCTTGCGCAAAGAGGTCGAAGAAGCCAAGGCTAATTTGAAAGAGAAGACGGGTGGACAGCTGTTCAAACGGCGGGGGGCTAGGCAGCAACAGGATGTACGTGAAGCCGTACATCGTTTAAAGGTTGCCGAGGAAGCCCTTCACTGGGCCGAAAAGGAACGGCGGAAACGCTAGTCGGAAACGTCACTCAAGCTCCCTTCCGCTACGCCCGGGCACAGGCTCCCCGATGAGAATCGGGGGAGCCTGTCCTACACGGTCTTTACGGCATCTGGCGTTGTAGGACAGGCTTCCCGACTCGTCCGCCGTAGGCCTTGCGAAGGCGGAGTCCCCAAGGGAGCCTGTGCCTCTGGCCGCAGCTTTACTTAAACCGCTTAGCCCCTCACCGCCAACGCCGCATTGCGTTTAAGTCGTTCCAGTCCAGTGCGATAGACCGCCGTACCCTTGAAGCGCGCATCGAATTCCTCTTCCGTCATGGCCAGGCACGCCTCTGCCGACGGTACGGGATCACGTTCCTCGAGCTCCGGCATGACCGGTGCGGTGGCGCGACGGTTCCAGGGACAAACCGCTGTACAGCAATCACACCCGAAGAGCATGCCCGCCATCGCATCCTGTAGATCATCGGGAATCCGTGTTTTGTGCTCAATCGTGAGATAGGAGAGGCAACGCCGGGCATCCACGCGTCCATCGCCCAATGCTGCCCCCGTTGGGCATCCCGCGGTGCAGCAATGGCAGTCGCCACAACGCTCCTCGACCGGTGTGGATGGTGGCAGCTCTAGATCAACCAGCAGAAAACCAAATACCTGGCAGCAGCCAGCCGTTGCGCTGACCACCTGGCCTTGCTTGCCTTGCCACCCGAGACCGGCCCGTATCGCCCACTCTCGCTCCAGCAAAGGAGCGGAATCAACACAGATACGGTGTACGTGAAGTGGCTGTCGTTCATGGATAAATGCCGTGAGATCACGCAACTTTGATCGGATTACATCATGGTAGTCCAATCCACGAGCATAGGTTGAGAATCCACTTCCCGGCGCGGGATTCGTTGGGTAACGAGCGGCAACGGCGATGATGGACTTCACCCCTGTCGCTATCTCGGCAGGATGAATCCGTATCCTGGCATGGCGGCGAAGATACTCCATGTCGCCGGCCATTCCATCGCTGAGCCACTGCTCGTAAGTGGCCATACTCTCCGTCGGACCGGCTGTCGCAAACCCAACCGCTGCAAAACCGTCAGCTAATGCCCGATCGACAATCTGTTGTGCAAGATCGTCCAACCCAATATCTGCTTTCTGTAGGGTTGGCCGTCTCGGCCAACCGGCGGCTGTGGCCGCCTATTGCATTCCGGCCCACAGCGCCAACGCTAGGATTCGTAGAGTGTCACAATGCGGTCAACAACCTCATCGACGCTCAGCTCCGACGTATCAATCTGATTCGGAATGGCGTCGTAGAGCGCCTGCCGTGAGGCGAGCAGCGTCCGAATCTTTCCCATCTTGTCGTCGGTGAAGAGCAAAGGGCGATTCGTATCGTGTTCGACACGCGCCAGGATGACCTCGGGCGTTGCCGACAGGCAGATCACAAGCCCACCATTGCTGTAGTCCCGGATGTTGTCCGCGTTTACGACGACGCCTCCCCCTGTCGCGATGACGCGTCCGGACTCCCGCGAAAGATCAACGACGACTTGTCGCTCTATGGCCCGGAAGTGTACCTCTCCCTCATCAGCGAAGATCTCCGGGATCGGTTTACCGGCACGTTCTACGATACAGTCGTCCATGTCGACGAACGCCAGCCCCGTTTTGCCGGCGACTTCCTGCCCGATGCGGGTCTTTCCAGTCCCCATGAACCCGACGAGGACAATGTTACTATAATTCGCCATAATACCTTCGTTCTTGAGATCTGAATCCTAACGGATCCAGCTACATCTGGCTCTTCCCTTGTAGCTGGATTCGTGAGAATTCAGATCTCCTTAGAAACAGATGTCCACGACCTCCTCGAAGGTGTGCACGAAATGGGGCGTCAGCCCCTTCTTGATGTGATCGGGGAGCTCCTCGAAGTCCTTTTGATTGTCAGCCGGAAAGACGAGGTGTTTCACCTTTGCGCGTCGGGCCGCGATGGTCTTCTCCTTGAGGCCACCGATTGGCATCACCAGACCGGTTAGCGTCAGTTCCCCCGTCATGGCCAAGTGCCGTTTGATGGGTTTGCCCAGGACCAGCGAGTAGAGCGCCGTTGCCATGGTGATACCGGCAGACGGTCCGTCCTTGGGTGTTGCGCCGGCCGGCACATGCAGATGGATGAAGTTCTTGTCAAACAGCTCCCGCATCTTCAGGTCATCGTTAAGAAATGCCCGCAGGTAGGTGTAGGCAATCTCCGACGACTCCACCATGACATCTCCGAGCTGTCCGGTCTGTTTGAAGCCGCCCTTGCCCGTATGGACCTTCGTGGCTTCAATGAAGAGCGTATCTCCCCCCATGCTGGTCCATGCCAGTCCCATCACGACACCCGGGCGCGGGATCTTGTAGTAGTTCTCATCCTTGAAGATGCGTTGGCCGATGTAGGTAGCAACGTCGCCGACATCAACCTTCACTTTCTCCGTCTCACCGGCAACGATCCGCTTGGCGACCTTGCGCATGATCTTCTTGAGGTGGTTCTCAAGACCCCGGACTCCCGGTTCGCGGGCATATCCATCGATGATCTCCCGCAGCGCACGAACCGTGATCATGACCTGCTTGCGCTTGAGCCCATGTCTCGAGAGCTGTCTCGGGATCAGGAAGCGCTTTGCGATCTCCAGTTTCTCCTGGAGAATGTAACCGGCCAACTTGATGACTTCCATTCGGTCGAGCAGTGGACGTGGAATGGTATCGAGCTGGTTCGCGGTGCAAATGAAGAAGACATTGGAGAGATCGAACCGCACATCCAGGTAGTGGTCCAGGAAGTCGCTGTTCTGTTCGGGATCGAGGACTTCAAGAAGAGCCGAGGCCGGGTCACCACGATAGCTGGCGCCCACCTTGTCGATCTCATCAAGCATGATCACGGGATTCGCCGTTTTGCAGGTCTTGATCGACTGAATGAATTTCCCCGGCATGGCCCCGATGTAGGTTCGACGATGGCCCTTGATTTCGGCCTCATCCCGCATGCCTCCGAGTGAGAAGCGATAGAAGTTGCGGTCGATGCTGCGTGCGATGGAACGCCCGATGGACGTCTTGCCAACACCTGGCGGCCCAACAAAGCAGAGAATGCTGCCCGAAACGTTGCCTTTGAGGATTCCCACGGCGAGGAACTCAAGAATACGTTCTTTGACGTCCTCCAGGCCATAGTGGTCCTCGTGGAGGATCTTCTCGGCCCGCGCGATGTCGTAGTTGTCCTCAGAGAACAGACCCCACGGCAGAACGGTTAACCAATCGAGGTAGCTCCGCGTCACGTTGTATTCAGGTGACGACGGTTCTGTCATCTTGAGTTTATCGAGTTCCTCGTCAATACGCTGTTTTGCCTCTTCCGGCAGCGTCAGCTTGCTGATTCTCTCTTCAAAACGCTCGACCTCGGTCTCTTTCCCGCCCTTCTCGATGCCCAGCTCTTTCTTGATGGCTTTGAGCTGTTCACGAAGGAAGAACTCCCGCTGGTTATTCGATATCTTCTTCTCAATATCACTGCTGATCTGGACCTGGAGTTTGGAGATCTCCATTTCGCGTTTGAGTAGCACAAGCACTTTGCTCAGCCGCTCACGAATTCGAACGGTAGCCAGGATATCCTGCAACTCCTTGCCGGAGGACGTCGTCAATGCTGCTGCGAAATCCGCAAGACGACCCGGATCCTGCAAGTTGGAGTGAGACATGAAGATGCTCAACTCCTCCTTGTAGAGCGGATTCAGCTGTACGAGCTCCTTGATGCATTTGATTACCGAGACGGAGTAAGCCTTGAGTTCCTGGTTGTCCGTCATCTGAGTTTCGAACCGGTAGCCGACTTTAGCCACGATGTGAGGCTTTTCCTGCACAAACCCTTCGATACTGAATCGCTCAAGGACCGTCAGCATCACGTGAAGTTCCGGCTGCGATTCCAGCTGTGCCATGCGAATGATCTCAGCTACCACGCCTATGCCATAGAGGTCAGACGTCTGCGGTGGGTCCGGTATGTCGGCATCGTTTTCCCTGGGCCGGAGCAGGACGATGCCAACGAATCGGGATTCGGATTCAGCAATCGCGATCAGCATTTTGACGAGTGCAGGATCGTCAATGACCATAGGGACGGTCATCTTGGGAAAAAGCGGCCGATCTGAAATTGGTATGATGGGGAGTTGTGACGGGAACACATCCCGAGCGAGTACGAGTTTCTGGTCATCCGGTTTTGGCTCCGAGTCTGATGTATCCAGATCCGGGCTCAAGACTTCAACATCTTCAACGGCCTTCTTGTCCTTATTCTGTCCCATGTCACCTCTCCCTGCTTCCAAGGCCATCTTGACAAACGCGTATTCAAAAATCAACGTGTGAACGAATAGAGCAACATCTGTGTAGCTGGATTCGTTAGAATTCAGATTCTTGGAGCGGTTTAAGCAATGTCACGGCCGTTTCGCAAGCTCCCTTCGGGACTCGACCAATGGGAGTGGCAACCTCGCCCTACAACAGACCTTGTAGGACAGGCTTCCCCGGTATTCCGGGGAGCCTGTGCATGTGCCTACAGGGTTACTTAAACCGCACTCAATAGGTTGGAACGACAATGGACATGGTATGGCAAATCCTTGGTATGTTGGGAACAGGACTTGGTGTGATCCTCATCGTGCTCCTGTGCGTGGTTGCTGTCCTGTTGTCCTGCGTGTCGATTTCTGGGACATGGGTGGTCTTGGGGGCCGCCATCATTGCCTTGCTGATGCGGGGAGAAACGGGATTTCCCGGATGGCTTACGCTGGTGGTGTTTGTGCTGTTATCCATTGCTGTTGAAGTGGGCGAAGCCGTCGCCGGCAGTTGGGGCGTTATCAAGCGAGGCGGATCGAAGCTTGCGGGTTTTGCGTCACTGGTTGGCGGCCTGGTTGGCCTCATCGTCGGAGGTCTGATTCCCATCCCCATCGTGGGCCCCCTGGTTGGGATGTTGGCACTGAGTTTCGGGGCCGCCTTCATGGTTGAGCACTGGCGTCTCAAGCACATTGAACATGCCGCCAATATAGCCTGGGGGGCTGTCTGGGCACGCGTGATGGTCATCCTGCTCAAGGTCATCATCACCCTCGGCATGAGTGCCGTTCTTCTAGCTGGCATGGCCCTTGCCCGCATGGGGTAACGGCCGCGTTTGCCGCGTCTGCTCTTGCTCCAATGCCTAAAGTGTGCGACGCTTTCGCGCGTCAATTTCAGGAGGAGAGTATGACTAAGAAAGTTCTTATTACAGGTGGCAGCGGATTTCTCGGAATCAATATGGTCCGGCATCTGCTTGAGCAAGGCGTGACCGAGATTACATCACTTGACCTCGAGCCCTTCGACTACCCCGAGATTGACAAGATCAACGCAGTCATCGGCGACATTCGTGACAAGGACATGGTTAAGACATGCATGGAGGGCGTTGACTGGGTTATTCACTGTGCCGCCGCACTTCCACTCTACACCGAAGAAGAGATCATGACCACGGACGTGGATGGTACGCGAAACCTGGTCGAAGCTGCCGAGGCCGGCGGTACCGTGGATCGGTTTGTGCACATCTCCTCAACCGCGGTCTACGGGATTCCGGATCATCACCCCCTGTATGAGCATGATAAGCTGGATGGCGTAGGACCCTATGGCATCGCAAAGATCGAAGCCGAGAATGTCTGTTTCGGCTGTCGCGATAGAGGCATGTGTGTTCCCGTGATTCGACCCAAGTCGTTCATTGGTCCGGAACGCCTCGGTGTATTCGCGCTCTTCTACGATTGGGCCAAGGACGGCAAGAACTTCCCCATGATCGGCAGCGGCCACAACCGCTACCAGCTACTGGATGTCGCCGACCTCTGCGATGCGATCTGGATCTGCCTGACAAAGGACAAAGAGATCGTCAACGATACCTTCAACATTGGTGCCAAGGAATTCACCACAATGAAAGAAGACTACCAGGCCGTCCTGGATCGAGCCGGCTGTGGGAAGCACATCATCGGTTTTCCCGCAAAGCCGCTCATCTGGGCGCTTCGAATCCTGGAGTTCTTCAAGCTCTCCCCTCTCTACAAATGGGTCTACGAGACGGCCTGCGAGGATTCGTTTGTCAGCATTGATAAGGCGGAGAAGACGCTGGGCTATGCCCCGAAGTACTCCAACAAGGATGCTCTCGTTCGGAACTACGAATGGTATCTCGACAACCTGGCTAGCTTCGAGAACCGGAGCGGCATCTCCCACCGCGTGCCATGGAAGCAAGGCATCCTGCGGATCTTCAAAGTCTTCTTCTAGGCGCCGAACCGGCACGATCTGTCTTCGAAAAGGGACAACCCCATGGGAAAACGGCTTCTTGTCATCATCCTTTTTGCCGTTGCCGTGTGGGTGCCCGGGTACCTCGTCAGAGACCTCTGGGAGCCGGACGAAGCACGCTATGCCTACGTAGCCCAGGAGATGCAGGCAGGCAATCACTGGTTCGTCCCCCATCGGCATGGCGATTTCTACGCCCACAAGCCGCCGCTGATGTTCTGGTTGATCAACGCGGGATCCTTCCTGACGAAGGGCAAGATTGGTCCACTGGCGACACGGCTTCCTTCGCTACTGGGGGTCATTCTCATGCTGTGGTCTGTCAGCACCATTGCTGAGCTCTGGACTAACCGGCAGGCAGCATGGCGTACGATGTTCATAGCCGCGACCACGCAAGCATTGTGGTGGCGAGCGGGCTGGGGACAGATTGACATGCTGCTGTGTGGGCTGCAGATGAGTGGCCTCTGCCTGCTGTTCCTGGACGACGTTAGGCGAACGCTCTGGCGCCCGCTGCTGGCTTTCTGCTGTTTCGGCCTTGCGATTCTTGCCAAGGGCCCAGTTGGATTCCTCGTTCCTGTAGGCGCCTACCTGGCATCGAACCTGGCCGCCGGGACGGCACGCAACCTGCGCCGGTGGCACTGGTTGTGGGCGCTGCCGGTTGTCCTCTTATGGCCGGCGGCGTGGCTCCTGCTGGCCAAGGCCTCGGGAGCGTCAGAGGCGTATTTCCAGGAGCTTCTGTTCAAACAGAACGCAAGCCGGGCCGCAGGTGGCATGGGGCACATCAGGCCGTTCTACTACTATCTTGAGTACCTGCTTGTCGACGGGTTGCCGTGGATCCTGGTCCTCCCCTTCAGCATCTGGGCTCTGGCCAAGCAGCCGGGAAAGGCACGTGTTGTCTTGCGTCGGGCACTGGGATGGGCGGGGTTCGTGGTGCTGTTCTTCACGCTCTTTCCGACCAAACGCGGGCTCTATATCCTCTTGGCCTATCCGGCGTTGGCTGTCATCGTCGGGGCCGCGTGGGTCCATCTCGTGAAGCTCCCTCGTCCCGCCCGCTGGACGACGGCCGGATTGCTGGCGGCCGTGCCGGGAGCTATTGGCATCGCCCTGCTCTGTACGAAATGGATACCGGATGTACCCATCCCGCCCGTTTCAGCCTTGGCTGGCGGCGGTCCTCTTCTGGTCGGCACCATCGTGCTGATTCTATGCTTCCTCCGCATGGATCTCAGTCGACAGTGGTTGGCGATGGCGATTTCCCTGGTGCTTGTGACGTACCTTTTCACGGCCATCATTATCCTACCGCAGTTCAATGCCATGAAGACGCCTCATAAGCTCGTTCCCGAAGTACAGAAACGGCTGCAGGAGGATGAAGCTCTCCTGCTCTACAAGATCAACGCCGAGATATTGCCCTACTACTGTGAGCGCCGCGGTGAGGTCCACTGGGTTGCGCCTTCGCTCAACAGGGCAATGCGTCGGCAGAAGCGTGGCATGGTTGTGTTTCTCGAGCCTGTTTGGAATGACCTGGAAGCGGCGTATGGCGAGTTCGGTGAAACGGGCAGGTTTACGATGGGGCACAAGAGCTTCGTCTGGCTCGCGTTCTCGCTTTAGAGCTGCCCAACTAACCCGGACATTTCACCACGACTGGCGAAACGCCGGGAAATACCCAAGCACCCAAACACCCCGCAGCGCGAAGCGCAACTGGCCGACGCCCCGTCGGCAACGAAGTGGCAAATACCCAAGGAAATCCCAAATACCTAAGCCCGAAAAGCGCTGCCGATCGTATCTATTACTGAATCCGCAAATTGCTGATCCGCGAAGCACGTTCCGTCTTTGGCCTTTCGGACTTCGGGGTTCGGATTTCTTTGGGTATTTGGGTACTTGGGTGTTTCGGATTTGCCTGCAGGTTCACGTACTCGTGAAATATGCAGGCTAAAGCTGCGGCCACAGGCACAGGCTCCCTCGGGGACTCGGGAAGCCTGTCCTACAATTCCAGATGCCGTGAAGACCGTGTAGGACAGGCTTCCCCGATTCTCATCGGGGAGCCTGTGTCCGGAGTAGCGGACGGAAGCTTGCTGGATGGCTACAGCACGACTTGGACCGCTTGAGTTACCGTTCCGCCAGGCGGCGCACTTGGGAAAGATAACGGGCCACATGAGGGCGAGACTCGATGGCCTCGGCAGCCTCAAGCAGGTCGACTGCATCGTCGAAGCGTTCTCGCTCCACGGCCAATTGAGCCCGATGCACCAGGGCTTCGGCCTGCATCCCCTCTAACCTTCCGGCCCGCTCATAGTTCAGTTCTGCCGCCCCAAGATCTCCCTCGCTTTGCAGGTGTTCTCCGAGGCGCAGGAGGGCTTTGCCATCCAATGGATCCTGCTTGATGAGCTCCCGAAGCAGCGCAATGGCGCCCTTGGTATCGCCTTGAGCCGCCGCAAGTTCAGAGCTTAGTCGCAACTGGCGCCGTTTCAGTGCAGGGGTACTGAGTATGTCTTTACTGCCCTCGAGGCCATCCAGTATGGCGGCGGCGCCCGCCTTTTCACCGATCAGAATGAGCCCTTCAACCGCGCGCAGCATCCGCGCCGGGTCCTGTAACCCCGCTGAGTCTGCAGCCTCGTAGCTGGCCACGGCTTCGGCCGCCCGCCCCGTGTTCAGATACAAGTCACCCAGGAGTCCGAGCATGGTTGCATCGCAGCAGTCCAGGCGACGCGCGGTTTCCAATACCTGGATGGCATCGCCGTTTTCCTCCAGCGCGATGTCGACATTTGCGAGAAGCGACCAGAGATCTTGACGGTCGGGATCCGATTCAAGCATGGTTCGCAGCAAGCTGCGGGCCTCCCGGTATCGCTCCTGCTGAACCAGGCAGCGGGTAAGTCCGGACATGGCATCGTCGCTGTCCGACTTCAGCAACAGCACCTGGCGGTAGGCTGTTTCAGACGCTACCCAGTGTTCCCCGAGCGCGAGGCCATGACCGAGCAACAGGTAGACATCCGCATCAGCCATTCCCTCTTCAACAAGCGCCTGGCAGATCGCCGTGGATGCTGTCGCTTTGTCGTCCAATAGATAGACGCGCCCCAAATTCTTGCGCGCGTTTCGGAATGTCGGGAGCTTCGCAATGGCGGCCTGGTAGGAAACGGCTGCCGGTTTGAGTTGGTCCGATTGAAACAGAACGTTCCCGATGGCAAAATCCACTGCTGCACTTGTCTCCGCGAGATCTTCGTCTTGCAGCAGCGCAATGGCAGCAACAACGTTGGTCGTACCCACGTCAGCTGCTTTAGCCAGGACCTCGGCTTCCTTCGCAGAGACCGTGGGTTCAAAGGATGCCATCGCGGTAACGACGGATATCGTGGACAGCACGAGCACGGCAGCGATAGCCCGAGGTGCTGACCCCGCTCTCCGCTGTCTACACGCCACACGCAACACTCTGTGCCCCCCTCCCATCAACGGCTCCCCTCCAGCTGGAATCGGATTGTCTGGCGAACACGGACAGCTACGGGCTGACCCTCCCTGGTGCCCGGCGAAAAGCGCCATCGCTCCACCGCACGCACGGCCACCGTCCGGAATACGTTGCCGGGTTCACTTGAAATGACCTCGATGCGCTCGGCATGCCCGCCAGGGCTCACCACGAACTCCACGACAACATGTCCTTCGATCTGCCGCATGCGGGCATGAGCGGGATAGAAGGGACGTAGCTGAACAAGGGGTTGCGGAACGCGATCAACGTCAGAAAGAGCAAAAGCGGCATCCCCACCGAGTCCTACCGGCGTGGGTTCAATTGAGAAATTGAGATCGAAATCTCCACCGACATCGGTGAGTCCAAGATCGAAATCCAGCATGGCTTTGAGCGGTGCTGTATGGGGTTCCGGAGGGGCTAGCTCTGGCTTCGGAAGTGGTTGATCGACAGGCTCTTGCGGCGCCTGCTGCGGTAGCGGCAACGGGGTTGGCACTTGCCAGTCGGTCTGCTCAATAGTCGTGAGCTCAAGCAATGGCTCTTGCGGCGGCTCAACGACATGCACATAGGGCAATGCCAGGAAAAGACCAGCCGTCAGGCAGCCCGCCAGGATTGTAGGATTGGCCGTCTCGGCCAACCGGCTGGCTTTGCCGTCTGGGCGTTGAGGGTGGTTTTCTGTTTTCACGTCCCCCCCCCTACTCCTGTCTTCCTGCCTGCGGCCACACTGACTCGCGTGGCGCCGCCGAGTTTGCACTCATCCATCAACGTGACCAGCTTTCCCGTGCGGGAGTCGCGGTCGGCCATGATAATGACCGCCGCGTCCTGGGTCCGAAGCTGTTCTGCCACGATCCCACGAACGCTGTTGATGTCGATTTCACGGCCTGCATATACAATGCGACCATCCGGTAGCAGCGCGATGAGAACGCTCTGCTTCTGCAGATCACGGGCCGTGGCCGCTCGTGGCTTCTCAATATCGACCCCCGTCTCTTCAACAAATACCGTCGTGACGATGAAGAAGATCAAGAGCAGGAATACGCAGTCAACGAGCGGCGACATGTTGATCTCGATACCGCGCGATCCAATGGAATTGAGCGCAATACGTTTCATATGCGCTCCCCGAACTGAATGAGATGCAGCTTGATTGCCCCATACTGGACTTCAAGGTGATGCAGAAGCCGGCGCAAGCGGGCCAACCCGAAGAAACCGGGAATGGCAACGACAAGACCTACTTGGGTCGTGATCAGGGCGCGACTCACGCCTGAGGCTACGCGCGTGGCCGTCTCTCCCGATGTCGCCGCAACGGCATCAAACGTATCGATCATCCCCACAACGGTGCCCAGCAGGCCCAGTAGAGGAGCAACCGCGGTCAGGGCCACGAGGATAACAAGATTGCGCTTGAATTGATCCATGAACCGGGAGCTCTCTTCATCAAATGCGACGCCGGCATCATGTCCGCTGTGCCAGTGGGTGAGAATCTGTTTCACGCAAGCCGCCGTGGTTCCGGCCAGGTGGCGCAGCCTGTCGAGGTCCCGATCACGCAACGCGTTCTCAACGTGGGAAACATCGTCAGCCGCTCTCATCAACGTGTCGCGTGAACGAAGAAAGAGGTACCAGATGCCGAAGCAGACGGCTGCCAACGGAATAAGCAGCGGTCCGCCCGCCCTCCAGTAGTGGAGCGGATGTTCATACCATGCACTCATGGGGTTGCGGTCCCAATCTTCAAGGCATTGACAAAACGTATGGCCGAGTTCTCAAGCGCCCCCACGATGGTCCGTACCCGTCGGCTCAGAAACGCATGTACAAGCAGTACGGGAATCGCGATGGCGAGACCGAACTTGGTTGTAATCAATGCTTCTGAAATGCCGCCGGAGAGCAGCCGTGCCTCGCCGGTCCCAAAGAGGGTCACCAAGTCGAACGTGTGGATCATCCCGGTGACCGTTCCCAGAAGGCCCAACAGTGGAGCAATGGCGCCGAATACGGCCAACGTCCCCAAGTGGCGCTCCAGTCGCGGTACCATCGCCAGGATACGTTCATGCAAGATCTCTTCAATATGTTCACGGGGCGCATCCCGATAGGTCAGGGCTTCTTCGATCAGCGTGGATAGGGGAGGGTGCAGGGCCCGCGCCGCTTCAACAGCCTGCGCCGTTTCGCCTGGCCCGAGATGTTGAATCACACCCGCCAACGATTCCGTAGATGCAAAGCGCATGCCCCGGAGCTCAATGACTTTCAAGCCGGTGAATACCAAAGCAAGAAGACCAATCGAGAGCAGGGGCAGCATCACAAACCCACCCTTACGAACATGTTCAGAAAGCGAATCGCCCGCCGCTTCAATTTTCAGGGCGTGGCCCCCGGATACATCCAGAGGGACTACGGACTGCGCCTCAGATAGCAGGGCAGCGATGTTCTCCTGTTCCTGCTGAGAGTGGTTTGAGTAGGTGGTTGGATTGAGACTGCCGAAAGGGGTCTGCACAATGCCCCCCACCCCACTGGCTTCCACGAAGTAGACGTTGGGGCCAATAAAGACGAACCGTCCGTGTTCTTCGATGCCGGCGGCATTGAGGGCTGTCCCGGGCGCCTGGTACCCGCCAATCCGAATCCTGTTCCAGTCCGTCGCAAGCGGTAGTAGCGACCCCGCTGCATCCGGCAGACGGGAGAAGGCCTTGGCGTCAGTCAGCAAGGTATCGCATGCCGCAAGGGCGTTCCGCTGTCCCTGGAGCTCGGCCTGTGAGGCACGCGTCTCCATGGCTCGACGGTATTCCGACAGGGCGATCAACACGAACTGGCACTCCTCTTCGAGACCAGCCACGTCCGCCGCCAGTGCCCGGCGTTGCTGTTCACCGTATTGCTGGGCCTCCAGCTTCTGCTCCAGGGCGATTCGCTTCTCTTGAACCCGACGACTCAACGCATCGTGTTCGGCAGCAAGGGGAGCGCGAGCCGCTTCGATTTGCGTTCGCTGCTGGTTCAGATCTGCAAGCGCCGTCGCGACGTCCTGTTGCGTTTTGAGAACGGCCTTGTCCACGCGATCGCCCTGGGCTGTCGCCCCAATTGCGCCGAGAAGCATAGAGAGTAGCAATAGGCGCATCATGGTTGCGGCTCCGAAAAACTGCCCTTCACGGGGATGGCTACGAGGGCGGGCGGTTGCTCCTCATTCAGAATCCGGACCATGGCGCGCACGTCAGCGGCATGGGAGGATGGCAGCGCTTCCCAACGCCAGCCTGATTCCGCGGGAATGCCCTGTAGGGCAACCGAATCATCAGGAGAGACGGCAAACCCGCGGGCGAGACCCAGGTAGACGATATCCATTTCGCGGCGGTGTCCCGGTTCGAGTTCAAGAAGCTCACGCACCACGTGGTTCTGATTCTGAAGCCCCTCGAGCTCACTCAACACGCCCACGAGGAGTTGTACCCTTCGCGCCAATGAGTCCGACCGTGATGCATCGGTCAGTTCGCGACACGCTCGAGCCATATCCGGTGATTTCAAAGGTGGTGGAATGGCTGGGAGGAGCCCGCAGAAATCGGCTGCTGCCCGGTCGACCATCTGCTCGATTCTACTGAAAACATCGTGGATTTCAGCTTTTCGGGCAATCTGATCTGACGAACGGCTTTCTTTGACTGCCTCGAACTGCGCCGCACGCTCAAGCTGCTCGTCCAGCCGCCGCTCTTCTTCGTGGAGCAGTGCAATTTCCCGCCGCCACTGGTCTTCCTGCTGCTTCCACGACTGCTTTTCGGTGGCAATCTGACTGCGCAGGTCCACCCACTGCCCGACGAGCTCCTCGAGCGTGACCAGGGATGCCGATTCAGCAAGCGAAGAGGCTACCCCCGCCACAAGGGCACCTGCTATCAGAGCACATCGTAGATTCATTACCTTCAACATAACTTCCCTATACACGGAAACGAATCAGATTACGAATCTCTTAGTTCAGGAAGTCTCTGCCAGCGACCAAAACGTGATGCCGCCCGGTGCTGTTGCTGCGCTTTGACGTTCGGGCTGCAGGTCACCGCATCCCGGGCAGCCACCGCAGGAACCACTGCCGCATGAGACGACGGTGTGCTTGACCTGACCACGAGTCTCAAGAAATTCAAGCATCCCCTGCATGGCAGACGTCTCCGCTTCAAAATGGAGCGCGAGATCGCGTAATTCCATTGGGCCCCGTTCTTTCAGAAGTTCTCTTATGTCGCGGAGCATTGCCGGTTACGCTTTCTCTCGTGGTGTTTTCCGTCACCGCCCAGGCATAGCATCATCTGGGTTGCGACATCGCGGGGTATGGCAAAGCGTGATTCGTTCAGCACGACCACCATGCTGTCGTCTCCCGGATCATTTCGGACGACCTCGATACGGGCGCCATGGGCAAACCCCATTTCCTTGGTGCGGTGGTCCGGATTTGAAAGCACGACGCCCTTTTCCCCGCCCGTGCATGCGCTCAGGTACTGGCGTGTGCCTGTTCCTCCGCAGCAGGACGAGGCACGCTTCCGTCTGAACCATCCAAAACGGTTTCTCATGAGAGTCGCTTTCCCAGGAGTTTCAGGCCAACCCATCCGCCAAGGCCAATTGCCACACAAACCGTAATCCACATTGCTGCCCTGCCGGGGTCTTCCGCGAACGTGGCGACCTGGTAGAAGAGGGTCGACACAACCCATGCCAACAGCGTCAGGTATGACACGGAAAACACAGTCCAAGGGAGATTCGTTTCGCCATAGATGGCCCCGACAACGGCCACGCAGGGACAGTATAGAAGGACGAACAGGAGATAAGCGATCACGGCAGCCGGGCTTCCGAAGGCATCGTGCATGCCTGTCCTGCCAGACTCCTCGGCGGCAGCATCGTCTCCTCCAAACAGTAACTCGGCGAATCCTGTCGGGATGGTTGCCAGGGCCTCCCCTATGCCAGTCCAGAACGGAACCGGCTCGTCCGACTCCTCGCCATCAACCCGGTAGAGCGAGTCCAGCGTTCCGGCAACTGCCTCCTTGGCAAGAATTCCGGTGACCAGGCCGACTGCGGCCGGCCAGTTGTCTTCTTCGATGCCCATGGGTCTCAAGACGGGGACCACGGCTTTCCCGCATCGGCTGAGAATGGTCTCTTGGCTGCCGGCGTCGCCCCGTGTTTCATCGGAGTCGGCGACCATGCCGTCAATGGCGCTAAGCAGGCTGATCAAGATCACAACCGCGAGAATAATTCGTCCCGCGCGAACAATGAAGCCCTTCAGCCGATGCCAGGTGTGATGCATAATGCCGGTTACCGTGGGCACATGGTATGGCGGCAGCTCCATCACGAAGGTGCTTGGCTCGCCCGGCATCAACGTGCGTTTCAACAGCAAGCCCGTCAGAACAGCCAGCACGATTCCAGTGATATACAGCCCGAAGATAAGGACGCTTCCATGCTTGGGAAAGAACACGACGGCAAACATGGTGTAGACGGGTAGACGGGCGCCACACGACATGAACGGATTCATCAAGATGGCCATTCGACGATCGCGTTCATTTTCGAGCGTTCGTGTTGCCATGATTCCCGGAACGTTGCAGCCAAACCCGACCAGCATGGGGATAAAGGCCTTACCCGGCAACCCGATCGTGCGAAGGAGCCGGTCCATAACAAATGCCGCCCGCGACATGTAGCCAGAGTCCTCGAGGATGGCCAGGCAGAAGAAGATGAAGAAGATGGGAGGAATAAATGTCGATACGGTCTGGATTCCGCCGCCGATGCCGTCGGCAACAAAGGTCACGAGCATAGCCGGCAGGTGCATCGCCTCCAGCAGTGTGCGCATGCCGTCTACAAAGACGGTGCCACAGAGCTGGTCGAAGAAATCGATGAAGGGCCCCCCTACCCCGATCGTCACGAAGAAGACCGCGTACATGATGAGGAAGAAGAGCGGAATGCCAAGCAGACGGTTCAGGATAATGCGGTCAATCACATCCGTGACTGTTCGCCGTAGCTCGAGACGGCGATGGAGAACGTCACGCGCCAATCCATGAATGAAACCATAGCGACCGTCCGCCAGCACAATATCCGTTAAGTCCCCCACATGGCGACTGATGCGTGCAAGTTCGGTGGCAACAACCGAGGCGTGCGCGCCGCCTGTAAGATCCTCTGCCAACGGATCCTCTTCGAGAAGTTTGATGGCCAACCAGCGGGAATCCACGCCCTTCTCCGCAGCAATGTCTTTTACTTTCGGGGTCAGCAAGCGAATGGCGCCTTCGACCTCCGAGTCGTAGAGCACGTGCGTTCTTGAAACATGATGCGTCGCGGCTACCTGTGCGACGGCATCCTTTAGCTCGTCGATTCCGGTGCCTTTGCTGGCCACGATGGGAATGACCGGGCAATCCAGGTGCTTGGCCAGGTGATCGACCTCAATCTCAAGATGGCGCTGAGCGGCCAGATCCATCATGTTCAGCGCTACGACCAGCGGGACCTTCATGTCCAGAAGCTGAGTGGTTAGGTAGAGATTCCGTTCAAGATTCGTCGCATCGATAACGTTCACAACGACATCTGGTTTCGCTTGAAGAATGTGGCTGCGCGCGACTTCCTCATCTGGCGAATGAGCGGAAAACGAGTAGATGCCCGGTAGGTCGACGGCCTGTATATCGGCCTCGGCATGGCGGTAGTTGCCTTCCAGTCGCTCCACCGTAACGCCGGGCCAGTTGCCGACACGCTGGCGCGAACCGGTTAAGGCGTTGAAAACGGTCGTCTTGCCGCAGTTGGGGTTACCGGCAATGGCTATCGTTGTCTGTGTCACAGGAGCTCGACCTCCACGCTATCCGATTCGCCCTTGCGCAGGGTGAGCAACACCCCACGGCAGTTGATCTCGATAGGATCGCCAAGCGGGGCTTTTCGTACGAGTGTGAACTCTGATCCCCGGGTGAGTCCGATCTGGATCAGCTTCTGCCGGTAGATACGATTGACCGCACCGAATCCCGCGACGCGGCCCTTCTGTCCGATATCGAGATCTCTGATTTTCACGCATCCTCCCCGGGGTCATCGTTGGGATCGTGCTCTACACCCAGGTGGGCCGCAAAGCGCGCCAGGCAATTGACATTGGTTTCAGAGCACGATCCCATGAATTCGGCAAAGGCTACCAGGCGATCCAGCACCACCTTATCCATGACATGCTCCATTCGACAGGCGTTGTCCTCTGCCGTTTGGGAGTCCACAAGCAGGACCTGCCGAAGGAACTGTTTTACGACAGCGTGGTTACGTGCCACATGCGTAGCAATGCGGTTGCCCGCCTCGGTGAGGACGACGGCTCCGTAGGGCTCATGATCCACGAGGCCCTTCTCCGTGAGGGTCTTCAGCGCAGCGGTGACCGTTGATTTGTGAACGGAAAGCCGCTCAGAGATATCACGCACGCGGGCGTCTCCTCCGTCCTGGATCAGGGCCAGGATGGTCTCGAGATAGTCTTCAAGTGTCGCAGAGACTCGTGGTACGGCTGACATCTTTTTCTTTCCCCCAGATAGTTTGAGCGCTAAAACTATGACAGATCATAGGTTGGGAACAAGCCCAAAGGTTGGATCGGTAAAACTTTTTGGCCGGTAACGGGAGAGACGCCATGCATGATAAGTACAGGACGATAGAAACGGATACAGCCCCAGCGGCGATAGGCCCCTATTCTCAAGCAGTCCAATCCGGAAACCTTCTCTTCTGCTCCGGTCAGATTCCGATCGACCCAGAGAGCGGCGAGCTCGTGAATGACAACGCCCGCACGGCGGCAGAACAGGTGCTCCGGAATCTGCGAGCCGTTCTGACGGCAGCCGGCACCGATATGACCAATGTGGTCAAGACAACCGTTTACCTGCAGAATATGGGAGATTTCGCGGACGTGAACGATGTCTATGCCCGCCATTTTGGCGATGCCAAGCCAGCCCGAGCCTGCGTTGAGGTCTCCCAACTCCCCAAAGGCGCCCTGGTCGAGATTGACG
Organism: uncultured Victivallales bacterium; assembly: GCA_964497125.1. Taxonomy (GTDB): domain Bacteria; phylum Verrucomicrobiota; class Kiritimatiellia; order UBA8416; family UBA8416; genus CAYLXP01. Next base: position 159 of record CAZCDU010000014.1, on the reverse strand, counting down.
CTATTGCTATTGTGTAGTGCGATCTGAAACTTGAACTATTCCCTAAGGTTTTTACCCTTTGGTTCACATCTTCGTAGGACGGGCATCTTGCCCGTCAATGCAGGTCTTCGCTACTTTGAATGGGTAAGCATAGTAAGCGTTAAGCTTGGCGTTCGGGGG
>CAZCDU010000013.1:34208-63092 GCA_964497125.1 uncultured Victivallales bacterium | reverse complement strand
ATAATCCGGAACTCGGCATAATGACGGTTATGCCGAGCTCGGCATAAGCGCCATAACTATGCCTGTCGTCGGCTGGCACTGTGGCGAGAAGAAGGCAAAGATGTTAACGCCATGCTGCCCGTGCTCGCCACGGCCATGGGCCATGTCAACATCTTCCATACGCAGATCTACCTTCATATCGAACCGAGCGAACTACATAACGCTGCAGCACGCCTCCACATCCACCTCAACACCCATTTGGAGAATGAATAATGACCTTTAGTCATCTCATCACCGCTTTCTTTCAGAAGTACCTGGCCGCCGAGTGCGGCTTGGCCGTCAACAGCATCGCCAGTTACAGCGACTGCATCAAACTGCTGATCACCTTCGCCTGCACACGTTTGGCCGTGCAGCCTGAGGATCTCAGCGTTGATCAATTCACCCGCGAGCTTGTCGTCGACTTCCTCGATGATCTCGAAAGCAATCGCCAGAACGGCGCGGCCACGCGCAATCAACGTTTGGCTGCGATCAAGACGTTCTTCCATTTTCTGGCATACAACGTGCCCGAGCTGATGCATCTGAACGAGACGATACAGGCCATTCGGCAGAAGAAGACCGACTATACTCCACCCCCCAGCATGACCATCGAGGAAGTCGATGCTATCGCAGCGGTGCCCGATCCAACTCGACTTATCGGCGCTCGCGACAAGGCACTGCTGAAACTGTTGTACAATAGCGGCGGTCGGGCTCAGGAGGTGGCCGATTTGCGCATCTGTGATATCCGCTTCGATACCCCCGCCACCGTTACCCTCACAGGCAAAGGCGGCAAGACTCGCGTCATCCCACTGTGGGAAGATACCCTCGAAGCCATCAGGTACTATATCGAGTTCCGCGAACAGGCCGCGATCCAGTCTGCGCACCTGTTTCTGAACGTAAAGGGCCAGCCGTTGACGCGCTTTGGCATTGGGCGACGGGTCGAAGGCCTTGCCCGGAAAGCGGCGGAGCACTGCCCGTCGCTTTGCGGACGCCACATCACCCCGCACGTCTATCGCCACACAATCGCACTACATCTGCTGGAAAACGACAACGATATCGTTGTGGTGCAGGAGTGGCTGGGACACGCCGACCTCAGAACCACCAGTCAGTATCTGGAGGTCAGCATCGCACGCAAACGCGAAGCCCTGGCAAAGGTGCCTCCACCAAGCAGTGACGGCCCCATTGAGGTCACTCAGTGGAAACAACCCGCGCTGATGGCATATTTGACCGCACTCTCACGCGGCGTTATGTTGCGTACTTCAGATAGTGAGCCCCGTAAAACGGGCATGGGAGGCGTCTACGCAACATAACGCCGGACGCAACATAAGGCACTAGTTTAAGGGCTTCTCGCATGGTCGACGCTGGCTATTCGTGCCATTCAATGACGAAACACCCAAGCACCCAAGGAAGCTCGAAATACCCAAGCCCGAAAGTGGGAGAATCACACTCTGGCCAGGCTTTTTGTCATTCGGGCTTCGGATTTCTTTGGGTATTTGGGTATTTGGGTGTTTCGTCATTCAATGGCACGCCGAAACACCTCACCCCCGTGCTGAAAACGCTTAAACTAGTGCCACACAGGGACACCCCCTCCTTCGCTTTGGGGTTTGGGGCATGCCGGTCGGGGCGCTCCGGAACGGGGCTCCCTCCTCGGACTGTAGGGCGGGAACGGTTGAGTCCGCGAAACGTTGGCCTCCAAGTATTCAGCCTCGCTTCGCGTCCCGCCGTCTCCCGATGCAGGCGCGCCATCCCAACACCGGCGGGAAGGTTTCGCGGACTCAACCATTCCCGCCCTACAATTGAGCCTCTCTCAATACCGTTGTCCTGATCCTCGTCGAATCTCCCTGGCAGGACAAGGGCGCTTAGAACAGCCCTGTATACGGTCAATTGAAGAACGCCACGGAAACTCCGGAAGCACCTCTATGAAGAAAGTTGCGACTTTTTTCGGAAAAGTGCGTTTTCTCTCCTTCTTATAGGGTGAAAGGAGATTCAGTATGACAACGCAAGCAGAGACAAACCATGAGACGGAGACCAGAATGTACAGGGAGAGCCTGACGTTCTATCACGCTAACGGGAGGGGGACTGGGGCGGCTGTTCAGATCGAACCGAGGCTTAACCAGAAACGGGGAGATCGCTACAACTGCTTCTTTCTGGATATGGCCAAGCAGAAGACCATTGCCAACCGTGGCCAGGGGCAGGACGGTCCCGCGCATGCGACATTCGATTGGGATCAGAAGATAACGGTCAAACTCGATTTCGTAGACATCAGTGAGTTCTTGACCGTACTGGATGGGGTAACTGACCACGTGGGTGGCGAACGTGACGGGCTCTACCATCAGAGTGGCGACAGCAACACCATGATTCGCTTCAGTCGGCATGCATCGGGGGGCATCGCGCTTTCCCTCTCGCGCAAACGTGCCGACGACAGTCAGCCCAACCGCATTGGGACCGTTCTTAGCCGGGCGGAGTCCATTGGACTGCGCCACGTCCTGCAGGTGGGACTCTTCTTCGTCACGTTCCCGGGAATAGCCGGCGGAATTCGTACCTGACGAAAGGCGGCAAACCACGGAAAGCCCACTTGGCGGCCGATACCTTCAGGTACGTGGCGTGGTTCCATGTACATTTGCGTATATGCAGGACGGCGCGGGGAATCGTTCGCGACAACGGTGGCCACAAGATGTAGATTGTCGGTTTCTACCTGCGAGACGATTATGCCATCTACATCTGAGAGTCTGACCGCTGCGCGGGACGGTGGCTGCGCTGCTGTTCTGAGGGTGGCATTTCCTTTGATCGTGGCTTCTTCTGGCCACGCTCTACGATTGTTCGCGGATCGGGTGATGTTGTCATCCTATTCGCGCGAAGCCATATCGGCCTCAATGCCGGCGGGGCTGCTCTGTTTCGCCGCCATGAGTTTTTTCATTGGTACTGCCGGGTATGTCAATTCGTTCGTTGCCCAGTACACCGGGGCAGGACGCGAAGAACGCGTTGGGCTAGCCATATGGCAGGGACTGTATCTTTCGTTCCTGGGCGGGCTCGTCGTGGCTGGGATCGGGCAGTTCGGCGGCGTGCTGTTCGATTGGGTTGGGCATGCGCCGGCTGTTCGTGGTGAGCAGGTGCGGTATTTTGAGGTGTTGTGTCGCTTCAGTTTCGCCGGCATCGCCCTGTCGGCAGTGAATGCATTCTGGAGCGGCCGCGGGCATACACGGACCGTTATGGTCGTCGAGCTTTGCAGTGCATTCCTCAATATCGCGCTCAACTACTTGCTCATCTTCGGCAATCTGGGTCTCCCGCGACTGGGAATTCTCGGAGCCGGCCTCGCCACGGGTCTCAGCAATGTGGCCGGTCTCACGTTGGCGCTCTGTCTCTTCTTCTCCCGAAAGAACCGCGCTGCGTTCGGCACCTTACCTGCGCGCACCCTTGATTTACCACTGTTGGGACGCGTGTTGCGGTTCGGCCTTCCCAACGGCCTGCAGTTCATGCTGGATATCGTGGCTTTCAACCTGTTCGTCGTATTCATGGGACGAGCAGGGCCCGTCGTCCTTGAGGCCGTGAATATCGCGTTTGGCATTGAGGTGCTGGCCTTTCTTCCCATCATCGGTCTCGGCATGGCCGTATCTATCTTCGTCGGCCAGGGCGTCGGGGCCAGGGATATCCCATTCGCAAGGCAGTGCGTCCGTAGTGCCTTGCTCCTGGCCACGATATACAACATCACAATTGCGGCCGTGTTCGTGTTGAGCCCAGGCCCCATTCTCGCGCTATTCGTAAGACAAGGGGACATGACGCAGGTCGAAGCCCTGGATATGGCCGTGATCTGCCTCCGATACATTGCCACGTATCTGCTCTTCGACGCTGTCTTCATTCTCTATAGCCACGCCATAAAAGGCGCCGGTGATACTCGCTTCGCAATGCTTGCAGGACTGGGCCTCTCCTGGGGAACTCTGGTGCTTCCCTGCTACCTGGCGATGCGCTTTTCTACCTCGATCTGGACGATGTGGATGATCCTGGTTGTCCACGTGGGACTGGCAGGCGTCGTGTTCTACCTGCGCTATCGAGGCGGGAAGTGGCAATCCATGAGCGTTATTGAAGAGACCCCGGGCACCGCGGCGCTGGCTATCGGTAGTGAGGTGGACATTCAGGTTGAGCGAGGACTGTGAGTCCTATGGCATTGAATAGACGAGCCCCGAAGCCGGTTACGGAGACGTCCTCTCTCAAAAAAAAGAACCGCCCCTGCTCGGGACGGTTCTTCGTGGTAATCCTATACGGGGCTACCTACTTGTCGTCGTCGACAATGTTGCCGCTCTCGACCTGGGCGATAACCTCCTGATAGGCATCGGTTAGAGGGCAACCGCAGGAGTGACCTCCCTCAACCGTAGCGTGAAGGCGTGCCTGCTCAATGTGCCATTCTGCGACTTTCAGATGCTGATCAACGTTCATTCTACTCTTCCTTTCTTATTGTTTGTCCGGGTCATGCTCTCGGTTCATTCATGTCACAGAAAGCCTGAACCCCTACAGATATGCGCCGGAAAACCTATTACCATAAGTGAAAGATGTCCAACATTTCCTTTCGTATTCCAGGTGTCCCGGGATTGACGAATGCGCGCTATTCAGGCCATGATCAGGCATGAAAATTCGATGTGAATGGTGTGGCAGTGATCCGCTCTATACAGCGTATCACGATGATGAATGGGGTGCTCCTAATCACGATGACCGGCATCTGTTTGAGATGCTCATTCTGGAGGGAGCCCAGGCGGGACTGAGTTGGTTAACAATCCTCAAGAAGCGCGAGAACTACAGGAAAGCATTTGGCGGTTTTGCTTGGGAGAAGATCGCATCCTATACGGATGCAGATTTCGAACGCTTGATGTCAGACGCGGGCATTGTGCGTAACCGGTTGAAAATCCAGTCGGCGATCCGAAACGCACGCGGCACCATTGCTATCTGTGAGGAGTTTGGGTCCCTCGATGCCTTCCTCTGGCGTTTTGTCGATGGCGTGCCAAAGAAGAACGCATGGGCCTCAATGGCGGATATTCCCGTTAAGACGGCTGAATCCGACGCCATGAGCAAAGAGCTGAAACGCCGGGGCTTCAATTTTGTAGGATCCACGATCTGCTATGCCTTCATGCAGGCCGTTGGTATGGTGAACGACCACACGGTCGATTGCTTCCGATACAAGGAGTGTTGACATGCCGATCTCGGACGAATTCCTGGAGTTTGTGCTGGACCTGCTTTCACCATGGGGTGGGGTAACGGCTCGCAAGATGTTTGGTGGTGCCGGGCTCTACCGTGACGGTAAGATGTTCGGGTTGATCGCCGACGATGTGGTCTACCTGAAGGTGGATGATACCAACCGGCCCGATTTTGAGGAGGCCGGATGCGGCCCCTTCAAGCCCTACCCCGACAAGCCAACCAGCATGTCATACTACGAGGTGCCGCCGGATGTCCTGGAAGAGCCCGACGCATTGGTCGAGTGGTCAAGGCGCTCGCTCGCAATCCAGACACGGAAGAGCTCAAAGCGATGAGTGCTGCGATCACAGCATGAAGCCCTGGTTATTGGGTAACAACCGTTAGGACTACTCACCAAGCAGGTGGCGGTCTCAGGAGATCTGAATTCTCATCAATCCAGCTACCTTCTGTATCTCCGTAGCTGGATTCGTGAGAATTCAGACAGCACACGCCAACGACTGGCCAGTATGAAACCTTCTGTCTATTCTAATGGTAATTGGGTTCACAGTCCTGCAAGATGACGCAACGTGGGTCCACAGAAAAGGGGAGGATCAAAAATGGTCAGACAGGCTCTGATGATGGCTGTGTCGATGATGTGTGCAGGAACGGCAATGGCGAGGCTGGGGGAGACGCCGGCGAAGTGCGAGGCACGCTATGGACCTGAGATCTCGAAGAGCAGTGAAGGTAGATTTTCGGTCCGTGAGTACAAGAAGGCCGGGATTGTCGTGCGCGTCCACTTCGTAATGAAGAAGGAGATGGTTTTCGCGCACCACGAAGCGGTTGCCATCAGTTATCGGAAACCGTCGGAGTCTAGCTCGCAGAACTGCCCCCTTCAGGAAACAGAGATCAGCAAGCTGCTTGGTGTTAACGCCCAGGGTGAACGCTGGCAGAAAGTCGATCTCGTCAAAAGGGCCGCCGAGCTGGGTCCCGGGCCGGAGCAATCGCAGGTCATACACGAGAACAACACGTTCCTGCTCTGGCAGCGAGAGAGCGGTGCCACTGGGCACTACATGAAGAAGACACACGAGCTCGTCGTCAGGCTAACGCCCAAAATACCTCTGCCCTTGAAGGTGAAGATGCCCGAGATCCTGGAGGGGTTCTAACAGAGACCAACTCGCGCGGATAATGGATTAAGGCGCTAGTGCCGATTCCGCTCAAGACTAGGAAGGAATGACAGATGGCTAAAGCAGAATGCCCCAATTGCGGGACGGCAGTTGAGGTGCCGGAGAAGATGACAGGGCTCTGGTGGGGGATTGGTTGCCTGGTTGCAGCGCTCACGATTCCAGTCATCGTAGCTATCATCGGTCTGCTGGCAGCTATTGCGATTCCCTCTTTTGTGAAGGCACGCGAGACTGCTCAAATCAACGGCTGCATCAACAACATGCGAATCCTGGATGCGGCCAAGGAACAGGCGGCATTGGCGCATGCGCGTGAAGATGGTGACGCTATCCCGGAGGCAGAGTTCTCGCCGTATATCAAGGGTGGTTTCGGGGGGCTTCTTTGTCCCTCACAGGGCGATTACACAGTAAACCCCCTCGGGCAGGATCCGGAGTGCTCCGTTCATGGTGAGCTCTCAAATGCAGGCATGAGGAGAAGAAGCATGCCGCAGCGGGTTAACGTCCACCGCTAGTGTCTCGCGGATTCCAGCCATGCAATCTCGGAAAGGAAGAAATATGAAACGCATCACACTCTCACTTGTCGCGCAGGCATGTCTTGCCGCATCCGCATTTGCTGGTGAAGGGGCCGAAGAATGTACGGGGCAGCAACTGCTGGAGTCCCTGCTCCCTATTGTCCTTATCTTCATGATCGTCTGGTTTCTCGTCCGCCGCGTTGGAAAACGCAATGAGCCATACATGGAGCGCGCCAAAGTTCACATGGACAGACTTGAGGAGCAGAACAGAGAGATCATCTCGCTGTTGAGAGAACTCACCGGCAAGACGGGACAGTCCGAACAGAGCTCCGAAGAGGATTAGGCGCCGCCAGGAGCATCTACGCGGGTCGTGGCTCCGCCAGGGAACAACCAAAGAGAGGGGCAGACGCTCTTGAGAATGAGCACTCGATTAGCTCTCGTTGTGGTTAGTGGCATTCTGGTGCCGCTGTGTTTTCCACCATACGGTCTGTGGCCCCTTCTGCTGCTGAGCCTCCCCCCGCTTCTGTTCGCTACCCGGGATACAACTCCTCGCCGCACATTCTACCTGGGAATGCTGCAGGGGATGATTGGGTATGGCGTCTCGCTCTACTGGCTGTTCAATATCTTCTCGGCCACAGCCATCTCCCTCTACGCCATCATGGCCGCATTCGTCGGCCTGTTCTGCCTCCTCTTTTCCGCGCTCTCGAGGCGAACGGAGTCGCCGGTGCTCAGAATCCTACTGGCGGCTACGCTCTGGACCGCCATTGAGTTCTTCCGTTCAGAACTGTTCATCCTTCGCTTTCCCTGGATCACGCCGGGATCGGCACTGGGTCCAACGTTCCTCTCGCCGGTTATTGGCGTGTACGGCACGTCATTCGTCATCGTCGCGGCTTCCGCCTGTTTTCTCTATCGACGGACGCGCCTTTTGGGAGTCGCTCTAGCGATTGGCGTGCTTCTCCTCGGTTCTGTCCACCCGGGACGGATTGAGCCACCGAGTGAAGGGCACGTGACCGTGACGCTCGTGCAGAGCGAGGAGTGCTACCTGCCAACCTATACCAGGCTCAGCAGAGCGGCGGCGGAGCAATCTTCCGACTTGGTTGTCTGGCCGGAGTATGCGCTTCCATACAACATAAGGAGCAAGCCAAGTCAGATGGCGGACCTGACAAACCTGTGCGCCGAGCTGGACGCGATTCTCGTGTTTGGCACCAAGACGATCGTGGGCCCAGGTCCGCGTGAGTGGCGCAACACAGCGTTGACGATTGATGCAACCGGTGAGCTGGGGGAATACTATAAGGCACGGACTGTGCATTTCTTTGACGATGGAATTGCCGGCGAGAAATTCGATCCTCACCACACCAAGCTCGGGAGATTCTCAACGCCTGTCTGTTTTGACTGTGACTACACCGCCGTCACGCGACAGATGGTTCGGCTTGGTGCCGAGTTCCTCGTGGCGCCTACATTCGATGCTGCCGGATGGTCGGCGAATCAACATCTTCAACACGCACTTCTCTTCAGGCTGCGGGCTGCGGAGATGAGGCGCTGGATCGCGTGCGCCGCCAGCTCTGGTGTCTCACAGATTATCGATCCCCACGGAAACGTCCACCACAGCCTCCCCCCCCTGGAAGAAGGCACAGTGACCGGTAGAATCGGAAGAGAAACAGGGGAGACGTTCTTCGTGCGGATCGGATGGATCTTTCCCTGGCTGACCCTGGTCGTTTCAATCATCGCCACGCTGGTTCTTGCCAAGACGGAAATAATGCGCCGGATATCGATGGGTGCGCAGTCCGAATGAGTCGTTGGATGGCCCCCATATTGGCGTTTCTATGAGGTTATGACACAGATTGGAGAGGTACGTTATGAGTATGGTCAATCTTCTTTGGCTGGCATCGCAGCAGATGCAGATTCAAGAGGCAAAACATGCTGCCAGTGACGCGAAGTTCGAGTCCCAGATCACGGCGCAGCAGGCGATCGAGCAGACGTATCTCCCGTATGTTAAGCAACTGGATAAACTGGGACTTGTCTGTCAGGCACTGTGGACGCTGCTTCAAGAGAAGACCGATCTCACAGATCAGGATCTCCTGGAGCGTGTTACCGAGCTCGATCTCAAGGATGGCGTGCTGGATGGCAAGTATATGAAGCCACCCGTTGATTGCCCGAAGTGTGGAGCCAAGATGAGCCGCAAGTTCAACCGGTGCCTCTTCTGTGGCGAGGAGTACGCAGAGGGTTCGGCCTTTGATACGGTGTAGTTATGAGGGTATCCCGACTTCATATTCTCCTGATTGGTTTCGCGCTTAGTCTCTGCGCCATTCCCTTCCGCGCGGCCCTGCGGAGGCCGGTGGCTTCCGTGGTGCGGGTCGCCAGGGGCAGAAAGACCGTGGCTGATCGAATTGCTCAGTATGGTGCTTCCGTTCGGGAGCGGCTGGCTCCGGACTTTGACCGCATCGGTGTAGCCTATCCTCCCACGCGACTGGTCCTGGTGGGGTTGAAGCTTGAGCGTGAGCTTGAGGTGTGGGTTGCCGATCCACCGAGGCATCTGAAATCTTACCCGATGCTTGGCGCCAGCGGGGTCCTGGGGCCAAAGCTCCGTGAGGGTGACCGGCAGGTTCCCGAAGGTCTGTACCGCATCGAATCGCTCAATCCGAACAGCCTGTACCATTTGGCCCTGCGTGTGAACTACCCGAACGCATTCGACAAAACCAAGGGGCAACTCGATGGCCGCGAGGACCTTGGTTGCGACATCATGATTCATGGAAAAGACTGCTCTATCGGTTGCCTTGCAATGGGTGATGAAGCGGCAGAGGAGCTGTTCATCCTGGCTGCGGAAACAGGCCTCGACAATATCAACGTAATCCTCAGCCCCGTTGATTTCCGGGTCCGTGAGCTTCCATCGCAGCTCCCTGAGCTCCCTGAGTGGACGCCAAAACTGTATGATGCGATCAGGAAAGAACTGATGAAGTTGCCAAAGCCGGCAGGACAAGGAGGGGAAGACCTTGGCCGGAAGGATGGAGTCGCCGATCACCTATGAAGAACCCGTTCAAGAAGAAGCCCCAGTCCGTTGCTGACAATGAGTCTTTCGTGCGCTTGCTACGGGTGGCACAGGATGACGATGATTTCAGGAAGACGCTTTGCGGCATCCTGAGACAGCCCGGCTTCCATCGGCGGTCACTACTTAACACGATGACAGCTGGTATGGCTGTAGACGGTGTCAAAGCTAACGTGATTCAGGCGGTTTCTGCTCTGACAGACGACGCCGTGGCAGAACGAGCGCTCGAGCTTCTTGAAAGCGAGAGCCAGTGATGAGTACCGACGGTATACTGGTGAGCATTCGGCGGTCGTGCAGGCGTGTCATGGTGGCGCTTTTCGCCGTGGGTGTTGTGGTTGGGCTGTGTGCAGCCTACGGGTTCTTCATAGAACCTGAGTGGCTCAGGACCAGGGCAGTGTCGCTTTCCGACGAGCCAACTGTCAGGTTGGTCCACGTTTCGGATATTCACTACAAAGGCGACACGCAGTACCTGCAGAGAGTTATCGCTGCCATCAACGCAATAGAGGCCGATTTTGTCTGCTTTACCGGTGACCTGGTCGAAGAGCTGGAGCACCTGGCTGAGAGTCTCGAGCTGCTCTCGGGAGTGAACAAGCCGATGTATGGCGTGCCTGGGAATCATGACGAATGGGCTCGCCTGCCGTTCGAGCGAATCGAGACATGTTTCAAGAAGACGGGCGGAGCATGGTTGGGTGATTCGGCGTTGCTGGTCCAGGATCACGCCGTTGAAATCGTAGGCAACACGGGTTCAGCGGACACGCTGCCATCGCGCCTATCGCCGCTCTCGGTTCGCGTACTGCTGACGCACTATCCGAGCGTGGTTGATGGTATCAAAAACCAGGAGTTTGATCTCATGCTTGCCGGACACTCTCATGGCGGACAGGTCCGGCTTCCCTTCATCGGCGCGCTCATCACGCCTTACGCGGCATCATATGATCGGGGACTGTTCCAGACTCCGGCAGGCCCGCTTTACGTCAACCCCGGGATCGGCACGTTCTACTACGATATTCGTTTTGGCTGCCGTCCGGAGATAACGGTGATCGAGTTATGAAGCGATCGCTATGGCAAGATCTCGTTGGCTTCTTCAAAGGTCACTGGCCCCACCTTGTTCTCGCGATACCCATGGTGGTTGGTTTCTCTGTATTTCATGAGCTTGCTCACTGCCTAGCCGTCTGGATGCAAGGAGGTACTGTTCTGGAGTTCACCTGGCTGCCCGATGGTGACGACTGGGGACGCGTTGAATACATCTTCTCAACAGGCGTCGATTTCAACCAGGCCGCCGTGTCCCTGGCGCCGTACGGTCTCTGGTTGCTTTTGGTGCTTGTTACCTGGCTGCTTTCACTGAAACGCAAGGCATGGTCATTCTGGATGGCATCAATCTTGTTCGTCTGGCTCTATATCGCTCCAGTGGCCGATATCGCAAACGCGGCTATCTCCTACGTGCTATGGGGCACCTCAAACGACTTGCGAGACGCCTTTGGCCCGCCCGACTTGCCGCTCAAAGGGGGACTTGCCGTTCTGGGCGTTCTGCTAGCCTGTCTTGGCTTCAGCATTCAGAAGCGGCTGTATAGGAATCGAGCCATGGGAATGACCGCATATTGTGTTCTGGCTATGTTCGGCCTTTTCTCTATGCTTCTCATAACGTCATTATGAATCACCATAGCCAAGTAATCCGAGGAGGCGCGGGATGAAGTATACAACGGCCGTGTTAGTTTCCATTTTTGTATCAGCTCATGCTGCCACCGCTGAGATAGATGTCTCGGGTTCACCGGCAGAGCTGCGTGCACATTTGGAGAGTCTGCCTGGGCAAGTTACGATCTCGGGCCACGCCGAAAGAGCCGTTGAGGCAGACAAAGCGATCGTACAGCTCTCTGTCGTTACATCGGAGCGACTCCTCAAGCCGGCACTGGAGAAGAACACCAATGTAAGATCCAGCATTGTCGCAGAGCTGGCTGAGGGCGGCATCTCCGAGGCCCGGATTCACACGTCTCGATTCGCGTCGACACCTGTGCACTCCTCGTGGTCTGGCAAGGTCAAACAGTATCGCATCAAGAGCACGGTCAGAATCCATGCCGAAACAGAGAAAGAGGTCCAGCTGATCGCAGGTCTCGTTGACACGATCGAAGAGGTCTCTCTCGCGTCTATGTCCTTCGACATGACTCGACGAGAAGAGGTCACGGTCGAGCTTCTGGCGGAGGCCTTTGGTCGTATCCAAGAGCGCCGCAAGCTGTATGAGTCATCGCTTGGTGTGCTTCTACGCCCCAAGCACGTTGGTGTGCCCGGCGGGCAGAAGCCTGATCGACGCACGCGATGGTTGCTTAATGGCGATGATGGTGCCATGTCCGCTTCCGGTATTCTGTCGAACCCTGAGCTTAGTGTCGTTCTGCACGCCTTGGAGCAGAGAGCGCCGGAGGTGAGCCAGTTCGAGGAACTTCTCTACAAGGTTGGCCTCATTGTCACGTTCGACATTCTGCCGCAGAACGATGCCATTCCCTCAGAACGGAGGGAGATGTGAGGGAGCACGAGCATGAGAATAGCGGACCCACGATAAGTGCGCAGTCTCTGATGCAGGGCGTCCGGATTGTGGGTGCTGTTCTCGGCATCATTACCATTGTTATCGGACTGGTATACGCCACGCGTACGTTTGACCTGGTCCTTAACACGCTCCATGCACCAGGCGCATTCGGCACCCACCTCGACAAGTGGGTCGACGCCGTTGGTGGCGAACAGCTCGACCTGACCATAGCGGGAGAAACGTTACATGGCTCACGCATGTTCGCCATCATGATCCTTGGTGGTGGTGCGACCATTCTCGTGTGGCTCTCGCTGGGCTTCATTGTTGTCGGCGCGAAAGTTGTCGGGTGGACCCTCAGTGATCGGGAAGCCATCAAGAAGTTGCTTGTTCATGCTTTCGGGCCATCCCGCAAACCACAGCCCAGCAGTCCCCAGAAGAAAGCGTAATGGGATTCTTGCTTAACAACGCTGGCGCTATGCGGAAGCGCAACAGGTGGCTGTCAGCGATCGCTCTTCTTGCTGTTGTCATTGTGGGACTGGGGTCGCGATCCGGCCTCGCTGTTCACCTCCCCGCGTTCATCGCCACATACGCCGGCGATACACTGTGGGCGCTCATGGTCTTTTTAGTTCTCGGGTTCATCTTTGTTTCGGCCCGCACCACCGTTATTGCGCTGCTGGCACTGGCGATCTCCTTTGGTGTCGAAATCAGTCAGCTCTACCAGGCTGACTGGATCAACGCCATTCGTGCGACTCGCATTGGTGCCCTGGCCCTTGGCGCCGGTTTCAAATGGTCTGACCTTATTTGCTATAGTGTTGGTTGTGGGCTGGGGGTAATTGGTGACTGGCTTGCCTGGTCACGTCGGACGGCGAAGTTCCCTGTTGCGCCGAGACAAGCGACGGATCCCGCCGATGATGTAAGACGCAGGATTGCTAGCATTCGTGCCGCTTCTCCGCAGGCAAGACGCATCGCGCGTCTGGAGGGCGAAGTGGCTGAACTGAAGGATGAGATTACCGTGCTGAGAGACGAGCGAGAAGAGCTGCTGGAACTTCGCGAAGCGCTTGACCACATGAAGAAGGAGTTTGACCTGCTGTCCCAGTTCTTTGACGAGGCGATTAGCGAACCCATCGTCCGAGAGGATTGGATCGGCGTTGAGGGCAGCGAGATCCCGGCAGAATAATGGCGTACGTGAACCAGTTTATGTCGGTGATACTGTGGGGAGTTGCTGGCTTCAGCATTTTTCTCATGCTGCTGAACCGAGTTCTCATCCTTGCCCGCGACAGCAGAACAAAGAAGCCTACCATCTACCTGGCCTTTGCCTTGTTCATTGGTGTCGGATCATGGCTGGGATATCTCCTCGCGGGGTCGCCATGGGTTGCTGTTCCGGTCGTCCTACTTCTATTGATCCTGCTCGGGGAGCTCCGGCGTCTGTGGATCCGGAAGTCGTGTGCAGGATCATTGCCCATTGGCACGACACCGCATCACATTCAGCTGGCGTCACCGGTCACGACCACAGACATTGTTACGCATCGATACGAGGTGCCGCTTTCCAAGTGGCGTGGTGTGCCGCTCCGAATCGTGCACTTGACTGATTTCCACGTGAACGCGGCATTCCCTGTCGACTACTACCGGCAGGTCATCTCTCTTGCAGAAGAGGCGAGACCCGACATTGCCGTCTTCACGGGTGACTTCATCACAACCGCGGACGCACTGCCGGAGTTGCAGGACATCTTTCGCCCGATTGCGAAGCACAAGACCTACGCAGTTCTTGGTAATCATGACCACTGGGCTGCCCCTGAGGCCACCGGAGAAGCTCTTCGAGATGCCGGTCTGCATCTGCTTTGTGATGATACTGACACCATCTCTGTTGACGGCAACACGATCAACATAGCAGGGCATGACTATCCCTGGGGAGAACGACAGAAGCATGTCTCGCCTCAACCCGGCGATGCCCTCAACATTGTCCTGTCGCACACAGCGGACAATATCTACCGGGTATCAAGAACATCGGCCGATCTCATGTTCTGCGGGCACTATCACGCCGGCCAGATTCGGGCTCCCTTCGTTGGTCCAATTGTCGTTCCGTCAATCTACGGTCGGCGCTTTGATCATGGACATTTCGTTGTGCATGACACGCACCTGTTTGTGGCGAGCGGTGTTGGTGCCGCGGCACCCCCAGTAAGAATTTACTGTCAGCCAGACATATTCGTTGTTGATGTCATTGCCGAAACCGAAAAGAGGGAGGCATCCTAATGCGGACGATAGCGGTTCTTCTTTTGCTCCTGCTTCCGCGCGTTGTTTCGGCAGAACCGAGCACGAATACGGTGGCGACAAACGCCATTCCCGTGTCGGCCGCTGACATGGATCCCGACTTCACTCCCCGCTTGGGAGTCTACACATACGCGATCTACTGGGTTGTAAAGACGGGGGCAGAAGCAGAGATCAGTATCGAGGAGTTTGACGGCAAGTACTACATGTCCACAACAGCCCGCACAGGGAAGCTCGTCGATCTTGTGTATAAAGCGCGATACAAAGGCGAAGTCGTGTTGGGTTGCGAATCCCTGGTTCCCGAGAAAGCCGAGATCTGGGAGACCGTGAGGTCAACGCACAAGCATACAACCATGGATTTCGATGGCGACATCATCAAGTCAACACGCACGCGCTGGAAGAAGGGCAAGCCGCCCTTCTCTGTGCGTAAGAAGCAAGTCGACATGGCGGGAGGCGCAATCCGGGATTACTTCAGCACGATCATCATCGCACGAGCCTTGCAATGGCAGGAGGGCGACAAGCGATGCACAACCGTCTTCGATGGGCGCGGAATGAGCAATGTCACGCTTGAGTGCCTGGGCCAGGAAGCCATTAAAGTCATCGACGAGGAACTCGACACCTGGAAAATCCGCGTCAAGATTGTCCAGATAGGCAAAGTCGACAAGGACGACAAGCTCATCGCCGACAACATCTATCTCTATCTGACCACCGACAACG
The DNA here is from genome assembly GCA_964497125.1 of uncultured Victivallales bacterium. Lineage (GTDB taxonomy): Bacteria > Verrucomicrobiota > Kiritimatiellia > UBA8416 > UBA8416 > CAYLXP01. The sequence continues at coordinate 47,690 of CAZCDU010000013.1, read as the reverse complement.
CCCGCGAGGTCGTCCGTATCCAAGCCGATACATCGTTTGGGGATATCAACGTCAAACTGAAAGCATTCCAGCCTGCTGAGGTAGGGAAATGAGAGAGGGTCATGTTCTTGTCACAGATGGAACTTCTCATTGATTCAGTGTTGGTGCTGATTGGTGGGGTAATTGGGCTCTGGCATGCCGGCAGGATAACTGATCGAGTGCCTGGCGTTTCTCTGATGAACGTTCACCGTTACATGAGGGGTGCGTTGTGGGTCATGGCGGTCGTGCTTACCGGCGTTGTTGTTCTCAGCGTGGCAGGCATTATCCGGCCTGTCGCATGGGCGATGCCGTTGGTTCTTGAGCTGTTCTTTCCGTTCCTGAAATGGGGTGGGCTGTCTGTCGTGTTCGCCTACCTGGCCTCGCTATGCGTGCGTGTGGCCTGGTATAGCGGGCACCGTGAACGTGGTAAGCTGACGTTTGCGACAACCCTTCTCGTGGTGGCTCTCTTGATTCTACGCTGGAATGTGACGTTCTCCATCCCGGCCGATTCGTATGAGCATGAGGTGGTGGATGGGGGCATTATTCTGCAGACAACCGGGGCCAGTTGCGTGCCCGCCACAGTTGCTAATATCCTGGGGCGGTTCGGGGTCACCGAAACGGAGAAGGCGCTAGCCCGGGAAATGGGAACGACTGGCCAGGGAACCACGCATGGTCGTGTTGCCCTTGCTCTCTGGCAACGGGGATTTGATTGTCGTCGCGTGACGGTGGTTTCGATTCAAGAGGTCAATCCGCCGGCAGCGTTGACCGTCGATCACCCCGCCACCGGCCCTGAATCCCACATGGTCGGCTTCATGGGAATGGATGGCGAGATGGCCGAGATATGGGATCCTCTATATGGCAGAGACATGATGTATCCCGAGCAACTCTCAACCGTTTGGCATGGGAAGGCGCTGGAAGTCTTCAGGCCGTGAAGGACGGCATCTGTAGCAGAGCTTGCCGCAGGGAGAAACCGGAACATGGAATTCTAATGGCGCAACCCCATCCAAATGGGCAAGATGGGCATGGTTCATTGTGAGTGGGAATATGAACCTGGAAAGAGCAGTCAGACCGCGAAATACGCAAAAGACGCGAAAAGAACAACCAATAGAAGCAAGGATGTTGAGGACCGCGCGACAAACGGAAGTATACACCTTTCGAGTGACACCAACAGAGAGACCATTGCGTTCATAGCAGGCTGTGTCATTCTCTTTTTTCGCGTTATTAGCGCCTTTCGCGGTTCCTTAACTGGCAGATTTAGGATGAAACATCTACTACTGAGATGGTGTGTGCCGACTATGTTGTGGTTGCTCACTGCTTCCGCGGGATTCGGCAATGCTCAATCGACCAATCTGACCTTTGTCTATGTCCACGGTTTTGGCGGGGAGAAAGCCGATCCGCAGTTCTGCGTGAACATGCGGGAATTTTTGGCAGAAGCGAAAATCCCAGCGCGTGTGGCGAACTACCCCTGGGATTCCGTTGAGGTCGACGTGCTCAAGGCCGGCGCTAGCTGGCGCGAATCCGAGAGACGGGCAGATGAGGAGTCGCAACGCTTTGCCTCTACTGTCATTGATAAATACGAGCAGTCACAGACACCCTATGTGCTCGTCGGGTTCAGTGTTGGATCACGGGTTGTACTTGGTGCACTGGAAGCACGCAAGGGACAGCTGAAGTCTCTGCAGGCAGTCTACTTCCTTGGTTCAGCCATGGCCAGGGACACCAGCCTGCCGAAGGACGTCTTGCCGCCGGGGATGAGAATTACCAACTACCATTCCCCGCTGAGAGACAAGGTCCATAAGACGGCATTCAGCTTCATGAGCGGCCTCCCGGCGGGTGGTGAGGTGGGCTACGATGACGACTTGGTATTTGAAAACTATGCCGTGTCCTGCACGCACGCCTACAAGGGCGTAGGCGTTCATATCGATTACTCACAACTGGCGGTTGCGATTGGATACATCGAACTGTTCAAGAAGGGAATCATCATTCCCGGGCGACTCAACTTCAACCTGGGCAGTAGGGTTGGCGAGGGCGATATATGGTGGAACAAGGTGTTGCAGGTATCAGCGACGGTCAGAGGGAAGCGGATGCCCGTGGTGATTGAGCAGAGCAACATGAGGGCCGACTACTTCCGTGCGTTGGTAATCAAGAAGGACGGCTCCCGCAAGCGAATCGCCCGTGGACGTAACCTACATGCCATCTTCAGGTTTCTGAAGGTTGATTCGCTCAACACAAGCGATAGTTAACGCAAAAGCGCCGGTGGCATGAATAAACCAACCCACAGTTTCTTGCGTCTCAGGATCAAGCTGTGGGGGTTTCTCACGGCGGCGGGCGTTGTGTTGTGTACCACAACGCTGCTGGGCTGTTTCGGGCGGTTCTCGTGGTTTTTGGATCTGTTCTCTCACTTCCGCGTTCAGTATCTGTTGGGACTGGGTGCCGTCAGCGTCCTTTTGCTCGTTGGTCGATGTTGGCGAACAGCTGCGGTCTTTCTTGGGGTGGCGCTGCTGAATTTTGCTCCCATTGTCCCTCTCTACTTTGGCGGGCAAGGATCGCCACCCGAAGGGGCTACTGTTTTGCGGGCCATGTTGATCAACGTGAACACGGAGTCTGGTGACGCCAGTCGCGTGCGAGAGGCGATTGCAGACTTCGATCCGGACATTCTTGTGCTGGAAGAGATTAGTTCGCAGTGGGTCCTTGAGCTGGCGTGGCTCACCAACTCACATCTACATTCTGTTATTGAGCCGCGAGAGGACAATTTCGGTATCGGGCTTTTCAGCAAGCTTCCCCTTGATGAGGGTGAGGCTGTCTGCATTGGCGAAGTGGGAGTGCCGTCGATCCTTGCGACCGCGAGTGTTGGAAACGAGGAACTTCGAATCATTGCAACGCATCCTCTACCCCCGGGGGGACGGGATTACTCCCATTGTCGGAACGATCAGTTGGCTCAATTGCCCGGCCATGTAGAGGGCGACCGTCCGCTGATACTGCTTGGTGACCTCAATGTGACGCCTTGGAATTACTACTTCAAAAAGCTGCTAAGGGAGACGGGGCTGGTGAATAGTGCGAAGGGTTATGGTGTTCAGCCCACATGGCCGAACTTCAGCATGCTCTGTAGAATTCCCATCGATCACTGTCTGCATTCTCCCGGCATCATCACCTGCCACCGGGAAATCGGTCCCGATGTGGGATCCGATCACTACCCTGTCATTATCGATTTCGCTATCTCCGAGAGCCCCGCAGAATCCAGCCAAGAGAAACTGAGGGAATAGGTGCCGATGTCAGGAGATTCAGCAGACGGTTGGGTTGAGGTGAGTCGCTACTATAGTCTCGTGACGCTTGATCAGGCGAGGCCAGACGAAGACGTGATGAGCTTGTTTTGAGTTTTCCCTGGTGGACACCCCTTTCACATAAGGCTATCCTGAGTTTTTGGCCGCATACGTAATGACGCGTGGATTCCGGGAGAGGAGTTGGAAATGAAGAAGACGATTTTGTGGGTGATGCCCCTATTCTGTCTGGCCGTACTGACCGCTGCCTCATGTAGGCGGTCAGATGTGAAGACGGTGACTATTCAGGTTCCGGAGATGAACGATTCCCTCAGCGTGCGGATTGTCACAAACGCGGCCCTCAACGAAGTTGTGGGGCAGTGTGATGGGACGAAGCACGAGTATGAAGTCGATCTGTCCAAGCGCATCATTCTCTACCACGAAAGCCAAAGGCTGACTTCGACTGGCTATCAGCGGCAGATCGAAGATCGGATTCGGGAGATTGGACTTGATGCGGCAGTTGCACGCGTTGTTCCGAATCCAACCCCCGTGATCATGACAGAGAAGGGGCCGGTGCAGATGTGGCCGGGGCGTTTCACGGCTGCCATCGTTGTTCCCGACATGATGAGCAATCGAGATGCCAACCGTGTTGTGGATGCGATTGCGTACGCACGTCTCGGGCGCGATAATCCGCGGGTCGTTGCCGACTCCAGTGCCAGAACAATAACGGCGACGTATGAGAGTTTGCTTCTGGCCGAACAGAATATTGAGCTGGCTATTGCCGGAGTGGGGTATGCCGCTAATCTCGTCCCCGCCAATCTCGGTGCGCCGGATTCGATCCCGCAGGGCTGGTCGCCCGTGGTGCTATAACGATAAGGCTAAGGGTATTCCCTTCAGAACAGGAGGTATCTGTGAATCGACTGCTACGAAATGCATGCTTGGGAATACTAGCGGCAATCGTTCAGACAGGATGTGCTAGCGTTAGATCTGGTACATATGACTTGGGGATGGACGCGGATATGATGATGACTGATGCCTATGCCCTTGCGCCTCGCGATGGCCTGGCTGTCGCCGCACCCGCGCCCAGGGCAGAGTTCGGCGCCCCGGTGCCCCGCAAAGCTACTGAATCTAAGCAGAGCAACCGCCTTCTAGTTTACGATGGGGTGGTGGCAATACTGGTTGAGAATATTGATACCGCCATGCGCCAGGTGCGTAAGCTAGTCGAAGATGCCAACGGCTACATGCAGTCGGTGCATGACAGTGTGATCGTCTTCAAGATCCCGGCTCCTATGTTTGAAACCGTCCTTGCCTTGGTGGAAGCAGAGGGCGAGGTGACCTTCAAGAACATCGTAGGCGAGGACGTTACCGACAGAATGCGTGATCTCGGCATTCGGCTTAAGAATGCCGAGCAGGTCCGGGATCGACTTGCCGCGCTGTTGGACCGGGCGGAGAAGGTTGAAGACGCGCTGAAGATCGAGACCGAGCTTGGGCGGATCACGGAGAGTATCGAGCTTCTCAAGGGGCAGATGCGGGTGCTGGAAGACAGGATTGCGTTTTCGACGCTCACCGTGAAACTCAATTCGCCGCTACCTCAGCAGACGGTGAAGCAGCAGATTCCATTCCCCTGGGTGGTTGAGCTTGGCGAGGACCTTGCCTCGGGGAATCGCAAGACTCGAGGCTACCACTGTACGGATGTGAGGAGGCGTTTGAGATTCGACCTCCCTGAACTGTTCGCGAAGTACGAACAGGTCCACAATCGGACGCGGGCCACGTCAGCAGACGGTGTCCTGCTCAAAGTGGCGCAGCACGATAACGTTGATGGCGGAACGCTTGCCTTCTGGACGTCGTTTATCAGACAGGCCCTGGCTGCCCGTCGCGCGATTGCGATCAAGAACGAAACCCCAATCAGCATCGGTCGCAAAGGGGCGGGGGTTGTCCTCTCTGGCACCAAGGACATCGGTGGTGAGTCATATGGCTACATGGTTGCAGTCGTGCGAACAGAGAAACACGTTCTGGCCTATGAAGCATGGGGGCAGGCGGCTGAGTTTGAGAAATCGAAGAAGGCCATCCTTAAGTCCATGGCCACGGTGAAGCCATAGACATGGCGTGGGGTGGGGGAAGCATCAGGGGGCTGCTGAAGCTGCTCGCCCCGTATGTCGCTGTGGGCGTGTTCTGGTGTGGTCTGTCGAACGCGTGGCTTGCGATTCTCGCGTATCATGCGCAGATCGCATTCTGGCTATGGTTTCACAGAGGGCCGCGTAGGTCGTGGCGGCCTGTTTCAAAACGGTCGCTGCTGTTGGCATCATCAACGGCGGCAACGGGTCCTCTCCTCTATTTCCTTCTCCCGCACGTCACTGGAACGGAGCTGTCGGTTTGGCTCACAGAGCATCATCTGTCACGGTTGTTGCTTCTCCCGATGATCCCATACTTCGGATTTGTTCATCCGGTCCTGGAGCAGTTGCACTGGCAGCCGTTGCGCGAGAAGACGCCCTGGGCGCATCCGGTCTTTGCCGGTTACCATATGCTTGTTCTCGGGTCGCTCCTTGTGCCTCTCTGGCTCATCATCTGTTTTGCCGTTTTGACCGCAGCATCCTTTGTATGGCATGAAATGTCTCGACGTGATGCCGGGTTGGTGTTGCCATGCATTTCCCATGTGCTGGCAGATTTAGGGGTCGTTCTCGTGGCATGGATAAGCACGTGAACTCGTATGAGGGGAAGCTATGAACATCAGTCTGGGTGACAGACAGAACCTGACAAGTTACCGCAAGATCGCGATTGCAAGCTGGCGGCATCCGCGTAATCCAAACACCTACGCGATGCTTGATCTTCCGGTCGATCCGGCGCTCGCGTTTCTTAAATCATGCGATTCCGATACCCCGCTGACGCTGACCCATCTTGTAACAAAAATCGCAGCACATTGCCTGGACCGGTATTCGGAGCTCAATCACGTTCTGCGTCTGGGAAATCTATACAAGCGGCAGAATGTCGACATCTTCATCACGACACTCCTGAAGACGCCAAAGGGCAAAGATCTATCAGGCTTTGTACTTCGCGATGCGGACAAGAAGTCTATCTCTGAAGTGGCTAGCATTTCCAAGGTCCGCGCCAATGATCTGCGCTACAACCGGGACAAAGAGAACCTGAAGGTGCAGCAGATCGTCAATCCACTGCCATCGTTCCTGCTTCGGCCCTTGCTTCTGATTCAGGAGTTTCTCCAGTTCGCGCTCAATATCGCGATTCCATGCGTTGGCATGCCGAAAGACCGATTTGGTTCGGCCATGATCACGAACATCGGCGCTCTCGGCATCGAGAATGCCTTCATCCCGCTCTCTCCCTATTCCCGCTGTCCGCTGCTGATAGGCGTCGGAAAACCGAGGATGGTTCCCGTTGTGCGCGACGGCGAAGTGGTTGCCGCAAACTCGGCGATCATCACCTTCACGTTCGACCACCGATACGCGGACGGCGCACACGGCTCTCACCTGATGCGCCGCTTTAAGAAACTGTTCACGAACCCCGAAGCATTCCGCAGTGTTTTTGAGGGAGATGCCGGTTGAGTTAAGGAAGCAAAGGGAAGCAGGGGAACATAAGATGCAGATAAAGAGACCGAGACCGAGCGCTTCTGGTCGTCACCCAGAGGATATGTTTATTGCGCGGACCTATACGTTCTTCCTCGCGTCACTGGCAGGGATGCTTGTATGTGGCGTCGTAGGCTACTACTTCCTTCCCTCCAAGTGGATTGTGCCATTCGCCGTGCTGGACTGTATCCTGTGGATTCTCTGCGGCTGGTTTGGGTGGCGGAATCCCATTGAGATCGTCTTTCCGTTGTTCACCGTGGTTACAGGGGGGGTGCTGGGGCTGATAGCGGCGCGCTATGCGGAGGCAGGCGCTGCCGGCACCATGGCGAGCGCGGGTGCTCTTTCCGTCGTGATGTTCACGTCGCTCTCCATCTATGTGCTGATCTCCAAGCGGGATTTCAGCTGGCTACTTGGGTTCCTTATTTCGGGATTCTGGATTCTGCTCGGCGGATTCCTTCTTCTCCTCTTCGCGGACATGCCTCTCTTTCATGTCGCGCTCAGCACTTTCGGTGCTGTCGTCTTCCTCGGCTGGATACTCTTCGACACTAGCCGGATTGTCGACCGCTGGGATCCAGACCTAACACCTGCCATCGGTGCATTTGAGCTATTCCTCGATCTGGTAGGACTGTTCAGTTACATCTTGGACCTCATGGATATTCTCGATGACTAGTCTGTTTGATGGACGCCTGTCCAGTGCCGTTCCAGCATTAGAGATGTTGCACTTCTTTCTAATGGCATCTTCCGGACCATCGCCATACTATCGAGACCGTTATGTCAACTAATGCCCCAGAAAACCGTGCCTTCCTGGATCTGAGCCGTTTTGCGCTCGACCGGGAGCTTATGCAGAAGCTGGGTAGGGAGTACTGTGAGGAGAAGCAGGTCGTCTTGCTTGGCACCGCAGACGCAGATGCCGCTCCTCATGTCTATCTGGGGATGCTTGACGCGTCTGACGAGAAGACGCTGTTCGAAGTCTGTACGAAGATCGGCAGCAAAGTCCAGGCGGTGCAACTGAATCGCTACGAATACGAAAAAGCACTGTCTCACGCGTTTCCCCGAAACGATGACGCCTTTCTCTCTGACACGGCCGATGACAAGACGCACGCACCTCTCGCCTTGGATTTCTCCCGGAAGATAACATTCGCTGAAGATCAGGCCGCAGCAGACCTCGTTACAGATATGCTCTCGGACGCCGTGACAAGGCGTGCCAGTGATATTCACATTGAGACGTATGAAGATGACGTTGACGTGCGGTTCCGCATTGATGGCGTTCTACACCAGGTTCCTACCCCGGTCAGTCCTGCCAACGTGAAGAAGATATGTTCCTTTATGCGGATTCTGTCAGACTTGGATATTACCGAGCGCCGCGTGGCACAGGATGGCAGGATTGCGGCAACGTACACTAACGAAGCCGGTCGTGTACGGCAGATAGACCTGCGCATCTCCATTCTGCCCGGCTCTTTCGGAAGTGACATGGTGTTGCGCGTCCTTGATGCCAAGCGGATTTCCCTTGGCGTGGATGAGCTTGGTATGAGCGATGTGGTGCATAGACGATGGCGGAATCTGATACACGCCCCGGACGGACTGATTGTGGTTGCGGGGCCGACCGCAAGCGGCAAGACAACGACGCTCTATTCTGCGATCCGGGACATTAATTCCGACGAGAACAAAGTTCTGACGGTTGAAGACCCGATTGAATACAGGTTGCCGCGTGTCAGCCAGAAGCAGGTGTCGCCAACAATGTCTTTTGCTGACTACGCTCGTGCCTTCATGCGCCAGGATCCGGATGTTCTCATGATCGGCGAGATTCGCGATGAAGAGACCGCGCACATCGCGCTCCGTGCCGCGCAGATGGGGCACCTGGTATTCACCACGATTCACGCAAACAACGCGCTCACGGCAATATCAAGGCTTGTGCTTCTTGGTACAGACAAGACGCTTGTCTCTACCGTCTTGTCTGGAGTCCTGTCGCAAAGGCTCGTTCGCAAGATATGCCCCAATTGCGAACAACCGTACGAGCCTGCGCCGGCTGTGCTCGCGATGCTCCCTGCGCTTCCCCCGGATCTGCCATTCATGCATGGCACTGGTTGTGACGCCTGCAATCATAGGGGGTACCTTGGCCAGACCGGTATCTTTGAACTACTAGTCCCAACCGAAAGCATGCGTGAATCGCTTGCTTCCGGGATTGCGCTAACCGGTGACGACGACACGGGTTTTGTCTCTATGTATCGCGATGCCATCGAGAGGCTTAGGGATGGGATCACAACGATCGAAGAGATTCTCCGTGGGATACCGTTGCCCGGTGAGTAGCTCTGAGTTGCTGGTTGCCGAAGAGAAGGGCCCACGATTGGGGGCCACGCCGACCACATAACGACTGAGATGCAGACCATGTTCATCGTGTGGGTGATGATCCAGGCTTTCGGTGTATGGTCACAGCTCGCCGGGGTAAGCAATGTTTCCTCTTTGGCCCACCTGGGGGGAGCGTTGGTTGGGTTTGTGTTCTGGCTGGTCAACCGCAAGACGAGACGGGGCGTGTGAGTTTTGGGTAGTAGTCATAAATGAGGAGATGATAATGGATAAGCGCAAACTTCGTGAAGGGCTTAGGAATATCCGGACACGGTCTGTCAGCATAGATGCGGCTGTTGATGCTGAGGCAATTGATAGCGCGATTTCTCTGCTACAGGACCGCAATGAAGGGGTTCGGTGGTCTGCCGTCCGGATCCTTGGTGAGCTGGGAGACAAACGTGCGGTGCTTCCGCTTATCGGTCTGCTGGAACAGCAGAAAAACGAGAGCGATGTCAACCGGGCGTTGTGCGAGATCACGGGGCACGATGGGGAGGACACTCCCGAAGCGTGGCGAGAGTGGGTTGCCCGGACGCCAGAGCTGTCTGACGGCGACGATGTTTGGGAGTTGTCAGATGAAGAACTGATGAATCAGTCGATAACAGACCTGCCCGTTGCCCTATCAGGAGAAGGCCGGTCCTATTCGCTTTCTGTCTCCCTCCCTGAGAACCGCTCACAACGGATATGGGTGGACTTCTCACAGCGTGATCCTGATGGTCGCCCCATGGTGCAGCTATGTACCCCTTGTGGTAAGGTTGATCCGGCTCGCTATGAATCGGTCCTAAAGCTCAACATGTCGATACCGTTCGGCGCCATAGCCATCGCCGAGCTGGAGGACGAATTGTGCTTCGCGGTCGTCGACACCTACCTCCGTGCAACGGCGCACCCAGCGGACATAGCCCGCTCCATCATGTCGCTGGCCCACCACGGTGATGCTGTTGAAGCACTGATCTCAGACGAAGACCGGTGGTAGTCGGTGGTGAGCAACGCAGGCTCCGCCCGCGTACGGTCATCGACGGGCTTGGACAGCCTTACTAGTATGTAAGGAGAAAAATAGAAGTAAGGAGGCCTGCGCATGGTTACCGCAACGCTGACAACAAAGGGTCAGATAACGATACCAAAATCCGTGCGTGATGCGTTGCGACTGCGTTCTGGTGACAGAGTTGAAATCGTGCTTCACGGCGACTCTGAAGCCGTCCTTAGGCTTAGGCCCACAACGAAGTCCGTTGACGACGTCTTTGGGACGCTCGCTGACCCATCACAGCTGAAACTCTCTGTGACAGAGAAGAATACGGCCGTTGCCGGCAGATTCCGTGAACGCAAGCTGGGACTGTCGTGAACACAGCGTTGCCGCTTCTTGTGCCCTCCTCAAGTGATTCGGCTCCGATGCAACGTCGGGAGCTGATCAGTAGACAAGTCTGTCGTCTACCAGAATGGAATCTTGCTGCCATGACGGCAGGATGGCTCCGACGGCGAGGCCTTGTGCGAGGTCGATTGTTCCGAGTTTGACTTTGGCGATGAAGGATTCCTCGCCGTTGTTCTTTCGCGTCACCATGAGCGTGGGGGAGGGCATGGTGCTGTCCCGTTCAAGTGCCTGTCTATATTCGCCAAGGAACTTGCCGCCAAGCTCCATGACCACAAAGTCACGTTCTGTGTCAACCGAGGCGACCTTGCCTTTGTGTCCCGGGCTTATGGCGGCCCAGCTTTCTTTAGCCGGCTTGTCGGTGCGGCCAAGTAGGGATTGATACTTCCCCTGCCAGATGGCGACGTTGTTGCTGAGGCGGCGAATATCTTCTATCTGAAAACCCACCACCTGCTCCGAATCAAGAAGGCGACCGTTCAGGTCGGAGATCTCGCTTTCCTGTTCTGCGATGGCCTGATCTCGGACCTTCACGGTTTGCTCCAGAGCTGCGATTTGCCCATCGCGGTCAGCAACCTGGCACAGCGCTGTCCTCAGTTCGCCCTTGCGTCGGTTGAGTTCGCCGATCGTGTCCAGGCACTCCTTACGTAGTTCAACAAGTTGGTGGCGGGTCTCGTTAAGGCGGTTGAGTTGCTGCTCCGCGGCAGCGACAACATCATCAAGTACGCCTTGTGTGGTTCCTGCCCCGGTACGAATCCGTTGGTCTGTGATTGGATCCCGCACCGGTTTCTGCGTAATAGGATCAATGCGGAAGAAGGACTGCAGTTCGCGACGACGTTTGGTGAGTCGGATTGTGTCTGTTGCCGGCATTTCGAGGATCGGCCTATAGGACTCCCAGAAATCTCCCGTAAGGGGGCTGTCGATCATTTCTGGCGATACCGAGTCCACATCGCGTGGGACCAGAGACATGGCAATGGGCTGATCTGGGAAGCGTTCCTCGAGTGTGGCGGCGAGCTGGGTGATGCCGCGCTCAAGGGTTAGCGTACGCCCGATCAGGATCTGTCGCTTATTGAAGAGCATGATGCCGAGGACGAGGGCAACTCCCGACAACACAAACATAAGTATCACGGTGATCTTGAGTGTCTTCAGCATGGCATGCCTCCTTTAGTTGTTTGCAGAGATTGAGCGCGTCCTTTCATCCTTCGTGAGCACGATCGTGTGGTCGGGTGATTCAAGAGTGAGTTCCGATACATCCGCCATGAGCTCCCCGCTCAATTCCTCTACCGGTATCGGTCTGTTCAGTATCTGGTGCGACATCACTTCGTAGCCCATGATGTGGTCACCGATCTTCACGAAATGCGTTTCTTGCGAGTCGAGGTCATTCAGCTGGAACTCAAAGGTCCCGTCCGGGAGTTCTGTACGCCCTTTGTACGCAACAGCAAAACGCTTGATATCCAGTTGATGTGCCTGCGGGGCGGCTGGGAGGACATGATGCCGAACTCCGACAGCAGTAGCACCGAGTAGTGTCGAGCAGGCAACCCCGGTGAGGGCCATGGTCTTAACCTGGGCGACGAGCATGGCTGTTGATGTCTGGCTGGCCAGCGTTGCGACTGATGCCACAGCGCCGGCTGAGCTGGTCGACAGAGCCACGACGGCGCATGAGGCACCCAGCCCCGGGGCGGCGGCAGCGGTGCCTTCGCCGGCAATCATGGCGGCCAATGCAGCCGCTGAGGCCGTGACGCCGCGCTTTGTGAAGAAGCGTTGAAGTTTGGCCAGTGCTCGTTCCACGCGCTTATTGGCCGCGTTCTCCGAGATTCCCAGGGCCTGGCCAACTTCTGCGTGAGAAGCATCCCTGAAGAAGCGCAGTAGAAGCGCGTTTCGGTCTTTGCTGCCCAGAGAGTCCAGGGCGCCGTCAAGAAGTGGGGTGATCGTCACCCGTGCTTCGGGGGGCTTATCCTCATGCATGGCGTTGTGCTCCTCGCTTGCATTGCGTTCGCGCGTCTTTCGCCGCTCTTCAGACCGTCGCACCTGCAGAGCAGCATATCGTGTCGTTGTATGCAGCCAGCCCGCGATGTTCTTGTGTTTCTTTCGGTACAGATGCTGCGCCTTCCCAGCCAGAATGATGAAGACCGCCTGCGTGATGTCCTCCGCGTGGGCTATTCCAGCTCGCCGTTGAGCGCTGCTGAACACCATGGGCGTATAGCGCTGCACGAGTGCCTCAAAATCCGCCTGCGATCCATTGCGGACGAACCCTTGTAGAAGCTCCCTGTCATCATTCATGTTCCACCCTCCACCCTATATACAGCCGCGCGTTACTCTAATCTGACAGGAAATCTGACATTTGTTGCCTGAGGACGTCAATGGCGGTAGGGCAACGAGAAATGCGGACCGCGGAATGGCGAATGCGGAATAGGGCACTGCGGTCCCGAGTGTGCAGTATGTGCTCTCTGGATGTTCATGCGATGAACATCCTCTGCCTTGTGCTCTGCTTCGGGGTTGTGTGCAGCAAATATCCACAACCCGCTTACCAGTAGTGAGTAGTGACCGTAAGAATGGCCGAATCACCCCATTGGCATGCCGTCTGCGATAAAGGCTGCCAGTTGCCTGGGCATGAAGTCCGGGCGTAGAAGGAGGAGGGTTTTGTGATGAGAGGCATGCAGAGGTGGGTCGGTTTGGTGGCGCTGACAGTAGTGACGACAATTGTGGGGGGGACGGCGAAGGGGGCGGGGTTGCTCATTGCCGATGGGGGCTTTGGCGGCGTGCTTGAAATCAAGGAGCATGATGTCGCCGTGACCTTGAACAATGGAATTGCTGTCACGAAAGTAACACAGGTCTTCCACAACACGGAGAATCGACAGGTGGAGGCGCTCTATACGTTCCCCGTTCCGAAGGGCGCTTCGGTGGCGAACTTCAGCATGTGGATCAACGGCAAAGA
>CAZCDU010000013.1:0-34108 GCA_964497125.1 uncultured Victivallales bacterium | reverse complement strand
GGTGATGACTACTGGCAGGCCAGCCTTGAAGTACAAGGCGGCAGCCTGGCACGCGATGTTGTCGTGTCGGGGCATCTCAGTCGCCCCCGCACCGGCATTGATCTGCTGACGTCGAAGCCCGATGGCGACGATGGCTACTTCCTACTTACGCTCACGGCCGGCGAAGATCTCGGCAAGCGTCTCGGCGGCATGGATTATGTCTTCCTGATGGACATCTCCGGCAGCATGGGGAATGACAGCAAGTTAGCTCTGAGCAAGGAGCAGGTAGGGGCTTTCATCAATACGCTGGGGGAAAAGGACCGCTTCGAGATTATCACCTTCAACGTACAGCCCAATACGCTCTTCGGAGCCCTGAAGAATGCAGACGCCGTGGGGAAGTCGTCGGCGACGGCTTTTCTGGATACGCAGGCAGCTCGTGGCGGCACGGTCCTGCGGCCCGCGCTTCAGACGGCTTACAAGTACGCGGATCCTGACAGACAGATGAACCTCGTTGTTCTCAGCGATGGTATGACGCAGCAACAGGAACGCAGGGAGCTGCTCGCACTAATCGGGCAACGCCCACGCAGCTGCCGTGCGTTCTGTATCGGCGTCGGTAATGAAGTCAACCGTCCCCTGCTTGAGCAGCTCTCTGCAGACACAGGAGGCTTGGCTGCATTCATCTCCCGCGGCGACAACTTCGAGCGCCAGGCAAAGGCCTTTCGGCGCAAGCTGACCAGCCCGGTTGCAACGGATTTGACCGTGGTGTTTGATGGTGTTGACGTTTACGACGTTGAACCACGTGTACTCCCTAACCTGTACCACGGCTCTCCCATTCGTGTATATGGACGCTACCGAGGCGCCGGCGATGCAAAGGTCTCTGTGAAGGGCGACATTCGCGGTATTGCTTTCAAGAAGCGCGCAGAACTGGCGTTCCCGAACCGGGACGACTCAAATCCGGAAATTGAACGAAGCTGGGCGTCGCACCGGATTGATAGTCTCCTCAAGCAGGCGGACCGGTCCGGGCGACGGGATGATGTTCTCAAGGATATTGTGAGCTTAGGCGAGACCTATTCCATTGTTTCGGAATACACCAGCTTCCTCGTGCTGGAGAACGATGGTGAGTATCGCAGATGGAAGATAGACCGCCGTAACGCGGCACGCATGGTCCGCGACCGGGCGGCCCAGTCGGGCCGCGCGGATCTACTCGCGAAACTGAGGGATCGTGCCGTTGCCGACATTGGTCCGGCTGCGCCGTCCGTTGTTGCCGCCAAACCACAGGCCCCCCGTGTTGTACGCCAACCGAGCGTTAATACGCCGGCCCAGCGAAGTACCCCCAGCCGTCGTGGGGTTGACTTTGATATGCCTGGTTTTGGGGGTGGTACGGGCCCGGTAGGTCCGCTGTTCCTGCTTGTGGGGCTTTGGGCACGACGTAAGCGTCGGTCGCAACTGTAACAGGATGTGCTGTAGGGTTGGTCATGGTGGCCGGCCCTACAGCCGCAAGTCCAGGGGGCGCCATGAAGAGCAGACTCGTAGAATGGTTACATGGGAACTGGGATATCGCGCTGATGATGCTGTTGGTTACGATGACCAACACGCATCTTGTTGGCATTGGGGAAGGCACGGGCCAGTGGGCCTATGCGCCGGGGGCTTTGGCCGCCGGGCAGTGGTCGCGACTCTTTCTGCATCCGTTTTCTCATGTCACCGTATATCATCTTGCTCTAGATGCCGGTGCCTTCTTTCTACTGTATCCGCTGGTGGGAGCGCATCCCAGGCGTCGACTGTTCGTTTTCGCCGTCTGCCTTCTGGGTAGCATGGGATTAGCCGCGTTTGATCCCGGGATTGCGTCTCTTGGGTTTTGTGGACTCTCGGGAATCGGCCACGGTCTCGTCGCGGCGGTTGCGCTGGGCATGGTGCGACGGGCCCGCGAGCTCCAGCAGTCACCGTGGGTGGGGTGGGGGTTGCTGGCGGGGGTGTCGGTGAAGGCGGTATTCGAGGCCACCTGCGGCAGCGTGTTCCTTTCGGCGCTCCATTTCGGCAATGTCGGAACGCCAAATACCTATAGTCATCTCGGCGGTATCATCGGCGGCGTGGCAGGCACGCTCTGCCTGTCGCTTTCCTATGGGTTCAACAGAGCCGCGCCAATACCGAGCCCTGCAAGAGCAGCATAGAGAGCCACGCCGATGACCACCCAGAGTATCGTTGCTCGGCAGAATGTGACCCGACTCCGGTTGCCAACGCCACATGCCCAGACAATATACATGATCAGGTTGAGCAGCGGGATGGCCAACACCAGGATTGTCAGGAACCATGCACCAGTCGTCATCGGTTGTTCATCGTAGTTTGACATGTTTTCTTCCTCCTTTTGCGATAAGTCTTGCAGAGGCGGCCAGGGGCTGGCCATTAGAATTGCGAGAGTTGTTTAGAATGCCCATATCCATGCACCGAGGGCATTGCATCTGTTGGCGTTGGCGTGGTAGTTTTCTCTGCATATGATTGAGTTAGGTGTTCAACAGGGGGCTGAGGCATGAGACGAAAACTGAGTTTATGGTGGCTTGCCGTGGCGGCGCTGCTATTCGTTGCCGGCACAGGCGGCGGAATTGCCGTTCTTGTCCATGGGATCATCTCCCTGCCCGAAGGCCACACGTTTCTGGTTCCTTCAACACAGACTTTTCAGCTAGCTGAGCCCGGCCCGTATGTTGTTTGGCACGACTACCAGACGACGATCAAAGGGAAGGTTTTCAATAAGCCAGCTGAACTACCCGACCAAACCACGATTACCCTTACGCACAAGGGCAAGGAGATTCCTACGGCGAAGCTCTGGAGTTCAACCATTACATCCGGCCAGCATCAGAAAGTGAGCATTGCCCGTTATCACATCGAGGAGCCGGGAGCGTATTTACTCACCGTTGACGGGTTGGATGAGCCCAGGGTCTTCACGTTCAGCCGACCCATATTCAAGCCGCTATTCCAGGCAATTCTGTCAGGCGTGTTTCTGATTCTGTTCGGTTGGCTTGGCGCGTCGATCGGTGTCGCGTTTATACTTATCCTGCGAAGCAGGAAGGGGGATACATGAACCTTAAAGATCCTGAATTCTGTGAGTCTCACTGCCCTGTCTGCACCAATGCACGGAAAGGCAAGCGGCTTGCCCGATTCATTCAACGCCTTGAGATGATCCTGACGCGTGGCGGATGTCCTGCAGGGAAAGCCCGTCGCGAGAAATACGGGGTTGAGCCCCATGAGAAGCGTCCCGTTTGACCGGCCGTGGCCGGTATAAACAACATCGTACATTCTAATGGCCGACCGTCTAGCCACCTGCGATGATGTTGGCGAATTGAGACAGATGAAAGGCGAGTATGGAGTCCTACGAAGTTCTGAAGAAAGCGGTCAGTGGTGTGGGTGTGAAGTCGGTTGCCTCCGACATGAAGTTGTCATCGGCAATGGTCTACCGCTGGTGTGAACCCACAAACTCTCCTGATGCCTCGGGGGCAAAAAACCCGTTGGATCGTGTGGCAACACTATGTGACCTGACAGGGGATCGTGAGCCGATCAAGTGGCTTTGTCGCCAGGTGGACGGATTCTTCGTCAGAAATACGGAAGCGGATGAAGAATACTCGGCGGCCGTCTTTGAGGCGACGCAGAAGATGCTCAAGGAATTCTCGGACGTACTCCAGAGCGTGACAAACGGCATGCGTAATGATGGTGAGATCGACGCCAGTGAAGCGGCACAGTTGCGTGACGAATGGGAAGAGCTGAAGTCTGTTGCTGAGAGTTTTGTGGCTGCCTGTGAACGTGGTGAGTATCGGAAAGCTCAATGACCCGAACGCGGAATAGCAGAACGGCGAATGTGGAATGGGGAGGAACTTGCATGACTGTCTTGCACATGATATGCAAGAAAGCACAATTGACACGTGTTGCATCAGGCAGCAGGTGATTCCAAACCGGATAGTAGATGGAGGCATAGCATGACGGCATGGTGGGATGGTTTGACGGCGATTAACCGGGGCTTCTTCTCGGCGGCCGGCTTCTTTACTGTTCTCTTCCTCTGGCAGCTCATCGCCGCGCTTATCGGGCTAGATGACGAGGGAGGCGATGACGTTGGCGACACCGACTTCGATACGGACGTTGACACCGACCTGGACACAGACGTTGATGATTTCGACGCCGGGGCCGATGCCGATTCGACGGCAACGGTGGTTGCCTTCAAGCTCTTGAGCATCCGTGCGATTATTGCGTTCTTCACGCTATTCACGTGGGGAAGTGCCCTTTACTTGAGCAACGGCAAGCCGCTACCGAATGCAATGGGCGTTGCCTCAATATGGGGCTTGGCTGGTATGGGCAGCGTGGCCCTGTTGCTCGCGCTTCTGCCCAAGCTGGCGCACACGGGCACGAAGCGTATTGCGTCATCACTGGGCGCTCGCGGCACGGTCTACCTGGATATACCTGAAGGCGGCCAGGGCGAGGTGCGCGTGGCTGTCAGTGACGTCATTTCTTTTGTCAAAGCACGCGCTGCGGGCGGGACCGAGATCAAATCCGGTACCCCAGTTATCGTCAAACGAATCATCGATGAGACCACAGTAGAAGTCGCAGTCGCATCCGAAACAGAAGAGGGAGGGAAGGTATGAGTTACTCAATGCTACCAATCATTATTGCGCAGGCTGGTGTGCGCACATCGCGTTCAGGCGCCCCCGTGGGGTTGATTCTGTCAATGTTCCTGGCCGCAATTGTCATCGTCCTGTTTATCAGTTTTGCCAAGCGCTACAAACGCTGTCCGTCCAACAGGATCCTCGTGATCTACGGTAAGACGAACGCCGGCGCGGCACGCTGTATTCACGGTGGCGCGGCATTCGTTTGGCCTCTGATCCAGGCCTATGACTACTTGGATCTCGAACCGTTCGTGGTTCCGATTGATCTCAAGAACGCGCTCTCCTTCGAGAATATCCGCGTTACGGTTCCGACAACGGTGACGGCCGCGGTATCAACGACGACGGGCATCATGCAGAATGCCGCGATTCGTCTGCTTGGATTAAGCGGCAAAGACATCCAAGACCAGGCACAGGATATCATCCTGGGTCAGATGCGTGCTGTCATCGCGACGATGAAGATCGAAGAGATCAACGCCGACCGCCAGGCGTTCCTCAACAAGGTGAATGACGCTGTCAGTGGCGAGCTCGAGAAGATCGGTCTTTCACTAATCAACGTCAACATTCGTGATATCGAAGATGAGTCCGGCTACATCGTCGCTCTAGGTCGTCGCGCCGCTGCCGAAGCGATCAACCAGGCCAACATTGATGTGGCCGAGCAGGAGAAGACGGGCAAGACGGGTGTTGCTGAACGTAACCGTGACCAGCGCGTTGCCGTTGCGGCGGCAAATGCCGACGCCGAAATCGGTGAGGCCACGGCTGACAAAGAACGCCGTACGAAATCGGCCGCTCTGGATGCGCAGGCTGTCTCGGGCGAGACCGAAGCTGATGCAGAGAAGGCCGCCTACCGCGCCAACCAGCGTGTTGCCGAGGAAGGTGCTCGTAACCGGTCCGAATCTGCGGCTCGTGAAGCAGATGGTGCCATTCGCGTTGCCCAGGAAGTGGCAGAGAAGCTGGCTGAAGAGGCTCGCGCCGAGCGTGAGCAGGCTCGACTGAACGCCGAGATCGTGGTGCCGGCCAATGCCGATCGCGAGAAGGTCGTGATTGCCGCCGACGCGCAGAAGCAGAAAGCCGTGCGCATTGCCGAGGGTGAAGCCCAGGCCACGCTGGCTCGCATGACCGCTGAAGGTAAGGGTGTACAGGCCATTCTGGATGGCAAGGCCGAAGGTTATCAGCGACTCGTACAGTCGTGTGCTTCTGCTGAACAAGCCGCTTCGCTGTTGCTGATCGAGAAGCTCCAGGAGATCTCGAGAATCCAGGCCCAGGCCATCCAGGATCTGCCGATCGACAAGATCTTCGTCTGGGATACCGGCGGAGAGGGGCAGGGCATGTCCGGACTGGGACAGCGTATGATGGGGGCTCTGCCGCCCATGCACGAGCTGGCCAAGCAAATTGGCCTGGACCTTCCGGATTACCTCGGCAAGACAGCAGGAAAGACGGAAGAAACCGAAGACGCGCCGAGCGCGTAAGGGATAGGCGGGGATGAGTACGATCGTAGCTAAAGCGAATAGGGCGGCGTACCTGGCCAATGTCTTGAGCATTGCCAAGGTAGGCGGAAAGGTGGCGTCCACCGAATCGCTGGTGCTGCGGTCGATCATCCACCGTATTGGCGGCACGCAGGATGATGTCGCTGCGGCCGGGAAGTTACTCGGTGATGGCCATTACCGGGTGCAGTTGCCGGATTCGCTCAATGAGCGAATGGACAATCTGCAGGATATGATCATGGTGGCGATCGCGGACGGTAACCTGTCCCCAATGGAGTCCAAGCCGATTGAGCGGATGGCCAAAGCCATGCACTATGCGCAGGCCGACGTCGACCTGGCGTTGAGGCGTGCCGAGATGGCGTTACGGCGGATTGGTAAGAAGCCACGTTCGGTGACAACGAAACCCGAGCCGCCACCACTACCTAAGAAGCCATCGAAACGCCCCGCGCGGGCTGCCTCCCAGCAGCCACCGCCAGTACCGAAGCCTGAGGCCCCGGCTGCCAAACCAAAGGCACCAGCCGAAGTGGTTGCTGAAGTCTCGAAGAAGGCGCCCTCACCCGAGCCCTCTCCGATGTCCGATTCGGTCAGCGAACCTGAACCCAAGCCCAGCCAGGAAGTGCCGCCGGCAGCGGTGGCGCCACCACCGGAAAAGACAATTGCGCCCGAGATGGCCGGTACTCCCAACGCCGTGAAGGCCTGCATGAACTGTCGGGCTGAGAGTGAGAACCCAGAGACGTACTGCTTTGGTGTCCCGGACGGTCCTCTGAATCCCTGGGGGTGTCGCCTCAGCAATATGCCGTGGGAGCCGGGAGCCCCCTGGATGGAGCTTGGTAGCTTCCGCGATGATGCGACGTTTGTATTCGACAAGCATGCTATTGCGGAGCGTCTAACGTCACAGCTTGCTGCCGCATTGAGCTGCCCGCATCTGGAT
This sequence comes from uncultured Victivallales bacterium, assembly GCA_964497125.1. GTDB lineage: Bacteria > Verrucomicrobiota > Kiritimatiellia > UBA8416 > UBA8416 > CAYLXP01. The sequence goes on along the minus strand of CAZCDU010000013.1, from coordinate 27,074 downwards.
ACGGAGTATACCGAGGCGGCATTCGACAGTCTTCCCCAGCGGGTCACGATCGGCCCACGGTGGGAATACCGGCTTGCCGATTCAGGCAGCGATGATGCCGTGAGGGTAGAGACCACGGAGTACATCCACGGCTGTGGGGTTTCAACGCCGCTAACGGTGGATGGCGTTGATCCCATCGGGTCGCGCGATGCGATGCGCATCATTCAGAAGGCAGGCCGGAGCTTGTAGGCTGGGCACGGTGCTTACGGCGCTGAACTCTCACGAATCCAGCTACGGCGTGGGAACTGAATGTAGCCGGATCCGTTAGGATTCGGACGGTCACGGGGAGGTCGTGCGGATCTGAATTCTCACGAATCCAGCTACGGAGCGGGAGCTGAATGTAGCCGGATCCGTAAAACACAGACCAAGCCGATTTCCTGATATGGACACACATCGCGCATTGGTATAGTCTCCATCCCTTTTCCGGACAACGAACAGCGAGACGGACACTCCCTATGAAGCCCACAGAGAAACTGGCAGCAACGCGGACACCCGATGGCAGTGAGATGGTACTCTACCGCCATGACCAGGACTTCTCGATCAAAGTTGCCGGCCACGAATTGATGAATAGCCGACAGCACGAGTCTGAGCTCGAGCTGGCCCGGCTGGGATGTTCTCACCTGAAGATCCGCAAATCGCCGACGGTTCTCATCGGTGGTTTGGGGTTGGGCTATACCTTACGTGAGACATTGGACATGCTTGGTCCGCACGGCAAGGTGGTTGTCGGCGAGCTATCCGGTGACGTGGTGGAATGGAATCGCCAGTACTTCTCGGAACTCAACGGCAATCCGTTGAAAGACGAGCGCGTCCATCTCAAGGTCGGCGATGTCCTGAGCACAATTGCACACTCGGATAAGGCTTTCGACGCGATCCTTTTGGATATCGACAATGGCCCCAGCGCGATGACGGACTCGGGGAATCAGCGTCTCTACAGCCGCAAGGGGATTGAAGCCTGTCGACGTGCCCTGCGTGAACGGGGTTGCCTTGCGGTTTGGTCGGCTGATGCCAGCAAGCCGTTTGAGCAGCTTCTGATGCGCTGCGGGTTCCACGTCCGTCGATTTCGTGTCCCAGCCTACAAGGGCAGCAGGTCGCAGGGCCGGTTTGTCTGGGTGGCCTCCGAAAACAAAGGGGTGCTTCCCCCCGGCGGCGGCGAACCGCATCAACCGAAGCGACCCGTCTCACGAGGCAGTCGCCGCGGCAGATTCTAGCGGCAGAAAGTGGTTGATGAAAGCACGGCGGGTGCTACGATATTGGTATGGGAACGTTCCACATAGGCTGCAAGGTTGAGAATCATGTCCACCGCGACAAGGGGGTCCGTATTTCGAAGGCCCTTGTCGATACGGGAAGTGAGTACACTTGGATTCCGACGCCAAAACTCGAGAAGATTGGTGTTAAACGGGAGAAAAAAGATCTCCAGTTCGCTATGGTAAATGGCAAGGTAATCACCCGAAGCGTTGGGTTTGCTATCTTGCGGGTTGGCCGGGAGTTTACGATCGATGAGGTCGTATTTGCAGAGCCTGGAGACATGGTCCTACTCGGCGCACGAACGCTTGAGGGGCTCAACCTCGCTGTCGATCCGGCTCACAAGAAGCTTGTCGCCGCAGGACCGCTGCCCGCCGCGTAGGCGCACGCCGGGCAGCGACAGCCTATCGGTGCGACTCGGTGCCCTCCACTGCTGGTGTCACTCCGGGCCTGTCGTTATTGGCGTGCTGTGTTCTGTCGCGAGTGCCTCGAGCATGCCGCGAACCGAGGATTCCAGGGACATTGAGACCTCCTGGACGGTGCCGCGCTTGTTTGCCTTATAGGCCTCAAGATGATCACGCAAGTTGACTCGTGGTCCAACCTGGATGATTGCCTTCCGCGGCCCCCAGATTCTGCGCTCGTTGAAGACCTCCATCTCAAGCAGGCAGAGCACGTCCATGAAGCGCTCGACGGTCAATGATTCCCGGACGTACCCATCGTAGATTGCGACGAATTGGAGTACACGCCAGAGATCGTCATAGAGCGCCGCAGCCGCGCGGCTACGTTCCTCGGCGAGTTTCTGTGCGTAGGGCGTTTCGTGCGAATCCTCGCTGACAATGCGATCAACGGCATTGAAGCAACCCCGAATGCGGTCGAGAAGGAGGGCATTGGCACGAGGAACAATGTCGAGCTGGTCCTCAATCTCCCGCACGATTGCCTCTTTCATGCGCTGGATGCGATCGTCAAGCGTGGCATCAGGATCGGGTTTGATCCCATGTTGGTGTTCGTTGGCCGTCAGCACGGCTTCGCCAATGTTGCGAAGGCGATCATACCCCGAGGAGGAGGCCGACGGCGTGCCGGCGAATAGCTGAGATTCCAGCCGGTGAAGGGATTCCTGAATCTCGCTATCCATCGGCTTAAGGTAGACGTACTTGATTGCCATGGGGATACAGATGAGGTCGCTGTCCGTCTGCTTGGCGCCGGCATCCTCCAGCGCTTTGAACGCAAGCTGAGTTACGCCCTCCTGGAAAGGAATCACGGTATCATTTTGCCATACGGTCTGGCCCTCCGGAAACACGACGAGCCAGCGCTTGCCTTCAGCCAGGATCCGACGCGTCATTTGGACGGAGCGCCGGTCCGCAGCCCCGCGAATCACGGAGTAGCAGCCCATATGCTGCATGATCCACGCGACGACTGGATTGCGTTGGAAGGCTTCGATCGCGGCAATATAGAAATAGTTGTCCCGAAGAAGCTTGGACAGATAGACAATCAAGTAGGGCTCGAAGCCACCGGAATGACTTGGCATCAGCATGCAGCGTGAGCCTTTCAGCTTCCGCAAGGCCTCCAGATCCTCATCGCTGATCACGATATCGGTTACTTTGAGTTTGCGTATGATGTTCGGCCTGGTCGTGCGTTTGCACAACCACGTTACCCAGCGGCTTAGCTTCGGTGGATAGAATGCATTTGGCTGTGGGCGGCTGCGAGGGTCCGATTCCGATAATGGCAATGTCATGGTATACCCAGTTCCTACAGTAGTGGTGTGGCAAGTCCACCTATGGCTTTGTAGACACGTGTGTGAAGTTCTTTTCGAGAGAGTCCGGCCGGTGCTCCCGGGAAACTCCCCACATCCTTATAGTGGGTATAGAAATCCGGGTGGTCCGGCGGAAGCGGCCCCTTTTCCGGGATAAGCTCAAAGGAACTGGTGTTGCGCACGGGCCAGACGTCAATGGGGGAGAGCCCTGAAAGTCCCTGGAAGATTGCATTAACCTTATCGAGCCCCAGCGGCATCGGTTTGCGCGCGATAACCCAGCTGTTGCCGGCAGTGCAGTCTTGCAGAATTGAGTTCCTCAACATGGTGGCGATCTTCTCGTCCTCAATCAGGAGCCCGACCTCGGTGTTGAGATTCTCCGAGCGCGGATCCAGGTTGTAGGTCCCGATGTAGGCAATGCGGCTATCGCACACAAACGACTTGGCATGGATACAGAGAAACGGCAACCGGTCATCCGGCTTACGGTTGTGTTTGGCGTTGGCCAGTCTCAGCATCTCCGGATACTGCGGGAAGATCTGTAGCAGGTCTGCCGGGTGGGGCTTGTATTCGTGGACATGCAATCCCAGGTCTTCAATGGTCGTTGCGCGCTGCCGGTAGTTGGCGGAGTAGGCGTAGATGTTGTCCGTGGAACCGAAACTATTGGATGAGACTTTGACAGGGACAGCCGGACTCTTCTCGCGAAGGGATCGAAATACAGCGATCGCCGCTTTGCTAAGAACGAAATAGGGGCTCTGGATGACGAGTTCATTCTCTGACTCGAGTACGATCTCTGCGAGCTGTTTGGTTATCTTGCCCTGGCCACCTAACCAGCGGGAGCGGTTCTTGCCCGGTTTATCAGCAAGAAAGGATACGCGTTCTGCCGGCACCACGCGCTCCACAAAGGTGGCAGTAATGAACGAATTGCTATCAGCCTGCTGCTCGATATCGGCAAAGACCTCGCCAAACTCGAAATCCTCCCTGCGTTCATATGCCGGGACCTTACCTTGATCCACGATGGCGCAGACATCCACCAGTTTCCCGCTTGGAACAACATGCCGGCAATCCCAGAATCGCTCGAAGGATTTTCGCGCGTCCCCGACAACGGGCCCCAGTACGAGAATGTCCCGATCACGGAAGTTCATGCCAAGAGAGTAGTTATAGTAGGTGTTCTCAATGTTGCGCCCTCCGGTCAATGCGAGGGCGTCATCGAAGATCATCACCTTGTTATGCATGCGTTGGTTCAGGTTCCGGAAACGGAAGATCGCCTTGGTGATCACGTGCAGTCGGCTGGGTTTGATGCGATCTGCAACCGGGCGATAGTGTTTGAGTTCAATGTTGGGATGCACCGTTGCCAGGAACGCCACAATCAGTGGATCCTTGTCGGAGACAAAGTGGTCGGCAATGATGCGAACCTTGACCCCGCGCTTGGCGGCCTGGATCAACTCATACATTATGAAACGTCCGCATTCATCGTTGGTCCAGATGAAGGTCTGGATGTCGATTGAGCGTGAGGCTTGGCGGATGAGGTGTATGCGGAGCAGCAGCGCGTTATAGCCGTTCTCAACAAAGAGGACCTGGTTGTTGGCCTCCCGGCTGCGGGTTTTGTGCGGTTGCTGGGCTATGGTCTCGAGAACGGCACCGAATGGTGACGCTCCGTAGACGGCGGGGAGCGACTCTGCGCGTGTGATGCCGGACCACGCGAGGACGCCGATAAATGTGACAGTGACAAAAGACGACATTCGTGAAAGCATAAGCAGAGCCTAGGATGGCAGGCAGGCGACTGCAACCCATAACTCAGCACGAAGGCAGGCATGGGCAGTACGGTGATACTCGATTCGGATACAAGGCTATCACCGGTTCGTCTACTTCTGGTTGCCGGTCTTTTCGTCTTCGCCTTTCTGAGCGCCTTTTTCCATATCTCGGATGTCGATGTGGGCTTCCACATACGGACAGGAAACGAGGTCCTTGCAACTCGCTCTATTCCCTCCGTCAATACCTTCTCCCACACGTGCACCGAGCAGCCCTGGCTGTTGCATCAATGGTGGCCGGGCGTGGTGTTTGCCCTGCTGTTCTCGGCGTTCGGCATTGCAGGGATAGTCGTATTCAAGGCGTTGCTGGCTGTTGCCATTATGGCGACAAGCTTCCTGTCGGCTTGCCGAGAGATTGGGGGGCGTGTGGCCATTCCGCTCTGGGTGACGACCGTTGGTGTCTGCGTGGCCTGCGCCCGCTTCTTTCCACGGCCCTTTCTGTTCTCCGCGCTCCTCTTTGCGCTGCTTATCCTGTTCGACCGAATGTGGGGAGAGCGGAAGCGATGGCAGTGGGTAGGGTTGCCGCTTCTGATGGCCGTATGGTCCAACACCCACGCCGGCGTCATGTATGGCTTTCTCTATGTCTGTATTCAGATCGGGGCAGCCTTTCTGGGCAGCGTTGTTGCCGTGAAGCAGAAGCACGAGTCAGCATTCAGTCCAACAATTATTCGCGGCATAGGGCTTGCCGCAAGCCTCATCGTTTCGGCGCTTGCCCTGCAGGCAATTAACCCTCACGGGGTCAGTGTCCTGCTCCTGCCGGTCATCTACTTCAGAGACCCATTCTGGCAGTCCCTGATTCTGGAGTTCAGAGGCTTGGCCTGATCAACGGATTGGCGGATTCTCTCTTCCATGATTGCGTTGTTGGTGCTGCAGGCGGCTTGTTTCTGTGGGGTTGGCCGTCTCGGCCAAGACGCTGCTGAAAGCAGCGCCAGCCCAAAGGGCCGGCATGCGTGGGCGGCCGGGGCCGCTTGGCCGAGACGGCCAACCCTACAAAGACTCAGCCTTGCCGCACCAGTCTGGCTGTTGGCGTTGATGACGTTTCGCTCCCAACGCTGTGTGCTGTTCTTTGTCGTTGCCGCCATTCCCTATGCGGCGGACATGCTGTCGTTTTTGCTACAGCGCGGGAAGACCCGTTGGGCTCCCGTTACGCATGGTGTCCTTGTTGCCGTCTGGGTTGCCGTCACGGTCTTTGTCTTCGTGCCGGATCCTACCTATCACTTCGGCGTAGGGCTCTATGAGCGACTACATCCGACGCATATCTATGAATTCATGCGGCGCGAGGTGCAGCCCCAGAAGCTCTTCAATGAGATGCGCTATGGGGCGGGTATGCTCTGGTGGCTGTATCCAGAGTTTCGCCCCTTCATTGATGGCCGTTGTGAAGCCTATCCCAAGACGTTCTGGCGCGATGTCTACTGTCGGGCGGCTGCCGGCGAGCCCGAGTGGCACGGCATCTTTGACGACTATGACGTGACGGGGGCGCTTCTCTACACGGGTCGTGACGGGAATACAACATTGGCGCAGTCACTACATGCTTCCCCCGAGTGGGCTTTGGTGGCCTTTGATGATGACACGGCGTTGTTTCTCAAACGCACGGATGGCAACGCCGCAGCCATTGAGGCGAACGAATACCGGTTGCTCTGGCCGGGAAGCGGCGTGTTCCAGTGGCATGGCGACGCTGCAGACGAGGCCCTCTCAGAGGCCGGGCGCGCGCTCGCGCTCTACCCGGGGAATGTCTATGCGGGGCTCGTGAAAGCTCGCGGCCTACTGGTTAAGGGGGAGTACACGGCGGCGGCCTCGGCTTATGAAGCCCTGTTGAATCTCCCACACATGAACTTCGGTGAAGCCGTTCGCCGGGATTACGAGTTTGCGCTCTCGCAGCCCGGACAGTAGCGTCTGCCAATCGCCAAAGCTCTGTAGTACGTGTAGGACGCGCTTCCCGAGCTTGCGAGGGAGCGTGTGTTCCTTTCGGTCTGCGTTTCTACAGGCTCCCTCGGGGACTCGGGAAGCCTGTCCTACAACCTGCAGATCACTGCCACGCTTCGTACTGAGGCATCCGGTCCGTAACCTTTTTGATGTAGTTGCGGGTCTCCGCGTACGGCAGATCTTTGCGGAGTTTCACGTACACCTGGACGGGAGTCATGCTGTTGATAATGGGAGCGGCACGGCTAAGTGACGTCCCTGCCCCGAATGCCTTGCAGACATTGCCGGCGCCCGTGTTGTAGGCGGCAATACTACAGAGCTGGCGGTTCAAATCATTATCAATGCGCTTGAAATAGCGCTTATCGAGAATGCGCAAGTAGGCGGTGCCCAACTCAATGTTGTTGCGGGGGTCATACAGGTAGGTCCCCGAGACGAGCTTGTCCTTCTTATATACGTAACGGTAGGCGTCCCGCGCTCCCGAACGGGGAACCAGCTGCATGAGGCCGTAAGCGGGCACGCCGGAACGGGCCCGAGGATTGAATGATGACTCCGATTCCATGATGGCATAGATCAATGGCGAGGGAATCTCATATTCAGCGGCGTACTTTGTCACCAGCGGCCGGAACCGGTCGGCACGCACGCGCACATGTTCGGGTACCAACGGAAATCTTGCGGTGACCACGCGGCGGGATTTCCCGTCGTCGCCCCGGACATCACGCTTCTCCGTTGTTTTGCCGGCTGCTACCTGCTCCGCGAATTGCCGCGCATTCTCCCGCGTTACCGGCTTACCGTCAGCCGTGCGGACCTGGCGATCAAGCAGAGGCTTCTTTCCTTCGTCTGCAAGGCGCAAGTCTCGTGGCTTTGTTTTGGGCGCCGCCCTCTTCGGGGCGCTGACCGTCGACGTCACGGATGCTTTTCCGGGAATTCTCAGTTTCTGGCCGATCTTCAGCCAGTCATCCGGACTGATGCCGTTGGCTTTCGCAATCGCTTCACGCGAAACTTTGAAATTGCGCGACACGCGCCAGAGGCTGTCGCCTTTCTGGACGGTATAGATGAATGGTTCCGTGTCTGGCGACGCCTTTGGTGGTTTAGCCGTTGTCGGCTGTCTGGCCGGTGGTCGTTTTCGGCTCTGTGGGAAGAGCCGACGGCGCATCATTTCGATGGGGTCAATGCTTCCGCTCAGGACAAGGGTTTCCACGGCATCTGCCACGGCATCTGCGACTTCGTCCTCGCCTGCATCGGGGGGAACAATGACCTCTATTTCGGCGTGTCCGTTTTCGAAATCGACGTTACTCCGCTCTTCCAGGTCGTCGCGGTATTGTACCCACTCTTTCTGTGCGGGAACCCACACGTTGCCGGTGCCCCACGTTTCCCCGGCTTCTTTCATGAAGGCCGCGAACGCCTCGGCCTCCTCTTTGAGGAACTTCTCGTAGGCGGCCGTGACTTCGGCGTTGTAGGCTGCAAACTCTGCCTGGTCCTGTTCGAGCCACTCATCAAAACTCTGTTGGGCGAGGGTAGGCGCAGCCAACAAGCAGAGACAGAGGGCGAAGACTGTCAACTGTCCGGCTCTCAGCGGGGGGGAGCATCCCTCTTGGTGCCCCGTATTCACGGAAGTCCTCATCGTATCATGTCATGTGTGATGTTTGTGATCTCTTGTAGGACGCGCTTCCCGTATTCGGGAGCGTGTGAGTCCGGCCGGCGCTGAAGACACAGGTTCTCTGAATACAGAGAAGCCTGTCCTGCAATACTCGATGATATGGGACTAAGGGCTCTCTGTCCTGGCAACTGTCGTCAACGGCAGGCGCACTTCTGTAACTTCTACCTCTTTCTTCTTGCGCTTAAGGCCGCGGTAGAGGGTGTTGCTATCCTGAAGCGTATCGGCAACCACTTCGTACTTCTCTTCTTCAAACAGCTTCTCCACCAATTCAATCGGCGGAAAACGTTTGTTGGAGGCAAACATCTGGAGTGTTTCAGAACCAAACGGAGCACACACCTCGAATGTGTCGGGCAGTTCAACGACCTGGTTCACCTTGTCGGCGCCAATGTAGTAGTTCATGTAGAGCCGGTCGGGGATAACGCGTGCACCATTGTTGAGGTGATAGATAAACCGCAGATAAACGGGCTGGTTAACGCGGACCATGATCTTGAGCTCGTCACCGTCTTCAAGCACGAGGCCATCGACGCCGCGGCTTGTCCATGTTTCCAGAATCAGGCTGCCCCCGACCATTTCATCCTTCCGGAACACGTTGCGGTCCTGAAGGGCCTGCAGGTAATTCCGGGGCTTGAGCTCGACGCCCTTCACGGCAATGTTCAAGGCCCTCGCATTCGCCGTGGCAACCACAGTTGATGTTTCGGTATCGGAAAGACGCAGATAGATGTCCACGCCATCTGATTTCACGAAGTAGGTGCCGGAAAGCAGATAGTTCGCTCCGTTGGCGGCGACCCCATGGCGGGCGATTCGGGAGCTGGCGGGCGTGAAGTCGAGTTCATCGGCCGTCATGGGTGAAAGCGAGGTGCGTGAGCTGATTGCCCGTTCAAGAATGGTGCGAAAACGCCCGCTAAATTGACTGTACTGGTAGGAGTCCTCAAGCATTAGGGCATTCACTTGGACTTTTCCGGTGCCGGGAACCTGGAGAGCCAGTTTCATGGCAAGCTGGTCGGCCGCATCTTCGAGTGTGTCCGCGCTGCTATCCCAGAGCTTCCGGGATTCAGTTTTGACGCCAACGATACGCTGCAGCTCATCCTGGGTTATGGGAGAGCCACCCAGCAGGTCTTGAATAACAATGATTTCTTCAATCTCATCAACGATTCGGTCGCACTTCAGGTAGAGGTCGCGCGCCATGGCGACATTCCTGTCTGCAAGCTGTCGGTTTCCCTCGCCCTGGTGCTCAATGAGTAGTTTCATCTTGCTCTTGAGTTTCGTGGCGTAGTGTTCGCGCGCGTCAACGCGATCGAGATAGGCCAGGGCGTAGGCGGGGTGGGAACTCTTCTGTGAGTAGTGATCGACGATAACGCCATCAAGGTTAAGGTCGCTGCGTGTTACGCTCTTCGACGCGTAGGCATCGATCATCTCTTCGTTGCCATCAACGATGGATGAGAAGCGATCCATAATGGCTTCAGATTCGATGCTTGCGCTGAGCATCAGGGAGAGGTTCACCCGCGCCGCGTTCTCGGCGTAGGCTATTTTCTCATGTTTCTCCATGGATTTGTCGGCCGGAGACATGCCGAATCCCGTCAAAAAACGCTCGCGGGGATATCCCGTCTCGGTGCCATGCGTTGACACCCAGACGGGAACATCCGCAGCGGAAGCCGCCATCGTGACCACCGCCAACACGGCTATAAATAGCCAGACCCGGCCCCGGCGCATCAAGGCGCCAAGACCCCTCTGTTTGCGTTGGTTATGAATCACGATGGGTGCTCCCTTGTTAGCGCGTTCTTTAGAAGCCGAAGCCGAGGGAGCCGGCGATACCATCAAACGTCAGGTCAACGTCTACGAACTCTTTGACACGGTAGCCAATCGTTGCCACCAGTGAGCCGGCCGTGGCGAAAAGCCCGCCCTCAGCGTTCCAATGTTCGAATGTGTCGGCGAACATATCGTCGTCATAAGCGTCACCGAAATCCTTGATCATATAAGATCCACCTACATACCATCCGAGCGCGCTGTCCCCGAAGGTGCTGCCGAGGCCCAAGTAGATCATGGGGCCAAAGATCTTGAAGTTGTCGGCGTTCGCGTTGCCAACGTCGCCCCACTCCGTATACCGGCAGCCAAGACCCACATCAATGATATTAGCCGTATACCCGAGCACGACCTCTGCATCCGCGGTATCAATATCATTTCCAGTAAAACCGCCAACATCTTCAAACGTGCCTCCCAGGAACATGCCGGACATCCAAACGGAATCGCTGAGGCTAATCGACCCGGAGACCCCGAGATGCAGGGCCGGATCTTCTGCGGTATCGATCTCCGCATTCCATACCTTGACCCCGATGCTGCTGGCGAAAGCCCCTCCACCAAGACTGAGTGCGACCGCTGCGACAACGATACCCTTTACTACCTTCATCCCGTTTCCTCCCTGTTGTGGTTTAGTGCACCTTGGGTCGGCGCACCTTCTTCTTCTTCTCCGCCTTCTCCCGTTCCTCTGCCTCTCGCTGTAGCTTGATCTCCAGTGCGCGGCGCGCCCTGGCATCATCAAGCTGACGTCGTTGGAGTTCTTCCTCTCGCTTACGTTCAAGCTCGAGCTCATAAAGGCGCTGCTCCCGAAGTCGTGCTTCCTCCTCCAGTTTCGCCTGCTCTGCCTTGAGCGCGCGAGCTTCCCGGGCCGCGATCGACGCCGCAATCCGGGCCGCAGACTCGAGCTCTGCCGAGATTGTTACCGTTTGTCCGGCGACAACTTGAACGCGTTTCTCCCAGCGCTCGTCTCCTGCCGCGACCGTGATGTTGTGTGTGCCGACCGGAAGCTTGCCCCAGCGCAAGTTGTTGGCGGGCGTGATGGCATAGGCGCCCTGGCCATCGATGGAGACAACACCATCAACGGGGGAGTGGACCACCAGGGCCCCGTATTGGACAACAGGAGCAGGCGGTGCTGTGGGCAGCGTTACGGTGGGGGTGGCACTTACGACAGGGCGTCTGCCCCCACCGAGTGGGATCGGGTTATCCATCCGGCAGAAGACATATTCGCCTCCGTGCATATGCATGGCTGTGCTCATCGGTTCACATAGCGTTTCCGACTTCAGGTTCTTCCTTACATACATGTGGAGATCACGGATGCCGAATGCCGCGTCATCCGAGTACTTCATGTATTGTAGGAAGCGGGTTGCAAACGGACTGTGCCCTCCGCCGGCATCATCAGGAACCGGTGCCAGGTCGCCGCTGGTCATAACCCAGCGAGACGGTTTGCGGAAACCGGACGGGAGCTTCCATTGGTGGTCACGTTTGTGATCCCCGCCGCGCATCAGGGCACCACTGAAGCAGCTGTCCGCCACGACGAGCAGGTGGCGCACTTTGTACTTCTTGAAGTAGTCGTTCACGATGCGGCTGTTGGCGACATAGTCGAATTTCGAGTCACGGGGGGCCTCGTGGGGGACCCAGAATCCATTCTGGTAATCATCCATCCAACCGTGGCCGGCATAGTAGACCAACAGGCTGTCCTGTTCTGTGAGGCGCGTGAAACTGTCGAGAGCCGACAGAATATTCCTTCGCGTGGCCTCCTCGTTTAGCAGCAAGGTCACGTTCTTGTAGCCGTAGTGACCCCGGAGGACATCGGATACGGCCTTGGCATCATTGGCGGCGCTGCGCAGGCTTGTCCAATGTTTGTACGCATTGATTCCGATGACGAGGGCGTGGCAGTTTTCGACGTCGTAGTTAACGATGCCGGCGACTTCTGCGGAGCGCACCTTGATGCCGCGCATCCCGCCCTGCTGAGCCGTTGCCGTCACGGCCACACAGACAGCAACCAATATCACTAAGAATTGGGTTTTCATGGCACACACAATATTAGACCTACCCTCACCTTGAGCTTAGCGCTCGTTTGCGGATGTGAACAACCAAAAAATCAGCATATTTCCGGCTACAAAATCCCGCCAAAAAGGTGCGGTGCAGGGCTTGACCGGATATTGTGCCGGGCGTAAACTTTAGACACGGGAGATCACATATCGGTGATTATGTTAAATCAGGGCTGTAGCCCTGAACGTGGGGAGGTCCGCATGAAGTCGCGTCTGTCTGTTCTTGCCGCTCTAGTCTCACTCGTGTTCGTCACACATACGGAGGCGCGACTCGCCTTCTATTACAGCCTGGATATCGGCAGCGATCTGGAAATGAGCGATCCCGCTACTCCCGGGACGATAGACCCCGGCGATATTCTGCTGATGGGATCCCAGGTGAAAGATGACGCCATCATATTTCCAGCGGACCCACCTCCACCCCCGGGGGTTACCATTACGACGCCCTACGCGGAAGGGCTCGAAGAAGCCAACTTCGACCTCGACGGGGAAGATCAACTCGACATCGCGTTGCTGGTTCCCGATGGCCCCATTCTCATGCAGCCCGGCTACGGCCTGCTGCTCAATCCCACTGGAGTAGTGTATTCTGTGGACGATGACGGTGCCCCCGGGTGGTATGCCGCACCACCGACGGTGCTCGCCGGCGATATCCCGGTGAATGCGAGTCCTGATAATGGCGCGGCCGACAAGCGGGAGCTGATTGGTATATCTGGCGCGTTTGGCGCATGGGGCCCCAACCCCGGCATGCCGATGGCTGATGAGGCCTCACTGGCACTCTCCCCCAATCCCCTGCAGCAGATGAATGATGATGACGTGGACGCGCTGGATGTCGAACAGCGTCGTTTCTGGTACTGGACTAGCGATCATGAAGCCACGTTCGGAACCGATCCGGCCGACATCTATCTAACCGATACGGCCGGAACGGGAATGGTCAGAGCAATCAGCCATTCACAAATCGCCGTTGAGGATGGCACGGACATCGACGCTATCGAGTTCGTGGTGACTGACGACCCAACCGTTTTGGGGCAGTTCGGCCTTTCAGGTGGTCCCTACCTGGCGTTGCTGTTCTCAGTCGATCAGGATGATCCAATCACGGCAAAGGACGAGTCCGGTGGGCTCAACCCCAATGCTATCTACATCAGCTTCCTGATGGGACTGCCGCCATACCCATTGAGCAACCAGGAAGACGGCGATATTGATGCACTGGCCGTTTATGATGAACAGACCGTGACGGGATCAAAATGGGAGCAACTTCCCGATCTGGAAAGTACCGGGATCGATGTCAATGCAACCTACGACGAATTTGCCCCTTACCTGCTGGCCGATGACTTCCAATGCACGCAGCATGGGGCAATTACGAACATCACGGTCTGGGGGTCATGGCTTGACGATATCCTGCCGGATGGCAATCCGAGCAACGTGATGTTCATGTTGAGCTTCCACGAGGATATCCCCAGCAATGAAGTCACGCATAGCATGCCCGGGAAACTCCTATGGATGGAGTCTTTCGAGCCGGGGACGTTTATGGTGGAACGCGAGAACCAGGAGCCGGACTCTCTGCGTGAGGGTTGGCTGGACCCACCGGACATGTTCATTCCCGTTGGTGACAGCAACTGTTGGAAGTACACCTTCTCCGTTCCGCTTGATACAGCTCTCATCCAGACCGGCACGGTCGAGAATCCAGTTGTCTATTGGCTGGACGTCCAGGCGTATCCACAGGATGCGAGCGGCCTCGCCTTCTTCGGGTGGAAGACGTCCACCAACCATTGGAACGACGATGCAACCTGGGTCCAGGCGGTCGATCCCTACGAAGGGCCATGGCACGAGCTGGTCTACCCCAATGGCCACCAGTACGAGACGCGTTCGATAGATCTGGCATTCCGCATTGAGAGCGGTGAAGCGGTCGATTTCGGTGATGCCCCGGACACCTACGGCACCACGCTGGCGGCCAACGGGGCTCGCCACACCATCGCCGGCCCATGGCTGGGTGACGCGAGTGACTTCCCGGATCCCGAGCGGGATGGTCAACCAACCGCCAATGCCCAGGGCGACGATTCGGCAGGGGTGGACGACGAGGATGGCGTGTGGATCGCAACCGGCACCGAGCTGGTACGTGGCACAACCACGAACTACAACCTGACTGTCAGCGGTGGCGGCGGGGTATTCCAGCTTTGGATCGATTACAATGTTGATGGTGTGTTTGATCCGATTGGCGAGCTGGTCACCTCGACCTTGCTGGCCGATGGCTATCATCTCTTGTCGATCACCGCACCGAGCAATGCCGTACCTGGTACGTCCTTCTACCGCTGCCGCATCAGCTCGCTGGGAGGGCTGTTGCCCACGGGTTCGGCTGCCGATGGGGAGGTGGAAGACCATCAGATCAACCTGTCTGATGGCTACGTCCAGTGGTGCAGACTGCAGTGGCCGCCGGCAACCACTTCCATCGTCAACAGTGCTTCGGTCGACATTTACGGCCAGTGCTATGAACCCAACCTGACGCCTCCGAGCACGAATCCTGCCCCGGGGCTTATTGCCCAGGTTGGGTATGGGCCCGCCGGATCGGATGCTCCGGGCAACGGGAGCTGGGTCTGGACGTCCGCGACCTTCAACTCGCAGACCAACAACCTGAACAATGATGAATACGTCGCGACACTCAGTGTGGGCACCACGGGAACCTACAGCTATGCCTACCGTTTCTCCCGCAACGGTTTTGAGTGGAGCTATGGCGACTACGACAACAACGCCGGCTGGACCAACACCGCTGCCGGATCGCTGACGGTCACGGATTTGGATCCGTTCGCAATCACAAATATTGCCGTCGTAGCCTCCAATGACACGGCAACAGTACGTTGGCAGGCCGAGAATGGTGTTGTTTATCAGCTCCAGTATGTGGCGGAACTGTCCACCAATACGCCTACGCCGTGGTCGAACGTCGGAAGCCAGGTCACCGGCCCCTCGAATTCGCAACAGGATACCAGCGTGACCAATACCCGGTTCTACCGTGTGACGACACCCTATGTGCCGTAATCGGAGATAAGAAGAAGCGAAACCAGAGACGCGCTCCGGGGTACAGCCCGGAGCGCGGTTGTCTCTAGAGCAGGAGAAATGAAATGGGAGCCAAACTGGAAGCCGGCGACAAATCCCCGGCATTTGCATTGCTGAATCAGAATGAAGAGAAGGTCTCGTTAAAGGACTACAAGGGCCGCAAACTGCTGGTCTACTTTTATCCCAAAGCCAACACGCCGGGCTGCACGACGCAGTCGTGTGCGGTGAGTGAGTCACTCCCCGAGCTCGACGATGCCGGTGTTGATGCCGTGGGAATCAGCCCGGACAAGCCGGCAGCACAGAAGAAGTTCGATGACAAGTATGGCCTCGGCTTTCCGCTTCTGTGCGATGAAGACCACGCCGTGGCCGATGCCTTCGGTGTTTGGGGCGAGAAGTCCATGTATGGCAAGAAATACATGGGTATCATCCGGTCGGCCTTTCTGATCGACGAGAACGGCAAGATCGAGGAAGCGTGGTACAAAGTAAGCCCCAAGGATACGGTACCAAACGTGAAGAAGGCATTGACTTAGTCATATAGATGACCTAATATATGACTATGAAATACGAGGCGTCAGAGAAGGCCAATGTCGGCGTGGTTAAGGAGCATTTCAGTGCCTACGTTGCCAAGGCGGAGAAAGGATCCTCCACGCTGGTCTGTCGTCGCAACCGCCCCGTAGCGGAACTCGTACCCGTGAAGAGCGTTTCCGGTGAGAATCGAACTCGCCTTGGTTCGGCACGGGCGTCCGTTTCGGTACATTGCGACCTCACGGATCCGGCAATGGATGCTTCGGCGTGGGATATGTTGCCGTGAACCTGTTGCTCGACACCTGCGCGATGATCTGGTGCGTTTCCGATCCCGACAAGCTATCAGCACAAGCTCGTGATGCTCTGCAGGATTCGGACTCGCACGTACACGTGTCAGCCATAAGTTGCGCCGAGATTGCTTGTCTCGCCGATAGCGGCAGGATTTCCGTAGCCCCGCATTGGCGGACCTGGTTCGACAACGCATTGGCAGATAATGGATGGCCCGTATTTGACATTGACCTGGAGGTCGTGGCAGAGGCTTTCTCTCTCCCCGGGGAGTTTCATCGTGATCCCGCTGACCGATTCATCACCGCGACCGCCCGGCTCAATCGTATGGTCGTGATCACGGCAGACCGGAAGATTCTCGACTACCCCCATGTACGCACTCTCTGGTAGTTCCCCGAACTACTGGTCCTGGTCCACCACCGTCAGTTTGATCTCATCTGAGTTGGCCTTCAGTTCGGGGGCATACATGGCGCTGGCCTTTGTTGGTAGGGCGCTGAACGAGCCGGGAATCTCAGCCCGCAAGCGGTAGGATACGCTGTGCTTGCCACGGGCGAGCTGCCGCACGAGGAACGCGACGCGTTCGTCGCGGAACTCGACGTAGGCGCCGATGTCGTTAGGGATGTAGCCGCTGCGTACATTGACAGGCTCGAAACCGGCGGCCTTC
Organism: uncultured Victivallales bacterium; assembly: GCA_964497125.1. Classification (GTDB taxonomy): domain Bacteria; phylum Verrucomicrobiota; class Kiritimatiellia; order UBA8416; family UBA8416; genus CAYLXP01. The sequence continues at coordinate 10,300 of CAZCDU010000013.1, read as the reverse complement.
ATGTCCTCGAACAGGATGTACTCGTAGTCGTTCTTGCTCTCAATCTCCAATTCGACTTCTACCAGGTCGCCGCTTGTCACGGCGTCTCCGCTTGAGAGAGGAATGCGCTTGTAGCGTTCGACGCGCTGACCGACGGCCTGCCCGCGTGACCCCGAGACCTGCATGGTCTTATCATCGCGCTCCAGGCGGTAGACTTTGCGACGGACCTTGATCTCAAGCCCGGCCCTGGTGATGGGATCTTCCAGTGTGAAGTTGGTGAGATAGGCATTGAAGTAGACAGGCCCCGTTCCACTCCGGCGCAGCTCCACCGTGTGCTTGCCGGCAGACAGGGCCTGACCCTTAAGAACAAGCTTGTTGTCGAAACTGAAGAGATTGTCCGCATTGATATCGACCGCTTTCTTGCGTTCGCCATCAACGAAGATCTCCAGCGTCATGTCGGGTTTGTCTTCTCCGCTAGCCCGAAGGTAGTCGGCCAGCGCTTCGATACAGAGCGCCGTGTCACGCGTGGAGTTCCAGTAAGTCGCGTGTTTACGGTTGTTGAGCAGGTATTTGACGAGGCCGGCGGCCTTTTCGCTCTTTGGTTCCGTCACCGCAAGGAGTTTCAGGTAGTAGGCGTGGGCTTCAAACTCACTGCCATACCAATACCACCAGTACCCCCCATTCTGGAGATCGAGGTAGGCGGTCTGATTCTCGTCGTCGGTAACAAGGTATTGCTCGATGTTGCGCAACACCATGGCGAGCTCATCACCCTCTTCAAGGCGGTGAAGCGCCATGCCCAGCATACTCTTGCCGTAGACAGAGAGCTTGGTGCGGTCGCGGTAGAGGAAACCGTGCATATCGTCATTCACGATCCCGGCATCCACAAGCACCATGAAGACGAACGCATCCATGTTGTCGGCATAGCTCTTGCGCGGCCGCTCATCAATGAGGCGCTTCTTGAGTCGGCTGACCTCCTCGTCCTGGTGTTTCCGCAGCCACTTCAGCCCCTTCTCGAGGACACCCGGCACAATGGCGGCGCCATTGGCCTTGGCAACCTGCAGTCCATGGACGACGGTTGCCGTGGTATGCGCGTACGATCGCTCGCGATATCCCGAGAACCATCCCCAGCCACCGTCTCTGTTTTGCATGGACATCAGGCGGTTGATGCCTGATTTGACCATCTTTTCAACTTCCGTTTCATCGAAGACCGGATCGCACTTCCAGTGTTTCCGTTTCCACTGGGTGGCCCGTTCGCTATCGTCGCCGATCTCCTGGGCGTTCAGATTTGTCTGTTTGTCACGAATGGCCGCCAGGTCCAACCCGGAGTCCTTCAGGATGCGTTGGGTGATAACCGTTGGGACGAAACGATTCAACGTTTGCTCGGTACATCCGTAGGGATAGCTAACCAGGTAAGGCAGCGCATCCACCATGGCGCCCGCCAGGGTGGGGGAGTAACGAATCTCGAGCCGGGTCTGCTCGATACGTCGTTCTCGCGGCACCCGCAGTTCGACGGATGCCTTGTCTTCCGCCGGCCGAATAACGCCGCTGAACGAATCTGTTTTGAGCATGCCATGTACGTAGACGGGGAAGGCCATTTCCATGGCATCGGACTCTTCGTCCGTCAGCGCCTTCATGCGCACAACGGCTTCGCCTTCGCGAACCGCGCGCACCTTCCAGTCGACCCGCTGCTCCCCCTGGGAGTCTACGCTAACGGTCTGCGTGAGGGAGTCGATGGCTTCAAGCGCGGATCCATCAAGCTCGAGCACGGCTTTGACCGCTTTCTTCGTGTCGAGGTAGTTGTGGATGTTGGCTGATAGCACGACAACGTCTTTCTCAACGAAGAACCGCGGCGCCTGGAGGCGCAGCAGCAGGTTCTTGGTGGTGACGACATCGACTGAGCCTTCGCCCACCTTGGTTCCGTGCCCCATCGCCCACACTTTGATCGCCCAGGTCGTCAGGTTCTCAGGCATGTCGAATTCCACTTCGACCATGCCATTGCTGTCCGTGGTGACAGATCCCGCCCAAAACGCGGTATCGGCAAATTCGCTTCGCACAGTGGGTTCGGCCAGCTGGGTGTCAGCCTCGCCTCCGCCCCCGCCGCCATCGCCAAACGCATCATCTCCGAGGGCCTCACTGTCGGCCATGGCAAAGCCTGCTTCCATCACCGGAGCTGCCGCCACCATGGGCATAGGCATTTCCCGGCGCAAGCCGGAACGGCCCTTGAATCGGAGTTTCCGACTATTGAGACTAAAGGCCCTGTCTTCCATGACATGACCCTCATCAGCAACCAGGTGGCCAAAAACGCCCAGTGCTCGCATGGCATCCTTCTTGGGCAGGACGATGTTACCAAAGTGGCGATCAAGATTGGACTCGGTATGCGGGTTGTGGCGTCGCCGCCACTTCCAGAAATGGGCGCGAATCTCGGGGACATTGGACCCACCGGAGATATACTCGACGGACTTGTCATAGACGCTGATGACGGTGGATCCGACGAAGGGCTGGCCTTCGGCATCGGTCAGGCGCAGCCCGACTCGGGCGTGCTCTCCGGGCTTGTAGCGCTCAGCAGACGGGGTGACTTCCACATTCAGGACTCGCTTTGCCGGCGGCACAACGATCTCGCGCGTATCGGTGTGTAGTTTGCCCCCGCTGATCGTGAAGGCTTCAATAAAGATGTTGGGCATATCTTTGCGCGTGATTGGGATATCAACTACGGTGCTCTTGCCATCGAGCTTCAGAATATCCGGCATCAGGTAGACCCCGTTTGCCGGGCGAAGGAACAGCACAACCGTACTGCCTGCCTGGTCGGTGTTGATTCGCAACCGCGCTGTTTCGCCCGCCGCATACTCTGGCTTCTCCGGCACCAGCTCAATCGCATTGAACCGGAAATTCGCATCAGTTGCGGCTTTCTCGCCCATCACAACAAAGACATGAGCGCCCTCACGAGTGCGCCCCTCGGCGTCGGTGAGTGCGTACGCGATGCGGTACTGACCGGGGATGGCCGCAACGGCCTGGAGCGAAGCCCTGCCGTCGGCATCGGTTGCGATGTCCCATTCTTCGACGACGGTTTCAACAGGCTTGCGGTCTTCGTAACGAATTCGGCTGAGCGTGGCCTCTCCATTGCCGGCAACCGGCTTGTTATCCAGCGTATGGGCGGAGAACGAGGCGTGAATCGTATCGCCCTGCCGATAATGACCGCGACTGACCCACGCGTAGACTTTGAACGGCTCACGAGCCACAAGAACAGAGCCTTTGCCCACGATCGTGCGTCGGGACTTGTCCGTCACTTCGGCGGTGATTTCATACTTGTGGTCATCATCGCCGTGCATGGCCTTGGCCATCGCAGTATCGATATCGATGGATACGGAGCCGTCTTTGCCAATCGGCTGTTCGACTTCGGCAACGACTTCCGGTGGCTGGTGCCGGGAGGGCCACCACCAGCCGAGTGGACGGAGGCATCCCCACGCGCGCCACCCCGGATACCACGCATAGTCATACCCGAACCACCAGTAGCCGGGACCGTAGAACCAGTCCCATGGCATGGGCGGATACCAGTTGGCCACATGCTTGCTGCGCAGCACTTTGATTTTGACCTTGGCGTCCGTGACGGGCGCCCCGAAGTAGTACTTGGCTCTCACGGTGGCCGCAATGGTCTCGCCCAGCATGATGGGCTTGTCGGGGGAGTCGATGCTGACTTCGAACTCGGGCTTCTTGTATTCCTCGACGCGGAAGGTGCCCTGTCCGCCGATACCGGGAATCTGAATACGGTAGACGCCAAGAGCCGCATCTTCAGGAAGGGCATATTCGCCATCGAAGCCGCCATACGCATCGGCCGTCACCGACTGTTCAACGACCTTCTCGTTTTTCGGGTTGAAGATACGCAGTGTGAACTTCCGGCCCGCGAACTGGGATACGTCCGCCTTATCGTACTGGGCGTGCCGCACCCAGATCTTGTACTTCACCGCCTGGTTGGGACGGTATACCGGTCGGTCGGTAATCGTGAACACCTTGGTCTCGTTATACTGCCGGTCGTGGCGGGCGTTGCTCCACATATGGGTGAATCCCAGGAAGGCAAAGCGCTCGAAAGCGACTTCGTCGGGCTCGGAATCCTCTGCAGGGGTTGTGGCGGTAATCAGCCACTGGAAGGAGTTGCTGATGGTTTTCGGGTCGGGAATGACCTCGCCATTTGCGTTCGTCTTTTCGGCGAAATGCGTTGTATGGATATCGTAGCGCCTTCCGCCGGGCAATCGCCTGTCGCGGTACTCCTGCCGATAGCCGAAGAACTCGACCGTGGCGCCCGGAATTGGGGAGCCCGTAATGGCATCGGCCACGAAGTAGTACGGTTTGCCGTCGAGCCGCTTGTGGGCGATGACCGTGTCGGTAATCCAAATGACGACGGTGCTCGTGTTGCCGTCCTCCATTTTTGCCGTAAGCAGGTAGGCTCCGGCTTTCGTTAGCGGTGTGGTGATGGTCACGCGACGGTCAAAATGCCCCGGTCTCGGTGCGAGCTCCTCTGTCCACCTGGCAACCCTGTCGCCGATGTACTTCTTGCCATCCTGGTGAATCAGGCGGTAACCAATGTTACGGATGTTGAGCTTTTCGTGCTTGAGCTGCCTCGGGTCTGATATGAGGTAGCGCTTAACATCGTCGAGCAGCTTCTGCGTATCAATGGCGTGTGCCTCAATGTCGACGGCAGCCCCATTACGAAACCGGAATTCTACCGAGGCCTGCTGACCAGCGGGGTGGGTCGAGACAGATTCGAACTGCCCCCAGTTATCGACAATCTGATCGATACGCTTCTGTTTGTGTTTGCGTTTCGAGTCGCCGTGCTTCCTGATGCTCTGCTGCCAGCAGGTGACGGCCCTGCCGTATTGCCTGCGGTTCTCGAAGATCTCCGCCAGCCGATTGATGGCATGTTCTCCGCTCTTGCCGCGGTCTGCGATATCCCGGTAGATGGCGATGTAGTTCCAGTCGTCGGGCAGCGGGAACCGTTTGATTCCGGTAGCCAGGCGCGCCATCGTTTCGTCTTCAGCGAGGCTATCGAGAGCAAAGGCGGCATCGCGCGTCTCGCCGTCACTCTCAGAGCGTCGGAAGAACCAGCCATACTGGGCCATGGTCTGGACACCGAACTGTTGAAACGCAAAATCGGCCATTTGGGACAGGACGCCGTCACGCATTGTCGGATGACGCTGCGCAGCCTCCTCCAGCAGGGCTCGCCAGCGTTCACCATCGTTCCTGGCTTCCGCGAAGGTCTCCGGCAAATCGTAGAAGACGGGGGTGCCGGCGGCATCGACGGGAGCCCGGCGGACGTCACCGCCGTAGTGATAATAGAATCCATCTTCGTAGTCGGGTAGCTCCGACAGATCCGTCAGGATCTGTAGCCGCCACGATTCATGCGCTCCTCGCCAACCTTTGAAGGCCGCGGCGAACTGTAGGCAAAGCGAGGCGAACTCCGATCCGCCGGCATCATCCTGCTGTGCCAATTCATACGCCTTGCTGAGGAGCTGCAGGGCCCGGGTGCGGTCTCGCTCGATGCTATTAACTGCACGTCCGCCACCGCGATGGTGCCCGCGCGAGAATTCTCCCGCAATAATGTGGCCGCGATGCTCAATGTTCCTGTACTCGCGCGCCGCACCGGCAAGCAGCCGCCAATCCTCAGAATGGGCGGCAATGGTCTTCGCCAGCAGGGCATCCACAGCATGAGTCTGGTTAAGTTGCCGTTGGCAGCGGATGGCTTCGTGCAGTGCGTTGGCGGCCTGGTGACCCACATAGGTTGAGTCCAGGCAGAGCTGCTCGTAGCGCTGCAGGGCCTCCTTGTAGTTACCGTCTCTCTGCAGCGATATGGCCTTCTCGAGCAGTATCCGGTGGTTATGGGCCGGTGATTCGGCAAAAGACGTTGATGCTGACAGCATGCCGATTACTGTGAGGAAAGAGAAGAGCCTGAACATGACGCCGCCTCCGTAGTGGGTTGTTTTCGTGCCGCTATTCTACGGATGAGACGTCTGCTGAGAAAGGTTTCTTCAGGAAAAAGACATGGAGACAGAACAGACTATTCTGCTCCGTCCAGCACTGTCCGGACGATGCTTCCGATCGCGTCCATCGCGTATGGTTTCTGGACGAAGGCGCAGGCACCACAGCTCAGGGCTTCTCGCACGCGATCGGTTTCCGAATATCCGCTGGCAATGATGCACTTCTGGCGTGGGTTGATCTCCCGGATCGCCATGTAAGTATCCAGACCATCGAACCCCTCTTCCATGATCATGTCCGTAATCACAAGGTCCGCAGGATTCTCGCGTAGATACGCAAGCGCGGCGTGCCCGTGTTCGGCCGTCGCCACCTTGTAGCCCAGGTGCATTAGCATGTGCCGCGCGACGTCACGCTGCTCCTTAACATCGTCAACCACCAGGATCTGTTCATTGCCCGACAGGTCGGTCGGCTCTGAGCCGCTGGTCTCGATCTCTTTTTCCGAGACGGGGATATAGATGCGCATTCGGGTTCCGTCACTGGAGGAGTCGACGTCAACGTAGCCGTTCATATCACGGACAACCCCATAGACGACGGTTAGCCCCAGTCCCGACCCGCTGCGCCCCATCTTCTTGCGCGAATAGAAGGGCTCAAAGATATGCTCCATATTTTCCTGCGGGATCCCGTCACCGGTATCACTAACCCGGACCAGAATATAGGTGCCCTTCGCGATGGTATCGTACATGCCCGCATGCTCTTCAACATGCGCTACTTCAGTTGTGACGGTCACGTGGCCATGGTCTGGAATGGCCTCATAGGCGTTCATGATCAGGTTCATGACAGCCTGGTTCAGGTGGTGCTGGATTCCGAGCGCCGGTGGCATGTTCTTTTCCAGTTCCAGCTTGAGGATACAACGGGGGTGTTGGGCTTGGAGCTCGGTGAAGGCAAATGAACTGACATAGCTATTAACGATACTGTTCACATCGACCGGCTCAAGTACGTAGTTGCCACGCCGTGCCATCGTCAGTAGATCCTGAATGACCGCAACGGCCCGCCGCGCCGACTTCTCGATTTCTTCGACGAACTCTCTGCTTTCGCTGTCGTCGGGGAGATCGGGCATGATCATGCTGGGGTAGGCCAAGACCGGACCCAGTATATTGTTGAGATCGTGGGCCACGCCACCGGCCAGCACCCCCAGTGACTCCATGCGTTCCGCCCGTGCCAGGCGATCGTTGAGGCGGCGTTCACGCTCTTCGGTACGTCGCTTCTCCGTGATGTTGATAATGATCACGGCGATCTCGCCGTTTCTGAGCGGCAGCAGGCTGGCATCATAGTAGTGGTCGCCGTCACTTCTCGTGATGGTGTATTCCATTCTCACGAGCGACTTCGTCGCATGCACCCGTCTGATAGCTTCCCCGAACTTCGCGCCAACCAGGGGAAGTGGGATGTTCTGGATGCGCTTGCCGATGAACTGATCAGGCGAAATGAATACATCGGACGTGTTTCCCACGCGGTAGGCCAGGATCACGCCATCCTGGTCAACGTGGAAGAAGAGATCGAGTAGCACCTCCAGCACGGCGCCCATATCGGAATTGGCCTGGAGCAACTCCTGGGAGCTCAGCTCCAGTGACCGTTCAATCATGCCGCGATCAGCATCAAATTCCTTGTAGGCGCCATCGACGACATCAATGAAGGCGGCAACTTCAGGCGGGAGGTCATCCTCTGGCCCGAAATGCCTTCGCAGTTGCCTTCGCAACAGACTATGCCTTTCGTCAGCCAAGTCTACTCCTCCGAGAACGTCGTAATGGTCATCGTCTGGTTATGCAGCTTGCAGGGCTCCGTCGGGTGAATGGGGGAGATCTCTCCATATGAGTAGAAACCGGTCAGGGCGGCCCCATCACCCAGGATCTCGCGTACCGCGTCCACCTCTTCTTCAACACGCTGTTTCAGAACCATCTTGCGTCCAACACAGCTGATGAGAATCGCCAGCTCGGCGTGGCTTTCGCCCAAAGGCACCGCGCTTGTCTTGGCTGCTGTGAGGGCGCCGTCAATCAGGCGGTTGAAGTTGGCTTTCATGAGTCGGGCGTAGTGTCCTTCCGGCACATCCCCCGCGAACGTCATGCTCTGCTTCTCTTCATCAATGGCGAGAATGGTCCGCACCACGGCGTCGCCTCCCTGTACCGGGCGAATCGCCAGCGGAAAGAGCAGGCCGGATGCCGGTAGGTCGTCGGCGTGTTCCCCAAGGTAGCGCTTGTAGAGCGCAAGGGCTGACTGGCCATCCATCTCGTAAAGGACATTTCCTTTTGATCGGGTGACAACTCGCTCGGGACCAAAGGGATCCCAGCCGCCCAGCGAACCGAACCCAATCTTCAGGGCGTCTCCATAGAACCCAATGATGCCAACACAATTCTGTCTCAGGGCACCGTTGCAGGTGAGGTAGGTTTCCTCGAAGTTTCCCTGGTCTCCGGAGAGTCCGCCGGTGACGGTGACGCCCGGCGGCACGTTATCTGAAAGCCCCTTGGCCAACTCGCTGCCGTTTACGGTCAGGCCATCCGATAGAACGAAGGCATGCACGAGACCCTCCGGTTCGAGAGCTTCCGCCAGTGTCTTGCCCGCGCCGTAGCTGTCGGCTACATCGCTCATGAGGACAGAGGCATGGGCCACGTGGGTCTTGTCGAAATGAACGGCGGTCACAGCCAGCGTGTCGTCCGTGACACTGACATCCTGGATCTCGCCAGCCGTCGTGCAGCCCGCGACGAGCGTATCGGGGTACATGTCACAAACTTCACGAAGCCTGGTGCCGTCTTTGAAGACGTCTCTTCCGCCAAAAGCCAAGACCAGTTGTGGTTTCGCCGCGAGTGTGTTGGCGTCATTCAACGACTGCCAGCCCGACTCATCCGACCAGAGTTTCTGTTCAACCTGCATGTTGCCCCTCCTCTCAACGTGTAACCAAGGCCCGTGCCATTACGTTACACCCGAAGAGGAGGATCTGGAAGGATGAATTTTGCCTGCAGAAAGGGCTCTGTGACTACCTTCGGCTCTGTTTTACACTCTTTGCGAGTGTTTCCAGAACGTCGACGGTTTCGTCCCAACCCAGGCAGGCATCGGTAATGCTCTGGCCGTAGACGAGGTCTTTTCCGGGGCTGGCATCCTGCCGTCCGGCAACCAGATTGCTTTCCAGCATCAAGCCGAAGAGAGGATTGTCGCCCGTTGCCAACATAGCGGCAAGATCGCCCGCAACTTTGGGTTGATTGGCAGGGTCCTTTCGGCTGTTGCCGTGGCTGCAATCAACCATCAATCGCGGTGGCAAGTCCTGTGAGGCGAGCAGTCTAGACGTTTCGGCGAGAGTCGCGGCGTCATAGTTGGGACCGTCGTTGCTTCCCCGCAGAATGATGTGACAGTCCTCGTTGCCTTTCGTGGCCACAATTGCCGCCACGCTCTGCTTGGTAACCGAGAGGAAGTGATGCGGGTGACGGGCCGCTTCAATGGCATCGAATGCAATCTGTACATTGCCATTGGTGGCATTCTTGAAACCCACCGGACAGGAAAGCCCCGATGCCAACTCACGATGGACCTGGCTCTCGGTCGTACGCGCGCCGATCGCGCCCCAGCTAACGAGGTCGGCAATGAACTGCGGCATGATCGTGTCAAGGAACTCACAGCCTGTCGGCAACCCCATATCGGCAATATCCAGCAGAAGTGCGCGCGCAATATGCAGGCCCTTGTTAATGCTGAAGCTACCATCAATGAACGGGTCATTGATAAGGCCTTTCCAGCCGACGTTGGTGCGGGGTTTCTCGAAATAGACGCGCATGATGATCAGAAGCTCATCGGCGAGGCGGTCTGCCTGGGCCTTGAGCCTGGTGGCGTACTCCCGGGCCGCATCAGCGTCATGAATGGAGCAGGGGCCTGTCACAACGACCAGGCGATCACATTTTCCCCGCAGGCAATCCGCCGCTGCGCGGCGGGCCGTTGCCACGGTTTCCGAAGCCACATCCGTAATCGGCAGCTCCTCCATCAGGATGGCAGGCGGCACCAGGGGCTTTAGCGCCTCGATGCGAACATCATCTGTAACCCAGAACATGGGGACGATCCTTTCCTTCTTGTGTAGCTCCGAGAGAATAGGCCAACGCGTATGGAATGGCAATGCGTGATACGAAAGCGGGAGTTGGGACTCCGAACTCGGAATACGGAATAGGGGACTTGGCGTGAGTGGGCTCCGTTTATGTCGGGTTGTGGCTTGCACAGAATGCGGGTTCTGAGCATAATAAGCCGTCGGCTGGCAACTATCTGGGGAGGTACAGGCATGACGGCAACACATTTTGCCTTGCAGGATGCGGAGGGTATTGAGCTCTGCAAG
>CAZCDU010000012.1:42185-64006 GCA_964497125.1 uncultured Victivallales bacterium | reverse complement strand
GCGGGAACGGGCGAGTCTCCGAGTCCTTCCCGCCGCTCTTGAGGTCCTCAGTGTTCATTCTCAAGTTTCAACTTTGAATGGTCCGAGTCCACTCGGCGGCTTCGCTGACCAGCAACTCTCGCTCGTCGCTGTGAACGTTGCTGAATCACGTTTACTCGACATCAAGGCACGCGAAATTGCAGCTCTGAGCCACGTATTGTCTGTCTCCATCGTATCCGGCCAATACGACATCATCCTGGAGGTATTGGTCGACTCCAACCAGGGACTGATCAAGTTTCTGACCGAGGATCTCTCCCAGGTGGAGGGTCTGAAACGAACCGTGACATTCTTGACCTTGCATAGCTACAACAAATGGGGCTAGCTTGGGGTGGCACTTAGATAAGCGCGGAAAGGGAACCCACCCCTAACCCCTCCCAGGAGGGGAACTTCTTGCGATGGAGCGCATTCATTATACGAGATCCCCTCCTGGGAGGGGCAGGGGTGGGTTGGTCGAAAGGAGAGCTTACCTAAGCGCCATTCGGGCCTTCATTTTGTGTCGTAACCACGAGGAGATAGCATCATGGGATCCTACACCAAGACAGAGGTAGCAAAGACCATTGACCATGCCGTACTGAAACCCGACATGACGGATGACGATGTGCGGTCGAACGCGGCCATGTGCAAGACGCGCGGCGTGGGGTGCCTCTGTGTTCGTCCGACAGACGTGGCGCTGGCAGCTCAAGAACTGGCCGGCAGCGAGACTATCGTGGCGGCCGTAATCGGATTCCCCTATGGCTACAACCGTACCGAAGCAAAGGCGCTCGAGGCGAAACTGGCAATCGAGGACGGTGCCAGGGAGCTCGACATGGTCATGAACGTTGGCAAGTACCTGTCCGGTGACACGGCCTGCGTGCAGGCAGATATCGAAGCCGTTGTAGCAGAGGCGAAACCCAAGGGCGTTCCCGTCAAAGTGATCCTGGAAACCTGTCTACTCACGGAGGAACAGATCCCTGGAGCCTGCAAGCTTGCCGAGGCCGCGGGCGCCGACTTCGTGAAGACGTCCACCGGGTTCGCCGGCGGAGGAGCCACGCCCGAAGCGATTGCGATCATGGTCGAGACCGTTGGCGAGACCATGCAGGTCAAGGCCTCTGGCGGCATCCGCACGTGGGAAGACGCCATCGGATACCTGGAGCAAGGCTGCACCCGTCTCGGCATCGGAGCCAGCGAAGCCGTCCTTGATGGCGGTACGGCCGACGGGGATTACTAGAATCCGTTCGGGTTCTGGGATTGCCAGCGCCACGAGTCACGACACATTTCATCGAGGCCGCGCTCAGCTTTCCACCCAAGCTCCTTTAAGGCATAGGCGGGATCGGCATAGCATTCCGCGATATCGCCGGGCCGACGCGCTACGATCTCATGCGGAACCGGCTTGCCGCTGGCTCTTTCAAACGCCTTGATCACTTCGAGCACACTGTAGCCCTGCCCCGTTCCCAGGTTGCAGACAACCATGCCCGGTGAGGTCGCCAGCTTCTCAAGAGCCTTGAGATGACCAATCGCCAAGTCCACGACGTGAATGTAGTCACGGACGCCTGTGCCATCCGGCGTCGCATAGTCATCGCCGAATACGCTGACCTTCTCACGTCGCCCCACGGCAACCTGTGCCACGAATGGCAGCAAGTTGTTGGGGATGCCGGCCGGATCCTCCCCAATGCGGCCACTCTCATGCGCGCCAATGGGATTGAAATACCGAAGCAAGGCCACGTTCATGGAGGGATCAGCAACCTGCAGATCGGTCAGAATATACTCCATCATGAGCTTCGTTCGCCCATAAGGATTGGTCGCCTGTAGCGGGAAATCTTCCGTAATGGGAACGGCATGGGGATCACCATAGACGGTAGCGGACGAACTGAAGACCACGTTCTTCACACCTTGCTCTTGCATAACTTCGCACAGCACGAGCGTACCGGTGATATTGTTCTGATAGTACCGCAGGGGTTGTGCGACCGACTCGCCGACTGCTTTCAGGGCGGCAAAGTGAATCACGGCATCAAAGCCGGCGCCCTTGACAACATCCGTCAGGCTGGCCTTGTCGAGAATATCCACGTTGCGGAACTCTGCAGACTTTCCGGTCAGCTCAGAAACACGCCTGAGAGACTCCTCGCTGGAGTTCGACAGGTTGTCCACGACACAGACATCGTGGCCGGCGTTCAAAAGCTCCAGGACCGTATGGCTGCCAATATATCCGGCCCCACCAGTAACAAGTACGTTCATCGCTACTCCTGCTAGAAAGAGCGGCGATGCCCGAAGACATCGCCGCCCTGAATTCCCTATATGTACCGATCTACTGTGGCTTCGGAAGCCCTTCCAAAGCTGCCAGCGAACGAGCCATGTGCTCCTCGGGCAGTGAGTAGTCGGAGAGTTTCCCATCAAAGAAGGCTTCGTATCCCGTCAGGTCCATCAGTCCGTGACCGGACCAGTTCATAACGATGACCTTCTCCTTGCCCTCTTCCTTGGCCTGCTTGGCTTCGCGGATCGCCTGGGCAATCGCGTGCGAGGTCTCGGGAGCGGGAATGAATCCTTCAGTACGAGCCCACAGGACAGCCGACTCGTAGCACTCCAGTTGATGAAGCGCTTCGGCTTCGATGAGGCCTTCGCGCAGCGCATGACTGACCATCGGCGCCATGCCGTGATAGCGCAAGCCGCCGGCGTGAATCGGAGCCGGCACGAAGGTGTGACCCAGGCTATGCATCGGCAGTAGTGGCGTCATCATGGCCACATCGCCCGAGTCATAGGCATACGGTGCACGCGTCAGCGTCGGGCAGGCGGACGGCTCTGTGCCAACCACGCGGATGTCCTTGCCGGCGATCTTGTCGGCGAGGAACGGGAACGCGAGTCCGGCAAAATTCGAACCACCACCGGCACAGCCGATGACCACATCGGGGTACTCGCCGATCTTCTCAAACTGCTTCTTCGTTTCCAGCCCGATGATCGACTGGTGCAGCATCACGTGATTGAGCACGCTACCCAGTGAATAGCGCGTGTCGTCACGCTGCACGGCTTGCTCAAGTGCTTCACTGATGGCGATGCCAAGGCTACCCGGTGTCTCCGGATCCTCTTCGAGGATCTTGCGACCAACCTCGGTTTCGGTGCTTGGGCTGGCGACACAGTCGCCGCCCCATACCCGCATCATCATCTTGCGGAACGGTTTCTGAGTGAAGCTAATGCGAACCATGAAGATCTTGCACTCAAGGCCGATCAACTGGCAGGCGAAGGAAAGCGCACTGCCCCATTGGCCGGCACCGGTCTCCGTTGTCAGACGCTTGATACCAAACTGCTTGTTGTACCAGGCTTGGGCAACAGCCGTGTTGGGCTTGTGGCTTCCGGGAGGCGAGACGCCCTCGTTCTTGTAGTAGATCTTGGCAGGCGTACCCAGGGCCTCTTCCAGGCGACGAGCGCGGTAGAGCGGCGTGGGGCGCCAGATTTTGTAGAGGCCCAAAATGTCTTCGGGGATGTCGACCCAGCGATCGGTGCACATCTCCTGCTCAATCAGGTTCATGGGGAACACGGGAGCGAGAGCATCCGGACCTATGGGGTTTCCTTCCCCATCAACGGGCGGCGGCATGGGCTTCGAAAAATCGGCGTTGAGATTGTACCACTGACGCGGCAGCTCATCCTCTGTTAACACGACCTTGATTTGTTCACTCATGCACACCTCCCGGATATGTGGTTAAACAACTGCAATAGCGTCTTGTGACCTTAGCGAATCTGAACAGCCGCGTCAACGCGGCTAGCTCTCAAACTGCATGTCGTGCAGGCGCTTGTAGGTGCCCCCGGCGGCGAGCAGTTCATCGTGTGTGCCCAGCTCGACAAGGTCGCCCTTATCCAGCACAACGATGCGGTCACAGTTCTTGATCGTGGAGAGCCGGTGAGCAATGGCGAACACCGTACGGCCCTGGACCAGCTCATCCAGGGCGGCTTGGACAAGTCGCTCCGACTCCGTATCCAAGGCACTCGTCGCTTCGTCGAGGATCAACACAGACGGGTTGTTGAGAATGGCACGCGCAATCGCCAGGCGTTGGCGTTGGCCTCCGGAGAGCCGGACCCCCATCTCACCGACATGGGTATCGTATCCGTCAGGCATCTCCAGGATGAAGTCATGCGCGTGGGCGCGTTTGGCGGCGGCCTCGATGGCCTCTTGCGGTGCATCGGGACAACCATAGGCAATGTTGTTGGCCACCGTCTCATTGAACAGGAACGTCTCCTGCGTCACGAGCCCCATCTGCAACCGTAGCGAGCGAACCGTCATGCTGCGGATATCCGTATCGTTCAGGAGAATGCGACCGGCGGTCACGTCAAAGAACCGGGGCAACAGATTGACCAGGGTCGTCTTGCCGGCCCCGGACCCACCCACGAGAGCAATCCGCTCACCGGCTTTTACATCAAGGACGATGTCATTGAGTACACTGGTGTCATCGTAGGCGAACCCCACGTGGTCGAACGTGATGCGCTCAATGGGACCTTCGAAGGGAACGGCATCGGGTGCATCGTCGACGGAGATCTCGGTGTCCAGGATCTCGAAGATGCGGTCAGAAGCAGCCGAGCTCTGCTGAATGCTCAGGTGAATCTTGCTGAGACGCTTAACGGGGTCGTAGAGCAACATCAGTGCAATTGTCATGGTGATGAACTCGTTCCACTTCATCCCGGTATGGGCCGCGTAAGAAAGCGCAAACACGAGGCCGAATCCG
Organism: uncultured Victivallales bacterium; assembly: GCA_964497125.1. Lineage (GTDB taxonomy): Bacteria > Verrucomicrobiota > Kiritimatiellia > UBA8416 > UBA8416 > CAYLXP01. The sequence goes on along the minus strand of CAZCDU010000012.1, from coordinate 59,282 downwards.
GAAATGAGAACAATGATCGGTTCAATCAGGGCCTTCGCTTTGGCCACGCGCATGATGCGACGGAAGAAGCTGTGGCATTCGTTTGCGAAGCGGCTCTGTTCACGGGCCTCCATGCAGAACGCCTTGACGATCCGGACGCCAAGAATGGTCTCCTGCATGATCGATACAATCTCGGCCAGGCGTTCCTGTCCTTCCTTCGATGCCCGCCGAACACGTTTCCCGAATCCCAGGATGGGGAGGAGACATAGCGGGAAAAGCACGAGACTGCAGAACGTCAACTTCCAGTCACGCGTGAGCGCGTAGGTAACAGCGCCAACCAGGACAACCGGCTGTCGGGCCAGGTCAGTCAGGACCGTTGAAACGGCACGCTGCAGCAGGGTTGAATCGTTGACGGTCCTTGAGATCATCTCCCCCGTCTGGGTGGCATTGAAGAATCCGACGGACAAATCCTGGAGATGGGCAAACGTGGCCACGCGCAGATCCATCACCACGCGGTTTCCGACCCACTGCACGAGATAGGCGTTGTAGTACTGGCCGACACCGCGCACCAGCATCAGCAGAATTACCGTGCCACCCAAAATGGCAGCCATCTTCAGTTCAAGCGGCTGGTCGGGATCGAAGAAGCGCCCCAGGGCATTCTGAACGGTGGGTAGCAATCCAACAGTGGAGCCGGCGAAGAGAATGCCGCAGAGCGCGCCCACGACCAGGCGCCACATGTAGGGGCGCGAGTAGGCAATCAGACGCTTATAGGTTTCCCAATCTGAACGCTTATGCGGAGTTTCAGCCATTCGTGTTCCCACCCTGTATGATCCGCGATGCCGGCGGGATCACGTGTACTTCACGATCTCATCAACGGTTGTGTATCCGTCGAGCAAACACTGAATACCATGCTGTCGCATGGTAGTCATGCCGATTTCGATCGCCTTTTCGCGAATGACAAGCGTCGGAGACCGCTCGTTGATAAGATGGCGAATCGGGTCTTTAACGGACAGATACTCATAGATACCACGCCGGCCGTGATAGCCGGTATCGTTGCAGTAGGAGCAACCGGCTCCATAGTAGAATGACCGATCACCAACGTCTTCTCGTGTCAGCCCCAGAATATCCAGCGCGTCCTGTTCCGGCGCATATGGCGTCTTGCACTGGTCACAGACAGTACGAACCAGTCGCTGACCGAGCACCGCCTCGAGGGTGGCGGAGATCAGGAAGGGCTCAATGCCCATATCGATCAGACGTGTGACTGCGCCCGCGGCGTCATTTGTATGCAGCGTACTGAACACCAGGTGACCCGTGAGTGATGCCTGGACCGCAATCTGCCCCGTTTCCACATCACGAATCTCACCAATCATCATGATGTCGGGGTCTTGACGAAGAAAGGCACGCAGGATGTTGGCGAAGGTATTCCCCACGCTCTCTTTGACAGGAACCTGGATAATCCCATCGACATCGTACTCCACCGGTTCCTCGGCGGTCAGAATCTTCGTCTCAATCGTGTTCACTCGCTTCAAACCAGAGTACAGCGTTGTGGTCTTACCCGACCCCGTCGGCCCGGTAACGATCACAATACCATTCGGCTTTTTGATGTCCCCGGTGAACGCTTCATACACATCGTCCGGCATGCCCAGGTTTTCAACCGAAAGCGAGACGTTGGACTGATCGAGAACTCGCAGCACCACGCTCTCGCCAAATTGGGTAGGCAGTGTTGAGACACGCAGGTCGATCGGTCTTCCGCCAATTGTGAGCTGAATACGACCATCCTGGGGAAGACGACGTTCTGCAATGTTGAGGCCCGACATAACCTTGATACGGGAAATCAATGGCAACGCCAGCCGACGGGGAGGAGGGGCCATTTCGTAGAGAGCGCCGTCAACACGGTAGCGGATTCGGAACTCCTTCTCGAAGGGCTCGAAGTGGATGTCCGAGGCACGGTCATTCACAGCCTGGTACAGCACCAGGTTCACAAACCGAATGACCGGCGTCGAACCCGCGGCTTCCTCAATGCCCTGCTCATCGGCATCATCACCCAACGCCAGGTCGCCGGCATCCTCAATCTCGTTCTCCAGGGCCGAAAGCATGTCATTCACGGCCGCACTGTCATCGCCATAGAACTGGTTGATGCAAGCGCGAACGTCATCCTCACGAGCCAGCACGAAAGAGACGTCGCACGTCAGAACGAACATCAGTTCGTCCATCGTTTCCGGGTCCACAATGTCACAAACAGCCAGTTCAACCGACGTGTCGGTCATGGAGACCGGCACCACATTGTACATGCGTGCCACGCTGGCGGGGACGCGATGGATGATATCCACGGGAATATCGATCGCCGGCAGATTCACGACGTGCGTACCCAGGTAGCCGGCCATCGCCTCAAGCAAGTTGTCCTGCTCAATGAGCCCCAGGTCGACGACGATGTTCCGGGTTGGCTTGCCGGATTCAGCGTGTTCGTCTGCTATGTCGGTCATCTGATCGCCGGTCAGATAGCCCTGCTCAACGAGCAGTTCCAGCAGCGTATCAGTCATTGTGGGTACATCATCCATTCAACTGTCTTTGGTTCGCGTTATTGGGCAGCCCCTTGCAGCTTCTGAATCAGGGAGTCGGGATCCTGGGCTTTCGTAATCAGATCTTCGTAGCGGATCTGGCCCGCCTGGTAGAGCGCCATCAGGTAGGCATCCATCGTAATCATGCCATGCTTGGCGCCTGTCTGGATGTCGGAGGTAATACGGTAGGTCTTGTTGTCGCGAATCAGCGAACGAATCGACGGCGTCGAGACCATGATCTCGAACGATGCCACCCGGCCCGGGCGATCCGCACGAACAAGCAGCAGCTGTGAAACCACGGCGACCAGTCCTACCGAAAGCTGGGTCCGCACCTGCTCCTGCTGGTTTGTGGGAAACGCGTCCACGATACGGTCAACCGTGCTGGCGGCACCGGTCGTATGCAGCGTCGCGAACACCAAGTGTCCTGTCTCCGCCGCGGTAATCGCTGCTTCCATCGTTTCAAGGTCACGCATTTCACCAACCAGAATCACATCCGGGTCCTGGCGCAACGCGCGCCGCAGCGCCTCTCTGAACGACGGCACGTCGACACCAATTTCCCGTTGGGTAATGATCGATTTGTCGTGCTCGTGATAATACTCAATCGGATCCTCAACCGTGATGATGTGAGCATCACGCTCCTGATTGATAACGTGAATCATACTGGCCAACGTGGTTGACTTACCGGACCCGGTAGGACCCGTCACCAGGATGAGTCCACGCGGACGGAAGAGCAGGTCCTTAACCTGCGGGGGAAGCCCGATCTTCTCCAGCGTCATGAGCTCGGTCGGAATCTGGCGCAGCACGATGCCGACGTTGCCCCTTTGCTTGAGCACGCTGACGCGGAAACGAGCCGCCTCACCAAAACCAAATCCGAAATCGGTTCCGCCCTGTTCACGAACTTTCTGCTGATGATCCGGAGAGGTAATGCTCTTCATGAGCCGTTCCGTATCATCCGGACTCAGCGGCTCTACATCAAGCGGCTCCAGCCCACCGTGAAGACGCAACATGGGAGGTAAGCCAACCGTGATGTGCAGGTCCGATGCACCTTCGTCTACGGTCAGCTGCAGCAGATCATTCATTTCGACCTGGTTCGCCGGAATCTTGCCTTCAGCGTGCTCTTCGCTCATTAGTTCTTATCTCCCATCGTCACGCGCATGACTTCTTCGATTGTTGTCATTCCCGCACCAACCTTACGCAGTCCATCTTCACGAAGCGTCCGCATGCCTAATTCACGCGCATGCTCGCGAAGCTCAGATACCGGCAGCTTGTCAAAAATCATCTTCTGAATCTCATCGTTGACGAGGAAGATCTCGAAGAGCCCCTTTCGTCCCGAGTAGCCGGTCAGCGAGCAATGGGAGCAACCGTGACCACGCGTCAGCGCTCTCCCCATCAACTGCTCAGCGCCCTCACCGAGAGCCGCGATATCCTCCGAAGCCGGCGTGTACTCCTCCTTGCAATGCTCACAGATGGAGCGCACCAGGCGCTGGGCCATCACAGCCCGGATGGACGAGGCGGCAAGAAATGGCTTCACGCCAATATCAAGCAGACGCGTGACAGCGCTGGGGGCATCGTTGGTATGCAGCGTACTGAACACAAGATGCCCCGTTAGCGAGGCCTCGGTAGCGATGTTCGCCGTTTCCATGTCACGAATCTCACCAATCATGACGATATTGGGTGCCTGGCGCAGAATGGAACGTAGGGCCATCGAGAAGGTCAGCCCCACATCGTGGTTAACCTGGACCTGGTTAATACCCGACATCTGGTACTCAACAGGATCCTCTACCGTGATGATTTTGCGGTCGGGGCGGTTGATATGGTTGAGGCAGGCATACAGGGTCGTTGTCTTGCCGGACCCCGTGGGCCCCGTCACCAGAATCACGCCGTCAGGCAATCCGATCAGCCGCTCGAATACCTGTTGGTCATCCGAGAAGAATCCAAGCTTGGGAAGTCCCAGGGCCAGGTTCTGTTTGTCGAGAATACGCATGACGATGCTCTCACCATGATTGGCCGGCACGGTCGACACACGCAGGTCGAGCTCGCGCCCCAGGATGTTGACCTGGATACGACCATCCTGCGGGATACGTTTCTCGGAAATTTTCATGCCAGCCATGATCTTCACACGGGAGATGACGGCAGACTGCAACCGCTTGGGGGGGCTGTCGACTTCGTGCATGACGCCGTCAACGCGGTAACGCACACGGAAGCGCTTCTCCAGCGGCTCCAGGTGAATGTCGGATGCACGGTTGCGGTAGGCTTCAAGGATGATCAGACTGACGAGCTTGATAATCGGCGCATCGGATTCAGACGCACCGTCGGTATCGATGATGTCGTCCTGGGCTGTTTCAACATCCACGGTGCCGTCGGTAATCTGATCCAACATATTCGCCACGTCAGCTTCGGCTGCGTAGTAGCGATCCAGGACAGCCTTAACTTCGACCCGGCGCGCGACAACACCTTCAACGCCGACCTTCAGCAAGTAGCGCAGTGAATCAAGCGTATCAAAATCAAGGGGATCGCTCATTGCGACCGTCAGGGTGTCCTCGGTGCGATAGACCGGCACCACGTTGTAGCGGCGCGCCGTTTCCACGGGGATCATGTCGCGGATCTCGGGAGGAATGTCGACGTCCTGTAGGCTGACGAACTCCATGCCAAAAAGACCGGCCAGATTCGACAGAATCTCATCTTCCGAGATGATGCCGTCTTCGATGAGAATATCAACGGCTGAGCCTGCCCGCTCACCAACCTGTTCGTGAGCCTGCTCGACTTGGTCTGACATAATCAGACCATTCTCCAGAAGGACTTCCAGTACGTATTCGTCGTTCGACGTCAAGCGCTTCCCTCTCGTCTACTTATCGCCTCAGCCACCCAGCCTCTCGGCAAGCATCTTCCCCACCAGCTGTGGATTGGCTTTGCCCCGGCTCAGGCGCATGACCTGCCCGGTCAAGAACTTTGCTGCTGCTGTCTTACCGTTTCGATAGTCCTCAACGGATTGCGGGTTATCAGCCATGGCCTGGTCAACAAACGCGCCAATCGCATCCGTGTCACTGACTTGCAGCAACCCCTTCGCCTCAACAATAGCATGCGGATCACCACCACTGTCAACGAGAACCTCGAACACCGTCTTGGCTCCGGTCATGTTGATGGTTTTAGCGTCAACAAGCTTGATGAGCTCCGCCAGGGCCTCCGGGGTCAGTGGCACATCGCCAATAGCGCATGTGCGCTCGCCCAAAACGCGCATCACCTCGGTCATGATCCAGTTTGAAACCGCCTTGGCGTTTCCTGCACGGGCCTCGGCCGCCTCAAAGAAATCAGCGACGGCACGCTCGGCCACCAGAACGCCGGCATCGTATTCAGGCAGTCCGTATTCGGAGATGAAGCGCTGCCGGCGCGCGCGTGGCAGTTCGGGCAACGTCTCGCGCAAGGAGTCCACCAGATCGCGGGCGAGAACAACCGGCATCAGGTCCGGCTCGGGGAAATAGCGGTAGTCGTGGGCATCTTCCTTGGTACGCATGCTGGTTGTGATGCCCCTATCGGGATCCCAACGGCGCGTCTCCTGAATAATCGGCTCTCCTCGTTCGAGCTGTGCGGTTTGGCGCTCAACTTCATAGTGCAGCGAGTTCAGGACGCCTTTGAATGTGTTGAGGTTCTTCAGTTCGGCCTTCGTGCCCAGTTCCTGCTGTCCCTCGGGACGCATGCTGACGTTGACATCGCAACGCATGTTCCCTTCTTCCAGGTTACAGTCACTGACGCCCGCGTATAGCAGTACCTGGCGCAGAGACTGGAGGTAAGCGTAGGCCTCTTCAGGCGCTTCCATGTCCGGTTCACTCACGATTTCCATCAGGGGACGACCGGCCCGGTTAAAATCGACACCGCTTGATTTCGCCAAGTGCGTGCTCTTGCCGACATCCTCCTCCAGATGAATACGCGTGACGCCGATGACCTTCTCTTCGCCATCAATCGTAATCGTCACGGAACCACCCTCACAGAGCGGCTTGTCATACTGTGAGATCTGGTAGTTCTTCGGCATGTCGGGATAGAAGTAGCTCTTGCGATCAAACTTGCTGTACTCGCTGATGTGCGATCCGATCATCAGCCCCGAAACGACCGTCAAGCGAATGGCCTCTTCGTTCATCACCGGCATGGCGCCCGGATATCCCAGGCAAACCGGACAGACGAGCGTGTTCGGCTCGGCGCCGTAGCCCGTGGGACACGCACAGAACATCTTGGACTGCGTCTTGAGCTGGACATGCACCTCAAGTCCAATTGTTGTCAAATACTTCATAGGATGTCTTTGGGGAGTGCTTATTTCAGACTTACTTTCCCAATCTCTATTTCAGCTTTTAGCTTTCCGCTTTCTGCTTTGCTTCTTGCTCGTACGCGTGACCAACATGCAGAACTTGTTCTTCGCAGAAAGCCGGACCCAAAACCTGCAAGCCAACGGGAAGTCCTTCAGCCGTGGGGGGGCAGGGAACCGATAGCGCCGGGATGCCGGCGATGTTTGCCGTCACCGTGAAAATGTCATTCAGGTACATCTTCAGCGGATCATCTGCATTCTCAGCAATCTTGAAAGGTGGCGTGGGCGTGGTCGGCGCCAGGATGGCATCGCACGTTTCGAATGCCGTCTCAAAATCGCGGCGGATCAGGGTTCTCACTTTCTGCGCTTTCAGATAGTAGGCGTCATAGTAGCCGCTGCTGAGCACGTAGGTTCCAAGAATGATGCGGCGTTTCACTTCAGGGCCAAAACCCTGGGCTCGTGTCTTCCCATACATATCGATGGGGTCTGTGGCGCCTTCCGCCCGGAATCCATAACGCACCCCGTCGAACCGGGCCAGGTTCGCGGATGCTTCGGCCGTTGCAATGATGTAGTAGACGGCAATCGCGTATTCGGTATGGGGAAGCGAAACGTCAACGATCGTGGCGCCCAGGCCACGGCAGATATCCACAGCCTCGTTGATGCGCTCCCGCACCTCACTGTCCATGCCATCCACGAAATACTCGCGAGGCAACCCCAGGGTCATTCCCTCCAGGCTTGAATCCAGGGCAGCCGTGTAGTCCGGCACCGGAACGTCCAGCGTCGTCGAATCCATCGGGTCGCGCCCGGCGATTACCCCAAGTACCGTGGCGGCATCGCGGACCGTATGGGTCATAGGGCCGATCTGGTCGAGCGACGAAGCAAAAGCCGTCAACCCGTAGCGCGATACCCGCCCATAGGTCGGCTTGAGACCAACACACCCGCAGAATGCGGCCGGCTGACGAATCGAGCCGCCCGTATCGGTACCCAGCGTGACAATGGCTTCACCGGCAGCAACCGCAGCGGCAGATCCGCCACTGGAACCACCGGGCACACGCTCAGGGTCGGCCGGGTTGCGCGTCACCTTGTAAGCCGAGTTCTCCGTGGATGATCCCATGGCGAACTCATCCATATTGAGACGTCCCAGGAATACAGCGCCGGCCTCCCGCAGACGCGCGACCGCGGTCGCGTCATAAGGGGATCGGTAGCCGTCGAGAATCTTGGATGCACACGTGCAGGTCTGGCCGTTGACATTCAGCAGGTCTTTGATCCCGATGGGCACGCCCAGTAGCGGGCCTTGCCTGCCCGCAGCGCGGGCCTGATCAGCCGCGCGGGCCTGCTCGAGGGCATAGGCGTCGTCGACGTCCAGGTAGGCGTTGATATCGCCATCGCGGTCGCCGATTCGTGTCGCCAGGGCAGACACCAGTGTCTCGGACGTCGTTTTGCCACTCTCCATGGCCGCCTGGGCATCGGCAATCGTTAAACTGTCGAAATCAAAATCCAACGTCTACTCCACGATCTTCGGCACAACGAAATGATCATTATCCTCGAGAGGGGCATTCTGCAGCACGAGCTCACGGTCTATACCCTCGCGCGACGTGTCTTCGCGTAGCACGTTTGTGACCGCAACGGCATGCGACGTCGGCTCAACCCCGGTAACGTCCAGTTCATCGATCTTCTTCACAAGCTCGACGATCTGCTCCATCTGCGGCTGCAGGGTCTCAATCTCCTGGTCGTCAAGATGGAGCCGTGCCAGATGCGCCACGTAGGCAACGTCAATCTTAGCCACATTTTCCTGGTTGGTTTCCTGCATGCTTTTCTCTCCAAGAATCAAACAGGCTGCACTCTATCTGAAGCCTCGCACGGTGTAAAGCATGTGGAATACCGACAAAAAGGAAGGGCAGGCCGGTAAACGGCCTGCCCCACCATGGCTCCTGAGTTGTCGCTGCCGGCTGTCAGCCGATTGCATCGTTTCCGGTTTCACCCGTGCGGATTCGGATACACTCCGCGAGATCCAGCACGAAGATCTTGCCATCACCAATCTCGCCCGTCCGGGCGCCGGCAACAATGGCATCAATCGTTGGCTTCACATAGTCCTTGTTGACCGCAATCTCGACCCGGAGCTTCTTCAAGAGATTCACCTCGATATCAACGCCGCGGTACGACTCGTGATAGCCCTTCTGCTGGCCGCACCCCAGGGCGTTGGTGACCGAAATCTTGTAGACTTCACGGTCATAGAGCGCCTGCTTCACGGCATTCAGTCTCGAGGGCTGTATGTATGCAATAATCAGTTTCATGGCTTGTCATTCTCCTATTTGAATATGCTGCTGTGACTATCCTGTCGGCTACTGGGTTGTGAAGATCTGGAAACCGCTGTAGGCCTCCATACCGTGTTCACCAATGTCCAGGCCTTTGACCTCTTCTTCCTCGCTGACACGAATGCCCATCGTCTTCTTGAGCACACCGAAGATGAGGAACGCAGCGGGGAAACAGATTGCCGCGTAGCTGATCACCCCCAGGGCCTGAGTCCCCAGCGAGACCGTATAGGCATCGGCGCCGGAGCCAACAACGGCACCGTTGGCGAAAACACCCACGAACAAGGTACCGAGAACACCGCACACCAGGTGGACGGTTGTCGCACCCACGGGATCGTCGATCTTGATCTTATCGAAGGCAATGACCGAAAGTACCGCTACGGCACCGCAGATCAGGCCGATGAGAACCGCTGCACGAATGCTCACGATGTCTGCGCCGGCCGTGATACCAACCAGGCCGGCCAGGCAGCCATTGAGCACCATCGACAGGTCCGGCTTCTTCTGCACACTCCAGGACACGACCATCGAGCCGATGATGCCGGCCGCTGCGGCCAGTGAGGTGGTCGTCAACACGTAGGACACGGCCCCGGGATCTGCCGAGAGGACGGATCCGCCATTGAACCCGAACCATCCGAGCCACAGCAGGAATACACCGATCGTCAGGAGCGGCATGTTGTGACCCATGATGGGCTTCACTCCGCCACCGTTGAAGTATTTGCCGGCCCGCGGCCCAAGCAACATCACACCGGCCAACGCAGCCCAGCCACCAACCGAGTGCACGAGTGTCGAGCCGGCGAAATCATGGAACCCACGCTCAGCCAACCAGCCCCCGCCCCACTTCCAGGATCCGACCGCCGGATAGATGATGGCGACGTAAATCGTGGAAAAGATGAGGAACGAGCTGAGCTTCACGCGCTCGGCTACAGCGCCGGACACGATCGTCGCGGCCGTGGCGGCGAACATTCCCTGGAACAGAAAATCTGTCCAATAGGTGTAGCCCGGGTTATAAGCGGACGTGAGTCCGGCAGCGTCCGTGCCGACCCCAAAACCGGCGAACCCAAACACCTTGCCCAGGAACCAGCCCTCACCACCGGGATACATCAGGTTGAAACCTACCAGCGTGTAGGTCAGCAAGCCAATGGCCACAATCGCCGTGTTCTTGAATAGAATATTGACTGTGTTCTTGGCGCGTGTCAGCCCGCTTTCTACCGTGGCGAACCCAAGGTGCATAATAAACACCAGGAAGGTAGAGACCATCATCCAGACATTATTCACCGCGAACATCTCGTCACTGATGCCCGTCTCCTCCTGCGCCCAAACCGCACTCCCCGCCAACATGATGGCGGCGATGGCGATTCCTGACTTCCTCAACGATCTCAACATGTGTCCCTCCTCTGTCTTCTCGACAACAATCGCCGGACGTTAGTGCCCTGCGTCTACGGGGAGGGACTATCGCAGAGAGCGTGCCAACTTCAGAATAAGCACACCAAAGGCAACGATAACATGCTTACGGAGAGAACTTTACAACAATAACAGCGACAACACAAAAATGAACACAACACAGGCATATGCGACATTTTTGTAATACACAAGACGAACATAACACAAACTCGTAGCTAAAGCGTGACGCAGTCTACACTGACAAGGATTTAGAAGCATCGGGCAATGCCAGGCATCCAGTTGGCGATCCGCCTTCGCGCTTCGCCTGCTGCGGCGGACATGCAACTGGATATCCTTCTAGAGGAGAGCCTGTTGTCTCCAACTGGCTCCTCACCAACCGAGGGCCAGCCACAGGCTGAACGCCTGCCCGAATCAGTGCATTTTCTTGAGGAAGAGTCGGGCAATGAGGCTGTCATCACCCACGGCACCATGCAGGATCAACAGGCAGAGACCTGTAACGGCCGCAGCAGCAATCAGGACGCCAATCACGTTTGCGATGGCAAACTTGCGGCGGTCCAACCCGAGGAGATAGGACCCGAACGCACCGGTATAGACGCCCGAACCCGGAAGCGGAATACCGATGAAGACAGCGACGCCAATTTCGCCGTACTTCTCAACGTAGGGGTGAATCTTGTGCTGGGTGCGCTCAAGGATGGGCCAGATACGTCGCTCGAACCATCCCCAGCGACGAATAAAGGTGAAGACCGGGCCCATAACGAGAAAGACAATCCACCCCAGAATGATGTTGGCGATAATGCATACCAGGACAACCACCGGCCACGAGATGCTCTCCTCCATCCCGAAAATGCCCACGGGAATCGATGCCCGCAACTCAAGTGCGGGAATCAGGGTAACCGCCACCAACCAGAGAATCGCCTCAATCATGAAATGCCCTCTTTCGCCTTTGTCCGTCGGTCATACTCTTTCAACATACTGAAGAATCGGATCGTATCCCGAATCGGGTGGATCTTGCTCTTCTCATCACCGTAAATAACTTGAATCGGAACCGCTCCCATTTTGACGCCACGGGCGCCCAGTTCCAATAGGATCTCTGATTCCGCGGAAAAGCCCTGCGTTCCTACCCGCATCTCCGGAATCACGTCTGTCCGGTAAAGCCGGAAGCCATTCTGCGTGTCCGGCACACGCTGACCCATCTTCCGGCTCAACAGCCAGCTCATGAAGCGGTTTGTCCAGCGCCGAATCAGCGGCATGGTCGCGGTATCCGCCATGCGATTACCAATGACGACGGGCACGCCTGTCTCGGCGTAGACCTCAATGAAGGCGGGAATATCGTCCGCGGCGTGCTGCCCGTCGGCGTCCAGCGTTACGACGAACTCAAATCCCTGCTCACGGGCATAGGCGAAACCGGTGTTCAGTGCCGCGCCCTTGCCCTTGTTGACCTCGTGCACCAATACCGTCGCACCGGCCGATCTGGCCACATCCGCCGTGTCATCCGGAGATCCGTCATCCACAACAACAACATTCGGGCAAACCGCCGCAACCGCGCGCACCACCGGCGCGACCCGCTGCCCTTCATTATAGGCAGGGATCAACGCACATCCTTTTTGGGCAAGCTCTTGATTCATGAAAACGGTCCTGTCTGATGGAAAACGCCGAATCGTAGGCCATTAGCGAATCAGTTTCAATTCTTTGATGGTGGCCGGGTAGTGTATTAGAAAGAAGATGGCGTTTTCTAATGGTCCGTCGAGGGGCTTGGTGGTACCTTCTGCCGAGAGTCAGGCCTCGTAGTGAGGCGAAACAACGCACGCGGACGAAGGAGAAGGACAATGAGACGATTTCTGGTATGCATGGGTATTGCAGGTCTACTGGCAGCGGGTGGCTGCATTGACACCACGACCATGGTTTTCCTCAACAGTGATGGCTCAGGCCACATTGTAGAGACGACACTGATGTCGGGCCAGGCAGCCGCCATGATGGGCGGAATGATGGCCGGCATGGGGGGTAACGACGGTGCCGAGGTCGAGGTGAGCGGCGGCCCCGTACCCGATGAAGACGAGGCACGCGAGAGAGCCGCGGCTCTCGGAGAGGGCGTATCTCTCGTTTCCGTGAAAGAGATGAGCAGGCCTGATGGCGCCAACGGCGCCCGGGTGACCTACAAGTTTGACGACATCACGAAACTCAAGCTCACCCTGGACAATATGGACCAGGGGGACGACTCGGGAGATGAACCGGACGACGAGAAGGAACCAATCACGTTCGGATTCTCAAGCGGTAAACTGACAATAAACCTTCCGCACCCCGAGGCCACGGAAGAGCCTGAAGCCGAACCCGAAGCCACTGCCGGCGACGAGATGGGCGATGAAATGGCGGCCGCTATGATGCAAGGCATGCTGCCAATGCTCAAAGGCATGCGGATGCGTTTGTTCATCAGAATGCCTGCCCCCATTAAGCGCACCAATGCTTCCTATGTTGATGTCAGCAAGAAGAACGGCGAAAAACGCTACGTAACCCTTGCTGATTTCGACATGGATAAGCTAATTGCATCTCAAGGCGGAATGAAGAAGCTCATGGCCATGCAGGGCAATGATGACTTCGCGGCCACAGCAAAACTCATGTCGGCAATCCCGGGGATCAGAGTAGAAGAACAGGAAACCCTGACGGTGGAGTTCTAGTTCGTTCGAACGGGCGGCGATAATCTGTTATTCCCCGGCGACCAACCCGTCGAAATAGGACACGAGCTCCTGGCGTAGCTTACCGTCGATCAGGGCGACGACTGAGCGAACGCAACGGGCCTTGGCTTCGGGTTTGGAGACATGCCCCTCCCGTCCCCGGTCGGCAGCAGATGCGACGGTAATACCCGTCGCATCGACGACGTCGAGTTTCACGTCGTAGCGGACAAACGACAGCCCGTCGCGCTTCAGGTCAGTGTCTTCGAAAGAGGCCGAGCCCTTAACATCAAGCGTGGGGCCCTCACGGGATACAACGAACCCGAGTCCCGTTATAGCGGCTTTGAGCGCGGCCGCGATCTTGCCCTCCTGGTCACCTTCAACACGGACCGCAAAGCGGACATTGCCGGCCGCCTCCGCCAGGCGCTTGGAGAGTGCGTCATGCCCATGCGTCATCTGGATCGACCGTTTGGTCGAAGGTGAAATGATATCCAGCTGCTCAAGCAGAAGCTGGCTGTCCGTGCTCACGGCCATGGCGGCCGAGAGTGCAGCGTACGCGATAGTGGCGGAAGCACCGGAGGATTGGTCCACGAAATAGCGTGTACGTGTATCATTCTCATCCAGCCGCGTGGCATAGATCTTAGCTGTCTGCGCGCGATTGATGAACGCCAGCACATAGACGCGTCCTGTCTCGTCTGTGTAGCTATCGGCATACTGCACGTTAACCAGCGAAAGCCCCGACTGGACCCGCACGTTGCGATCAAACTCCGTTCGTTCCTGGTAGCTGTTCTGCTTGCCCATCAGCTCGACGTAGCGCTCCCTCAACGTCTCATCAACGCTCACGTCAGACCGGAACACCTTTGCCAGGTTCCCCACAGCCACGCTCTGTGCATCATCAAGCGTGTCCCCCTCACCAACGGCGACGATGTAGTAGCGCAACGGATACTTCGACTGCGGATTATCCATCCACGAGGGCCGCTTACCCTTCACCATCGGTGATGTCGCACAGCCACCACCCAACAACACAACACTCAACAACAAACTCATATACTTCATCGGCTCCCGCCTTTCTTCTTTTCAGCTTTTCTCTTCAGTTCAGATAGCACGATTCCAGCAGGTTGAGACGCTCACGCGATACATCAATCGTTCCCAGGTCGTCGGTGAAGATACGGTTCCCGCTGCGATCGTAGTACGCGACGCTCACCCGGTGCTGTCCCTCGGGAACATCAATCTCACAGATACCGGCGACAGCAGGAAAGAACTGAGAGACCCGCAGATCTGCATTCTCAGTCGCAGCGAACATCGCGTCCACAAGGAAGATCGGCACCTTCTGGCCATCGCGATGGCGCTGCAGTTCGGCGACGGCCTGGGCACGAGCAACCCCCTTAGCCACAGCACGCGTGATCGTCTTGAGGTAGAGTAATGGCTCCTTCACTTTAAACGTCTGGTCGGCCACCTTCTCCATGCTCTCGATGGTGGAGAACGACCTGACCTCCCGACCGTTCAGAAGCAAACGGATACGCCTCACCTGCGTGCCCCGTCTCTTCATGTAGGGCACTTGAAACTTGAGCTGCGTACCAACCGGGAGGGGGTCCTTTCCTGCCCATGGGATCACTTCCAGTGCTCTAACCTTGTGATGCTGGTAGCTGGTCTGTTGCGTTGCCGTAATTGTGATGGACCGCGGCTGGGTGTGAATATAGAGCGTTCGGGCGAACTTATCGGGACACCGCCCGAAGAAACTGATGACGTTGAGTTTGGCATATCCGTCGGGACATGGATCCAGGACCGTATCAAACGGCGGCATGCGGAACGAGTAGACGTGCGAGGCCCGGTGCCATAGCTCCCGAATGTGATCCAAGTCGATCCGCGCATCATCCCATTGGCCGTTTGCCCGGTACATGAGCATGCTCAGATAGCGCGCCAGTGCTGAATCGTAGAAACGGTTGTGCCCCTGCCTGAATCGCTTCCCGCGATGCTCCGACCGATTGTAGCCCGCCGCCATCTGTGCGTGGCGGTCTTCCAGGAGGTTGAGCTTATTGCCGATCCGCCGCACCTCGACCATGGCTTCATCAGGAGCGCCGAGTTTGAGGTAGTTCAGCGCCTTGAATACGTTGAGATAGACGTCTTCATGATCTTCACCGGCATACTCAAGCGTGTTGTCATTCAGCATCACCGATGCCGTAGCCCGACTGACGCTTCGGGTGTACGCCATCTCGATCGCCTCTTCTGCCCGGGAAAGAGCCTCGTTGCTGTCATCCCAGCTGCCATCGAAGTGACTCAGCATCCCCAGGTCGAGATAGTAGAGGATCTGATCCTTCCGCTTGTAGAAGGTGTTCTTGGCGGAACGGATCTGCGAAAGCGCCTTCCCGTAGTCCTGTGCACGAAGCTTCTCGTCGATCCCCACAAACTGTTGTTTGTAGGTCATCGTCGACGCGCAACCATAGAGGAGCGCGGCTCCGCAGATCCCGACGACTATTCGGCAACCCGTGCGCATGGGGCCTCGCGTTCCTGCCTACCACTTCAATCGGGACTGCTTCACGAATTTCTTGATCTTCTTCGTGCCAATCCAAGCCTTCTCGTTTGACTCGACGGCCATGAGCTCAAGGTCGACTTGGTAAAACTTAACCTGCTTGCCGGAGACCGCATCGATATGGGTCTTGATGCCGCCCTTCAGCATATAGTCAGCTCCCGTCTCAGCCGCGAGACGCTTGGCTGTTGCCTCTGAGGCATAGGACTGTTGATCGACACGCTCGCCTCGAATCTCGCCTCGCTCCGAGCTGGTGGCTACGAACTTCACAAGCCCGCTGTTGATTAGCTCACGCTCAATGTCCTTGGTGAAAGTCCCCATCTCAATATGCTCGGAACTGTGGTTTCGAATTGTACCCACGATAACAACCGGTTTCCGCCCCGCATCGCTCTTGAACTCAGACAACCAAGGGCGCCGCAGCACATCCGCGACCATCTGCTCGGCCACCAGGCGCGAGTCGGTATCGTTCCAGCGCCCACTCAAATCGCGGACCTCTTCGACGCCAATGCGCTCCACCCTGGGCGTCGAGGCACAGCCCGCCAGAACCGCCACGGCACACACACAAACACTCATTCGACAGATCAACTTGCGCATTCTCTCCCTCCACCTGCTAGCCGTCCTACTTTGAACGGGAACTTCGCCGTCTCTGGCTCAAGTTTTGAGCATTCAGCCCAAACCATCAAGCATCAAGTCGCAGGAATGCGATCTGCTCAGAACCGAGGAACGCCGCCTTCGTTCACCATTTCCACTGCTGCATGCGTTTGACCATACTCCCGGCGGGTGATAATCTGTCGGTAGACGAGGAAGCAACGCACGAACAATTCAAGGAGGTCCTCATGAACGTTTCCATCAAGAAGATCCTGTGCCCCGTCGATTTTTCTGACAGTTCCGATCACGCACTGCAGTACGCCATCGCCCTGGCCCAGTCGCACGAGGCCACGCTACGCCTACTCCACGTCGTGCAGCCTCCATTGATGTCGGTACCGGGTGACCCCATGGTGCCGGAGTTCTCCTCTGAAGTGCTGGAGGACATCAAAACCGCATCGCAACGTCGGCTCGAAGAGATGGCAGCCACCACGCGGGAGCAGGTGCCGGTTGTCGAGACGCAGATCGCAACAGGATCTCCCTTCGTCGAGATTGTGACGGACGCCAAGGATCAGAACATCGATCTTATCGTCGTTGGCACACATGGGCGCAGCGGGCTGGCGCATGTCATGATTGGAAGCGTAGCCGAGAAAGTCGTCCGCAAAGCCCCCTGCCCCGTCCTGACGGTGAAACACCCGGAGCACGAGTTCATTATGTTGTAGAGAGCGTTGCAGTCGTTCCAACCGTTGCAGTCGTTGCAGTCGAATAGGGTGTA
>CAZCDU010000012.1:23816-42085 GCA_964497125.1 uncultured Victivallales bacterium | reverse complement strand
AGAGAGCGTTGCAGTCGTTCCAACCGTTGCAGTCGTTGCAGTCGAATAGGGTGTAGAGAGCGTTGCAGTCGTTCCAACCGTTGCAGTCGTTGCAGTCGAATAGGGTGTAAACCGTGCAACGTCTGCAACGTGTAACGATTGCAACGTGCAACGTCTGCAACGATTGCAACGCTCTACGGCACCAACACTTTCAACGCGCCGGGCTTCACGCTGATCTCGATGGTTTCGGGGGCGTCCACGACCTCACCATCCACCTGGATGGGCACCGGTTTGGCGCGACGAATCACCATCGACTCCGAGCTGCGCGTGATCAGGCGCGGAATGCGGTCCATTGATCCGTCGAAGAGGCGCGGAAGATTCGCGAGAATCAGGGCAAAATCCCGCTGCAGGCCAACCACCAGTTCGAGTTTGCCGTCATCCTCTTTCGCATGCGGAGCAATCATAGCGCCGCCACCATACTGAGTCAGGTTGGCAATCGTGAACACGACCGGCAGACGAAAATCAAGCTCCTCACCGTCGGCCAGCTCCACGGACATATCCTGCGGACGGTAGTCAAAGAACTCCTGAACACCGGCAAAGACATATGGCAGAATTCCACGCAACGGCGACTTCTCGAAGGTCCTCACAATCGCGGCATCCCATGCCATGCTACAGGTCACGAAGAACGGCATCCCGTTAACGACACCGACGTCAATTGACCTGACGGTCCCGCCGGCCAGGGCCTCTACAGCCCGTGGCGCCGACAGGGGAATTCCGAAATGACGGGCAAACCCATTGCCGCTGCCGGTAGGGATAACGCCCAACACGGTGTCGGTACCCACGAGAACACGGCTGATTGTGCTGACCGTGCCATCACCACCCGACACGATAATCGTATCGACCCCACGCTCAACGGCCCGTGTCGCCTTCGCGATGCCATCCTCCTGGCTCTGCGTGAACTGGTACATCAACTCAATACCATCACGATCCCATAGACGATCAAGCGCATGCCGCATGGTTGTAAACATTCGCGGCAACCCCGACTTCGGGTTAATCAGGACCAATACCTTGCGCAATGCCATCTCGCTTCTCCACGTGAGTTCATGTCTCCCCGGCCGTTCGTATGCAGGGACGCTCTAACCCTAGGTCATCCTGTTCGATTTTTCCATGGCAAATCGAGACAAGAATTGGTTTACTGGGCGCACTAGGTGCCAAGACGCCCATGGGGGCGTCGTCCAACCCCGGCAGCCTTTGGGAGGGTATCGAATGACTGTCTTTGATCGCTTAACCCGCGTCACCGCGCCCTTGATGGGACTTTGCGCTGTTGCCTTTACCGGCACCGTGCTGCTACCCCAAGCCGAAGCACAAGAGATCCTGCGCCTACCCGACTTTCCTGTCGATCAAGTCCAGCCGGCGGCCGATGAGGGTGATCCGGAAGCCCTCTACATTATGGCGACGGTCTACTTCAAGGGCAAACGTATCGCGCGTGATTTCCGCAAGGCGGCCGATCTGTTCACGCGTGCCGGAGAACAAGGCCTCGGGTTGGCCCAATTGCACCTCGGCCAAATGTACTTCGATGGATCAAAGGTCCCTCAAAACGACGCGCTGGCACTGCGCTGGTATCAAGTCGCCGCCCTACAGGGCATGAAGCAGGCCCAGTATGGTCTCGGCAACGTCTACGCCCAGGGCCGGGGGACACCCGCCGATATGAAGCAGGCGGCCTACTGGTATGAACAGGCCGCCATGCAGGGGCACGGACCGTCTCAGACCGAACTGGGGCTGCTTTATGCAACGGGAGATGGGGTCGTGCTGGATCTGTCGATAGCATATAAATGGCTGGCGCTCGCGTCAGCCCAGGGGCTACCCGATGCCGCCACAGCACGCGACGAGGTGCGCGGCGGGCTAACCCCGTCCCAGATCGAATCCGCCCAGCGTATTGCCGCGGCCTTCAACCCCATACCGCACTACGGTCAAGCCGAACTCGCCCGGCAAACGGCAGACATCCAGGAGCGCGCAAAAGGCCTTATCGTCGCCAAGTAGCGGATCGGACTGCTGCGATCTCTGGCGTGGCGCCTGATGGCATCACTCAGAATGCTTTTTCGCCCCAGAAAAGAGCATTGCGCAGAACCGGCGTTTCGCGCTCGACGCGGGTACAGATCTTCTTGGCCAGCTTGGTGTAGACCTCGATGGCACGGTTCACATCTTCGCCCATCTCATGCCCTTCGAAGAGTTCGTCATCCCGCTTGCCGAAATCCAGGTTCGTCTGAATCGCCGGCGAATGAATCGAGAACCCGAGGGCGTGCCCCGTCAGAAGCAGATGCTCATCGGAGCGCTGTGGTGTGCCGCAGGCATCAAGGTACCAGGTCGGCGAGTCGCTGAGTGAGTCGAATTTAAGCAGCTCAAGAATGCGCTTCTCCTTGGTGAAGAGATCGGCAATGTCCGCCGTTGCGACATTGAAAGTGCGCAGGGCAACGACCTTTTCCATGAAGCTGACGTAGGCCGCCGAATATCCCTCCCCGTTTTTCGGGACGTATAGGCCAATGGCACGCTGCAGATTGGAGATATAGAACTGGGTCTTCCCCAGTATCTCGCAGAGTCTCGATGCTGTGAACCGTTCTTCCATATGATGTGCCGCACCATATCTGATGCTGAAGGCCTGGAAAAGCTGAAATCGTTGACGAGACGGAGCGCTCTTGATTGAATGCGGGGACGTAGGAGTTCGTGACGATGTGCGCCAAGCAGACAAATTGGTATTTGCGTAAGCCGGATGGATCCGAATACGGCCCCGTTACCACGTCGGAATTGCTCCGCTGGGCGACCCAGAGCCGTATTGTTGCAGGCAATGGCGTCTCGGCTGATCGCGAGACCTGGCAGAAGGTGGAAGACATCCCCGAGCTTGAAATGGACTGGCTGGCCCAGCGCCCTGATGGCAGGGAATATGGCCCCTTCAACATAGCGGCTACCCGCGAACTCTTTGAGCACGACGTGCTGCCCGCCGACGCTGTCCTGACTCACCGCACAACGCACAAGTCTGCCACGGTTGAAACCGTCCTCAACGAAGAAGGCCTTTCTGCCGAAGACGAGACGCCGGACCCTCCCGCCGAGGAGCCGGCGCCCAAACAGAAGCGTGCGGCTAAACCGAAAGCCGCCAAGGCCGAGACCGATGAGGTCGTGGAAGACATTCCGGAAGCCGCTGAAGAGCCGGCGGATCCCATCGAGGAGGCGCCCACCACCCCCGCCGAGGAAGAGGTGGAGGAGGAAGAGGACGTCCCCCCTGAGCCAGCCCCCGAGGAAACATCCGACGAAACACCCGAAGAGACAACCGAGGAGACACCGGAGGAAACAGAAGATCCGCCAGTCGGCTCGAGTCCGGAGCTGGACGAGCTGAAGACGAAGATCGACAAGCTGGAGACCAAACTTAATAAGGCCAGGGCGGACCTGCGCCAGACACGCAAGGATCTCGCGAGTGAACAGGCAAAGGCAGAAGAAACGGCAACGGACTTGGTGGCGGAGCGCGACAAGGTCCAGAAGGCTCTGACGGCGGCACAGGACGAGGCGAAAGCCCTAACGGCCGACATGGCGACCGCTCAAGCAGCGCTGGATGAAGCCAACAGCGCGCGCAAGCAGGCCGAATCCACACTGGCCCGCCTGGAATCCGAGCGTGGCGAGGCCGAGGAGCAGGCCCTTCAGAGCACGGCGGAACTCCGCAAGCAGACGGCGTTCATGAAGAAGAACATTGGGACGCTGCAAGGTGAGCTGGAAGCGATGCGAGTCAAAGCCGCTTCGAGGGGCCGCGCTCTAGCCGTAATCCTCACACTCCTCGCCCTCGCAGGTGGCATCTTCCTGCTCACCGGCCTCCCGGGCTGTGAAGACAGGCCGGTACGCGAAGAGAAGGGCCAACCTGCGGAAACGGGTGGTCGAGACGAAGCAGAGCCCTCACGGCAACCGCCATCAGACGCGCCGCCTCGTTCCTCTTCGGATTCTACCCCGCCTGCCTCCTCTCGACGCAATCCAGTCACCCCCACCCTCGCCCCCTGGCCTACGATTATGATCGAGGGTGTAAAGGTCCGCGCCGAGGCCCACGTATGCACCGTGAAATTCGACTCCGGGGTCTTCACGCGGATGACAACCCCCTCAGAAGCAGCGATCAGACAACTGAAGGCGATCGCCGACACGATTCGACCCAAGTTAGCCAGTTTCCACCTGATCGTAGAAGGGCACACGGATGATCAGCCCCTCAAGCCAACAGCCAGCTACAGCGGGAACTATGCCCTTGGGCTCGCACGCGCAGAGACAATCCGGAAACTGCTCATCACCGAGGGCAAACTCCCGGGGGGTGCAATTAGGTCCGTTTCCGCCGGTGAAGGCAAAGCCCCCTACCCCAACGATAGCGCCGCCAACCGAAAACGTAATCGTACCGTCGTCCTCAAACTGGTGCGCAAATAGCCGGGGCCAAGGCACGGGAGCGGTGAGAAACTGATGCAACGGGATCTCAAACAACTAACCGGTACCGTCTTTGACGTCGCCATCATTGGTGGCGGCATTTACGGGGCTGCGCTTGCTCGGGAAGCGGCGCAACGGGGGCTTTCTGCGGCGCTCATCGACAAAGGTGATTTCTGCTGCGCGACTTCCGCCAATAGCTTGAAGATCATCCATGGCGGACTTCGCTATCTTCAGCAAGCGGACCTGGTGCGGGTACGGGAATCTGTACGTGAGCGGCGAGCGATGCTACGGATCGCGCCACATCTTGTGCGCCCCCTGCCATGTCTCATGCCAACGGCCGGTGTCATGAAGAGCAAGCCGGCCATGTTCGCGGGCCTGCTTGCCAATGACCTGCTCAGCGCCGACCGAAACCGTGGGGTTGAGCCAGGACGTTGCCTACCGCGAGGGAGGATCGTCTCTCGCAAGCGCCTCGAAGCGCTACTGCCGGGCTATGACGGCCCCGGCACGGGAGCAGCCTTATGGACCGATGCCGTTGCGGACGACACCGAGCGCGTCGTGATCGAAATGGTACAGGCGGCGGTGGCTGAGGGCGCCATGGCGGCTAACTACGTTGAGATGGTTCGTTTCCTTAGTGGCAACGGGCGCGTGACGGGAATCGTAGCCCGCGACCAGCTGGATGGTTCCGAGTTTGATATCCGGGCCAAACTTGTAATCAACGCGGCCGGCCCATGGAGCAACGCGGTGCTGGCAAAACTTGATGGCCAGGCGGAGGCCCTGCCCTATGCGCTGGCCTTGGGAATGAATGCGGTTCTGCGGCGTGAGTTGATCCCTGACTACGCGGCAGGGCTGCCCTGCCAGGAAGCTGGTCCTGACAAAGGACGGCTCATGTTCATTGTCCCGTGGCAGGACACCACCATGGCCGGGACGTTCTACCGACACCACGTAGCGGACGTTGATGCCATGGCCCCAACCGATGCAGACACACAACGGCTGCTCGACCAGATCAACTCTGCGCTGCCTTCGGCGAAACTCGTGCCGGATGATGTCACCCGTATCCATGCCGGATTGCTCCCCTGCCAACCCAACCGACCGACGGAAAGCGATCCGAAACTGCTACGGCACTACATGCTGGTTGACCATGCCGCGAGAGATGGCATCGAGGGACTCATCACCTGCCTGGGTGTCAAATACACAACAGCCCGCGATGTGGCCGAGAGGACGATCGCGCTTGCGGCCGGCAAGCTTGGCCAGGCAGTCGCCCCCTCACGCTCCGCTACCACGCCGCTGCCGGCGGGCGCAGGTGATGTGAGCTCAGCGATTGACGACGAGATGGCCCAAACGCTCACGGACATCGTCTATCGACGAACCGGGCTTGGCGCCACGGGAGTGCCCGCAGACAAGGACCTGAATGCCTGTGCCGAAACGGTGGCAAAGGAACTCGGCTGGGATGCCGACCGCATCGCCGCCGAGGTTGAGGCCGTCCGAGCATTTTAGTACCGGGCAACGGTGACCCGAAACTTGACCGCTCTAGCGAGTTGGCACCGGAACCGACTCGGGCACGAGATGAGGTGCCACGGGGGGGACTGGAGAAGGTGCGGGTGACGTGGTGGGCGGCGCATATGTTGGCACCGAGGGCGGCTCGACAGCCGCCGGGCGGGCACGGGGAGATGTCTGCGAGCGCTGGAGAACGATCAGCCTGACATCCCGAGCGAATTGGGACATCAGGTCGCACAGCGTCGTATGGACGACCTTGTTCAGCACTTTTGGTACGTAGCCGGCCGTTGGGTCGCTTGCCACACGATTCGAGTCGTAGACTTGATCCATCAGGACGTCCGCATTGGGTGACAGGATTTTTCCCCGGAGCTTCATGCGAATATCAGCAACAGTCTGCAGCATGGAGCCCACTTTGGGGCGATAGTGGTAGTCGAACTCCGTGACAGCAGGCATGAGAATGACCTCGTAGTCGGAGGGGCGGTTGAGGGAGTGACCGGTGACGCAACCGCCACTGAAGGCCTTGTCAAATGTCTCTACGGCTATCTTCCGGGTCATGCGCCCGAATGGAATGTGCGCCGTGACAGCTGACCCGACAAAGGTCGTGGGACGGCCACTGTAAACATAGGCCTCTTCCTTCGGCGTCGAGTAGATGAGAACCTTTCCGGCGGTCGGTGTGCCAACCTGTTGTATGTGGCGAGAAACCAGATCGGGGTTGTAATAGACTGTGGTACTGCACCCCACCGCACACAGAAGAGACATGGCGGCCAGCAGTCTCATAATGTTCGTAACAGGCATACTCAAGTTATGCACCTTCACCAGCCTAACTTCAAGAACTCGTTACGGTTCTGAGAGGCTGAATTCTAACGAATCCAGCTACATCCTCGCTCCCGCAACAAACTCCCTGTAGCTGGATTCGTGAGAATTCAGTACCCGTAGCCGGATTCGTGAGAATTCGGACACCGTTCACGAGAGATCCCAATCCCATCACATCTCATCAGCAAAGGGAATCACGCTACCAATACCCGTGGCTTCTGCCAGCAGCAGGACAAGCCGGTCGACCCCCAACGCAATCCCACCACTGGGCGGCATCCCTTTATCGAGCGCCTCGAGAAAGGGGCGATCCAGCGGGTAGACGTCGCGACCGGCGGCGGCACGCTCGACGGCACACGCCTCGAACCTGCGTCGCTGTTCATCAGCATCCGTCAGCTCGCCAAACGCATTGGCAAGCTCGACCCCACCCAAATACAGTTCCCAACGCTCCGCTACGCGCGGATCATCAGGACAACGGCGAGCCAGCGCGGCGACGTCAACCGGGTAATCCATCAACACAACGCCGCGGTCACGAGGCAGAGCCGGCTCCACCTTGTTGACCATGTCCAGATCGAACCGGTCCGCATCGAATTCATCAACAGGATTCCAACCCGCAAAACGCTGAAAGGCGTCAGCCACGCTAAGTCGCTCCCAGGGCCGGTCGACGTCAATAGCGACGCCATCGAACGTGAACTCGCTCGAGCCCAGCACGCCCCGGGTCACCTCGCGAATGAGCAATTCGGTGTCGTCGAGAATAGCCTCGTAGTCAGAATGGGCGCGGTACCACTCCAGCATCGTAAACTCCGGACTATGCAGATGCCCACGCTCCCCCTGCCGAAAGCAGGCACCCATCTGGAAGATTCGCGGAGCACCCTCCACCAGGAGGCGCTTCATGTGGAGCTCCGGGGATGTGCGTAGATACAGATCACCGGAGGGAATGGCGTCGATGAACTCCTCCAGCGCGGGAGCAGGTAGCCGCACCGGCGTCGTCACCTCAATGAAATCACGGGACAGAAAGAAACCGCGAATAGCCTGCAACACATCACTGCGAAGCTTCAGGACGTCAGCATGGATGGGTTTTCTGACCATTGACCAATGACCAATGACGGATGACCAGTGACCAATCTACCGGACGCGTTCCGCGTAGTCGCCTGTGCGGGTATCGATTCGAATCATATCCCCTTCGTTCACAAACAGGGGAACATTCACTTCGTACCCGCCCTCAACGGTCGCCGGCTTCAGGACATTGGTTGCCGTGTTGCCACGGGCACCGGGCTCGGTCTGCGTGATCTCGCGCTCAACAAATGTCGGAAGCTCGATGCCAATGGCTTTGCCGTTGTGGAACAGAACGTCGACTTCAATGTCTTCCTTGAGGAAATACCGCGCATCACCGATCGTATCGGCATCCAGTGAGACCTGCTCATAGTTCTCGTCCATGAAGACGTACATGCCGGCATCCTCGTAGGAGTAGAGGAGTTTCTTCTCCTGGAGGGAGGGTTTGTCGATCTTGTCGTTGGAACGGTACTGCTTCACCTGCGTCAGGCCGTTGATCATGCTTTTGATTCTGCACGTGTAGATCGACTGCCCCTTACCGGGCTTTGTGAACGTGTACTCCGTGATGACATACGGATGTCCATCAATCTCAATCTTCAAGCCCTTGCGCAAATCCGATGCACTGAACATAACGGCTACCTCCCTGACAGAAAACGAAAAGGAGCCATGCTACGGACGCACCTTCTTCCTGTCAATCCCAGTCCCATCGCAGACCTCAGTGATCCAACATCCAACGCCTAACAAACATTGTCCCATATCTTTGTCCTGATCCCTGTCCCGATCATCGTCGATCTTGCGGATCCGACGACGACCGGGACGAGGATGAGAGATGATCAGCACCGGTCTAATTGTAGGGCGGGAATGGGCGAGTCTCCGAGTCCTTCCCGCCGGTGTGAGTCAGGCGTCGTTGCATCCGAGACGGCGGGAAGGTCTCGGGGACTCAACCGTTCCCGCCCTACAGCCGTCTGGGGATCTTGGGGTTGAGGGAAAGATCTGGCGACCGGGACAAGGATCGAGACGAAAATCCCCGGGAGCGTAGACCAATGAATGAGCCAACAGCGTCCCTGAGTACATGCTTCTGTGATGATCCAAAAAGAACCCCGAAATCACCCCTGCGCGCTTGCCTTTGGACAGCATCACACCTATACTGGCCTTTCTATATAAGAAGGAAGGTTCAGAAGTATGTCTACTGACGGTTCAGGGGCCACATATGATGCCCAAAACATCACCGTTCTCGAGGGAATCGAGGCCGTGCGAAAGCGCCCGGCCATGTACATCGGCGACACGTCGATTCGTGGCTTTCACCACTGCGTCTACGAAGTCGTAGATAACAGTATCGATGAAGCGCTTGCGGGATTCTGCTCTCGCATCAAGGTCATCATTAACACGGATGGCTCAATCTCCATTAACGACAACGGCCGCGGCATTCCGGTGGATATGCACGCCACGGAGAACAAACCCGCCGTCGAGGTGGTACTCACAACGCTCCATGCGGGCGGCAAGTTCGATAACGACAGTTACAAGGTGTCCGGCGGCTTGCATGGCGTCGGTGTCTCGTGTGTGAACGCACTCAGCACATGGCTGGAGGTCGAAGTCCGGCGCGATGGCAAAATCCATCACCAGCGTTACGAAGGCGGCCACCCGGTCAGTGAGCTGAAGACGATCGGAAAAACGACGAACACGGGAACCAAGATCTCGTTCCTCCCGGACAACACCATCTTCTCAACCGAGAAATTCGAGTGGGATATTCTGACAACACGTCTGCGCGAGCTCGCCTTCCTCAACAAGGGCATTGAGATTGTTCTTGAAGAGGAAGACACCGAACAGTCTGAGACATTCAAGTTCGACGGCGGCATTACCGAGTTCGTCGAGCACCTGAACCGCAACAAGGCCCCCCTCTTCCCCGAAGTCTTCACGATCGAGAAGGAGAAGGACGACGTACAGGTTGAGATCGCACTGCAGTACACGGATGCCTACAACGAGAACATCCACAGCTTCTGTAACAACATCAACACCATTGAAGGTGGCACGCATCTCAGTGGGTTCCGCTCAGCCCTGACGCGCACGGTCAATGCCTACGCCAAGGCCAACAAGCTCTTCAAGAACGAAAACGACACGATGAGTGGCGATGATATTCGGGAAGGCATGACGGCCATCGTGAGCGTCAAGGTCCCTGACCCGCAGTTCGAGGGGCAGACCAAAACGAAACTGGGCAACAGCGAAGTCCAAGGCATCGTCGAATCGATCATTAACGATCAGCTTGGCGCCTACTTCGAGGAACACCCGAAAGTAGCGCGCGTCATCGTGGACAAATCCCTGATGGCAGCCCGGGCCCGGGCTGCGGCCCGTAAGGCACGTGACCTCACGCGGCGAAAGGGCGCACTGGACTCCGCCGGCCTCAAAGGCAAACTCGCCGACTGCTCCAACCGCGACCCCGAGGTCTGCGAACTCTACATCGTGGAGGGCGACAGTGCGGGCGGGTCCGCCAAGCAGGGCCGTAACCGCGAGAACCAGGCCATTCTGCCGCTACGAGGCAAAGTGCTCAACGTCGAGAAATCGCGCTTGGATAAGATCCTGAGCAACAAGGAAATCCGGTCGCTGATTTCGGCAATTGGCGCCGGGATCGGCCGCGATGACTTTGACATCTCGAAGCTCCGCTACCACAAGATCATCATCATGACGGATGCCGACGTGGATGGCGCTCACATCCGGACCCTGCTGCTGACATTCTTCTACCGCCAGATGCCTGAGCTGATCGAAGAAGGGCACATGTATCTTGCACAGCCTCCGCTCTACAAGATCACGAAGGGCAAGCAGGAAGAGTACATTGACACCGAGAACGACCTGACTCAGCGGCTTCTCGCCCTCGGCGCACAGAACGTCTCACTGAGCTACGGCAAGGGCGCAGAGCTGGCCGGAGAGGAATTGCTGAACTTGCTGACAACTCTGATGGATCTGGAGTCCGTGACCCGAACGCTTGAGCGCCGACGCATTGATGTGATGGCGTATCTCAAGTCCCGTCATAGCGAGACCGGCATGTTCCCCCGCTACCTGGCAACCATCAGCGAAGGCGACACATCGCGAAAGCAGTTCGTCTACACGGACGAGGAACTGGGAGAACTGCAGGAAGCCGCCGAACGCGATACCGGGAAACCCGTTGACGTCGAAGACGGTGTCACGGATGCCGAGAATACGGGAACCGTCAGGCTGAGCTGCTCAGAGATACACGTTGCCGCACGCATGGCGAAGGTGGCCAAACGTCTTGAGGACTTCGGATTCTCGATCAACCAGTACGAGGCCACCGAGGATCCGTGCTGTACGTTCACCAATGGCGATGGGCCGCTGCCGATTGCCTGCCTGCCCGAACTGCTCGATACCGTTCGCGAGCTGGGACGTAAGGGCCGCCGTATCCAGCGCTTCAAGGGTCTGGGGGAAATGAATCCCGAACAGCTCTATGAAACAACGATGAACCCGGACAAACGCAAGCTTCTCAAGGTCGTCCTGGACGACGTTGTGAAAGCCGACGACATGTTCACGGTTCTGATGGGCGACGAAGTCGCACCGCGCCGGGAATTCATTCAACAGAACGCACTTAACGCCACACTGGACATCTAGACGCTATGGACGACACCACACAAGCCGACAAACATATCGCGAACATCCCGATCGAATCGGAGATGAGCGCATCCTATATTGACTACTCCATGAGCGTCATCGTTGGGCGAGCGCTTCCCGATGTTCGGGATGGACTCAAACCCGTACATCGCCGCGTTCTGTTCGCCATGCGCGAATTGAACAACACCCACAGCGCCGCCTACAAGAAGTCGGCCCGCGTCGTCGGTGATGTTATTGGTAAGTACCACCCGCACGGCGACACTGCTGTCTACGACACCATCGTGCGAATGGCGCAGGATTTTTCCATGCGCTACCCGCTTGTCGATGGTCAGGGTAACTTCGGGTCCCGTGATGGTGACGCTGCAGCTGCCATGCGTTATACCGAGATTCGTATGGACCGCATGGCCGAGGAGCTGCTGGCCGACATCGACAAGGACACGGTCGAATTCGGTCCCAACTACGATGAATCGCTGGAACAGCCCCTCGTGCTCCCATCTAAGGTGCCGAACCTGTTGCTGAACGGCTCAACGGGCATCGCCGTTGGCATGGCCACCAACATCCCGCCTCACAACCTCGGCGAGCTGGTTAACGGCCTGACTCACCTGATCGATAACCCGACCGCGTCAGTTTCAGACTTGATGCAATTCATCAAGGGGCCGGACTTCCCGACCGAGGGCATTGTTTGCGGCCTCTCGCCCATCGAGCAGATGTACAAGACCGGTCGCGGGCAACTCCGGGTTCGCGGGCGTGCCGAGATCATACCCAACGAGAAGACGGGCAAAGACACCATCCTGATCAGCGAACTGCCGTACATGGTCAACAAGGCGAAACTGATCGAGACCATGGCCCACCTGGTACAGGACAAGATCATTGAGGGAATCGCCGATCTGCGTGACGAATCAAACCGCAAGGAGCCGGTCCGAATCGTCATCGAGCTGAAGAAGGGCGTCATGGGAGACGTCATCCTCAGCAACCTCTACAAGCACACCATGTTGCAGACCACGTTTGGCGCCAACATGCTGGCTATTGTGGATGGCCAACCCAAGGTGATGAATCTCAAGGAGATGCTGTCTGAGTTCATCAAGCACCGCTTCAGTGTCGTCACCCGCCGCATCAACTTCGAACTCGCCAAGGCCGAAGCCCGGGCTCACATCCTGCGGGGCTTGATTAAAGCGCTGGAGAACCTTGACGAAGTCGTCCGCATCATTCGGGCCGCGCGCAACCGCGACGAGGCAAGAGACAAGCTGATTGCAACATTCGACTTCAGCGAAGTCCAGGCCAAGGCGATCCTGGAAATGCGGCTCTATCAGCTGACAGGGCTGGAGCGCGAGAAAGTCGAAGCAGAACTGAATGAGCTGGAAGCGCTGATTGCCCATCTCAAGGACCTGCTGGCCCATGACGAGAAGCTCTATGGCTTGATCAAGGACGAGCTGGCCGAAGTCAAGGCGCGCTACGCCGACGAACGCCGCACTGAGATCACGGCGGCCCAGGATGACGTTGATATTCTGGACCTGATTGCCGATGAACCGTGCATCATCACGATCAGCCACTCCGGCTACATCAAGCGCGTGTCCGTTGACACCTACAAGGCACAGCGACGCGGTGGTAAGGGCGTCGCAGGCATGTCAACGCGCGATGAGGATTTCGTAGAACACCTCTTCCTGGCCACCACACACGATCGCATGCTCTTCTTCACACGCAGCGGACGTGTCTACTGGAAGATGGTGCACCAGATTCCTGAGGGTGGCCGTGTTGCCGGGGGCAAAGCCATCGTCAACATGCTTGACTTGCGTGACGACGAGGCCATCGCCGCCACGATTCCCATCCGCGAGTTCGACCCCGGGCTGTTCATGGTCCTGGCGACACGCAAGGGCGTGGTCAAGAAGACCAACCTGTCGAAGTACAGCAACGTCCGCAAAGATGGCATCATCGCCATCAACATCGATGACGACGATGAGCTGATCGAAGTGAAGCTGACCAACGGAGAGAACCAGCTGATCCTGGCAACCGAGAACGGCATGAGTGTCCGGTTCGAGGAAAGTCAACTTCGCGACCAGGGCCGCGTGACGCGAGGCGTCCGTGGCATCAAACTCCGTGAGGGCGATTGCCTGAACAGCCTCGACATCGTCGACGAGGAGAGCACGTTCCTTGTCTGTACCGAAAATGGATACGGGAAGCGTACCTCGTTCGACGAGTGGCGCGTCATGAACCGAGGCGGTATCGGCATCATTGCGATCAAGACATCCGAGCGTAATGGTAACGTCGTAGGCGCACACACGGTCAAGGAGAGCGACTCACTGATGCTGATCACGTCCAACGGCAAGATGATCCGAATGCATGTCCGCGACGTCTCGGTCATCGGGCGCTCGACCCAGGGCGTACGCCTGATGAACTTGGACGATGGTGATTCCCTGGTGGCGGCCATTACGTTTGAGGCGGAAGAAGAGGAAGAGCTGGCAGACGAGGCACAGGAAGCACCGGAGAACGACGCGTGAAGAAGATACTGATTACGGGCGGCGCCGGATTCCTGGGATCACACTTGGCGCGGCGGCTTCTAGCACTTGGCAATGAAGTCACCGTGATGGACAACCTGTTCACGGGCAACAAGTCGAACATCTATGACCTTCAGGACAACCCCAAGTTCACGTTTCTCCTGCAGGACGTAACGCAGCCATTCTGGGGGCAGTTCGACGACATCTACAACCTGGCCTGCCCGGCATCCCCGATCCACTACCAGCGCAATCCGGTTGAAACGATCAAGACCTCGTTTCTGGGGATGATGAATGTGCTGGAGCTGGCTCTGAAGACAAAGGCACGGGTTCTGCACACCTCGACCTCGGAAATCTACGGTGATCCCCTGGTCCACCCGCAGCCGGAAACCTACTGGGGTAACGTTAACACCATCGGCATTCGTAGCTGCTACGATGAGGGCAAGCGCGCCGCCGAGACGCTCTGTGTTGACTACCGCCGGGAGTACGGTGTCGATACGCGGCTTGTTCGAATCTTCAACACCTACGGACCCAACATGCACCCGCAGGATGGACGCGTCATCAGCAATTTCATTATGCAGGCACTGCGCAATGAGGACATCACCATCTACGGTGACGGCGGACAGACGCGTAGCTTCCAGTTCGTCGATGACCTGATCAACGCGTTCGTGGCCCTGATGGACAAGGACTACACCGACCTTATCGCGGCCTGTGGCGACGCTGGGTTCGATATTCCGGTCATTAACGTGGGGAATCCGACGGAATTCACAATCAAGGAGCTGGCAGAGGCCGTCCTCGAGCTGATTCCCGAGAGCTCAAGCCAGCTCGTCTTCGAGCCACTGCCGAAGGATGATCCCCAACGCCGCAAGCCAGATATCACGCTGGCGAAAGCCCTCCTCGGTTGGGAACCGACCGTACCTCTTAAAGAGGGACTCAAGGAGGCCATTACCTATTTTCGGACGCAGGTCTAACGGAGAAAATCCACCTTGACCTGTTCCGCGATCATCGCGTATCCTGCAATCTGTGGATAGGGTTCAATTAGGGGCACACAGGCCCGAATAACAAGGAGAGACAGATGTTTAAACGGTGGCACCAACGCGAATCAGACGGTTTCACACTCATTGAGCTACTTGTTGTGGTGGCCATCATCGGTATCCTCGCCGCGTTGCTCTTCCCTGCCATCGAAGGCGCGCTGACAAAAGCCAAGGCCCTGCGCGTTGGTAACAACGGTCGCCAGGTCCACTTGGCCGTGTTCGATGAGAACCTCTCTCTTGACCAGCTGGACCTCCCGCTGATCTGGCCTGTGTCGGGAACACCGACTTTGGCTGAAGGCTATACGCAGGAATACATCGATGCCTGTCAGAACTCCTGCACCTACCTCCACTACCTCTACAGTGAAGGCATCATCAAGGGCATCGACCTTTCCTTCTTCGCTGCGCCTGGCGTGACGCCGGCATCAGGAACCAGCACCAACAACCTGCAAGCCGTGAATAACGCCTGGTGTGTGACGCTTGATATCGATGACGACACACCGGCGGGCGTGCCCTTCCTGTTCACGAAGAACTTCAAATTCACGGGCGGAACGATTGACCTGATGGATGAGACAACACCCCTGGACACTACCAAGGGAATGCCCTTCAAAGGCAAAGTCGGTGTTGTTGTCACAAAAGGTGGTCGCGTGAGAATTCTCCAGGAGAAATTCCTGAAAGATGAGGGCGGCACCAGCGACCGCGTTGGTAAAGAGCTCTTCAATCCGCCTGACGTTGCGCTTGGGTACATGGACCCCGAGACGAAGTATGACACCCCGTAAGTAGGGTTTGATACAATCGATCTGAAGAAGGGAGCGCTACCGCGCTCCCTTTTTCGTGTCTGGTTTTCAGAGAGAACGCCGTGATCGCAAGAGTTATTGTCGACGTATCACTGGATCGGGAGTTTGACTACGCCATTCCTCCCGAGCTGGCCGATGCGGTACAGATCGGGAGTCGTGTCTCAGTGCCCTTCGGTCACCGCCACGTCGCGGGCTACGTCGTGGGCATCGTCAAAACTGCCTCCCATGGAAACCCCACACACGCTCCCGGAATACCGGGAAGCGCATCCTACACCCCAAACCACACCACCAACCGTGTAGGACGAGCTTCCCCGAAGGGGAGCTTGTACCCCGCACACAAACTCAAACCAATCGATGCCATCGTCGGCAGCAAACCCTATATCGACGATACCATTCTGAAGCTGGCAAGGTGGATGAGTGATTACTACTGTGCCACACTCGAGCAATGCATCCGTACCGTTCTGCCCGGAGCTGTCCGACGTAAGCACTCGAAGTTCAAGCAGCAGCGCTGGGTGCGCCTGGACAGGGAATCAGAAGCCGGAGACCCGAAGTCGGAGAATGACAAACAGAAGCGAGTTCTTGCGGTGCTGGGTGAAAACGGCGGGGAGATGCCGTTTCAGACGCTTCTGAAAGCGGCCAATGTCTCCGAGTCGCCTGTCAAGACGCTCGCCAAGCGCGGCCTCGTCACCATCGATACCCGTGATGACATCCGCAACCCCCTGAAACACTATAACGTTATCCCCACCACCCCTCTCGAGCTCATGCCCGAACAGGCAGACGCACTAGATCTCATCATCGCCCAGCTCGACGCCACCATCCGTAAGCACAGGCTCCCCGATGGGAATCGGGGAAGCCTGTCCTACAAGGCTTCCTCTGTCTCCAAAGTTGTAGGACAGGCTTCCCGAGTCCCCGAGGGAGCCTGTGCCGCTCCCCGCCCCATTCTCCTCCATGGCGTGACCGGTAGTGGCAAAACTGAAGTTTACCTTCAAGCCATTGCCCATGGATTGGAGCATGGCAAGGGGGCCATTGTCCTGGTACCTGAGATCTCGCTGACGCCTCAGACCATTGAGCGCTTCCAATCGCGATTTGGTAACCGGATCGCCGTTCTGCACAGCCACCTCTCTGATGGCGAGCGCCATGACGAGTGGCACCGCATTCGTGATGGCGAAGCCAATGTCGTCATCGGAGCCCGTTCTGCCGTCTTTGCGCCCGTCGTTAACCTGGGGCTCATCGTCGTCGACGAAGAGCACGAACCGAGCTACAAGCAAGCCGAAGCCCCACGCTATCACGCGCGTGACGTCGCCGTCATGCGCGGCCATTTTCAAGGCTGTTCCGTCGTGCTGGGTTCAGCAACGCCGGCGATGGAGTCGTGGGCCAACGGCAATAACGGCAAGTACGTTACGGCAACACTCCCGCGACGGGCCGATAGCCGCAAGATGCCAGCCATGCGAATCATCGACATGCGAATCGAAGCGGAGCGTACCGGCCACGTGAATGTTTTCTCCCAGGATCTCCTCAATGCCATCCAGATGCGCATTGACGAGGGCGAGCAGACCATGCTGTTCCTGAACCGTCGCGGCTTCTCTTCCAGCCTCGTCTGTCCCAAGTGCGGCTTCGTGTCCGAGTGCCACCAGTGTAGCGTCTCACATACCTACCATCGCAGCGGGGAGAACCTGCGTTGCCATATCTGTGGTGGATCTCAGGCGGTTCCGACCAAGTGCCCGGAATGCGGCGACCCCGCATTCCGGTTCTCCGGGATGGGGACGCAGCGAGTCGAATCGGTCATCAAGAAGTGTTTCCCGCATGCCAGGACCGTTCGCATGGATGCAGACACAACGACGCGTAAGGCGGCTTACGAAGAGATCCTGGGAGCATTTCGGCACGGCAAGATCGATATTCTGGTTGGCACCCAGATGATTGCCAAGGGCCTGCATTTCCCCAACGTTACCCTTGTGGGTGTCGTCTACGCGGATCTCAGTTTGCACGTACCCGACTTCCGGGCCGGTGAAAGAACCTTCCAGCTCCTGGCACAGGTTGCCGGGCGTGCCGGACGCGGGGATGTGGCCGGCGAAGTGATTGTCCAGACCTACACCCCACACCATGTCGCGATCCAGGCAGCACGGCGGCTCGATTTTGAGGGGCTCTGCAGCGAGGAGGTCGAGTTCCGCAAGGAACTGCACTATCCACCGGCGGCACACGTCATCTGCATGACGCTACGAGGCAAACACGAGGGCGAGGTGAAGTACTGTGCGGAGATCCTGTCCAAACGAATTCAAGACCGCGTCGGCAATGCCGCCATCGTATCCGATGCCTGCCCGGCGCCACTGGCGAAAGCCAAGGGCGTCTATCGCTACCAGGTCATATCCAGAAGCAAATCTGTGCGAGGCGTTGTCGCTCCGCTCAAAACCATCGTCGCTGAGCTTCAACTCCCCAAGTCCGTCACCCTCGCGATTGATGTTGATGCGATTGACTTGATGTAGAGCACACGCTCCCCTCCGCTACGCTGCGGGGAAGCGCGTCCTACAACCGCAAATCTCTATGACAAACCGTGTGGGACA
>CAZCDU010000012.1:8899-23716 GCA_964497125.1 uncultured Victivallales bacterium | reverse complement strand
GGACAGGCTTCCCCGTAGCGTAGCGGAGGGGAGCCTGTGCCTCGCTCAGAACGCCATCGGAACAATCTCTCCCGAATACGGCCAATCCTCTGCCCTTTCAACCAACCCGGCTCTCACTGGGTTCTCACGCACATAGGCCCATTTCTCCGCATAGCTATCGGCACTGCGCAACAGGTGATCGAAGAACCCAGGCTGCCAGTGCGGTACTTCTATACCGTCACGCGAAAGAACGGCCGACAGAGCCTTCTTCATAAAGCCAACGGTTGCACCAAGTCTGGATTTTGAACCAACTCGAATGAACAGGTGAACGTGATCTGGCATGATAACGTAGCGCCCAATGGCAGTACCCCGCGCTACCTGGTTCTCACCGTATTCCACAAATCGGCGATGTATCTGCGGCGAGGCCAAAACGCACTTGCGGTCATGTGTCCCAAAGGTGATGAACCAAAGGGGGTTATCGTGCTTCTGAAATGGCGTAAGTCGCGGTGGATGTTGAGGAATGCGTTTCATTCTCTTACTCGCGTTTTCACACGCGCCCTTCCGCTACGCCGGACACAGGCTCCCCGATGGGAATCGGGGAAGCCCGTCCTACACGGCATCCGGAGTTGTAGGACGGGCTTCCCGAGTCCCCGAGGGAGCCTGTGCCATCACTGTGACGCCCCCGCCACCACATTCGTCTCAGCCGCCGCGGGCGTCGCATCGTCAGCAACGTCATCACCCCGCGTGCAACCGCGGCAACCCGCTTTGAGACCCCATGCGAGTACAACGACGAGCACGGCGATCAAGGCCTGCTTCACCCAGGTGCGTTGCGGTGTCCCGGTGGCATCCAGGGGATAGGGCGGTCGACGGGTGAAGCTGCGACGCTGAACATTATCGAAGCGCATGCGAGCGTTAATGGCCCAGCCGCAACCCTCAAGCAGTGCGCTCAGATCCTGGCGGCGCAGCTTCAACACGGCAATCAATGAGACAGGCACAGCGACCAGCGCAGCGGCGCCGAAAACCCCGGCGATCAACTGGCCACCGGAAAGACCAGACAGCGTCTTGGTGATGAAGGCAAATGCCGACCCGATGGCAGCGGCCGATACGCTCAACCCAACCAACATACCGGCCGGGCCGCCGGCCATGCCGCCACTCGGAGCGGGAGCCGCTTTGGGTGGCGCTTCCATCAGCGTGCTGGTGCTCTTCTGGAGCTGCTTCTCCAGATTCGTCGACATCGCCTCGATCTTGCCCATGACAAAAGCCCAGAGACGGATAAAGGGAGCAACTAGCGCTTCACGCAAACTGATGGGATTGTCGATCACCTGGACGACAACGGCATCGTATTCGCGTCCCTGCCAGTCGAAGAAGACACCGCGCTTCCCCACCCCGAGGTTGCCCTTGCACCCGGATGTGGCGGGTACCGCAACGGTGTACTTGGCTGCAGTGGCCTTGTGTTCAACGTTGAGGTAGAGCGTGAAGATGTTGCTCGCCTTGGCAATCGAGCTGTGCTTGGCCACATCGTTCACACGCAGCGCAAGATCAAACCAACGACCATCCAGCAGGGCCGAGCCTTCCTCGAACATCGCACGGATCGGCGGGTGGTATAGCTCGCTGAAACTGATGAAGTTGTTGACGAACCGCATGAGATGCTGATGGTAGAGCACCAGCCGTTCTACCTCATGAATGCCCTTCAGCATGTTGGCGACCGCCTTGTCTGCATCAATCAGTTTCTGCACGTCGGCATAGGCTTCGCTCTGGTGATAGTGCCGAAGCTGCTCATCGGATAGGTTTCGGACTCGAGCGCCCTTCTGGTTGGCGACGTAATCCGCATAGGGCTTGAGGGCCTGCTTCACCCGCTCCCACTCGGTCACATGCAACGACTCGCCAACGTCACCAAGCACCGGGTCAAGAACATCCTGCTTGAGCTTCATCACCCACGAGGCATAGAGCGGATTCACGCTTTCTTCGAGCAGCGGAAGATGGTCATCGCAATTCGGCGTGGCCAGGGGCGAACGCTCCAACCCGCTCGTAACGTCAGCCGGTTGCGAGAGGTCGAGTGCGTCAAGTGCCGCATCGGGGCCACCAATGCGTTCGGCCATGCGTGCGTCAAAGCGGACGGCGCGGCAAAGCGCGAAGAAGTGATCAATGCGCTCCGCATGCTTACAGAACAAGGCATACATGCCTTCGGTCTGATCACCAAACGGGCGAACGGCAACATCGCCGGACTCGCCGGCAGCCGCCCCCTGGGCACGCCACGCCAGGCAGGCATCGACTTCCTCCCGGAATTGCTGCAACCCATCCTTGGTAATGCCGGTCGCACCGCCTGCATCCGCCACACCCCCAACGGTCGCAATCACATCGTTGATCAAGGACACGGTCTCAGGAGTCTCGGCCGCAGCGGGGACAAGGACCCCATCACCGTTGAGCGGCTGCTCCTTGAGCTTGGATAGAAACTGGCGCACTTGCTTCAAGGCGATCGTGTCACCGTCGTCGCCTTGCGTCTTGAGCACGTAGACCGCCGACTTGTGGACCTCGGCACCGTCCGGCGTGCTCTGATCGATGGCGCTCAACGCAACGTGATTGGTCCGCTTGGATAGCTGTGAACGGTCGGCGAGTGTGGCCAACAGCCAGCGGATGGCCGCTTTCAGTTCCTTGGTGTGAATACGCCCGGAACGATCGGGGTCGAGGAAGGCAACGAATGTGGGATCACAGCGGAACACATCGGTGGGGGCGCTGGTGGCAACCCATAGCGATTCATCCAGCTCAAGCGCAGCGGCCAAGTCATCGGCAGATTCAATGCGCAATTGGAATGTCTTACCGTACTGTCGAAAATGCACGAACTCTCTCCCGGATACTTGCGCCTGGCTCAGGCAGCGGTGTTGTCTCCCGCATCCGCCGGCCGGGACAGCTTGGTCACGGCAGAAAGGAGTATGATTGAGCCAAGCAACCGGATGTAGAATGGCATCCGCAGCAGGAAGGCGTAGTCAGGAACTTTGATGGGCGCGTACAGGTTGGAACCAAGCTCAAGAACGATTCGGGACAAAGGCGACAATGAGAGCACGAGCAGTGCCACGCACAGCAAGCGCCGCCCGCGGAGGCACGCAAGCACACCGGCGGTCAGCCACACTCCGAGCTCAACAGCAACGAGAATACAAAGGCGAATGTCTATCTGCATGTCTGCTTACTCTCCTCTCGACCGAACTCGCGCATGCCTGACAGGCCAAACACGGCGGTCCGCGCTTACAGACAGAGCATTATGCAGATTCGGACAAATGGCAAGCGAGTTCCCCTGCTTTTGTTCCTTGTGCCCGAACGAACCCGGTGCCTATGATTCAGCAGGGACGCGAGGATATCAGATGGAACCAACACCGGAGGCGAAACGATGACGGCAGAAAGACTATGCATGGCGATGTTGGCAGTGGGGCTACTGTGTGGATGCGCATCAACGGGGACAGGAGGAAAGAGCGGCAGCCTTTCGGACCAGGCATTCCTTGCCATTGAGAATGAGAACTATGAGAAGGCCCAGGGACTGCTCGAGAAGGCGCTCGAAGAGAACCCCAAGAACGCGTACGCCTGGCTCAACCTTGGCGTTGTCCACCAGAAACAGGAACGCTACGAGCAAGCGCGCGAATGCTATCTCAAAGTCGTTGAACACGCCTGGGATGAAAAGGGCGGCAACAGGAAGGCAAAAGGAAAATCGCTCGTACGCATCGCCCGCCAAAACCTGGAGCTGATGCCGGACTAGAGGGAGCGGCAGGCCGGGCATTCGTCGCAACTGCGCTGGCTGAATTCTCACGAATCCAGCTACGTGAAGAGACCTCGTCCATCCTGGTCCATGTAGCTGGATTCGTGAGAATTCAGATCCTCGGCACGGGGCACCGCCTCTAGGCGTCCTCTCGCTGCACACTCGCCCGAATGGCCTCAATCCGCGCCAACACCGGCGGGTGGCTGTAGCTCAGCGCAACTGTGAAGGGATGCGGCAGCAGGTTGCCGAGATTCTTGACCGTTAGACGTTTCAGAGCGTCGGCCATGGCGTCACTATCGCCAACGGTCTGTACGGCAAAAGCGTCGGCCTCGAACTCATGCCGGCGCGAAACCACGTTCCCCAGGATGCCGAGGGCAAGGCTGAC
This sequence comes from uncultured Victivallales bacterium, assembly GCA_964497125.1. GTDB lineage: Bacteria > Verrucomicrobiota > Kiritimatiellia > UBA8416 > UBA8416 > CAYLXP01. Next base: position 19,607 of record CAZCDU010000012.1, on the reverse strand, counting down.
GGGCGTGTACAGGAAGCCGAAGAAGACAAGGCTGGCGTAGATCGAAATGTGCTCCATACCGAATGCTGCGAAAAGGGTTGGGTTCTTGAGGCAGAGCGACATCAGGAAGAACGTCAGGCCCATCGTCGCAACACCGCGCAGGATAGCCTTTGGAATGTGGTGTCGCTTGTAGTGCCCCATCTCGTGAGCAATGATCGCCAGCAGTTCCGGAACCGGATGCGCCTGGATCAGCGTATCGAAGAGTACAATCCGCCGCGACCTTCCGAATCCTGTGAAGAACGCATTGCTCTTGGCGCTACGTCGCGAGCCATCCATCGTGAAAACGCCTCGCATCGAAAAGGACTGTTCTTTTGCGTACTGCTCAATCACCGCGCGAAGCTCCCCTTCTTCAAGCGGCGTGAACTTATTGAAGAGCGGCATAATGACGTAGGGCGCAATGAACAGCATCACGATCTGGATAACCGTCATCGCCCCCCAACACCACAGCCACGCCAATGTACCGGTGGCCTCGAAAAACCAGAGCACGAGTGCCAGCACGGGAACGCCAAGAACGAGGCTCAGCAGAACTCCCTTCAGCAGATCCAGGATAAACGTGCGAACGGTCGTCCGATTGAACCCGTAACGCTCCTCAATCACGAATGTGCTGTAGATCGAGAAGGGCAAGCCAATAAGCTGCGAGCCGGCCATCAAGACAAAGACAAAGAGAAGTCCTGTCACAATGCTCCCCTGCCCGGCCGCGCGCACCAGGCGATCGAGAAGGTTGAATCCGCCCACCGCGATGAAGACCAGCATCACAACGATCTCAATCGTGTCCGTAAGAATGCCGAAGCGCGTGGTCTCTTTCAGGTAGCGCTGCGATTTCTGGTACTTCTCCTCATCATACCACTCCCGGAACTCCCCGGGCAGCGTCTCCGAGATTCTGCTGAGATTGAGCAGGTCAGAGACCAGGTCGATCGCAAACCGCGCCACCAGGATCGCAATGATGATAATCAGGACCGGATTCATAGCCCCGCATCCTACTTCGCCATAGCCCCCGATGCCAGCAGGATGTTGACAGCGCTGGGTTCTCTCACAGGACCATTCCGTTCGCTCTTTTGGAATCATTGGCGTGTGCTGTCTGAATTCTCACGAATCCAGCTACCACTCTCTGTGAGGCAGATCTCCCTCTCTGTAGCTGGATTCGTGAGAATTCAGATATGCCACAACGGCCACTCGGTTGGACGACTCGCCCATACGCTTGCTAGAAATGAGGCGGGTGATCTTCGGAATTTGGGTTTCGTCATTGTTTGGGTACTTGGGTATTTGGGTACTTGGGTATTTGGCGCCATTTCGTTCGTAGACCGCACTTCATCGAGCACATTGGCTGGGAAACGAAATGGCCCTCCTCTACCGAAGGTATTCCGGGCGCGCCTGGTAGGCCGTATGGAGCAGCTCTCTGGCCTTGGGGCTGAGCGGGTCCCCGAGGAATTCTTTGTAGAGCTTCTGAATCCACGGATTCGCGTAGCTGCTGCGCACCTCCTGGACCCGGTCTTCTTTGAGTAGCCCGGCTGCACGTTGCGTGCGAACCGTATCGCTCACATTCCAGGACTGCCCGCCGCCGCCAATACAACCGCCGGGGCAGGCCATGACTTCGATGAAATCATACGGCATGGGTTCACCGTTCTGCTTGGCGACACGGACACGTTCCAACACCTCTTCGACATGCCCCAAACCGTGAGCGACAGCAACACGAAGGTCGTGCTCACCCAACTTGACGGTCATCTCCTTGATGCCATCGAGGCCGCGCAGTGGCTCGAACTCCAACTCCTTGGGCTCCTCGCCGGTCAGGAAGAAGTGAGCCGAGCGAAGGGCCGACTCCATAACGCCACCGCTGACACCAAAGATGACGCCTGCCCCGCTGTACTCACCCAATGGGGAGTCCGGAAGCTCCAGGCAGTTGAGATTCTCGAGAGCAATTCCCGTCTGGCGAATCATGCGCGTCAGCTCGCGTGTTGTAAGCGAAACATCCACATCCTGTTCGCCACTGGCATACATCGACTTCTCACGCGTAATCTCGTACTTCTTAGCCGTACACGGCATGATCGAAACCATGAAGATGGACTCAGGATCAATACCTTCCTTCTCGGCATAGTACGTCTTGGTCAGAGTCCCCAGGATGGCATGTGGAGATTTGCAGGTGGAGAAATGATCGATCATGTCGGCATGGAACTTCTCCATGAAGTCCACCCAGGACGGACAGCACGTCGTGATGAGCGGTAGCTGATCCGGGGCTGACCGTATCCGTTCCGCCAGCTCACTTGCCTCCTCCATGATCGTCACGTCGGCACCGAAGTTCGTGTCGAAGACCGTATCAAACCCCATGCGTCTCAAGGCGTGGTAGAGTTGCCCCGCCAGGTTGGCGCCGGACTCGTATCCAAATGCTTCCCCCAGTGACACGCGTACAGACGGTGCAATCTGCACCACGCAGTGTCGTGCCGGATCGCGCAGGGCCTCCCATACGGCATCGGTTTCGTCGTGCTCAAGGATGGCGCCCACAGGACAATGCGCTGAGCATTGCCCGCAATGCACACAGGGGGATTCTGCGAGGCTGATATCACCGGCCGGGGCAATGCGCGTGTTCAGGCCGCGCTCCATAAACGAGAGCGCCCAGACATCCTGCTGTTGCTGACACATCTCGAGACATCGACCGCACTTGATGCACTTCCTCGGGTCCAACGTGATGCAACCGGTGCTATCGTCACGCGGAATTTCCCGGACCACGGAAGGAAAGTGTTCTTCCCGAATGCCAAACTCCTTGGCTAACTCCTGCAGCTCACAGGCGCCGTGCCGCCCGCAGGTCAGGCACTCATTCGGGTGGGCGCTGAGGATCAACTCAAGCAACGTCCGCCGCACACTCACGATTTCCGGATCGTGCGTCTCAACCTGCATGCCAGGCTGCGCGGGTGTGCTGCAGGCGCGCACCAGGTTCGGGTGTCCGTCGACCTTGACAACGCACAAGCCGCAGGCGGCGGTCGGCGGCAGGTCGGGATGCTTGCATAGCGTGGGGATTTTAATCTCCGCCGCTTTGGCCGCCTCAAGGATGGTGCTGCCATCCGGTACGCTTACCTCAAAACCGTTCACCGTCAGCGCAATCATGCGGGGCCTCCTTCCGCAGGCTTCTGGTGCGGAATACGATCAGCCCAGTTGCGAATGAACGAAATCAGCGGGCGCGGGGCAGCTTTGCCAAGCCCACAAAGCGATGTTGCCTGCATGGTGTCGGCCAAGCGGTTGATCAATGCCAGGTCGGCATCCGTGGCGCCCTCGTTCTGCATCTTCGTCGCCAGCCCCAGGAGCTGATGGCTGCCAATACGGCAGGCGGCACACCGGCCGCACGACTCCTCAACCGCGTACTGCAGGAAGTAACGGGCGAGAGCCAACAGGTCGTCCGTCTCATCCAAAACGATCATGCCACCCGAACCGACAATCGACCCCAGCTCGCTCATCGCCTCGTAGCTCAGTGTCGTATCCAGTTGGGCTGATGGAATCAGGCCTCCCGAAAGACCGCCAATCTGCACGCCGCAGACGGGGTGACCGGTCTTGCTGCCACCACCCATGGTCTCAACGACATCCCGGAGCGACGTGCCCATAGGCACCTCAAGCAGGCCGGCCAGTTTGGCGCGCCCGGCCAGCGAAAACACCTTCGTGCCCGGCGAATCAGCTGTCCCGATGGAGCGATACCATGCCGCGCCGCGCTCCGCAATTCGCGGCACATTGGCCAGCGTTTCGACGTTGCTGATAACCGTCGGGCAACCCCAGAGGCCTCGCTCGGACGGATACGGAGGACGTGGTCGCGGTGTGCCGCGTTGCCCCTCAATCGACTTAATCAGCGCGGTCTCTTCACCGCAAACGAAGGCACCCGCAGCCGTGATGACCTGGCAATCAAACGCAAATGAAGACCCGAGGACGGAGTCGCCGAGGACGCCCTGCTCGCGTGCCTGTTCAATCGCACACCGAACACGTCGGACGGCCAGCTCGTACTCGGCCCGGACATAGACGTATCCGTGACAGGCCCCAACGGCATAGCCCGACAGAATCATGCCTTCAAGCACGGCATGCGGATCCCCTTCCAGAATGCTGCGGTCGACGTAGGCTCCGGGGTCCCCTTCGTCACCGTTACAAATGATGAACCGACATTCCGAATCCGTGCGTGCCGCATTGTGCCACTTCTGTCCGGTGGGATATCCCCCACCCCCGCGCCCGCGGAGGCCACTCTCCTGGATCTCGGCCATGAGTGCCTGTGGCTCCTTCTTGAGGGCCGCAGACAGCGCTTTGTAAGCGTCATGCGCGAGGGCATCTTCAATACGCTCGGGGTCGGCTCTGTGAATGCGTGATAGGACAACCCGTTCCTGTTGCGTAAAGAAAGCGAGATCCTGTGGGAGTGCCTGGGATGCCAGGAACTCCGGAAGCTCGAACTCGTCCCCCACGGAGAGGGCGCGTGCAACGTGCTCGGTGATGATCAGCCGGGCCAGCATCGGGGAAACGGAACCGTAGAGGCAAGGCTCCTGGACGGTAATCTCAACCCGGACCAGTGGGCCGCGACTGCAAAGGCCCATGCATCCCGTTTGAACCAGGTCCACCCGATCGTCAAGACCATGTGTCGTCCGCGAGTCACTGAGCGCCTCCCATACATCCTTGCCCTCGGCAGACAGGCAGGTTGTTCCGGCACAGCAGAAGACGCGACACTTGAAGTCGGCTTGTCGGGCCTGCTCGCGTTCACGTGTCTCTTTAAGCGCGGGAGTCGGCATCTTCAGTTGCCTCCTTGTTGGCGGGCAGAGGGGGATGCTTCTTAAGGATACCCGGTAGATCCAGTGGGTCCACCTGGCTGTATACGGTATCATCGACCATCAGAACTGGCGAACAGCTACAGCAACCAAGACAACGCACGACATTGAGCTGATAGGCCCCGTCCGGTGTGGCTTCTCCGGCCTGGATTTCAAGGAGCTTTTCAAGCGCCTTAAGCAAGACCGGCCCTTCCTGGAGATGGCAGGATGTACCATCACAGACCGAAAGCGTAATACGCCCCGGCTCCTCTAGACGGAAGTAGCTGTAGAACGTCAGGACTTCGAAAATGCGCGCAAGCGGCACGCCCAGGCGCCTGGACAGAGCCATGGCTTCCTGGCGAGGAACATAACCGTGCTCTGCCTGCAGGGCGTGCAACTCACTGAGCAACCCGCTGTCTGCTCGCACGCCGCTCGTGCGGCGAACGGCTGTATCTGCATCTAGCATCGTTCTCGCTTTCCCTGCGTCTCCGGGCCCTCACGCATCTTCACGTGTCTGAACTCTACCGAATCCAGCCACCTGTGTTAGCAGGCCTTGTAGCTGAATCCGTGAGGATTCAGATCCGGGGCCACTGACCTACGCGTTCTCCCGCGGGGTGTAGTGCGTATGCAGCAGCTTGTGCGCAACATCGCTACCCGGCTCACCGAGGAATTCCCGGTACAACGTTTTGATCGACGGGTTCTCATGACTCTTACGAATCGTCTTATCTTCATCGATAACGTAGAGCGCTTGGCGACGTTTCTCAAGTATCGTCGTGTCACCCTTAATCGAAGGCTGGCCACCGCCATTGATGCAACCACCGGGGCAGGCCATAATTTCAATAGCTTCGTACTGTGCTTCGCCCTTGCGGATCTGCTCCAGAAGGTTGCGGGCATTGCCGAGTCCTGATGCAATCGCCACGCGGACCTCTTTGCCGGCCACCGTCACGGTTGCCTCGCGAATACCCGAGAGTCCACGCACGGCCGTGAAGTTGACGTCCTCGATGGGTTCATCCGACAGCCAGTCGGCTGCCGTCCGGAGGGCGGCCTCCAGAACACCGCCAGTCGCGCCGAAGATAATGCCGGCGCCTGTCGACTCACCCAGCGGGTTATCGAAGTCCGAGTCCTCGAGATCATTGAAGCGAATACCGGCTTCCTTGATCATCGTGGCAAGCTCACGCGTTGAAATCACGATGTCCACATCGCGGATGCCACCGGGGGCAAACTCTTCACGGGCCGCCTCGTACTTCTTGGCCAGGCATGGCATCACGGAAGCAACCAGCATGTTGTCCGGCGCGATGCCGGCCTTCTCAGCGTAGTAGGTCTTCGCGATGGCCCCGAACATCTGCTGCGGCGATTTGGCCGTAGACGGGATGTTGATCAGGTCCGGGAACTGATGCTCGAAGAACTTGACCCAGCCGGGACAGCAGGACGTCAGAATGGGGAGATTCTCACCAGACGTCAGGCGACCGATCAGCTCAGTCGTTTCTTCCATAATGGTCAGGTCAGCTGCGAAGTCGGTGTCGAACACGCGGTCAAACCCAAGCTTCCGAAGCGCGGCAACCATCTTACCGGTTGAGACGCTGCCCGGCTCCATGCCGAAGGCTTCACCCAGGGCCACGCGGACGGCGGGGGCCGTCTGGACCACCTTGAACTTGGACGGATGATTGAGACCCCGCCACACATCATAGCTGCGGTTGACGGCAGTCAGCGCTCCGGTTGGGCAGGCCTGCACACACTGACCACAGAACGTGCACTTGGTGTCATCCAGCGAGTGCTTGCTGGTCGGCATGACCACGGCGTCAAAACCGCGATCGACAGCCGACAGAATACCAACCGTCTGCATGATGTTGCATGCGCTTTCGCAACGGCGACACATGATGCACTTGTTCGGGTCGCGTACAATGGATTCGTTGGCGCGGTCGACCTCGTGCGCCATCTGCTCTCCCTCGAAGAGAATGCGATGCAATCCCATCTCCCCCGCCAGGCGCTGCAGGTCACAATCCAGGTTGCGCTGACAGGTCAGGCAATCCTTGGGGTGATTGGAAAGCAGCAGGTCGAGCATCGTACGGCGGGCATTGATGGCGCGCACCGAGTTGGTACTCACCTTCATGCCGTCTGTCACGGGCGTGCAGCAGGACGGGGCCAGGTTGGCCCGGCCTTCTACCTCGACCACGCAGACACGGCAGGAGCCGGCTTTGCTTTCGATGTCAAAGTCATCAAGTTTGAAATGACATAGAGTCGGCACCTTGATGCCCAGGTCGGCGGCGGCATCCAGAATCGTTGTGCCCTCGGGCACTTCGACGTCGCGATTATTAATGGTCACTTTAGCCATGATTCGTTCTCCTTAAAGTATCTCTGACGGTAGCGTTGCTCAGTGTTTGTCCACGGCATGGAACTTACAGGCCTGCTGACAGACACCGCACTTGATACACCGCTCCTGATCGATCTCGTGCAGCTCCTTGGGGCTACCATTAATACAGCTAACCGGGCAGTTGCGCGCACATAGCGTACATCCCACGCAGCGTTCGTTAATCTCGTAGCGAACGAGAGCGCTACAGACACCGGCGGCACATCTGTGATTCATCACGTGGTCAAGGTACTCGCGGCGGAACTGGCGCAGGGTTGACAGAACCGGGTTCGGCGATGTCTGGCCCAGGCCGCAGAGCGAGGTATCCTTGACAGTATCGGAGAGCTGGCGAAGCTTCTCGAGCGTGCGCATATCAGCTCTGCCCGAGCAGACCTTGTCCAGCATTTCATGCAGACGCTTGTTCCCTACCCGGCAAGGCGTGCAGCGCCCGCAGGATTCCTCGAGTGTGAATTCGAGGAAGAACTTCGCCACGTTCACCATGCAGTCATCTTCATCCATCACGATCATACCGCCGGAGCCCATCATCGATCCAAGCTCACGCAGCGACTCATAGTCGATCGGCGTGTCGAGGTCTTCCTGCTTGAGACAACCACCCGACGGGCCACCCGTCTGAACGGCTTTGAACTCACGGTCGTTTGCGATACCGCGCCCGACACCAAAGATGATGTCGCGCAGCGTGGTGCCCATGGGCACTTCAACAAGACCAACCCGCTTGACCTTACCCGCGAGGGCAAAGACCTTTGTGCCGGGAGACTTCTCGGTACCAATCGTCCGGAACCAATCTGCGCCGCGGCGCATGATCGCACAGACGTTGGCTAGGGTCTCAACGTTATTCACGATGGTGGGCCGTTCCCACAATCCTTCAACGGCCGGGAACGGCGGCTTGAAGATGGGCTCACCACGCAGACCCTCGATGGAGTGAATCAGGGCCGTCTCCTCACCGCAGACAAAAGCGCCGGCACCGTACTTGATGTCGATATCGAAATCGAAGCCGCTGCCAAGAATGTTCTCGCCGAGGAGACCGCACTCGCGCGCCTGTTGAATCGCAACCTGGAGGCGCTCAATGGCGAGGGGATACTCGGCGCGAATATAGACAACGCCTTGCGAAGCGCCGATGGCGTAGCCGGCAATCGCCATGGCTTCGAGCACGGCATGCGGATCACCCTCCAAAACGGCGCGATCCATGAATGCACCGGGATCGCCTTCATCAGCATTGCAGATCACATACTTCTCACCTGCAGGCTGCTTGGCCGCGAAACTCCATTTGACGCCGGCAGGAAATCCGCCACCACCGCGACCGCGGAGACCCGAGTCGATGATCGTCTGGGTCACGGCATCGGGCTCCATCGAATCGACCGCCTTGGCCAGGGCTTCGTAGCCGGATGTGGCGACGTAGTCGGCGATGGACTCGGGGTTGATGCGACCTGTGTTGCGAAGCACGATACGCGCCTGGGCTGTTGCAACGTCGGCCTTGTCTTCCTCGGGGCGATACCATGTCTGGCTCAGGACATCCAAACCGTACGCCTGCGATGATTCCTCGCGGACAAGAATCGGAGCCTGGTCGGGCGTCACGTTGCCGTAGAAGACACTCTGTTTGGTTTCGCGGTCATAGATTTCGATCGTGGGCTCACTGTGACAGAGCCCCATGCAGCCCGTCTGGACGATCTCAATCTGCGCCTCTTTCTGCTGTGACTGAATCTCGTTCTGCAGGGCTTCGAGCACCGGCGTTGTGTTGGCGGCGATACCGCATGTACCCATGGATACGCGGATCACGATGGGGGCGCCCGTCTCACGCTCGGTTTTGAGTTGCTCGGCCCAGCTGGTAAAGGCCGCCCGGTCTGTAATGTGTGCAATGCTACTCATGTTCGTTACTCGCAATCGTTTAGAATCTCTGGAACTGTTTTTGGCGTTACGCTGCCGTAGACGCGGTCGTTAACCATGACGACCGGTGCCAGGCTGCAGGCACCGACGCAACGCAGACCGCCGAGAGAGAACCGCATGTCTCCCGTCGTCTCGCCTTCTGAAATACCCAGCAGGCGACTGAACTCTTCGAGAATCTTGTCAGCGCCTTTGACGTAGCATGCGGTGCCGGTGCAGACGCTGATCTGGTATTCGCCCTTCGGGGTGTCCGAGAAGAAGGAGTAGAAACTGATCACGCCGTAGACTTGGGACAGGTGAATACCAAGCTTGTTGGCAACCAGGAGCTGCACGCTCTCCGGCAGATATCCGAACAGGCCCTGGGCTTTGTGAAGGGATTGGATCAGAAATCCGCGGTTGCGTGCCGCGTCGTCCGTTAACGGCAGGCTGTCGAGATAGGTTTCAAGTTCCTGGCGCAGCTCGGGCTTGTCGTCGAGCACCGTGTCACGCTGGCAGCATGTGGTTGTCATGGTGGTAGTCTCCTGCTTTCTCTAGGCTTCGAGGGCCGCTTGAACAGCGTCGCGCAGGGCGGACGGTTCGATGGGTTTCTGTAGAATGGATTTAACGGGAATCGTGTGGGCATCAAAGACGCTTACCGACGTATTCGCAATTGAGGAAAGAAGAACGATCGGGTATGTGGTAGCCAGTCGCTCGGCAAAACAGAGCCCGGCATCTACTTCTTCCATCACGATATCAAGCAGGATCAGGTCCGGGTTCTCGGCTTTGGCTGTCGCCTCGGCCTCAATGCTGTCCGGCGCGGTGAGCACGTTGTAACCCGCAGCACTGAGCACGAGCTCATAGGTCTGCCGCAGGTCCGGGTCATCATCCACAATCAGTATCGTCTTCGCGTCGTTCACTGTTTCTCTCCTTAACTAAGTTTATCTGCCCCAACGACCGCTTTGGCCGCGCGCGTCAGGCATGTGACCTTCTCCAAGGCCGTTGCAATGTCAATTCGTTCAACCCAGACCCCATCCGGCACCTGCAACGGAGTCGGTGCAAAATTCGCAATACCGCGCACACCGGCGGCGACCAGTCGGTCACACACCTCCTGCGCGCCGGCCGCAGGTGTTGTAATAATGGCGACCTCGATATCGTTAGCGCGGACCACATCCTCAAGCGCATCAATCGATTGGCAGCGATATCCATGTACCAGGCAGCCGATCTTGGTGGGATCATTGTCAAAGGCGCCGGCGATGCGCATCGCGGTACGCTGTCCCTTGATGAACCCCAGAACCGCACGGCCAAGGTCCCCGGCGCCGACCAGAACCAGCTCTGTGCCGCCGGGCTGATCCAGAAGCTCGCTGATCTTGGAAACCATCTCATCAACGCGATACCCGCGCTTCGAGTGCCCCGTAACCCCCACTTCCATCAAATCACGCCGTACCTGGGCCGCTGTACCGGAAATCATCTCGGCAAGATCATGCGAGTAGACATAATCCTCACCGGAGAACCCCTGCACCGTCAGCAGGCGGCGGTAGATGCTCAATCGCTCAACTGTCTTTCCTGATAGCGCCATTGGCGGGGCCTCCCGTGTCCTGAATTCGCTGCAGACGACACACCTGTGACGTCATTCACAGAACAAGATAGGAGACCCCCACGGCAATGTCTAGCCCTTTTTGTGAAA
>CAZCDU010000012.1:0-8799 GCA_964497125.1 uncultured Victivallales bacterium | reverse complement strand
GTGAGAATTCAGACCCGCCAGCCACCCCGCAACCGTCTGAATCCTAACGGATCCAGCTATAAAGATGGACACCTCTCTCGCGGCTGGATTCGTGAGAATTCAGACCCGCGAGCCGCCAATGCCTCCCCTTACGCCGTCAATTCCTCAATCGTCTGAATCAACGTCTTCGGATCAACCGGCTTGTCCAGGAAGCGGGTAATCGGCAGATAGACATCGTCGATATCGCGATCCGATACCTTACCGGGAAGGTTACCTTCCGTGTTGATCCCCGAAAGCATGATGATCGGCTTGGTCTTAATGTTGTCGTGATGCCGAATGCTGCGCGCAATCTTGAAGCCGGCCATATCATCCTCGGGAAGCATGACGTCGAGAATGATCACATCCGGATTGAATTCACGAATGCGGTCATCGACCTCGCGCTCATCATACTGCGATGCCACTTCATAGCCGGCGCCCTTCAGCGCAGCCGTCAACGCCATGACCAGATCTACATCGTCATCAACCATGTATACTTTCATTACTCCACCCTCCTTCGTTGTTCGCTTGTGTGAGCCAACTGCCCACGCCATTGGCCCGGACGTTTCACCACGAGAGGCGAAACGCCGGGAAACACCCAAATACCCAAATACCCAAGTACCCAAGGAAAACCCAAATAACCAAACCCGAAGAACCCTCCCGATCGCAACCATTACTAAGCCTGCACCTTGCGCATTCTTCAGCGGGGTTGCCTTTCGGCCTTTCTGAATTTCGGATTTCGGATTTCATTGGGTACTTGGGTGTTTGGGTGTTTCGTCATTCCTGCTATTTCATGTATTCAGGAAATATGCAGGCTCCTCAGGACCGCTTCTCGAGTCGGCCCAGCGCATCGGGAAACGGTCCCAACGCCTGTTCAAAAATCCCGAGAGAATACGCAATGGCAACGCCGTAGTTGGTCACCGGAACGCCCGCCTGCCGGCATTGTACGATTCGCGATAACAGCTGCCGTCGATTAAATGTGCAGGAACCGCAGTGAATGACGAGCTTGTAGGGCGTCACGTCGTCCGGGAAATCCTGGCCACTCACCACATCGAATACCAGTTCCCCGCCAACGTACTCCGTCAACCATGCGGGAATCTTCACGCGCCCGATGTCTTCGCCGACGGGATGATGTGTGCATGCCTCGGCCACCAGGATACGGTCCCCGGGCTGCAGCTCGTCGATCGCAACAGCGCCCTCGGCAAATGTCGGCAGATCTCCTTTGAACCGGGCGAACAGAATCGAGAATGACGTCAACGGCACACCACGGGGAGTCTTGGCGCTCACCTCTGCAAAGGCCTGCGAGTCCGTCACAACCAGGGCCGGCGGCGCCTTCAGGTTGTCCAGCAACCCCGACAGCTCCCGCTCTTTGACAACCGCACAGGTGGCGTCATTGTCGAGAAGGTCGCGGATGGTCTGCACCTGCGGCAGGATCAACCGCCCCTTGGGTGCCTCGAGGTCAATCGGCACAACCAGGACAACCATCTCACCCGGCTGCACGAGGTCTCCCACGATTTTCGGCGAGTCGATATAGCTCTCGGGCAACACACCCAGAAGCGCCTGCTTGAATACAGCCGCGCCCTGCTTTTCGGTTGCGATCATCTCCACGACCGGCCGACCCGCTGCCTTCAGGGCCTCAACACAGCTAGCCTCCGGCTTGGCAACATCGACCTTGTTAAAGACAACAATAGCCGGAACACCGGCTGTATCAAACTCCTGCAGTAGCTGGTCCTCAAAGTCACCCCACACCGCGGCGTCCGTCACCAACACGGCAACATCCGTACGCTGAACCGCCAGCCGCGTCTTCGCAATGCGCTGCTGTCCCAGCTCACCAATGTCGTCCACACCTGCTGTATCAATAAAGAGAACCGGCCCGATAGGAAGCAGCTCCATCGCTTTCTCCACCGGGTCCGTCGTCGTGCCCGCTACGTCCGAGACAATGGCAACATCCTGACCGGTCACCGCATTCAGGAGCGATGACTTGCCAACGTTTCGTCGCCCATAGATTCCGATATGTAAACGAAGGCCTTTTGGCGTCTTCTGCATGTTAATGCTCCTGTCCGACGGACTGTGTTGCGGCGGCCTTGGCCGGTAGGCCGGGGTCCGCGCTATCCGCTGTGCGTTTAATAAAATGCGGGGAATCACCCCATTGACCCAACCCGATCGTCTCGCCAACACCGGCAACCCGCCTCTGAAGACAGCCCTGGCACATGGCTGAGTTCTCGTCCAGGCATGGCTTGCCGTCGTATAGCTGATAGCCTTCCCTGAACTCCGTGGGGGTCAGGTTCGGCATAATGATATTGGCGCCGGCCTGTAACCCCAGCTCGCGACCAACCGGATTCAGAGCCTGAAGCGCCGTGGTTGCGGCGATGTTGACATCACGCAGAACCAGGCGTGCCACGGCAACCATGTTGAGGCCGAGGGCAAGCTGCGACGCGTCGTCAATGGCCGGCATCCGGTCAGCGAGCGGGGTCTCGGCATGCGGGATATAGGGGCCCATGCCGATCATATCGATGTCCCAGTCCCGGAAGAACTGGATGTCCCGGGCCAGGTGTGCCACGGACTGCCCGGGCAAACCAATCATGACGCCGGTACCAACCTGGTATCCGACCGATCGCAGGAGCTTGAGGCAAGCGATGCGGGTTTCGAAATCGTGTGAGGCAGGATGCAGGTCGCGGTAGAGTTCTGGATCGGTCGTCTCGATTCGCAGGAGGTAGCGATGGGCCCCGGCGTCGAACCACTCACGGTAGACGTCTTCAGTCTGCTCGCCTAACGAGAGCGTGATTCCCAACTCATTATTCGATTCGGCCTTGATCCGCTTGAGGATGCGGGTGATCTGCGCCACGAAGGCCTTGTCCTGGCGCTCACCGGACTGCAACACAATTGACCCATAGTTCTGCTCGTGTGCCCAGAGCGCATCGCGGACGATCTCATCTTCCGACATCTGATAGCGCTTAACGTTCGCATTGCTTCGACGGATCCCGCAGTAGTAGCAATCTTTGCTGCAGATATTGCTGAGTTCGACGATACCACGGAAGTAGACCGTGGGCCCTACCGTATCCAGCTTGACCTTGTAGGCCGCCTCGTACAGTGCCTCACGATCTTCAGGGGCAGACAACGCCAACAACGTCTCCCACTCCTCGAGAGTCGTCGTTTCCCCCGCGATCAATCTATCCAGTATCGCCTTGATGGCCAGATCTCCGTTATCTCGCTCGCTACCAAACACACGCTCCCGGAATACCGGGAAGCGTGTCCTACAACGCCTGTTCCACATCCCGTGTAGGACAAGCTTCCCCGAAGGGGAGCTTGTGCCCCCCGCTTCCGGGGATCTGAATCCTAACGGATCCAGCTACACTCAATCAGCAAGAGCCCCTTACCTCTCACCCCTAATAATAAACATCCCGAACCGCATCCTTGCGGATCGCCACAACGCGTTCAGCCAACTGCGACCGCATATTGCCGTCGGCCATGGCGGCCATTTCCTTTTCGATGATCGCAATGCCGGCTTCCTTCGTCTCGGGCGAACCGTAATCCTCGAGGTATTCGGCCAGCGTCAGCACAGCATTCGGGGTGCAGAACTTCTCGATGAAGCCGGGAATAGCGAATTCCATGAACTGCTCTCCGGTTCGGCCCTGCCGATAGCAGGAGGTGCAGAAGCTGGGAATGTAGTCATGCTTCATCAGGTCCTGCATGATTTCATCCAACGAACGCATGTCACCAATCTGGAACTGTTCACGGTTGAGCTCCTGATCGCCCTGCTTCGTATAGCCGGCCAGCTCGATGCGCGTTCCCGCGTCAATCTGAGAGACACCGAACTCCATGACTTCACGACGGATCTCCGCCGACTCCCGGGCCGTGAGAATCATCCCGGTGTACGGCACTGCCAGGCGCAGGATTGCAACCAACCGCTTGAAATCGCGGTCACTCACCATGTGCGTGTCGTCCATGTCAACGCCGTGCGCCGGGCGAATACGGGGAAAGCTGATCGTGTGCGGGCCGCACCCAAACCGGTCCATCAGGTAGCGCGAATGCGTGACGAGCCCGAGCACCTCGAACCGCCAGTCATAGAGCCCGAACAGGGCGCCTACACCCACATCGTCACAACCCGCCTCGTAGGCTCGCGTCAGTCCGTCCAGACGATAGCCGTAGTCCCCCTTGTGCGTCTGCGGAGGATGCACGGTCCGGTAGGTGTCGTGGTGATACGTTTCCTGGAAGATCTGGTAGGTGCCGATTCCGGCAGCCTTGATCGTCTTGTACCCCTCGTGGTCAAGCGGAGCGGCATTGATGTTGACGCGCCGAATCTCGCCATGCCCCTGCTTGATGCTATACACCTGCTCGACCGTACGCGCCATGTACTCGGGCGTGTAGTTGGGGTGCTCACCAAATACCAGGATCAGCCGCTTGTGGCCTGCTTCTTCCAGTGCCAGTACCTGCCCATCGAGCTCTGCTTCGGTAAGCGTCTTACGCACCGTGGTCCGCAGACTACGCCGGAAGGCACAGTACTGACAGTCGTTGACGCAGTGGTTTCCGATATAGAGCGGAGCAAAGATGACAATGCGATTACCGTAGACCTTCTGCTTCAGCTCGCGGGCAGCGGCGAAAATCGCCTCGGTCGACTCCTCGGAGTCCGCGGCAATCAGGTCGGCCACCTCTTCAACCGTCAGCGGCTCCTTGGTCATGCTCTTGGCAATGATATCGCGCACACGCAGGGGATCTTCGCGGCGGGATTCGATCAGCGACGTAATGGCGGCATCGTCGATAAAGTCCACAGCGCCTTTTGATAGTGTCCGGGTTGACATTAGCTCTGCTCCTCTTCGGCCGGTTCATCCGCCGCATCCTTGAGGGTTACGGTGAAGGTCGAACCAACGTCTGCTTCACTCTCGACAGTGATCGACCCATCATAGAGCTCCACGACACGCTTCAAGATGGACAGCCCCAGACCGCTACCCAGCGTATTGCGGGTCTTGGCGTTCTTAATGCGGACGAATTCACCAAAGAGGCGGTCACGCTCTTCGGGCGTCATGCCCACGCCGGTATCCGCTACAGCAATCGTAACCGTATCCTCCTCACGGGTGACCGTGATATCCACACGACCGTCGTCGCGGTTATATTTCACCGAGTTGGAGATCAGGTTATTCAGCACCATGTCAATCTCGCCGCGATCCGCGCGCATCGGCATCGCTTCAGGTGCGTGAAGCTCAAGCGTGATGTTACGGCGGCCGGCCTCCTCTTTGCCGACGTCGAGCGCATCCCGTATACAGGTTGTGAGATCAATCGTCTCGACGCTACGATGCAGGCGACCGGATTCCATTCGGGTCATGTCGAGCAAGTCCCGAATCATCTTCGTCATCTGGTCCAGCCGCAGGACACTGCGTCCCACGAGCTCCTCGTAGGCGCCCAGGTCATCGCCGAGCGACTTATCACGCAACAGGTAGAGATAACCCATCACCGCGCTGATCGGCGCTTTGAGCTCATGCCCGAGCACGCGGATAAACTCGAAACGGACCTGCTTCTTCTCCGCTTCCAACTCCCGTGCGCGCCGAGCCAGCATCAAGCCGGTTGTTGCCCGACGCACGGTGTGCCGCAGGTCAGCGGGCGTGAAGGGCTTCGGGATGAAATCATGCGCCCCCTGTCGCGTCGCTCGGATCGCGGTTTCGGTTGATGCCGAGTTGGCGATCATGATGGTGCGCATGTCCTCTGCTACATCAGAAAGCTGCTCGAGAATATCCAGGCCACTATGCCCCGAGACTTCGGCCCCCATAATGAGGAGGTCCGGCGGATTCTCGCGCAGGTGATCAATGACGCCGTCGACCGGCCCCGCATCGAGAAACTTGAAATCGTATTCCTCTTCAATATCCGGGACAGCTACCGTAAACCCCGCCAGGGCCCGCTCAATACCGGCGCGCATGCCCTGCTCATTGTCCACAACCATTACGTTTAGAGATATCATCGTCCGGCCCTTCCGGGAATAACCCCCGCTGCCGATATCCGGCTTGCCCACCTACAGCATGACCCGCCGCAAACCTTCCTGTGAAAACTTTCACGGCAAAGATACCACGCCCTCTCTCCAGCCGTCAATCCCTTTTCTGTGATTCTTTTCACGACACAGAGAACTCCCCTCCCCGTAGCTTGGATTCCCCTCCCTGTAGCTGGGTTCGTGAGAATTCAGATGCACAAAGCAAGCAGGAATACAGTCACTCCCAGGTAGGGCGAGGCGTCCCTGCCGAGCCGGGATCCAAACAGACGAGCAATCTAACCAGAAGCCGCCACCGAGCACCCCCCCCAGCCAATCCCCACTCCCCTCCCCGTAGCTGGATTCGTGAGAATTCAGACACGCGCAACCACCCCACAGCCATCTGAATCCTAACGGATCCAGCTACAAATGGAGACGCCGCTGGATTCCCCTTCCCTGTAGCTGGATTCGTGAGAATTCAGATGCGCGTCACCACTCCACAACCGTCTGAATCCTAACGGATCCAGCTACAAACGGAGACACCGCTGAATTCCCCTCCCTGTAGCTGGATTCGTGAGAATTCAGACGCGCACAACCACCCCACAACCCTCTGGATCCTAACGGATCCAGCTACAAATGGAGATACCGCTGGATTCCCCTCCCCGTAGCTGGATTCGCCCGCCACGCCTGACCCACAGCTCCGAACTCCGCATCAGGCATCCGACTTCGGACCTCTGATCTCTTTGGGTGTTTGGGTACTTGGGTGTTTAGGATTTTCGGCAGTTTCACGTATCCGTGAAACGCCGCTCCCCTACAGATACCCCTCAGACTGCAACCGATCGAGATAATCGTCCGGGTTGATCGCTTCCGGCACGGTATACCCCGGCGCGTCGGTGGACATCACACGCGTGAGTTTATCCCGCTTGATCCAGAACTGCGGCTGCTGTTCCGCGAGAGCGATGCTCTTGATGTGCTTCGTGATACGCTGGAAGTTGGAGAGGTAATCATTGAAAAGCACGCCGGCAATAGGGGTAACCGCCTTCTCTTCAAGCCGCTTGAAGTGGGCGTTCTGCACCGCCATGGCCATCTCCGTATAGGCCTTGCGCAGCTCCAGCACCTCTCTTGCCATCGTCTGAAAATCCTCGGCTTCGGGATTCAGCGATTCGATCACCTTGGCCAGCAGCTGATCCACGGCCTGCTCGACGGCCAGCCAATCCTCGACCATCTCCGGGCCGAAGCGGGCGGTCGAAATACTCCGCTGCCGCGCCGCAATATCCGCAAGGTTATCGATATGGTCACCGATCCGCTCGAGATCGGACATGCAGCGATCGATATGCTCAATCAGAATCGACTGGCGTTTCGAAAGATAGTGCCCCGTCAACTCCGCCAGGTAATCCCGCATCGCGGTCTTGATCCGGTTAATGCTCTGCTCGTTGCCCTTGATGCGCTGGACGCGGGCCGGATCATGCTGAATGAACTCCTCGGCGGCGAGGCCAAGGCTCTGTGCGCAGATCCTGGCGGTACGCTGAAGCTCCTGCAGACAGGCGCAGATGGCCTGCTCCGGCATCTTAAGTAGCTCTGCGACCAGAAAGCTCGGCTCCGGTTGCGGGATCTTTGACGGAACAATCCAGGTGATGCACTTGGCATACACCACAGTCAGTGGGAGGAAAAGCAGCGCACTGACCACCATCTTCAGCGTATTGGCATTGGCTGCCTGGTGAATGAGATCCGAGCTGGTCAACGGAATGTAGCGGTAGAAGAGCGGCGCCGCCAGAATGGCGAGCAGCGTACTGATCACATTGAAGACCAGGTGTGCGATGGCCGCGCGACGCGCGTCGATCGTGGTCCCAATACTGCCCAACAGTCCGGTCACGCAGGTACCGATGTTGGCACCGATGACGATGGGATAGATGCCGGCCAGGTCGGTGATGGCACCGGCCGAGATCAGCGCAAACCCCATACCGATCACAGCACCGCTGCTCTGGATCACGCCGGTGATGAGCGCCGCCACCATCGTGCCCATGAACAATCCGGACAGCGTATCGCCACTGATCTGCGAGAGGAATGGTTCCAACACGTCGCGATAGGGCTTAATCGCACTACTCATTGTCGTCATGCCCAGGAAAAGCAAGCCAAACCCCAACAGCGCGAGGCCACTATGCTTAATCGCCGGCCGCCGGGCAACCAAGTGCCCCATCAGGCCGAGAAAGATCGCGACCAGTGCGTAGTCCGAGAGCTTGAATGAGATGAGCTGGATCGAAAGCGTGGTTCCGATATTCGCGCCCAGGATGGGAGCCATGGACTGGCTAAGCGTCATCAGCCCGGCATTGATGAAGCCAATATAGAGGACAACCGATGCACTACTCTGAATGAAGAAACCGATCAGCGATCCCAAGCCAACGCCGGCAAACCTGTTACGGGTTGCCCGATTAAGCAGCACGCGCATTCGGTCGCCAACGGCATCCCCGAGCGCCCGGCTCATGGTGCTCATACCAAAGATGAACAGCGCCAGTCCACCCAACAGCTCAAACACCAGAAAAACGATATCCCTAACCGGCATCGTGCCCCTCCGATTCTTGCCTCTGCTGGTGGCAGCTTAACACAATCCCACCCCGCGTCCAACCCCGCCTGCGCCCCAGGCTTTTGCGATCCAACAACCAACATCCAACGCCTAACAAAGCGAGAGGCGTTGGGCGTTGCTCCATATCTTTGTCGCGATCATCGTCCCGATCCTCGTCGGTCTTGCGGATCAGACGACGATCGGGACAGGGACGAGAGAGATGATCAGCACCGGTCTAATTGTAGGGCGGGAATGGGCGAGTCTCCGAGTC
>CAZCDU010000011.1:39835-67881 GCA_964497125.1 uncultured Victivallales bacterium | reverse complement strand
TCTCATAGATGAACAAGGACCACTACGTGCGACATTTAGGTTTACAACCTACTTCAGCACTTGGATGAGGATCACGGGCGAACGAAAGAGGACGGGGAGACTTCGGCTCTAGAGATGTACCACTCAGTAGTAGCGTCCTCTGGCCGGCCGGCGTTGAAGGATAACCATGGAACGACTTAGGCTTCGCATACCGGATCTGGATTACTGGCGGGAGAACATCCCGTGCCAGTCGGCGTGCCCCGTCAATACCGATGCGCGCGGGTATGTTCGAGCCATCGCCGCCGGCGATTTTGAGGAAGCATACCTCATTGCCCGAGGGCCGAACCCGCTGGCCTCGATTTGTGGTCGTGTCTGCGCTGCCCCCTGCGAGATGGCTTGCCGCCGAGGCACAATCGACGATCCCATTTCCATCCGCGGCCTGAAACGCTTCGTGACCTCCAGCTATGGCGCTGAAGCGACGCCACCAGAAGCGCTGCATGCCTACCTGAAGAAGCGTCTGACCGAGCGCCAGTGTGAAGGCAGGGAAGAGCTGCGCAGTGTACTGAATATCGATAGCAAAGGACCTGATTCTGACGCGCGGACCTCGAAAGTCGCGATCGTCGGTGCCGGGCCTGCCGGATTGGCCTGTGCCCATGACCTGGCCCTGTTTGGGTTTCAGTCCGTGATCTACGAACTGGAGGACCGCGCGGCCGGCATGCTCTACGTGGGTGTTCCCGAGTATCGGCTTCCGCGTGATCTGATTCAGGCTGAGGTGGCCTCAATCGAAGCCATGGGCGTAGAGATCAAGTGCAACACAGCCGTCGGCAAGGACATCACACTTGATGAGCTGCACCAGCAGCATGCGGCGGTTGTGCTTTCCGTCGGCGCGAAGAAAAGCCGCGGGCTACCCATTCCGGGCGTAGAAGGCCCGGGCGTCCTCCCCGGAATCGACTTCCTGCGGGATGTGGCACTCGGTCGCAGCGTGACGCTGGGAAAGAAGATCGTAGTCATTGGCGGCGGCAGTGTTTCCTATGATGTCGCCCGCAGTGCCTGGCGTACGGCCGGCCCGATGGATATTGAAATGGTGGCGCCCGAGCAGACCGCCGTTCACATGGCCTATGAGGATGTGAGCAGTGTGGCAGCCCGGCAGTCAGCTGACGGCGAAGTTCATCTTTGCTGCCTGGAGAGTCGCGAACAGATGCTGGCGGACCCGATGGACATTCGCGAGGGTGAAGAAGAGGGCATCATCCGCCACAACAGCGTCGGTCCCCAGGAGGTCCTACGTGATGCTGATGGCAAGGTGACCGGCGTGCGTTTTGCGGCAGTCGCGAGCCTGTTTGACGCCGATGGCAAGTTCAGCCCATCCTTTGATGAAGACGACATCAAAGTCATCGAATGCGACACCGTTCTGATCGCCATCGGACAAGTCTGTGATCTCGACTTCCTTGAGGAGAGCCATGGCGTGGAACTCGATGCCCGCCACTACCCGAAGTATGACCCCGAATCACTGATGACAACCGCCGACGGTATTTTCGTGGCCGGCGACCTGCAGACCGGGCCGCGCCTCATTATCGACGCCGTGCAATCGGGGAAGAAAGCGGCCCGCGGCGTTCTTTCATATGTCACCGGCCGTACGGCCGATTTCTGCGCAAGCGAATTGCACTTCGACATCGAGGACTACCAGCGCGAGAAGGGCTACGAAGCGATTCCTCGCCATGATATCCCCACGGTTGCTCCTGGGGAACGCAAGAATATGACCAGGGTTGTTGAGCAGGGCTACGGCGAAGTTGATGCCCTGCGAGAGGCATCCCGCTGTCTCGATTGCGGCGTAAACACGATCTTTAACGGGGATCGATGTGTCCTGTGTGGTGGATGCGCTGACGTTTGCCCGGAGCTCTGTCTCAAGCTTGTGTCCCTGGATAAGGTAGACCAGGAGGATGAGAAGCTCCAGGCGCTGATCGCCAACATGCTGGGCGACATGGATCCCGATGGCGCCGCGATGATTATCAAAGACGAATCCCGGTGTATTCGGTGCGGCCTGTGTGCGGCCCGCTGCCCGGCAGATGCTATCACAATGGAACGGTTCTGCTTTAAGGAGCAGCCTCGGCCCGAACATTCACGAAGAGGAGGGGAGTGAGACCATGGCAGTTGAAGAGAAGCAGAACAAGGACTTGAATCGACGCGAGTTCATCACGGCCAAGGGCTGGCTTCCTGCGTTTCTGGGGGCCGTGGGGCTGGCAGGTGCCGGTTCCTTCGTGGGCCTCAAGCCACGCGTCCTGCCGGACCCGTCGGCACAGTTTAAGATTGGGCCGTCCCAGGATTTCCCCATGGGCTCCGTCAGGGTCTTTGACGAAGAGAAGGTGGCGGTGTTTCGTGACGGCGAAGGCATGTATGCCATTTCGCTGGTTTGCACCCACCTGGGATGCATCGTGACGTACAACGACAGCGAAGCACGATTCGACTGCCCCTGCCATGGATCGAAATTCACCCTGGAGGGGAAAGTAACCAAGGCGCCGGCCCCTCGTTCTCTGGACTGGTTCCTGGTATCGGCATTACCGAGCGGACAGCTGATGGTGGATCGGGGCGTGACCGTCCCCATGGGAACGAAGGTGGCCGTATGAGCGAGATTCCCCAAGCAACCGGATTTGCTGCACTGCTGAAGAATCTGCGTGAACTCCCAAAGAACGTGGTAGCCAGCGTGAGCCGTCGCAGTTCGATCGAGACCACCCGCGGTCGCTCGCAGTCTGTCTTCGGTAATGTCTTTCTGCACATTCATAGCGTACGGACACACCGCTGGAGCTTACGTCCCAATTTCACAATGGGGCTTGGTGTGGCCGCCGGAATCCTCTTCCTGATGCTGTGCGTGTCGGGAGCGGTCCTGATGGTCCACTACGTGCCTTCGGTCGATGGCGCCTACGAATCGGTCAAGAATATCCATTTTGTTGTGCCGGGCGGACGGATCATCCGGAACCTGCATCGCTGGGCCGCCTACGCTATGGTGGTAGCCGTATTCCTGCACATGGTCCGTGTTTTCTACACGAACTCCTATAAGAAGCCACGTGAGTTTAACTGGGTTGTCGGCGTCATCCTCTTTGTGCTGACTCTCGCGCTGGCGTTCACGGGCTACTGCCTGCCCTGGGACCAGCTCGCCTACTGGGCGATCACGATTGGCGCCAACATCGCAGGCAGCCCATCCGAGGTAACCGACGCCATGGGGATCACGAAGTACGTGGACCTGGGTGGCTTCCAGAAACTCATCATGCTGGGATCCAATAGCGTGGGTGAGTCCGCTCTGCTGCGTTTCTACTGGGGCCACTGCATTGTTCTTCCGCTCACAATGGTCCTGTTCCTGGCAGCCCACTTCTGGCGCATTCGCAAGGATGGCGGCCTTTCCCGTCCGGAGGATATCCGGGAGGAAGAACTCGCCGGCACCCCATCGGATGTCCTGGCGGAAGAGGCCTTTCAGCCTGTCGAAACCAAGACCTACGGCCTGATGTGTCTCGTCAAAGACCGCACGTCTGCCGTCAATCGTGGTCCGGAGCGCACCGTGTTGAGTTGGCCGCACGTTCTGCGGGCAGAAATGGCCATTGCGGCCATCCTGCTGGTGGCCATGCTGGCGCTGGCCCTGATTGCCGATGCACCGCTGAAAGAACTGGCAAATCCAGCCGTGCCGGAGAACCCCGCCAAGGCGCCCTGGTACTTCCTGGCGATGCAGGAGATCATCTCCTACTCGGCCTTCACTGGCGGCATGGTGCTGCCGGGTATTACTGTTCTGATGCTAATGCTGATTCCGTATCTCGATCGACGCGAAGGCGGCACCGGCCGTTGGTTCGGTACCCCGGGCGAGCGCCGGCTTGCGACAATCATGGCCGCTGTGATGGCGGTTGCCGTAGTCGGCATGCTGGCTCTCACAATCAATGCCGGGTGGATTCGGGACTGGTCGCCGGACTGCGCACAGCTGTTGATCACGGCGGTGAACCCGGGAACGGTCCTGGCCGCATTCTTGACACTGCTGACCCTCGGCACGCTCGGGATCACGCGATCTACTCGCAAAGCCGCCGTGGTGTTCTTTACCTGCTTCCTCGTGAGTTTCGTGATTCTAACCTATTTCGCCTTGGTCCACCGTGGGCCAAACTGGGACTTCTACTGGTGGCCATCACTCTGGCCAACACACTAGCGCCGTTAGGAAGCACAAGATGAATAATGGAATCTTCAAGAAGTTGATCCTCGGAGCCAGCACGTTGGCCATTGTCCTGTTGGTGTTTGCAGCCCTGCGCGAGACCCGCATGATGGAGTACCGCCGTCACCAGGAGCAGTATCGTAAAAGGCTGATTGAGCTGGCGGAGACCCCGGCCGAGAAAGCTGCCGCGGAGAGTTACCCGATCCAGATGCGCCAGTTCGTCCTCCCGGAGCTGGGCCGTACGGACCGTTGTGTATCGTGCCACGTGGGTATGGAAGATCCTCGTATGGCCGACGCTCCGCAACCGCTCCGCTATCACCCTCACGGACTTCTGGATACACATGATATCCGCGAGGTGGGATGTACCATCTGTCATGATGGCCAGGGGCTGGCGACGAACCGCAAGGATGCGCATGCCAACGAAGTGAAGTTCTGGGAGTCCCTGCGTCTGCATGGCGACCTGACCCAGGCCAACTGCCTGCGGTGTCACCATGGCGAGAGTCTGCCGGAGCTTGAAACGCTGCAGCTCGGGCGCGCCCTCTTTGCTCAGAACGGTTGCCTCGGGTGTCATAAGATCGACCGTGTCGGCGGATTCCTGGGGCCCGACTTGACCACCATTGGCGATGCCTCGTTCCATCTCAAGTCTCCGCATGGCAAGAACCGCAAGGACTTGCTGGGGCAGTTTGACCACAACGTGAACCTGGCCTACCTGTTCGAAGCTGTGAAGACTCCAAGCCTCAAGCCCGGTGAAAGCGTGATGCCGGACAACCACTTCAGCGACGCCGAGGCACACGCACTCGCCGTGTATATGAAGAGTTTCCAGACGCGCAAAGTTCCGGATGCGCTGCAGGATTTCGAGAAACACCTACCACAACCGACCGGCGCACATCTTTACCGCGAGTTTTGTGCGGCCTGCCATGGTAAACGTGGCGAAGGTGCACCCCTGCGTGAACACGACAAACAAGGGCCCTCCCTTGCCGGCAACGGCTTCCAGTCGATCGTGACGTTGGACTTCGTGAAGCAGATTGTGGCGCAGTCGGATAGTTCTATCATGCCCAACTGGGGCAAGTCCGGTGGGCTATCCACCGAGCAGATCGATGCGGTTAGTCGTCACATCCTCTCGCTGCATGCTCCCACTCCGGAACCCGACCCGGATTACGTTGGCCGCGTCGACTATGGCAAGGTGCGCTACGAGAGCCGTTGTGCCGGTTGCCACGGTATTGGGGGCGATTACGAGATCGACATGATTGGGCCAACCCTTTCCAGTCCTGAGTTCCTGACGTTCGCCACGGATGCGTTCCTTACCAAGACCATCGTCGACGGCCGCAAAGACACCGCGATGCCGAAGTGGCATCACCTGAGGGACAACGAACGCAAGGATATCGTGGCCTATCTCGGACGTAACCGTAACCAGCAACCGGAGCTTGCCGCGGTCCAGGCTGAAGCTGAGACAGAGAATGCAGCGAAGCGGGGACTCGCGCTTTTCCGTAACCGCTGCGGCTCGTGCCACGGATTGGGTGCGGAAGGTGGCATGGGACCATCTCTGAACACGGCGGAATTCCATGCCCTTGCCTCCGATGCCTTTCTGCACCAGACAATCACCGAAGGCCGCGACGGAACCGCCATGGGTGGCTGGTCTCATCTGAATGCCCGCGAGCTGGGCGGCATTCTGGCCTACCTGCGGAGCTTCCCCGCCGGCAAGGTGCGCTCGCCTGAAGGCATTGCCGTGGCGAGTGAGAGCAAAGGCAAGCTCAACTTCGAGCGGACCTGTGTTGCCTGCCATGGCGAAAAGGGCCGCGGCCTCATTGGACCTGCCATTGGGAATCATGATTTCCTGAATGCCGTCAGTGATCAGTTCCTTCGGGAGAGTATTCGTTATGGGCGCATGGGTACGGCGATGCGCTCTAACCTCAAGGGCACCGGGAGCTTCGCCTCCTTCTCCGAGCACGAGATCGAGGAGATCATTGCGTACATGCGGACTCTTCAGCAGGTGCCGTTTGAGACGATCGGCGTGTCGGTGACCCAGGGCGACGTGCCACTCGGTCGTGACGTTTTTGCCGGGAACTGTGCGCAGTGCCACGGCGAGTACGGGGGAGGGGGCTCGGGCCCTGCTGTGGGACGGCCCGGGTTCCTCTCCACCGTCAGTGATGGCTTCATTGAAGGTACGGTTGCCAACGGCCGCTCGGGAACCGAGATGCGTTCGTTCTCACGGGGGCAGGGCGCGTTGACCGAGCTTTCCGAACACGAGATCCGCTCTGTTGTGAGCTATCTGCGGTCCGAAGAGGATGTCGCCAGGCAAACGCCCAAACGCGCCCTCGGCACCGCTTCACGTGGCTCCATGTTGTATGACCAGCAATGCGCACAGTGTCACGGGGGCGAAGGCGAAGATGGCTTTGCCCCTCGCCTGCTGAACCCCAGGTTCCTCGATGCCGCCAGCGACTCTTACCTGCAGGCTACGATGTCCCTGGGACATGGTGCCACCATGCGCTCCATGATCCGCGGCGGTGCCGGCGTGGTTGAAATGACAGGTAGAGACATTAATGATGTGATCCAGTACCTGCGCGAAGAGGGACAATTGGATCGGTAGCAATAGCGTTTTAGAGAAGACACCCAACTCATATAGGAGAGATAGCATGAAATCAAAAGGCTTCAACATGTCGCGTCGCGCCTTCCTGGAAGGCTCTGTTGCCGGTTCCGCCGCCCTCGGCTTGGGCGGGATGGTCTTTGCCCCTGAGACCCTGCAGGCGGAGGTCGGCAAGAGCGCCGGTCGCATTAAGACCTGCCTTGCGCAGTGTCCCTATTGTGGCGTCGGCTGCGGTTCGGTAATCAAGTACGAAGCCGACTCCGGTCGCATTCTTGGCGTGGTGCCGGACAAGCAGCACCCCACCAATAAGGGAATCCAGTGCATCAAGGGCCTCAATGCCGACGAACCGGTCTACATTGACCGTCTGACGAAGGTTCTGATTCGCAAGGATATGAGCGATCCCGTCTCGGGGCACGTCTCCAAGACCAAGGGCAGCTTCAAAGAGAGCGACTTCGAGGAAGTCACCTACGAAGAGGCCGAACACATCGTGGCCGAGAAGATTGCCGGTATCCATAAGAAGTGGGGCGGCAACTCTATTGGCCTCTACGGCTCCGGGCAGCTTACCGTTGAGACTCAGTGGATTGAGAACAAGCTCCTCAAGGGACTGCTGGGCTCCAACTCCATTGAGGCCAATGCCCGCACGTGCATGACTTCGGCTGTGACGGCCTACTTCGCGACCCTGGGCTCCGACACGCCACCGCTCTGCTACGATGATATTGAAGAAGCCGATATGATCAGCTTCTGGGGGCATAATCCGCGCGCCGCCCACACGATCGTCTTCTGGCGTGTTGCGGACCACAAGCTCAAGAATGGGATACCAACCTTGATCTCGGATCCACGCCGTACCGGTTCGGTGCAGGCACTGGAGTCGATCAACCCCGAGAACTCCTACCACTTCCCGACCATCAACGGGGACATCTCCTGTCTCAACGCCATCGGCCACTGCCTTGTGACCGAACACGAAGATGTCATCGACTACGAGTTCCTCAAGGCCAACGTCAACGGCTGGCAGGACTACATTAAGATGGTCAAGGAAGAGTATTCCCCGGAACAGGTGCAAGACCGGACCCACGTCGATCCAGCGGCCATCCGCAAGGTAGCATCCGAGTGGGCGAACGCCAGCCGCAAGGGCAAGCGACGTGGCCGCGGCGGCGTCCTGACAATGTGGGGTATCGGCTACAATCAGCACATTCACGGGCAGCACAACGTGATCTCGATTATCAATCTGCATGCCTTGACTGGTGACATTGGACGGCCCGGCTGCGGACCGTTCTCCATGACCGGCCAGCCTAACGCGATGGGTGAGCGCCTCTGCGGCGGTCTCACTGGGCGTCTGCCCTTCAACCAGGGCCTCGCCGGCGGCGGCAAACTGAACATGAAAGGCATCGCCCAGATTGCGAAGGCCTGGAACTGCCCCGAGCAGCGCCTGATCGATGTTGCCGGCCGCAAGAATCCCGGCATGATGGTTGGCCAGTTCGAGCGCGCACTCATGGACCAGGAGACACTCGACCGTAACGGTCTCGACCCCATGAAGGCGATGTTCTACTGCTACACGACACACATTCACCAGCCAGACCTCAATAAGCTGATTCGTCCCGCGTTGGAGAAGATGTTCGTTGTGGTTCAGGATATCTATCGTCACGCCCCGAACCTGCTCTACGGTGACATCATCTTCCCCGCCCTGACCTGGGGCGAATGGCAGGGCGGTACCTACATCTCTTCGGAACGCCGCTTCAACGTTGTTGATGGCGTCGGCAAAGGGGTGGCCGGATTTGAGAAGTGCCTACCGGACCTCGACTTGGCGATCGACAAAGGCAAGGTCATTGCAAAAGCACTGGGTATGTCGGATGAAGAGGTCAAGAAGATGTGGCCGTATACCAAGAAGAAGTTCCACCCGGATGGCCCCGAACTCTACGATTCCGAACAGGTCTATGAAGAGATTGTGCGCGCAAGCAAGGGCATGGATTGTGATATGTCAGGGATGCTTGAGGTCCGCGAGCGTGATGGAATTGGCCTCTACGATCAGATTCGTCAGCATCGCGGCATTCAATGGCCGGCGCCGACCTATGACCACGCCAAGAAGGGCGGCACGCCCCGTCGTTACATGGACCAGGAACAGTGGGGCGACAAGCCCTACGGTAACTTCCGCAAACCCGACGGCAAGCTGCAGATGAAATCCTGTCGGCAGGACTACGCCAAGAAGGATGAGGTCATCGCCGATCTTCAGAAGATGGGCACGGATCCCAATTACTTCGCGTCAGACCACAAGGACGTTCTGGTGAAGGCGCGCGACATGGCCCTCACACCGGAATGGCCGGATGAGGACTTCCAGGGCAAGAAATGGGATGAAGTGCCAAAGGACAAGTACCCCTTCTGGCTCGGGCTGGGCATCGTCTATGAACACTTCCACAGCGCCAAGACGATCCGCGGCGCAACCACGCGTCGTCTCGTTCCGGAGCAGTTCGTTGAAATACATGCCGAAGACGCTGCTGAGCTCGGAGTCGCGGACGGGGACATGGTGCGGATCGTGACCCGTCGCGGCAGCTATGAGGGCCGTGTCTCTATCGGCGGTATTCACTCCAAAGTGCGGCCCGCTCGTAACGAAGTGCCCAAGGGGTATGTTTTCAGCCCGTGGAATCTCTCCGTTGCCGACTCTGCCGATCCCAAGAAGAACAAGTGGCTCGTCAACGCGACGAGCCACCGTGCGTACGATCCGGTTTCGGGTCAGGTGGACTTCAAGAAACTGGCTGCGAGGATTGAACGGATCTGAAGAAATGGTGTGATGGCCGGATGAATCGAATTACCAGGCGACATCTTCTTGAGGGCCTGCTCGCCGCGTCCGTGACAACTGCCATTGCCGCCTGGCTGATACGCAGTCGCAAGACCGTGATCAGCCAGGCTCGTAAGTGGCGCGATGCCCTCGTTCGTCCTCCCGCCGCAGTGCCGGAGGCCGAGTTTCTTGCGCGCTGTATTGGGTGTGGTCAGTGTGGCGACGTTTGCCCTAATGGCTGTATTCGGTTCGACCACACAGCCAGTGGGATTGGCGCTCCCTATCTGCGCCCCCGCGAGAGAGCCTGCATTCTTTGTATGCGCTGTACGCAGGTATGCCCTACGGGTGCGCTGCAACCTGTTCCATCCGATAGCGGCGAAGATATCCAGGCCCACGTCAAAATGGGATGTGCTGTTGTCGACAAGAACATCTGCAACTCCTACAACGGCTATGCTTGCGGGGCCTGCGTACAAGCCTGCCCCTTCAAAGGACAGGCCATCAAGGCACTCACCTGGGAGCGGCCGGTTGTCGACCCGGAACACTGTGTCGGATGCGGCCTCTGCGAGAAGGCCTGCATTGTCTACCCGCAAGCCATTCGCGTCAGACCCCAATCGTCACTATCATGAAGAAGCCACTGAAAATTGCCCCCTGGAGGCACGGGGTTCGTATTGCCATACTCCTGGCCCTCTTTCTCATCGCCGGTTTCAATCTGCACCGGCGTTACAAGTCTCAGTATGGCGGTCAGTTCGAGATTGATAACAACTACGCGCTTCACCTTATCGATACCATTAGGGGCTCATCGCCCCATATGGACCGTCGGGCGATAGTTCTGTCCGGTGGGCTCTGGTCGTTCAAGGCCGGCCCTGTTCGCATGAGCGATCCTCTTGCGGTGACAAGTGGCATCCTGACGGGCAAGCGGCTTTCGGCAGCGCTGCTGCTTTCTGCTCTCATCCCTCTTGTCGGCATCTGGCTCGGGGGGCGTATCTTCTGCAGTTGGATTTGCCCCATGGGTATTCTTGGAGAGCTTGTGCGGGGGATACGCCGCAAGCTCGCAAGCCGCGGCATCCATTTCATCAATCTACCCGTTTCCCCATTGCCCAAGTACGTCATTCTCGTCCTGGGCTCCCTTGTCTGTCTGCTCTTCTCCGTGCCATTCTTCTGGGGTTTCTACCCGCCACGCATCCTTTCAGATGCTGTCGGTGACACCTGGGGCAGTGGCGTCATGGTGGCAGAGCTTCTCTTTGTGGGTGCGTTGCTGCTGGTTGAACTGATCCTCTGCGAACGTGCCTGGTGCAAGAGTCTCTGCCCCGGTGGTGCCTTGCTGGCATGGCTCAGCGCCAAGCGCCTGCTCCGCGTCAAGCGGGATCCGCAAGCCTGCACCGCCTGCGGTGCCTGCGATGTGGCCTGCCCTTACGATCTCGCGCCATCACACGCCGCGCTTAACGGCGAATGTGACAACTGCGGAAGATGTATTGAAGTGTGTGATGACAGTGCGATAAACTTTAGTTTCAAGATGTCAAAACGACCGAACAAAACGCCAAAGACGCTGGCTCTAGTGGGGGGTATTCTTACGCTTGCCTGTGCCGCCCATGCTCATCACATACGCGGCATTCCCCACTACAGCTACCAGGAGAACTATCCGCAAGCGCCACTCTTCGAGGAGTTTCGTGACAGCGGCCCCTGGACCCTCCAGTTCACCTTCTGGCCCATCCCATCGCAAAAGGCTCTTGATCTTGCCCTCTACGTCAAGCACGCCGCCACCGATAAACCCTACGATGGTCCCGTTACCTTCCGCGTTTACCAACATGGTGAAGATCTCAGCGAAGGCAATCACCCTTTCGACGCCACCGCCAATCCTCGCCATATCCACAAGGTCGGCTGGGTCTATGAGGAAGACGGCATCTACTATGCACAAATCTCTCTCGGCGAAGGCACCCGGGCCGTGAGCGAGACCTTCCGATTCCAGGTGGGGAACGCAAAACCGAACTACATCTTCATGATGGCGACGGGAATCGGCGTTCTCGTTCTGATCACCGCTGTTGCGGTCATCAAGAGGCGCCAGATGGTAGAATAGCAGGAGAGCGGATATGAGAGCGAATGCACGACCGAACGCGATTTCTTTCACGTATGCAGTACTGATCGCTCTTCTGATAGACACGGCCCCGGCGCAAACCCAACAAGAAAGCGGGAGTGCTTTTCAGAAATGGTTGCAGCGCGATCGCCACGAAATGAAATCGTGGCGGGAAGGTCAGCGCGGGCGCGATAGCAGTCGTTCTCGCGCATCCCGTGGGACTGCTGCCGAAGGGACGCAGAAAAGCGGCTTTCTCACCTCGCCGAGCTCGTGGGCGATTGTCGGCGCGGAGTATAGCTATGTCCCTCAACTGGTCACACACACCGACGATACCGCTTTTCGTCTCGCTCAGTCTCCCGACACGATGCACATTGTGACTAACACCGGAGACATCACCTGGACACCAGCGGAGAGTGATGTCGGTGCGGCTGAAGTTGAGCTGATTGCGGAGAGCCCTACGGCAACCAACCGACAGGCTTTCACCGTTTCTGTTTCCCGTTTCGTCACCGCTGCCTCCGGTGTCATCAGCACGAATGGCGGCACACTTACGGGCGGGGATTGTACCGTGAGTGTTCCTGCGGCTGCAGCGCGCAGAGGGCTGGACGTTGCTTTGGACGCGACGTCGCACACGTTGCCTGCTGGGGCTATCCACGGCGTTAAGACATTTGGCGCCATGCATGCCGTCCGGGTCCGGGCCGCGGATGGCGGCACGCTAAGGAAGGCGGACATAGAAGACGTGCGTATCTCGTTCCGCCTGGACCCTGCATCCTTGCCCGAAGGGATTGCCCCTGATCAGGTGAAGTTGTTCGGCTTTGATCCTGCCAATATGGGGCAAGCGTATCCGCTTGAGTCCGACCGTAGTACTTCCCGAGTTACGCCAGTTGACGGTGCGCTGTACGTCGGTATTGGTCTGGTGGTCGCTCCCGTCGTACTCGTTGTTGGCTCTGAGATTCTCGAGGTCGCCACGCAAAACACGCTCTACACAGAGGTCTACAATGATGGCTACGTCCAAGTGATGTATAGGACCTCCCTGATTACCGACCGCGCTGCTGCTGACGCATACGGGGTGGCCATCGCAAAATCAATCAACAAGGCCAAGGCCGAGGCCGTAACACTTGGGTTTACCACACCAAGTTCTGTTGAGGTGATGGTAGCCGAGTCCAGCGGAAGCGAACATGGCAGCTATGTAAGCTACAATGAAGTGATCTATATCAAGCCCGGTCTGAAGGGGAGCGAACTGGACACGGCGCCTGCTCATGAGTTCTTTCACGCAATACAAGATGAATACTACTTGATGGGACAGGCCGCGGCCGCGACGCTGGGAAGCTCGACATCTGACGTGTATTGGTGGACTGAGGCCAGCGCGGTCTGGTTTGCATCGCACCTGTTTCCCGCCGGCTCGAAGAGCTGCATTATGGCCTCCCTCGCGCCCCTGCCCAGAGAGAAGAAGTATCCTGGATACCTTCGCGCGCCGTTGATGAGTACCATTCAGAGAGGTGCCTACAGCAAGGGCTCATTCGTGCAGTACGCCGTCAAACAGAAAGGCACGCCGTTTGTCCATGACGTGATGGACGCGAGTTCAGGCAGCACAAGCGTGGAGAGCGCTATCAACGCTGTCTTCCCGCTAAATGAGAACTACAAGCACTACGTCAACTGGTCACTTGATGAGTACGGAGATTTCAGCAGCGCCGGGGATGGGTTCCGTCTGGAAACGAAGTTGGCGGATATTACCTATTGGTCCGTCCCGGCGGCCTATATCCCGGCCACGAAGCGGTCCATCAACATCGTCGCGATCGGCAACGAGAAGAACGTCGTGGTGGAGGGGTTTGAAGACAGCTCCGGCGATGACCCTTACGTGGCTTACGTCCACAAGATCCAGTGTGCGCAGTCCTTCAAGAGCAGCCCCGGCAAGGTTGTGGACGTGAAGTTCGAGCGCAGCGGGCCTGATGCTCGCGACGAGCCGTTTGTGCTGTTGCAGCCTAAGAACCCCAAAGCCCCCATGGTTGTCGGGGCTCCCGGGGTCGGGGACTTCAAGCGACTTCCACGCATAGGACAGAGCGCGACAGATAAGTATACTGAAGCCTGGCTGGTCTATACCGACACCTCGTCAGGGGCAGGGGGACACTACAAATGGAATGTTCAGGTGCGTGATCTTCCACCACTGGCAGGGCCGTGGTTCAACGGTCTACCGCCGTCGCAGAATGCCCCGGCCAATATCCTTCTGCTGCCGGCGCGCTCAACGACGTCCGGACTTCGACTCATTGAACTCAAGATCAACGGAGAGCCACTGGCCGACTACGCGCAGTTTGCGGAATGGGCCAAGCAGTGGCTGCGTGATGAAATCAGTGAAGGTGATGAGGGCGCCGGTGAAGGTGTCGTGACGAGTATACTGGACGGTATTGCCAGTGGAATATCCGCCGATCTCATGGTGGCCGTTATCCCGGTGATGAAGATGCTCTATGACGGCGTTCCCTTTGCTCTCGCGACCGAGGTGTTGGATGGAGACCTGTACTTGCCTTTCGTTCCCGGCATGCCTGAAGAGGAACTCCAGGCACTACGTACCAACGAGAAGCGGCCACCACTTCAGAGTCTGGACGGGAAGTCACTCTCGGGCACGTGGGATATGAGTGATGATGACGACGAGACGACCGCCACGCTCGAATGGCATATCGCGCTCGTGGATGGCAATCCAGATGTCATCGACTACAGCCTCAAGTACGTCACGCCTGACCTCGAGCCCAAGAATGATAGCGAGAATGCCATCCACAGCTTCTCGGCATCCATGGAAGGGCAGCTCCATTATCAGAATCTGCCGCACGGAGAGATCGCGCAGGATCAGAAGTACCTTGATACGCTCAAGGGACTGTTGATGCAGCGCCTCACGGCAGCGAAAGAGGAGACGGATGCTGTATTCAAGCCATTTGTTGAGTCACTCAAAGAGCAGCAGACTCCTCCTGCATCATCGGGGCCGCCACCTGCGTGAGTGCGCAGGTGGTACGTTTGGCATCGCAACGGCTAGAGGCTGAGCTTCAGGGATACGTAGCCGTAGCGACCCGGTTCCGGGATTTCGGCGCCGGCAGTCAGGCCACCGGTAGCCAGCATGGCCTCGCGGGTGAGGTGTTTGCTGTATTCCGCGTCGAGCAGGTTTTCGATGCCGGCTTCCAGGCCAAGCGTATCGCTCAGGGTGATGCCGCCCTTCAGATGATACACGTCCCAGGACGATGTGGTGTCCTCCGGGAAAAGAGGATCGATGCTGTTCTGATCGGCGGCAAATTCCATCCCGGCCTGTAGCCACCAGGGCCGCTTGCTGTGTGAGTCGTAACGGATTGCCGCAGAACCGGACAAGGGTGGAATCTCCGGTAGGTCCCCGTTTACACTCAGATTCTCACCGCGTACGTAGGCCAGATCCATGGGAATGCTGAAGTTCTGCAGTGGGAACAATACCAGGGAACATTCGCCGCCAACGAATAGGGCATCGACATTCTGGAAGCCCTTGATGTTGTCGGGGCTGCCATCCATGTTCACGTCCTGCTGGTCGATACGGGTGTTGTGGATATAGTCGTTAACCCGCGAGGTGAAGAGGGCCAGTCGCAAGGCCATCCATTCATTCCGATTCAGCAGTTCGGCGACAATCTCCCCCTTCTTCTCCGCATCGAGGCCCGGGTTGCCGACCAGATAGCCGCCCGGTGCCGGGGCGAACGCAAAGTAGCGTTCGGTCAGCCCCGCGGGCCGCGTGGACAGGCCGGCGCCGACCAACATTACGGTGTTTTCCGCATACTGCCATCGGGCCTGGATGTTTGCGGCCCCAAGGACTTCGGATTGACCAACATCGGCCGCTCCGTCGCCATAGTAATAGGCATACCCTTCTCGCACCGTTCTGGCGGGCACTCCCATGATAGGGCTGATCCGGTTGTCGGCCTCGCCTATGTCGCTGGACACGCGATCTACACGCACCCCGGTACGCAGGGACCAGGTCTCGTTCATCGGGGTGTTGTATTCGCCGAACAGCCCGACCGTATTCTGCCGTGCGTCGGGCCAGATCGGGTCTTCTGCGGCCATTGCTCTCATCTTCATCAGCCGGGTTCGCAACGCGTCCCGCCTCGTGTGCTGGAAGTCGATCCCCAGCGTAAGACGACCTTCACCGCCGGTGCGCCAGTCGGAAGCAATACTGACGGATGCACTCTCCGCTTCAGTGACCGCGCTGGCTTCCATCATTCTCCGGTTCGGCTTGTCAGCGTTGTCCATCACGTGATCGATCTTCGCGTATCCGGCCTGGATCTCCAGGCGTTCAAGGGCTTCCCCGGGAACACGCAGGCGGTACCCGCCATTCGCAAGGTAAGACTCGGACTCACGGATATCCATTGGCAGGGCGGGGAAGTCGATGTCCGCCTCATGCTTATAGGCGATACTTCCCCAGGCACGCTGATGCTCCACGGGGCGGAACCCCAGGGTCAGGCTACCGCCGTGGGCGCTGCCGCCGGCCGGCACGGTGGTCCCGGAGGCAGATCTATAATCGCCGCTTTCGGAGAACTCGCCGGTGGCGCGTGCATCGAGCCGGTCCGTGCCTCCCTTAGCAGCCGCCGCGGAATAGACGCCATCCCGGCTGCCGTCGTAGGTGCTGCCCAACGTAGCGCCAAGCGTGTTGCCGGCCTCGGGCCCGCGGTCGTAGTCCGGGTTGACATGCAGGCGTCCGCCGGTTCCCCCGGAACCGAGCGTGACGGACGGTAGACCCAAATGAACATCAATCTCACCGGCAAGTGGTGTGGTGTAGGTCAGAGGCGGGTCCATGCGGGAGGGACAGGCACCGTGCAGCGCAAGGCATCCGAGTTGGGTGGTGACCCGCTCCCAGCCCATGCCGCGCAGGACGGGTTCTGCGGGTCCCGCCCCGCGGGTCACGACGGCAACCCCTGGGATCTGCGCCAGGGCCCGCGCCGGATCTGCGCATTCCTGGGGCATGGCTCGACTCAGGTCAAACGGAATTCCTCCAAGCTGCCCGGCCCCCGCTCCATCAACCAGCATATCATCAAGCTGGATGACTCGGTTTGTTTCCGTTACGTCGTCCGCTTGCTGTGCAATGGCGGTTCCTGCCGGCGGGAGCATCAGAAGGCCCACGGCCGACAAGTATAGTGTATAGTGTCTCATAATGTGCAATTCGCTTTCGGCAACATGTGGTTGCCATTTGTCGATGAAGAGGAATGTCCAGCCTCCGCCAGGGCTCTAGGTAGACCTGCGCGGAGCCGCTTTGGGACAGATATAGGGTGGTAGTTTGTGGCCGGTTGCCTCAGGCAGTCGGCAGGAAGCGCATCGCGCGGGGAGGGGGCGATGGTGGCTCAGGACGATACTGAGGGTGGAGTAGAAGAAGCGGAAGGTCTCGGCTGCGACGGACACCTGGCGGGGCGGGCGTCCTCCCTGAGTCCGCCAGGATTAGTTCCGGTAGGCCAACGGTTGGCGCGACCAATTCCTTGGTGGGGGCCTGGCGGTCGGCGGCCCTCTCAATCATCCTGCAGTACTTGCAGGGACGAGAACCGTCGAAGGTTGCGCGGGTTCCGGCGGCCCAGCCGTCTTCCTGCACATAGATTGTCAGCATCCTGGACCAGGCGGTGATCTGAAACAGGAAGAGATGCGCGTTGCAGTGGGTCAGGATGGCGGCCAGGACCAGTACTAACCCTACCATTCTGATATATATAGAGCGCATACACAACCTGCTGCAAAAGCCGTCAATTGGCGAAAGAGCGTCCACAGTGAACGAATCGCGCCGCCCATTGGTTTCTCTGATATGCTAGTAAGTAAACCACTCTAGTCAAGTTTGCAAAGAAGGTGCGCGTAGGTAGCGGGGAGCTCAGGGGAAAAGGAAGTCGTCGGATGGCGTTCATGTCATGTCATTTCTGTCTGCTACCATCGGGCCGGCTATGAATATAGACGAGTAAGTCCCCACCACAACGCCTGCCAGCAGTGTAAAGGCAAAGCCGCGGATTACGGTTCCCCCGAACAGAAATAGCGCCAGGATCACCAGCAGCGTTGTCACACTTGTGATTAGTGTCCGCATCAGTACTTGGTTGATCGATTGGTTCGCCACTCCGGCCGCCACCTGGTTTCCTCCCGCGTTCTCCCGAATGCGATCGAAAATGACGATCGTGTCGTTGAGCGAGTAGCCGATTGTCGTCAGTAGTGCGGCTGCTACCTTGAGATCGATCTGCCCCGGGATCAGTCCGAGGGCCTCGGCCAGTAGCAACACACCAATTGTGATAATGATGTCGTGGGTCAGCGTCAGCACCGCCACCCAACCAAAGATCAGGCGCAGCCGGAACCGGAAGACGATGTAGAAGAAGATCGCGGCGAGTGCCAATGTGACGGATACAAGTGTTGCACGTCGCATCTCGGCAGCAACTTGTGGTCCCATTTCGCTGGCAGAGCGCAGCACGTCTTCGCCTGGCGGCAGACCGGCTGAGAATGCATCGCTGATGGCCCCCTCGAAGTCGGTCAGTGATGCCGCGGTCTGCACGTCGCCCTCGCTGTGCATCATCGGTGCGGTTAGTGAGAAGTCAGAGAAGAGCGGCCCCGGTCTGTCTTGAGCGTCTATTGGTTGTCCGTGAGAGCGCAGCGTGACGGCGGCATCCGCGAATGCTGGGCCAAGCGCATCCCGAATGCGCTCCCGCACGACGTCCACCCGCTCCGGTTCTGGTAACCTGAATTGAACGCGAACGCCGCCGGTGAACTCGGTTCCAAAAGCTTCGCCGCGGTGGTGCATCCACCCGAACAGCAGCAGGGAGCCAATAACCAGAAGCAGGCTGATGGCCGCAGCGACCCGATGGCACTTCACGAAATCAACTGCTGGAACCCGCGGCAGAGGGAGCATATTGAGACGAAGCGACGGACGCCATTCTGCCAGGGCATCCAGCATCCAGCGAATGCCGACAAGCGAACAGAATAGGCCGGAGAGGATACCGATCATCAGAACCAGGCAGAACCCGCGTACAGTATCCGTAGCAAAGGCATACAGGATTCCGGCTGCAAGAATTGTTGTTACGTTGGCATCGAAGATGGTTGTGAAGGCCCGGTCATACGCCGCGTGGACGGCATCCCGCAGCGGCACGTTCTGTTTGTGCTCTTCGCGTAATCGTTCGTAGATCAATACCGCGGAATCAACTGTCATCCCCACCAGCAAGATGGCTCCGGCGATCCCGGGAAGTGCCACTGCCGCATCCAACCCGGAGAGAATGGCCGCCAGAATGACGAGATTCGCTATCAGCGCGCCGATCGCAACCACACCTGCGAGGCGATAGTTGAGCACCATGAAGCCGACGACGGCCACAAAACCCACTAGGAGCGAGAGTATGCCGCGGCGTATCGAGTCCTCCCCCAGGCTTGGCCCGATGCGTGTGCGTGACTCGCGCGTCACGCGTACCTTCAACGCCCCGCTTTGCAGAATCACGGCCAGTGAGTGGGCCTCATGTTCTGAGAAATCACCCACAATCTCGGTCCGCCCCTCGTCTACGATCTCACCAATGTGGGGTGCCGATACCAACCGACCATCGAGTACAATCCCGAGCTGGCGCCCCAGGTAATCACGTGTCACCTGCAGAAGCCGCTGTGATCCCTCGGCATCGAACTCTACCTGCACCCGCCATTGCTCGCCGCGATGGTCGCACGCTGCACGCGCGGCTACAATGTGCGATCCAGTGAGCACGGAGTCTTGCTGAACGACACGGAAATAGCCGCGTCGAAGCGCACCCGCTTCTGTGGCCCGGTCCGGCGAGCGAAGCCAGTCGAGATGACCTGCGGCGTCTTGAACTCCGTTTGCTGTAATCCCGTGGACGTCGTTTGTGAGCCCATGTCCCTCGATGGTTGCGTAGAGAGCCGAATTGCCGTGCTCCCCGGTGCGCGAGACGATAAGACGAAACGCAAGGACGCCCTGTTGCTCGACCGTTTCAACAATGGCATCGGCTTCGCGGGCATTCATACCGGGAAGCTGAATAAGGATGCGGTCCTTGCCGTCCCGCATCACGGCAATATCGCTGACGCCTATACCGCTGAGCCGGTGCCGCACGATATCGACTGCCTGGGCGAGCTGGTCGTCGATGCGTGTCTGCTCGCGGGCGATCGAGTCTCCCAGGCGGGAAACCGCCATCTGGCGTTCCGGTGAGTATGCACCGGCGCTCTGTACCTGTATCAGTGCGCGCTGCTCCATCAGGAGTTTCTCAACGCGGGACCGATCAGGATGTAGTCGCAGACGTACCTCCGTGCCGCCACGCAGGTCCAGCCCAAGGCGGAAGGGAAGCCGCGACAACCCCCGCTGCGATGCAAGGTTGCTCAGCACGGTGTCGCGTTGCTGCATGAGGCCGAGTCGCTCAGAATGCCCGTCGGGTAGCGAGGCAATGCCGCGATCAAGAGCGGCAACACGTCGATGCAGCGGGGTCACGAAGAGCTGTAGCACAACGGCCAGTAGAAGCCCCACGATGATGCCGGCTCGAAACCACTGCAGCCTGTGACGGAACAGCGCCACAGTGCTAACAAGCACTGCAACGGACAAGACTATAAGCTGCCAGCGTAACATAACCATGGCGGGGCATCCCTACGTGAATCGGCGGAGCGTAATGAGGTAACGTTACCGGATTCGCGCAAGGCACACAACGGCAAATGATACCATTAAGGCATCCTTATCGATTGCTCCCGGCGTTCGTTTGGGTTACTATCGGTGTTCATGTTTCAACCCAAGATACACTCACTATGCATTGCGGCCCTGATCCTGCTCCTGGGAGGACAGTCGGCCTTTTCTCAAGAGGCAACGAATGCCCAATCGACGGCTTCCGTATGTCCGCATTGCGTGTCGCATGGCGCCGAGGCAACTCCGGCCGGTGCAGCGGCTGACGTCGAGGGGGAGATCTGCGAGTTCTGCGGGATGATCAACTGCGACATGGGGTGCAAGGCCATCATTTTCGATTCGGAGTATCGCAAGATGGTGGTAATGCCGGGCATTCCCGACTGGCTCTACTATGGCGGGATTGTGGCTATCATCCTTGTCTCGTTCTTCTTCGCCGAGACGGTTGGGCGCCGGACCCCGCGGGAGCGTAAGCGACGTCGCTTCGATTTGTTGCGTTCGAGTGCTCTGAAACGCTTCATCAGGCTTCCCATCTTTCCCATGGTGTTCCAGCTACCGACGACGATACTCTTTGGTTTTCTCATCTATGCCGGACTGGTCGGGCACCAGGTCATCAATATCGTTCCCACCCTGACGTGGACGATCTGGTGGGCCGGATTGATTTTTGTCGTGCTTTTTGCCGGCAAGATCTGGTGTGTGTTCTGTCCCTGGGATTTTGTGGCATCCGTCCTTTCCCGGCTACGCTTGTTCGGTACGGGAGGCGCCCCTCTCAGCCTGGGACTCCCGTGGCCGCGTCGACTCCGTAGCGTCTGGCCGGCCCTGTGGCTGTTCATCGGTCTTACATGGCTTGAGCTGGGTTGTCATGTGACTAAGTCTCCGATGAGGACTGCATACGTGGCGATCGGTATGCTGTTGATTGCCCTCGTTCCGGCCCTGTTGTTCGACAAGAAATCGTTTTGCCGCTATGGCTGTTTCGTGGGCCGTATTGCGGGGATGTATGCCAACTTTGCTCCGGTGGAAGTGCGTGCGGCAAGCAGAGATGTCTGTGCGTCCTGCAAGAGCCGCGATTGCTTTGCCGGCAATGAGAAGGGGAATCCCTGCCCGACGTCGCTCTGTTTGGCAACGCTTGAGGACAACACCTATTGCACCATGTGCGGGGAATGCGTCAAGAGCTGTCCTAAAGACAATGTGGCGCTGAACCTGCGTCCCTTCGGTGAGGATCTTTACGACTATACTAACCCGAAGCGTGATGAGGCCTTTCTGGCGATTACCTTACTCTCACTAACCAGTTTTCATGGGTTGACCATGACTCCGTTCTGGGAGAATGTGACGGAGCCGGCAGGTACCATCCTGGGGTGGGTAGGGGACCTGTTTGGAACCGGACATCTGGGCTCGTTCACCATCGGCATGATCGTGGTACTGGCTGCGCCGATCCTGCTCTACTTCGCTTTCTGTCGAGTTGTGGCTGCTCTTGCCGCGCGCAAGGTGGAGGGCGCCCGGACGTACACGACCATGGAGATCTTTATTCAGTTCTCGTACGCGTTGCTACCCATTGCGCTTTTCTACCACCTGGCGCATAACGGTATGCATCTCTTCATGGAGGGGCAGAATGTTGTGACCTACCTCTCGGATCCCATGGGGCGTGGCTGGGATCTTTTCGGTACCGCGACTCGGTCCTTTCCCCAGATGCTCTCAACCAACACCATCTGGATTGCGCAGGTGGTCCTGGTGGTTGTCGGGCATGTCTATGGCATTGCCATTACGCATCGCGTCACCCAGAGGCTTTTCGGCAAGGGGACAACATCCTACCTGGTGGAAGTACCCATCCTGGTGGCCATGATCCTCTTCTCCTACTTCTCCCTCTGGATCATGCACCTTGACATGAACATGCGCGGCACGCTGCTGTAGAGGGCGCCGATCGCGTTCTGTCACGGGGGTCGCTAGACCGGTTTAAGAAATGTCGTGACCGTCCACACGCTCTCCTGGGAAGGAGAAGCGTGTCCTACACGGGGCTGGCTTGTAGGCAGGCTTCCCGAGTCCCCGTGGGAGCCTGTGCCTGCTGCTGTGGGGTTTGTTAAACCGCTCTAGCGGTTCTCGAGGTCGAGGCCTTTGAGGCCGGCTTTTCGGACGGTCGCGTTTACGGGGATCACTTCAACTGCCTTTTTGCGCACGGGGCATCCTTCTTCGCACATGCCGCAGCCGGTGCAGTGTTCCTCGTGGAAGATTGGCTTAAGGCGGATGAGTTCCTGTGTGATGGCTTTGCCCTTGCGTGGACAGCATTGGTAGCAGACTTCACATACCCCGCGGCCGCGATGCGAAAGGCAGAGATCCTTATCCAGTTCGGCCTTCCCCATGTTGACGTCTTCCATGGGGATGTCCTGTAGAGCCCCCGTGGGGCAAATTTTCACGCACTTCATGC
This sequence comes from uncultured Victivallales bacterium, assembly GCA_964497125.1. Lineage (GTDB taxonomy): Bacteria > Verrucomicrobiota > Kiritimatiellia > UBA8416 > UBA8416 > CAYLXP01. The sequence continues at coordinate 45,279 of CAZCDU010000011.1, read as the reverse complement.
AAAGCTCGCAGGCCTTCTTACGTGGCAGGATATAGGGCGTATCCTGGCGGGATCCCCGGTCGAAGTAGCGGATGCAGTCAGGAGGGCAGGCTTGCGCGCAAGCACCACAACGGATACATGCCTTTAGGAACTCTGACTCCGGGAGCGCTCCCGGCGGCCTTAGATAGGTCCCAACATCGCCCTCTTGCCGTGGCAGCGCTCGCAACCAGGGAATCCCCAGAAGCCCGGCCGTTGCCACGGATGCGATGCCAAGGCTATTCATGAATTCACGGCGGCTTCGCGTGGAATCACTCACAATCGCCTCCCTGCGGTGCCCTGTACTCCGGTCTTCGATAGGTTAACGCATCCTCCGGGCAGGAGGCTATGCAGCGTACGCAGTTGTCGCACTCCATGCCGGGGGAGGCCTTATCAGGTTCCAGATCGTAGGGACAGACGCTACGGCAGGCACCACAATGGGTACAGCGTCCCGCATGCAGCTTGATTCGGAGGAGGCGCCGTGCTCCAAGCAGCGAGTAGAGTGCTCCGCCCGGGCAGAGGTGTGTGCACCAGATCCGCGGGAATACGAGGATCTCGACTAGCATCACACCAAGCAGGAAGAAGGTCCCGAAGCGCAAGGCTCCGTTGAAGGCAAGTCGATCGAGCTCAACGCACACGAGGCGTGGCGGGTAGATCCACGTCAGGATGTACTGGCCACTAAGTGCGGCGGCTGCCAGCCCGATTCCCAGCACCATGTATTTGGTGTATCGCGGGACTCGGGCAGAGGGCAACTCAACGCCGAGTCGCAGAAGGCCCTGCCGGATAACGCCGCCGATGTCGAATAGCAGGGCGGCCGGGCAGAGGTGTGAGCAGAACACTCTCCCGCACGCGAGCGTAAGTACCAGCAGCGCTGCACCTGCGATGATCAGGGAAATCGGGAGACCCCGTGATACAGCCAGGTTCTCAACTACTGCCAACGAGTCGGCGAAGGCGGCAAATCCGAGATCAAAGAACCAGACGTTCCCACGTATGCTGTCGAGTCCTTGGTCCAGCCGGTCATGCCTGTCGAGAAGTGTCCCGTATGCGGTCGGGTCTGGCGAGAATGCATCCTGAAGATGACGAGAGTTTCGCAGGATGTCCTTGCGATAGGCACCGTCATGTGCCGCCAGCACAATCAAAGCAATCACGCCGATCTGAATGATCCGACGTAAGATGCGCGCAGAGGTGATCGTCACTCGCATTATGTGCTACAGTGTGGCAGAGGCTGCCGGGCAAGTCAATCGTACGGCCGTGCAACGTGGTTACGAGCGGTAGGCTTTGCGGCAGGGGAAGGCGCCGCAGATTCGTAGGGCTGCACTTTGCTTGCGAGCTGCGCTCAGGGCGCGTTTGACGTTCGGGGCCTGCACGTCGCCCTCGATGTCGACGAGGAAGGCATATTCCCGGTGTACGCCGCGAATGGGCCGAGAGACTAGCCGGGATAGGTTGACGTCCTCTTTCTGGAAAGCATCCAGTAGCCGATACAGGCTGCCGGGCTCATTCGGGAGCCGAACGGCGAGCGTGATCTTCGTACTCTTGGGTTGCTCGCCCTTCTTCTTTGAAATCACAATGAATGTTGTGATGTTCGGTGTTCCGGACTCGACGGGGAACTCCAGGATACTGAGGCCGAACTGCTTGGCCAGATGTCGCCCGCCAAGTGCCGCGGCATACGGATCAACCGTTACATGGGCGGCTGCGATGGCCGTGCTGGGTTCTTCCTTCTTCTCGACGCGGCCGAGGTTTTTCTTGATCCACGGGGTGCAGTGCTCGAGCGGGACAAAGTGGGAATGCAGCCGCCTTATCGGGCAGTCCTCGTGGCCCAGCAAGGCAAGTTCGACGTGAAGCGAGAGCTCTTCCTCGATGTAGACACGGGGTCGGTTGTTGAGAAGAATGTCGACCGTTTCATGGATTTCTCCGCCCGATGAGTTCTCGATTGGGACGACGCCCTTGGCATCCGGGTTACGGGAAACAAAGGTGCACACATCAAGGACGCCGGGCAGTGGGACGAGCTCCGCGTCTTTGCCGAACCGCTTGCGGGTGACGAGATGTGAGTAGGTTCCGAGTGGGCCGAGGAATGCTACTGTCTGTTTTGTCATGCTTTTGAACTCCCGCTGGTATCGAAACTGTGCTATACGGGAGGCCAAATTATCAGGACGTCTACCCCAAGAGAAGCAGAAAACACCCGTGCCAGAAGCCTATGTCAGTCAGTCCAAGCGCGAGCAGCTCCAGAAGTTCATGGAACGAATGGATGTGCTGGAAGCTGATCTGACGGAGAAATTCATCCTGGGATCAGGTAGCGGGGGGCAGAAGATCAACAAGACGGCATCCTGCGTCTATCTGAAGCATGCGCCGTCTGGAATTGAAATTAAGTGTCAGCAATCGCGTTCACGTGATCTGAATCGCTACTATGCCCGCAAGGAGCTCTGCGAGCAGTTGGAGGAGCGTAAGCTTGGGGCGGCCAGCCGTCGCCGCCAGGCGGCCGAAAAGATACGCCGCCAGAAGCGTCGCCGCTCACGGCGCCAGAAAGAGAAAATGTTGCAGGCCAAGCACCAGCGATCGGAACGAAAGGCACGTCGTCGCCCCGTGCGCGACATGGAATAGGTTTATGGCAAAGAAGGATTACTCAAGAGAGCTATGTCGCAGTCTTGTCACAAAGACGCGCGCGATCGATCTGCGGGTTCCCTATCGGTTGAGACGCTACGAGGATGGGGACGTTCTGGATCTCCAGATTACGACGGCGTGGCCGGAGACCGATGGCAAGGCTCGTTTTCAGATTGAGAAGTTTGTGGGTGGCGGCTTTGCCGGCCAGGTCTACCGATGTCGGTTGGAATCGGTAGAGCTTGAGAATCCGGATGTCGATTCCGGGCTGACGGTTGGTGGCAGGTATGCCGTCAAGATCATGATTCCACCCAGCCGCTTCTCGGCGCGGTTTCGTGATTTCGTCTACCGGCTGGCCTTCCAGGCGCCTTTCAGCGCGCAAGTTCTGAAATCGGCCTGTCGGTCCGGTCTGCTGTGGCCCAAGTTGCTGCGAGTGGCTTCCGTGGAAGTGTTCGGCGATCGTGATGCGGTTGCCGATACCTATGCCTCTTTCTATGACGAGAACTTCCGGGCCTACGGGGAAGTACGGGAGTGGGTGGAAGGACGTACGTGGCGACTGGAGTCCGATACCCACCTCGGCCAGCGGCGCCAGTGGCGGACGATTGACCCCAAGCAGACAGATAGCCCCGAATACATTGCAAAGCATCAGTTCATGGTACGACTCGTTGAGATGCTCCACGAAATGGGAGCGCCGGAATTGGCTCGGCAGTATGAGTGGACGACACTGAAGAGCCAGCCCAATGCCCTGAAACGAACGTCGGGCGGTAGCGACCCCGCGGCAGGACTGTGCGCCGTTGATTTCCGGGCAGGCCTGGCCTTGGTTCCCTATCTGCCGATGAGTCCCGGGGACTTCGGTCTTATTTGGAAGGGGCTGCTCCGTGGCTCACTCGCACAGTTCGACCGCTGCGATTTTAAGAAACTGCGGGCCTACGTCGAGGCACGGCCGGAGGTCTTTCGTGACAGCATGGGCATGGTTAATGCACTTGAAGGTTACGATGGCGAGTATCGCCGGTCCATGCCGGACATCAGCCACCAGGGGTGGCGCTTGCTGGTGGATGCCAATTTGCGGGGGGATGTACGTCGTGGATTGGTTGCGGGCTACTGGTCGGATGAGCTGATCGATCGCGATATGAAGGCGCGTCTTGAGGCCGGGGGATTGCGGTTCGTCCTGTTCTACTGCCTGGGAGTGGTCCCGATACTCGGTAGGGCCATACGCCGTTTCTGGGGAAATCGGGCAGCTCGACAGCACGTTCTGTGTCAGTTCACGAGCCTGCGCTACATGTGCCTGGCCAGTCGTGGCAAGGCACTGGAGACCGTTATCGATTGGCACCGTGGCGGGCGCATCGGTGAAGAACACGCTGAGGTCCTCGCACGTCATGAGCGTCTATTCTGGGTCGAGCGATTCACCGTTGGCCTGCTGCCATTTGCTGTTCTGCACCGTGTTATCTGTGAGCCATCAAGGGTCTGGCGTCGGATCCGTGATGGCGTAGTCTATATGCGGCGATTCTTCCGGGACGCCGAGTTTCGCGAGACGTGGCTGCGTGAGCAGGTTGAAGACGGCTACCAGGAAGGAATGCTACACGATGAGGAGCGCGACGCCATCCTCGCGCAGCTCAAGGATCCCTTCATTGCCCAGTATCTCAAGAGCGTTGGCGTCCACCTGGCAACCCTGCCGGTCACGCAAATCGTGTCTGTTGCTGTCGGGGCCATTGTGGCGGCCAAGGTTCTTGTTGCCGGAGGGTTCAGCAGGGAGGCATGGGAGGCAGCCGGTAAGTGGTTCGCCGGCATCCTGGTATTCTTCCAGCTTACGCCCATCTCACCAGGGTCGATCTGTCGTGGGTTCTATGTTGTGTTTCTTATGATCCGTGACCGCAATTTTAAGGACTATATGGTGGCGGCCCCGCTCTCGTTCGTGAAATACATTGGTTACCTGGCATTTCCGCTTCAGATGGCGACCGCCCATCCGGCGTTTTCCCAGTTCATGGCTGGGCGCTGGGCGACCTCTGCGGTTCACATTATCCCCGTGTTTGGTGAAAAAGGAGCACTTGTCGAACACGCGGTCTTTGACTTATTCTTTAATGTGCCACGCGTTATCGGGGCGTGGGCGGGGCGTCACATTAAGGGGATCCTGACCGTTTGGCTGATGCTGGGATTGCTGTTTGCCAGCTATGTCTTTGGGGTGCGCGGGGTTGACTGGAGTACAAAGGAAGGTGTAAAGACTGGTGTGAACACGATTATGTGGGTGGTCTGCGTTTTCGGCCTTCCACGGACGTTGTTCTATCCTGTGCTAAGTCGTCGCGCGAAGGTGAAGGTCTAACCATGGAAAACGACTACTCAACAAGCGACCTGCTGGCAAACTTGCTGAATCACAGCGAGGACAATATCTACTTCAAGGATCTGAAGTCGCGCATTATCCAGGTGAATGATGCGTTTGCAAAGTGGGTAGGGGAAGATGACCCCGTCAACCTGGTTGGCAGGACTGACTTTGATCTCTTCAAAGAGGAGCATGCTCGCCCCGCGTTCGAGGACGAAATGCGGATTATCAAGACCGGGGAGCCGATGCTGGGGATGGAAGAGAAGGAAGTCTGGCCGGACGGCCGCGTCACATGGGTGTCTACCAGCAAGATGCCTCTTCTTGGTAGAGACGGCAGCATCATCGGCACGTTCGGTGTGTCGCGGGATATTACGGCGCACAAGGTCGCCGAGCAGAAGCTCGTGGAGTATGCGGCGAGGCTTGAACGACTCAACAAGCAGATTGAAGAAGATATTGCCATGGCGGACCGCTTCCAGAAGGCGTTTCTGCCGCACGCCTACCCCCGTTTCGCATTGGCAGG